>NZ_JAQWOO010000090.1 GCF_029245835.1 Algibacter sp. | reverse complement strand
AGAGTCTAATTTTGAAATTATCTGAGAAAACAAAGTTATATTTGTCATAGGAGAAAGGTGTTTTTTGTGTTGCACCACAAAGATAACTTTGCGGAACAAATTTCCCTTTCTCTTTTATTAAACGTTTAGGACGCTATTGATTATTTATATAAGAATTATGTTAGAAAACATGATAAAATTTAGCTTAAGGAATAAGCTAGTTGTTTTGTTATTTATAGCCTCTGTTGTTGGTTTCGGGATTTATTCTTTAACTCAAATTCCTATTGGGGCTGTCCCTGACATTACCAATAACCAGGTGCAAGTTATAACAACTTCCAGAAATTTATCTACACAAGACATTGAACAGTTTATAACCTATCCTGTGGAGCTTGAAATGGCAAATCTTCCAGGTGTTCAAGAAATTCGATCGGTTTCAAAATTCGGATTATCTGTAGTTACAATTGTTTTTGAAGATAAGCTTGGTACGTATCTTCCAAGACAATTAATTGCTGAAAAAATTAAATCTGCTTCAGAGAAAATTCCAAAAGGTTTTGGTTCCCCAGAAATGGGTCCGATAACCACAGGTTTAGGCGAGATTTATCAATACATTTTAGATGTAAAACCCGAATTTAAAGACAGGTATTCTTCAACTGATTTAAGAACTGTACAAGATTGGATTGTTAAACGTCAACTTTCTGGTATTCCTGGTGTAGTAGAGGTAAATACCTGGGGCGGTTATTTAAAGCAATATGAAATTGCCATCAATCCGCAAAAACTTAAAGCTATGCGCATTAATTACATAGATGTTTTTGATGCTTTAGAAAAAAACAACAGTGTTGCTGGTGGCGGTTATATTGAAAAAACAAATAAAGCTTTTTTTATTCGTGGTGAAGGTTTAGTAAACTCATTAAGCGATATAGAAAACATTGTTGTAAAAAACGATGGCATACCTATTTATATAAAAGACATTGCACAAATTGGTTTTGGAAGTGCCACACGTTTTGGTGCTATTACTGGAAATGGTGAAGGAGAAAAAGTACTTGGGCAAGTCATGATGCTTAAAGATGGTAATTCTAAAGAAGTTATTGATGCTGTTAAGGAGCGTGTAGCTTCTATACAAAGTTCTCTGCCAGAAGGTGTTTATATTAATGGGTTTTTGGAGCGAAGTGAACTTATTGGAAAAACAACGTTTACGGTAGCTGAAAACTTAATTTTAGGGTCGCTCATAGTTATTTTTGTAGTGGTTTTACTATTAGGAAATTTACGTTCCGGACTCGTCGTTGCTTCAGTTATTCCTTTGTGTTTATTATTCGCTATTTCTTTAATGAATATTTTTGGGATAGATGCTAATTTAATGAGTTTAGGTGCAATTGATTTTGGAATTATTATTGACGGTGCCGTTATAATAGTTGAATTTATTGCCTATCAAATCACGAGTCAAAGTTCAAAAATTTCATCCCTTTCTAAATCAGAACAACAATCTCAAATTGACTCTATAACAGAGAAAAGTGCCTCAAAAATGATGAATTCTGCCATATTTGGGCAACTTATCATTCTTATTGTATTCATTCCTATTTTATCGTTAAGTGGTGTTGAAGGAAAAATGTTTAAACCTATGGCACTTACCTTTAGTTTTGCATTAATAGGTGCCATGATTTTTTGTTTAACCTATGTCCCCGTAATTTCATCTGTATTTTTAAAACCGAGCAAACAAAGTGATAAAAACATATCGGTTAGGTTAATGAAATTCTTAACCAAACTTTACAAACCAACTATTCATTGGGCATTGGAAAATAAGAAAATAGTAATTTCACTTGCTGGACTTTTACTCGCTACTAGTATATGGATTTTTACAACTATGGGTGGTGAATTTGTACCCACTTTAGATGAAGGTGATTTTGTTATTCAACCTGTTTTAAAAACTGGAACTTCTTTAAGTAAGACCATAGAAATCACAACTAAAATTGAACAAATTCTTTTAGAAAACTTTACTGAAGTAGACCAAGTGGTTAGTAGAATTGGTGCTGCTGAAGTACCTACAGACCCCATGAGCATGGAAGAAAGTGATGTTATTATCAAACTAAAACCAAAAAGCGAATGGGTTTCTGCTGAAAGCAAAGACGAATTGGCCGATAAATTTAAAAAAGCACTCTCAATTATACCTGGCATGGAAGTGGAATTTACACAGCCTATTGAAATGCGCTTTAATGAGCTTATTACAGGGGTTAGAGCCGATATAGCAGTTAAAATTTTCGGGGAAGATTTGTCCGTTTTGGCAAACAAAGCAAATGAAATTAAATCGCTTATTAAAAATGTGGAAGGCGCTTCAGACATTATTATTGAAAAAGTAGAAGGCTTACCCCAAATGAGCGTGACTTACAACCGAAGTAAACTAGCACGCTATGGTTTAAATATTTCAGATATCAACCAAATTGTATCTATGGGGTTTGCTGGAAAAACAATGGGAAGTGTTTTTGAAGGTGAAAAACGTTTTGACATGGTCATCCGTTTAGATGATGAACATAGAACAAATATTGAAAATCTTGAAAATCTATTTATAGATGTGCCTAATGGTTTAAAAATACCATTAAGTGAATTAGCCGAAATAAAATACACTACAGGACCTGCTAAAATTTCTAGAGACGACACAAAACGCAGAATTGTTGTAGGTATTAATGTTAGAAACAGAGATTTAGAGTCTGTAGTAGATGATGTTCGCAAAATTATTGAAAGCAAATTAAAACTTCCTGTAGGTTACAGCATCAATTATGGCGGCCAATTTGAAAACCTGCAAAGTGCCAAAGCCAGATTAATGATAGCCGTTCCTATCGCACTCGTTTTAATATTTATACTACTACATTTTGCCTTTGGTTCTATAAAAGAAGCAGCTATGGTTTATTCTGCAATTCCACTTTCAGCAGTTGGTGGTATTTTACTATTATGGTTTAGAGACTTACCATTTAGTATTTCTGCCGGTGTTGGTTTTATTGCCCTATTTGGTATAGCTGTTTTAAACGGTATCGTTTTAATCGAACATTTTAAAGAACTTAAAGAAGAAGGCTTTACTAACATTGAAGAACTTATAAAAAGAGGTACTATTGAACGTTTAAGACCAGTTTTATTAACTGCAGCAGCAGCAGCTCTTGGCTTTTTACCAATGGCCATTTCTACAAATGCAGGTGCTGAAGTACAACGCCCATTAGCCACGGTTGTAATTGGTGGTTTAGTTACTGCAACGGTTTTAACACTCATTGTTTTACCTGTTTTATATGCTTGGTTTGAAGAAAAAAAAGAAACTAAAATGAAGAAAAAAACAATCGCATCAGTAATCATTATTTTATTGTCGATTTCTACATATGCTCAAAACAAACCTTTTACAGTTAATGAAGCTGTTAATTTGGCTATTGAAAATAACGCAGACTTAAAGGCGTCTTCTTTAAAAACCAACGAAGCCAAAACCTTAGTTGGAAGTGCTTTTAGTTTTGACAAAACATCTGTTTATTATAGTTATGACGAAAATAACTTAGCTCTAAATGGGGAGCCTCTCAAGGTTTTTGGACTAGCTCAAGATTTTAAATTTCCCACGGTTTACTTTGCTGACAAGAAGGTTAATAAAGCAAAATTTAATTTGCAACAATCAAACTATAATATCAAGTTAGAGGTTCTAAAACGTGATGTTAATTTGGCGTATTCAAATTTGAAGTATGCCAAAAACAAAGCTAAAACTTATAAGTTTTTAGATAGTTTGTATGAGAAATTTGTAAGCGCTTCTATTCGTCGTTTTGAATTGGGAGAAACTAATTATTTAGAAATGATTAGTGCAAAATCTAAACAGAAGAAACTTGAAACCGCCTACAATCATTCGCTACAAGAGGTGCTTTTAGCAAAAGAACTATTAAAAAAACTAATACAAATAGACACGTTTTTAATTATTAATGAACCTTTAAAAAAACTGGAATTGCAAAATATTTCTATAGAAAAAAATGTGGGTTTTTCATTTTACGAAAACTCTAAAAGCTATTACAAAGCATTAAATCAGCAAGAAAAGCAAAACCTTTTACCAGATTTAAGTGTAGAATATTTTCAAGGCACCAACAGCACTTTAAACACCAATATTAAAGGCTATCAATTGGGAGTAAAAATTCCATTATTTTTTAGTGGGAATACTTCAAAAATAAAAGCTTCAAAGATTGCACAAGAAGTTGCAGAAGCTGAAAAACAGGATTATAAAATTAAATTAAATGCTGAATACCAATCACTATTAGCAAAACTTAATCAACATAATGAAGCTATAAGTTATTATGAAACACAAGGGAAAACCCTTTCGGAAGAAATTATAAAAACTGCGGAACGCACATTTAAAGAGGGTGAAATTGATTTTTTTCAATACATACAGAGCATAGAAACGGCAACCGATATTGAACTCTCGTATCTTGACAACCTTAATGCTTATAACCAAACAATCATCACTATAAATTATCTTATACTTTAAAAAATGAAATATCTATATATCATATTATTTTCGCTAGTATTTATAGCCTGTGGAAATTCAGAAAAAAATAATGAAACTGTTATTGAGGCATCAATAAACGCAAATGAGATTATTATTAGTCAGTCACAATTTACAAGTGAGAACATGGAATTTGGCAAACTAGAGGAACAGTTATTCAATCATACTATTAAAACTACTGGAATGATTGATGTACCCCCGCAAAATAAAGCCATAATAAGTGCCTTTCTCGGTGGTTATATTACAAAAACACCATTATTAATTGGAGATAAAGTTAAAAAAGGACAAGTTTTAGTTACTCTTGAAAATCCTGAATTCATTCAAATACAACAGGAATATTTAGAAATTTCCGAACAGCTTAATTACTTAAAAGCAGAATTTAACCGGCAAAAAACACTTTTTGATGAAAATATTACATCTCAAAAAAACTTTTTAAAAGCAGAAAGCGCTTATAAGAGTAACATGGCACATTTTAATGGATTGCGCAAAAAATTAGTGATGTTGAATATAAACCCAACTTCTGTTGAACAGGGACGTATAGCATCAACTATAAACTTATATTCTCCTATTGAAGGTTATGTAACAAAAGTGAACATAAGTAATGGAATCTATGTATCACCATCTGATATTATTATGGAAATTGTAGATACAAATCATATTCATTTAGAATTATCTGTTTTTGAAAAAGATATTTTGAATGTAAAAAAAGGGCAGAAAATTGACTTTAAAATCCCCGAAGCATCAAATGAGATTTTTGAAGCAGAAGTTCATTTAGCAGGCACAACAATAGATAAAACAAGTAGAATCGTACTAGTGCATGCTCATTTAAATGATGAATCTAAAGCCAATTTTATTGTTGGAATGTATGTGGAAGCAGATATTATTACCGACTCTAAAAAAAGTTTAGCCTTACCTAAAAAAGCTATTATTGAAATAGATGAAAATTACTTTATTCTAGTTTTAATGAAAAAAGAAAATGATACATTTTACTTTGAAAAAATGAAAGTGAATCTAGGAGTACAGACTGAAACGTTTGTGGCTATTTTAAATCCTGATGATTTTTTAAATGAAAAAATTCTAATAGAAGGTGCGTTTATGCTTGGAGAAAGTGGGGACTAAATCTGTTTTTTTTTAAAGTTTAGAATGATCTATCTTTTCAAATACAGAAATAATGGTTTTTACAGCTTCAGTATAAAACTCTGGATGAATATTTTCATAATCATCTGTAGGTTCATGATAGTCCTTGTGGTCTTCAACACCAAAATATAAAAACGGGACACCTTTTTTATAAAAATTAGCATGGTCTGAAGAATATGTCCAATTATCTAAACCATCATATCCATCATGACCAGTAACGAGTTTTATTTTATTTTGGCGTTTAGAATCTAAAACTAAAGACTTTAATTTATTGTTTTCTGAGGTTCCAACAACATATAATTCTTTCTTATCACTTCGACTTATCATGTCCATATTCAAATTAACAATAATATCTTGAAATTGGATAATTGAATTTTCTACAAAGTATTTAGAACCTTGAAGCCCTAATTCTTCTCCATCAAAGGCAGCTAAAATCACTGAATGCTTTGGAGATTTATTTTTTAAATATTCCGCGAAAGCAAACAAAGCACCTACTCCTGAAGCATTATCATCTGCGCCATTATAAATTTTGCCATATTTAACACCTTCATGGTCGTAATGTGCACTTATAACTATATATTTTTCAGGGAAAGTCGTTCCTTTAATGCGACCTAATATATTTGTAGCATTATATTGTTTTCTATTATTAACAAATACAAAATGCTGTTCGAAAGATTCACCTAAAGACTTTACTTTTAAAGTATGAAATTGATTGATTATATACTTTCTGGTTTTAGAAGCACCATTTGTCCCTGTTCTTCTCCCTTCAAAAACATCAGATGATAACGATTCAACATGTTTAAGAAGTTCCTTTTCGTCAAATAAAGCAAAAGAATCAGGTAATTCTTGGGCAAAAACATCTACTACCTGAAGCGTTGAAAAGAAAATTATTAATAAAAGAATTTTATACATAAACATTATTAGCGAATGAATATTCTTATTTAATACTCATATTATTAATAGCAAAGCCCATACCAACAAGTTGGTATGGGCCTAAATATTTTTATTAATCTACTACTTAACAGCAGCTTTCATTAATTCTCGGTTCATTCTTGCAATATTATCTAGAGAAATACCTTTAGGGCATTCAACCTCACAAGCCCCTGTATTTGTACAGTTACCAAAACCTTCTAGGTCCATTTGCGCAACCATATTTTGAACGCGATCTGCGGCCTCTATCTGTCCTTGAGGCAGTAACGCATATTGTGAGACTTTAGCACCAACAAATAACATTGCGCTAGAGTTTTTACAAGTCGCTACACAAGCACCACAACCAATACAGGTTGCTGCATCCATAGCTTCATCAGCAGCATGCTTTGAAATTAGAGTACCATTAGCGTCTTGAGTATTACCTGAAGTATTTACAGAGATAAATCCGCCTGCTTGTTGAATACGATCAAAAGCACTTCTATCTACAATTAAATCTTTAATTACAGGAAATGCTGATGCACGCCAAGGTTCAATATAGATAGTATCACCATCACTAAAACTCCTCATGTGTAACTGACAAACAGTAATGCTTCTATCTGGTCCATGTGCTCGACCATTAATATACATAGAGCACATACCACAAATACCTTCTCTACAATCATGATCGAAAGCTATTGGCTCTTCATTCTTATCAATTAATTCTTGATTTAAAACATCTAGCATTTCTAAGAAAGACATATCTGGCGACACATCATTAAGCTTATAGTCAACAATCTTTCCTTTATCGTTAGCACTTTTTTGGCGCCATATTTTCAATGTTAATTTCATAACTTATCTGTTATTTATAACTTCTTTCTTTTACTTCAATATTTTCGTAAACTAATTCTTCCTTATGCAAAACGGCATCTTTTGGCTGTCCTTTATACTCCCAAGCAGATACGTACTGAAATTCTTTTCTACGCATAGCCTCACCTTCTGGTGTTTGGTACTCATCTCTAAAATGACCGCCTGCTGATTCTTCTCTTTGTAACGCATCTTTAGCGAACAACTCACCAAGCTCTAAGAAATCTGCAACACGACCAGCTTTTGCAAGCTCTTCATTATATTCGTTTGCATTTCCAGGAACTCTAACGTCTTTATAAAACTCTGCTCTTAATTCAGCAATTTCAGAAATAGCATCTTTTAAATCCTTTTCGTTTCTGGACATTCCACATTTATTCCACATGATTTTCCCTAATTTCTTATGAAAATAATCTACAGAATGTGTTCCGTTATTATTGATTAATTTATCTAGATTTGATTTCACAAGACTTTCTGCATCATCAAATTCTTTGGTATCTGTTGCAATTGGTCCAGTTCTAATATCATCAGCTAAATAATCACCAATGGTATATGGTAAAACAAAGTATCCATCTGCAAGTCCTTGCATTAAAGCCGAAGCACCAAGTCTGTTAGCACCATGATCAGAGAAATTAGCTTCTCCAATAGCGTATAACCCAGGAACTGTAGTCATTAAATTATAATCTACCCATATACCTCCCATGGTATAGTGTACCGCTGGGAAAATCATCATTGGTGTTTCATATGGATTTTGATCTACGATTTTCTCGTACATCTGGAATAAGTTCCCATATTTCGCCTTTATAATGTCTTTACCTAGCGCTGTTACAAGTGCTTTGTTATCTTCATCAAGCCCTTTTACATGCGCTTGTTCTTTTCCATAACGCGCTATAGCTGCAGCAAAATCTAAATACACTGCCTCACCAGTTTTATTTACTCCATACCCTGCATCACAACGCTCTTTTGCTGCTCTTGATGCAACATCTCTAGGTACTAAGTTTCCAAATGCTGGATAACGGCGTTCTAAATAATAATCTCTATTTTCTTCTGATATATCAATAGGTTTTAATTTCCCTTCTCTGATAGCCAAAACATCGTCCATATTTTTTGGCACCCATATACGCCCATCATTTCTTAATGATTCAGACATCAATGTTAGTTTAGACTGGTGGTCTCCTGATACTGGAATACAAGTAGGGTGAATTTGAGTATAACATGGATTTGCGAAAAATGCACCACGTTTATGAGCTTTCCATATTGCAGTAACGTTACTACCCATAGCATATGTAGAAAGATAAAAAGTGTTACCATAACCACCTGTTCCTAAAACTACTGCATGAGCAGAATGACGCTCAATCTCTCCAGTAACTAAGTTGCGTGCTATAATACCTCTCGCTTTTCCATCCACAATAACAACATCTAACATTTCGTGACGACTGTACATTTTTATTTTACCACGACCTATTTGACGATTCATTGCAGAGTAAGCCCCTAATAAAAGTTGCTGACCTGTTTGTCCTTTTGCATAAAATGTTCTTGAAACTAGTACACCTCCAAAAGAACGGTTATCTAATAATCCACCATAATCGCGAGCAAAAGGAACACCTTGTGCTACACATTGATCTATGATATTTGTTGATACCTCGGCTAAACGATGCACATTAGATTCACGCGAACGATAATCACCCCCTTTTACAGTGTCATAAAAAAGTCTATATGTTGAATCTCCATCACCTTGGTAATTCTTTGCAGCATTAATACCTCCTTGAGCCGCAATAGAATGCGCTCGTCTGGGTGAATCTTGAAAACAAAATGATTTTACATTATATCCTAATTCTGCCAAAGTAGCTGCTGCAGAGCCTCCTGCTAATCCCGTGCCTACTATAATAATGTCGATATTACGTTTGTTAGCTGGATTTACAAGATTAATTTTGTCCTTATATGTAGTCCATTTATCTTTTAATAGACCTTCTGGTACTTTTGAGTTTAACGTTCCCATATCTATGCTAATACGTATTTAAGATGATGATAAAGTGCCACTGCAATAAATCCTAAAGGAATTACAATCGCGTATGCTTTACCAATAGTTTGTAATGTTTTCTTTCTTCCTGCGGTTACTCCCATAGACTGAAAAGCAGATGTAAAACCATGACCTAAATGCAGCCCTAAAAGAATAAAGGAAATAACATAGAAAATAGTTCTTATGTGATCGTGAAATTTCTCGGATAATTCTTCATAATAACGAAAACCAGAATTTAGATTTTCTGGATCAATTAGCCCAGTCATATCACCTCCAACATATTTCACTGTAATCTCGTGGATCCAAAAGTCATAGAAATGTAGACCTAAGAATGCAAGTACAACGAGCCCGCTATAAATCATGTTTCTACTCATCCAAGTTGAGTTTGCTCCACCATTGTTTTTTGCATAACCAATCCCGGTAGCTTTTTTGTTTTTCAATTCAAGAATAAAACCCATAACGAAATGAAAGACAACGCCAAAAATTAATACCGGTTGCATGGCGAATTGCACTAATGGATTTGTTCCCATAAAATGGGACATTTCATTAAATAATGATTCGCTAAATATCGATACCATATTTACCGATACATGTATAATTAAGAAAACCATTAAGAAGAAAGCAGATAGCGCCATGGCTATTTTTCTTCCAATCGAAGATTTAAAAAATCCGCTCATTTTTTTGAAGTTATTTTTTGATTCTAGCAAAGGTAGCTATGGACACGCTCTTAGACAAGTAACAAATGTCATGTTTTTATTATTTAGAACGATTTTAAATACATATAGAATTCTTAATTGTTATTAAAACAATTTAAGAATATTCTAAATGAAATATCGTTTTTTTAAATATCTTATATCTGATCTGTTGATTCGAATACTATAAACAACTAATATTCAATTAATTAAAAAAGCACTTGCCTTTAATTATTTAACTAGTTAGTACTGCAACTATCGGGAATATTACTCGTTAAATTATGTGAAATTTATTATTAGGAACATTACGCCCAAAATTCTATAGAACGAATAATAGATAGTGGAGTTGATAAAATAGAAGCTGCTGAAGCAACAAGTATTTTAAATAGTAGCCACCATATTTATAAGCTATGCTATTATTGCGTTTGTGGTGAAGTTTTAGTAGTCTTAATGGCTTTAAAAAAACAATGATCAAACAAATCTTTCGTTATTCAACAATAAAAAAGGAGACATAATTATTATACCTCCTTTTTTAGAACTTGACACCATGATAATTTTTAAAAATAATTCCTTATTCCAAAGTAATTTTTTTAGTTATAAATGTTAAATCTGAATAAATATTGACAAAATAAATACCTTTTGAAATACTGTTTAAATGAATAGTTTTTAAACCATAAGTATTTGAAATATCTTGTTGGGCTATAAACCTTCCTGATACATCAAAAATAACAACCTTCTCTAAATTAATATTTCTGTCATTTTTTATAAATAAATTACCTTTGGTAGGGTTTGGGTAAACGCTTATACCTGTTTTTAATTTATCTTCTTCTACACCTAAAGCACAATTACCAGAAAAACTAGACATTGAAGGTTTGCCACATACTGGGTTATCTGTACTATTAGCTTGAATCCTGTTTGCACCTTCAATGTTATCAGTATTCAAAAACCTCAAGGATTCTCCGTTAGCAATAGCAAAATGCATTATGTTATCTGTATCAATAATATGATCCATTTGCCTACAATGCCCTAATTCATGAAGCGCAACACTTTCAAAATCAAACTCTGCACTTCCTGGTTTTTGTGAATTAAAGTTCCAATTGGTTTCGTCATCAAATATGATATCAAATTCAGTTACATACCAATCCAAACTAGATACGCCATTTTTTGTTACTGTACATGCTGAATAGTATGACGTTCTTAAGCCAAGAACGGTGTCTGGCAAATCATCTTCTGGATTAGTACTTGTACTGTCATCAAAAGTCAATACATTAATATTATCTGAGTTTGCTTTATGTTGCGCACTAGTATTTGATATCATGTTTGATTCATTCAAAATCCAATTAATTTGAGTCTCACAACTCCAAGTTTTTAATGCTCTATCTAGCGCTTCCTTCGCTCCGATTCGTTCAGAAAAACTCGATGTCATATGCCAAGTATAACCGCCACTTCCATTATCATCAATTAGTTGTGTTTTATGTGCCACATCTATCCCTGAATTCACATAATCAGAGACTATATTTGCTTGTGCATATTTAATATATAACGTGTTACTAGAAGTCAGAAGGCTCCCGTTATTATTTATTACTCTTATTTTACCTGTTCCAGCTTCAGAAGGAATTTCAACCGTAATTCTTGTATCAGTCCAAGTTAATATCTGGCTATCTAAAGCATTTACAAAACCCGACCCTCCGGTATCAGCATTACTAAAACTAACTTTACCTTTTGTAGTTCCAAAATTAGAACCTGTAATAACTAAAACGGATTTGGTGCCAGCTGTAGAACTTGTAGGAAAAAAATTTGTAATTGTAACTAAAAGTGAATTGCTGGTTTTATTTGATGTTGTGGTATTATTTTGAGCTTCGAAATTAGTTAGTTGTATATAGTTAGCTTTTGTATGGCTCATTATTTCATTGTAAAAAGAATTTGAAATTCCTTTTTTAGAAGTAAAATGATTTCCTGCGGTATCATTACCAATATCGTATTTATAAAACCCTTGCAATGATCCGTAGGGCTTAAATCTATTTTTATTAGACATCTTAGATTCTAATTCTACATGGCTATTGTATAAGGTAAAAACCCCCGTATCATCTATGTTTAGTTTTAAATTGGGATAAACAATTTGAGCATCCATTCCAACAACTCCTCCAAGTGTTATAATTTCAATTGTTGATAATACTTCACCCTTAAAAATCTTATAGACTTCTATGGTATTAATAGTATAAATTTTTTCGTGGTTTGAGTCCCAATAAGATTTTTTTGAAAGTACTTTTCCTTCTAATACTAAAGTTGATTTTTCAATTTGTTTACTTAATGATACTTTTCTAAGCATTAGTTGTGCAGACATTGATTTAGAAAATACTAAAAAAAATAACAAACTAATTAGTGTGTGCTTCTTCATCCTTCAATTTTTTATATAGTTATAGTAAACCTCATTATAGAGGGATATCTGTAATTACTTTAACTACGGGATGGTCTCACTTTTAGACTGTTGAGATATGTTAAAATCGATAAGGTGCTACCTATTGAATTGCTTTTATTACAAATAGAAAATTATAAACTTACAAAAGTTTATTTCAACTAAATAAAAAAGGGCATTAATGAATTTTCGTTAATGCCCTTTTTAAAAAAAATTTTATTCTAATTGATAATAAGTTTTTTAGTAATATACTTGCCCTCTGAGTGAATATTAACAAAATACATACCCTTGGCCGTATTATTTAAGTTTACCGTTTTTGTTCTAGAAGACTCAGAAACATCAATATCTGAAACTAGCCTACCACTAACATCAAATATTTCAACTTTATCTAAATTGACAACTGTAGATTTTATAAAGAATTGTTGTTTTGCTGGATTTGGGTATAATGAGATGCTTTTTTCTAAAGTATTATCTTCAACACTTAGTCCGCAACTACCTGCGTAATCTGTCATAGCCATGACACCACACACTACACCAGATGTACTTCTACTCTGCACATTACCAGCTGCAATTATATTATTTGCTCCAAATACTCTTTCATTCTGTCCATTTAAGAAACTATAATGCATAACATCATTATTTGAATCGATAACATGAGCTAATTGATGACCATGACCCAATTCATGAAGAGCGACACTTTCAAAATCATATTCAGAACTAGTTGATGCATCAGGACCAAAATTCCAAGTTTCTTCGATACTAGCTGAACCCGCATTATCTACATCATCATTAAACACAATATCTATTTCGTAAACAAATAAGTTAATACTCGTGCCACTATCAACCAGACAGCCTGTATAACGAGAGGTACAACGACCTAAAATATTGTCTGGCAACTCATTACCAACATCAAATCTTATTACATTAACGTCATCATCCTCAATAACATCGAGGGTAGTTGTAGCACCAATCACCCAATTAATACCAGTTTCACATCGCCATGTTTCAAATGCTCTTAAAAAAGAAGCTTTTGCATCTGTATTTGCATCAAAATCTGTATTCATCTGCCATGTATACCCTCCAGACGCATCATCATTTGCATGTCTAACAGGGTAAGCAACATCCAACCCGACATTGGGTCCCGAAGTAGTTTGATTAGTTACAATATTAATCTCTGAATAAGAAACCGTTAAAACATCATTAGAAATTGCCGAATCGCTTGAACTATCAGTCACTCTAATTCTCCCTGTTCCTGCTCCTGAAGGCACCTCAACAGTAATCTGAGTATCTGTCCATGTTAGCACCTGTGTATCTAAAGCATCAACATAGAAACCTCCACCACCTTCATCAGCATCAGAAAAACCAACTTTGCCTTTTACAGAACCAAAACCAGAACCGTTAATAGTTAAAACTTCTTGAGTTCCAGCTGAAAGAATAGTTGGAGAAAAGGTAATTCCACTTGGTATTAAACTATTTTTACTTTGGTTGTATCCAGATAATTTTTTTTCAACTTTAAAATTAGTAACATCAATATAACCAGTTTTAGTGTGAGACATTAACTCATTATAAAACGATGTCGTTATACCTACTTTTTTGTTGAACTGATTTGCTGCAACATCTTTATACAAGTTGTACTTATAAAAACCTAGAGCACTTGAATAGGGTTTATATTGTCTTTTGGACATATGCTGCAACTCTATATTATTATCATGTAACATAAACACACCAATATCATTTATGTTTAAATTTAAACTAGGCGTGACAATTTCTGCATTTAAGCCAACGACACCTCCAGGCGTAACAACATCTATTATTGTTACAATTTCTCCTTTAAAAACCTTATGTACTTGTACTGTGCTTAAAGTGTAAATATTCTTATTTTCTTTATCCCAATATGATTTTTTAGATAAAACTTCCCCTTCTATAATAAAACCAGAGTTTTTAATTTGTTTTTCTAACGAAACCTCTTTAATTAACCCCTGAGCGCTCAAACTTAACGAACCACATATAAATGATAAAAAAATAATAAGTGTAGGCTTTAATGTAATTTTTTTCATATTTTTTTAATTAAAATTAGAACAAAAAATATTCGAGGAGATATCAAATATAAGAAATAAAAATCTAGTTTTTATTTATACATTTACATCAGTCGAAAAAATAAACTTTACTTCACATGAAATACTTTCCAATTGACAAGTCTCTTTTCATAAAAAACAGAACAAAATTTAAATCGAAAATGAAGTCTAATAGTTTGGCTGTGTTTAACTCTAATGATATTTATCCTATAAGCGCAGATAGCACCATGCCCTTTGAGCAACATAGAGATATTTTCTATTTAAGTGGTGTTGATCAAGAAGAAAGCATCCTTATTCTTTTTCCTGATTGCCCAAAAGAAAAACACCGTGAAATTCTATTTTTAAAAGAAACGAATGAACATATTGCTATTTGGGAAGGTGAGAAACTAACTAAAGAAAAAGCTTTTGAAACTAGCGGAATAAAAACGGTGTATTGGCTTCAAGACTTGGAAAAAATCATGTTTGAAATTATGACCCAATGTGACACGGTTTACATTAATACCAATGAACATTATCGTGCAAATGTTGAAACCGAAACTCGCGAAAACCGCTTTACTAAATGGTTAAAAAATAAATACCCCGCTCATACTGTAGCAAAAAGCAATCCTATATTACAACGTTTACGGTCTATAAAAAACCCTATTGAAATTGATTTGATTCAAAAAGCTTGCGATATTACAGAAAAAGGATTTCGACGCGTATTAGGGTTTGTAAAACCTGATGTATGGGAGTTTGAAATTGAAGCAGAGTTTATGCACGAATTTTTGCGACACCGTTCTAAAAAATTCGCATATACACCCATAATTGCATCAGGTAATAATGCCAACGTTTTGCATTACATAGAAAATAACCAACGTTGTAAAGCAGGTGATTTAATTTTAATGGATGTAGGTGCAGAATACGCTAATTACTCAAGTGATATGACAAGAAGCATCCCCGTTTCTGGCCGTTTTTCTGATAGACAAAAAGCAGTTTATAATGCGGTAATACGAGTGAAAAATGAAGCGACAAAAATGCTGATTCCTGGAACGGATTGGGCTGAATACCATGTTGAAGTTGGAAAAATAATGAGCAGCGAGTTACTAGGACTAGGGTTACTTGATAAAGCTGATATACAAAACGAAAATCCAGAGTGGCCAGCTTACAAAAAATACTTTATGCACGGAACAAGCCACCACATGGGCTTAGACACACATGATTATGGTATTTTAACCGAACCTATGCAAGCCAATATGGTATTTACAGTAGAACCAGGTATTTATATTCCAGACGAAGGTTTTGGTATTAGACTAGAAGATGATGTTGTGATTCAAAATTCTGGAGAACCATTTAACTTAATGAAAAACATCCCTATAGAATCTGATGAAATAGAAGACATCATGAATTCTTGAAAACAAAAAAAGAGGTCGTTATACAACGACCCCTATAGCTAACAAATCTAATTTTATGATTTATAGAGTGACTAATTCAAATAAATAATCATTTAGTTTTTGCAGCGTGTTAATTTTATCTTTTGAGTCAATTAATAGTGAGATATTATTATTACTTCCTCCATAAGAAATCATTCTAATTTTAACATCTTGTAATATTTGAAATAACTTGTAAGTGTCTTGATGATTTACAACGGAATGCCCTACCAAACAAACAATACTTTGGTTTTTATCAACTTCGATTAAAGCTATCTTATCTAATTCTGCTAAAATTTTATCTAGATTTTTATCATCATCAATAGTTAAGGACACTGCTACCTCTGATGTTGTAATCATATCAATAGATGTCTGATAGGTTTCAAAAATTTCAAACACTTTTTTTAAGAAACCATGTGCTTGTAACATTCTAGCAGATTTAATTTTAATTGCTATAATATTATCTTTTGCAGCTATGGCCTTTATACCATTCTCAGAAGTACTTTTAGAAATTAATGTGCCATGAGCAGCTGGTTTCATGGTGTTTTTTAAACGTACTGGAATACTATCTTTCCTAACTGGCGTAACCGTTTGCGGATGCAATATTTTAGCACCAAAATAGGCTAATTCTGCGGCCTCTTCAAAAGACAAGTTAGAAATCGCTCTTGTGTTTTCAACATATCGCGGGTCGTTATTATGCATCCCATCTATATCGGTCCAAATTTGTACTTCTTCAGCTTTAATCGCCGCCCCAATAATGGTTGCTGTATAGTCGCTACCACCACGTTGAAGGTTAGAAATACCACCTTCATCATCTAAACAAATAAAGCCCTGAGTAATATATACTTCAGAATTTTCAGTATTATTTAGCACACTTTTAAAGTGTTGTTTTATGTATTTAATATCTGGTTCCTTAAACGCATCAATCCGCATAAAGTTTAAGGCTGGTAATAATGATGCGCTAATCCCTTCTTGTCTTAAATAGCTATTAAACATATAAGTAGAAAGTAATTCGCCTTGAGCTAAAATTTGATTCTCTAAAGCTTCAGAAAATTCTTTATTGGTACAATCTACCAAAAGTTCAAAAACACTTGAAACATAATTTTTAACATCCGTATTTAGAAGTGCGTCATTTAAAAGATTATCAATAGTTGAAAAATACGTTTCATGCAGGTTATTAATCTTATCAATAGCAACATTAGGTTTTCCAGCACTAATATCTTGAGCTATTGAAACCAATTGATTTGTAGTACCAGACATAGCAGAAAGCACCACAACCTTTTTATCCCCATCGTTAATGATTTCCTTAACGTTGTGCATATTTTCAACAGACCCTACCGAAGTGCCGCCAAACTTTAATACTTTCATTTCTATTAATTTAAAGGTGCAAAACTAAGACTCATTTACATAATAACTATGTTTCTTAAAAAAAAGAGTTATTTTTGCACAGATTGTTAAATAATTAACACTTTAATAAATTAAGCACGTGAAAACGGTATCCAATTGTGTTGAAGACATATTAATAGCCCAACCTTATTTAGAGGAAGCCTTATCAAGAAACATCATAAATTTTAGTGCTTTGGCTATAGAGCTTGTTGAACCGATTAGCAAAATGCTTAAAAAAGAGGTTAAACCCGGAGCTGTAATGATGGCACTAAGGCGCTATAACCCACCTGTAACTTTAGGCAATTCCATTAAAATGAAACGGGTCATTCAAAACCTTGGAGATATTACTGTACGATCAAATCTTTCTGATTTTACAGTTAAAAATTCAACAACCTTAATTGATAATCATGCGAAAATATTAGAACGTATTAATATAGAAGAAAAGTTGTTTTATGCATTTACTAGAGGTATTCACGAAAGCAACATTGTGGTTTCTAGCAGTTTGAATGATTTTGTTAATCATCATTTAAAAGATGAAACCTTTATTGCGGTACAAGAAAATTTATCGGCTATAAGCATAAACCTGCCTCAAGACAATTCAAAAATAGCAGGTTTGTATTATCATTTTTTTAAACGATTAGCTTGGGAAGGTATCGTTTTATACGAAGTTTTATCTACTACAAACGAATTCACTATTCTGGTTGAAGATGAATTCGTCGATAAAGCTTTTACAGCTATTAAAAAGGTTAAATCCTAAGCATGTAAAATCAGAATATGCTATTTATGCGCTGCTGCAAGTTCTGGCATCTCTATGTCATTGCTATACATTTGCCACACTTTAAAACCACCTGCAACGTTTAAAACATTAGTTATGCCGTTATTTCTTAATATTAATTCGGCTAAATAACCTCTCAATCCCTTTTGACAAAAAATAACAACTTTTTTATCTTGTGATTTTATAAAATCTATATGATTTCTTATTGAATCTAAAGGATAATTTACAGCGCCAGGAATGGTTCCTTTTTCGTACTCTTGAACAGTTCTTGAATCTATCAATAAATAATCATTTGTAACACTGTCATTAATAAGCTCTACTAACTCTTCCACAGAAAATTGTTCACTTCTATTATTTAAAACATTTTCGGTAACATAACTTGAAACCACTACAGGATCTTTTGCTGGCGAAAATGGCGGTGCATAAGCTAAATCCAGTTGTGCTAAATCGGTGATTTTTAATTTCGCATAAATAGCGGTACTTAAAACATCAACTCGTTTATCAACACCTACTTCTCCAAAGAGTTCTGCACCATAAATTTCTTCAGTTTTCGGATTATAATAAATTTCTGTAATTAAGTCTTTTTGACCAGGATAATATCCTGGAGTAGAACCAGCAACCGATAAAACAGTTTTAAAAGGAATTTCTTTATTGGTTAATGCCGTAGCATTCATCCCGGTTCTAGCCAATATATAGTTAAAAACCTTAACTATAGCTGTTTTATAAGCGCCCTTAAATTCTATGGCTCTTCCAACGGCATTGGCACCTGCTGCTCGTCCTGCTTTATTAGAGTGTGTTCCTAATGGAAAATAATCGTATTCATTGGTTTGTAAATTTTTAATCGACACATTATCACCAGCCGCATAAACATCTTTAATAGAGGTTTCCATTAAGGTGTTAACTTTTAAAGCTCCGTTGCCAATAGCTTCGGCGCCTTCCGCCAATAATAAATCGGTATTTGGTTTAATTCCTACGCTTAATATTACAAAATCTGTTGGAACGCTATTCCCGTCCTTTGTAACTACAGCTTGTATTTTACCATTTCTATCAATATTAAATTTAGAAACAAGGGTATCTGTTAACACCTCGATGCCTTCAGACTTTAATATACTTTCAGCAAAATTTCCGAATTTCTGTTGCCACATATTTAACACATGTCTGGAGCCTTCAATTAAAGTTACTTTTTTGCCAGCATGCCTTAAGTTTTCGGCTACTTCAACCCCAATTAAACCTGCACCAATTAATGTTATGTGTTTCGATTCGCTAGTAAGTCCTTCTTTAGTTATCTTATCAAAATCAATCATTGACCGACAAGTTGACCAATTACTTGCTAATTTTATATTTTCAATTGGAGGCACAATAGAGCTTGCTCCTGTTGCAAAAATCAAAGTATCGTACTCGTAACTTTTTGTATTCGAACACACTAATTTTGCTTTTGAATCAATTTTTATAATTTCTTCATTTAAATGAACATCAATATTAAATCTAGTTTTAAGTAATTCTGGTTTTACTACCATTAAATGATCTCTTCTTTCAATAACTCCAGAGAATGCATAGGGCATTCCGCAAGTAGCATAACTTATATTTACGCCTTTTTCGAACAAAAGAATTTCAGCTTTTTCGTTTTCTCTTCTTGCTTTTGCTGCTGCCGATGGTCCCGCAGAGAGTCCGCCAATAACTATGATTTTTTTCATTTCTAATTTAATTTGGGACAAATTTCAACGAAATAATTTTATCGAAGTGTAATATTTATCACTATAACGATTGCGATTATTTTTCTAAGGCTTTAATTAAAATAAGGCCTTTTTAATTGCACAAATGATATGTAGTTTTATTCAATGTGCAATTATATCTTTGTCGTAGATTTTTCAAAAAATGATACTACACTATAGAGGAATTGACATTTTTTTTACGGATACTGGAAAGGGAATACCTATTATTTTACTGCATGGTTTTCTGGAAAACACGTCCATGTGGAAGCCTTTTATTCCTGAACTTTCTAAAAATAACAGAATTATTTGTATTGATTTATTAGGCCATGGAAAAACGGGTTGCCTAGGTTATGTGCACACCATGGAGTTAATGGCTGAAACTGTTGAAGCCTTACTAAATCACTTAAAGATTAAAAACGCCACTTTTATAGGTCATTCTATGGGTGGTTATGTAGCACTCGCTTTCGCGGAAAAAAACCCAGATGCAATAAGCGGTTTATGTTTAATGAATTCTACTGCAAATGCTGATACTTTAGAAAAACAAAAAAATAGAGATCGAGCTATATTAGCAGTTAAACAAAATCATAAAACATTTATTAGAGTGGCTGTTGTCAATTTGTTTAGACCTGAAAACAGAACACTTTTTTCTAAAGACATAAACAACGTTATCGAAGAAGCACAACAAACTCCTTTACAAGGTATTATTGCCGCTCTTGAAGGTATGAAAATTAGAAAAAACAGAACACTCCTTTTTCATGCTATACCTTCTAAAAAAATATTGATTTTAGGAGAAAAAGACCCTGTACTAGACTACAACAACTTAATCTGTCAAATAAAAAATACAGATATAGAATTAATAAAACTTCCAGACGGACACATGAGTCATATTGAAAATAAAGATGAATTCCTACGTAATATAATGTATTTCATCGAAAAATATTAGCTTTTAAACGATTTATTAGATTTTTTTCATAGATTTATAATCCCAAATGACTACAAAATGAAAAAATCTTCTAACAAACCTACGCTAATCCCAAAAATGTATTGTAATCTTTTTGGTCATGATTTTGAAGTAACCAAACGTGTAACTTATCATGTTAAAGAATATACTTGCAGACACTGCAGAAAAGAATTAACAACCAACAGTAACGGAACATTAACAGAGCTGACTCCAAAATTTAAAGAAATAAATGCCATTTTAGAGCGTATACACACCTCTAGAACTGAACGTTTAAAGAATAAATCTCTCGCTTCATCGATTTATTAACAAGTTATCAATACAATAACTTGGTTTTTAGTACTTTTAAGCGTCTCTCTTAAATTATTAATAAGCAAAAAACATGAAAAACATTCATTGCAAGGTGTTTGGACATGACTATAAAGTTACTCGACATGTAACATATCATGTTAAAGAATACACCTGTGAAAGTTGCAAAAAACAACTCACTACAAGCGGCAACGGTAACTTAATTGAACTTACACCAAAATTTAAAGAAATAAATGACGTTCTTGAACGCATACACCATAAACGCATTCTAAGAATAAATAAAAGAATGACTACTTCTAAACAACAAAAAGAAGCTAAATTACTTATCGCTTAATCGTTAAAATTCTTCCAGCCTTGCGCTGTAATAGGGATTTTAGTGTTAGCGCGTGTAATTAAATGAATACCTTCTTTTTCTTCTTTTATATAACCAATAATACTCAAACTCGGATTTGCTTTGATTTTTGGAAAATCTTTTTGAGATACCGTAAAAAGTAATTCGTAATCCTCTCCGCCATTTAAAGCCACTGTTGTACTGTCTATATTAAACTCTTCACAAGTTGAAATAACTTGAGGGTCTAATGGTATTTTTTCTTCGTACAAATCACAACCTACCTTACTTTGTTTACAGATATGAATAATTTCTGAAGATAAACCGTCGCTAATATCAATCATAGACGTAGGCTTTACGTCTAAATCGACTAATAATTTAATAATGTCTTGTCTTGCTTCTGGTTTTAACTGCCTTTCAATAATATAATTATAAGGCTCTAAATCTGGCTGACTATTAGGGTTAACCTTATACACTTCTTTTTCACGTTCTAAAACCTGCAAGCCCATATAGGCGCCTCCTAAATCTCCAGAAACAACTAATAAATCATTTGGCTTTGCACCACTTCGGTACACTTCATTCTCAGATTCCACCTCCCCAATAGCCGTAACCGAAATCAACAAACCTTTATTAGATGATGTTGTATCGCCTCCAACAACATCTATATTATAAAGTTTTGCTGCAGCTTCAATACCAGCATACAAATCCTCCAAAGCTTCTAATGGAAATCTATTAGATACCGCAATAGAAACGGTTACCTGAGTGGCTTTGGCATTCATAGCATAAACATCAGACAGGTTCACAATAATTGCTTTATACCCCAAGTGCTTTAATGGCATATAACTCAAATCAAAATGTACGCCTTCAACAAGTAAATCTGTAGTAACAACTACTTTCTTGTTTTCAAAATTTAACACAGCGGCATCATCGCCAATACTCTTTATAGTGGACTTTTGCTTTACTTTAAAATTTTTTGTTAAATGCTCAATTAACCCAAATTCACCTAAGTCACTTAGCTGTGTTCGTTGTTGATTTTTATCTTCTATCATAATGCAAAAATAAGAAGCTATATTTGTTTTTACTATCTTTATACTAAAACATCTCCTATTTAGTTATCATTTTAAACATTGCTATGAAATTCTGTAATTCAACCCCTTCTATTTTTTTGTTATTACTTATTGTTTTAAATATTCAATCTTGTAAAAATGATGATGATGATAGTATCATTAGTGAGAATGATGATTCCGACAACGCTTTAGCCTTCTGTGAAAATGGTTTTGCTGGAAACTACCCTTGTAATGGTTACGACTTAATGGCACACATGCCATTATCTACATTAGCATCAAGTTTAACTACAAACACAAATACTATTGCTGGAAATGACATTTGGGGTTGGACAGACGCATCTAATGGCAATGAATATGCTATTGTTTGCACAACAAATAGTACCGCTTTTGTGAATGTAACCAACCCCATTAATCCTGTTTTTTTAGGACGACTGGAAACTGAAACCATTGCCAATTCTTGGCGAGATGCTAAAATATACAACAACCATGTTTTTATTGTTGCTGATAATGCGGGTACACATGGTATGCAAGTATTTAATTTAACCCGATTAAGAAATATTACAAACCCGCCGCAGACTTTCAATGCAGATTTTGTATATAATGGTGTTACTGAATGCCATAATATTTTTATTAATGAAAGTGAAGGTGTAGCATACCTAGTAGGTTGTAATATCTACGATGGCGGACCTGTTTTTATTGATATTTCCAATCCAACCAACCCACTAGAAATTGGAGGTTTTGCAGATAATGGATATTCCCATGACGCCCAAGTTGTAACTTATAATGGACCAGATACAGACTACACAGGAAAACAAATCTATATAGGAAGTAACGGAAAACGCTTTGGAGCTAATAAAGTTGTAATCATTGATGTAACAGACAAAACTAACCCTATATTTATTTCAGAAATCTCATACTCAAATCCAGGTTATGCTCATCAAGGTTGGTTTACAGAAGATATGCAATATTTTATTTTTGGTGATGAACTTGATGAAAACGATTTTGGCACAAATACCAGAACCATCATTTTTGATTTTACAGATTTAGACGATCCAAAATATAAAACGGACTATTTAGGAGCCTCTGCTGCTATAGACCATAATGGCTATGTTAAAGGAAACTCATATTTTCTAGCAAATTATACTGCCGGAATGCGGGTACTAGACATTACAAATATTGCTAATAATTCGATTAATGAAACTGGTTTTTTTGATACACATCCAGAAAACGATGGCACAAATTTTAATGGCGCATGGAGTGTTTACCCCTATTTTTCAAGCGGAAATATTATTATAAACGACATCAACAGAGGTTTATTTATTGTTAGGAAAAGTGAATAACAATTCATCATTTATGAACAACTACTTTAAAAAACTCATAATTCCGCTAAGTATTATCTTTATAACTTTTAACTGCTCTAAAAATGATAATAATGATTCAATAATCTCTATCGATACTTCAATAGAAATCGATTTTATAAAAACCCTTGGTGGCACTAAAAACGAAAGCGCAAAAGCCATTACCAAAACCTCCGATGGCGGATACGCTATTTTAGGACATACACAAAGTATGGATGGCGATGTAACTAACAAATCTAACGAATCTTATGACTATTGGCTACTTAAGTTTGATCAAAACAACTCGCTTCAATGGCAAAAAACGTATGGTGGGGATGATGATGATAGAGGGAATGATATTATTCAAACAACAGATGGCGGTTATGCTATTATTGGTTTCAGTAGAAGTAATAAAGGTAATATAACTGATAATGCGGGAGCTAATGATTTTTGGGTCTCAAAGTTAAATGCTTCTGGAACTATTTTATGGGAAAAATCTTTTGGTTTTTCAGGAGCTGATAATGGGATGTCTATAATTGAAACCAATGATAACGGGTATCTCCTTTTAGGTGTTCTAGATGTTTCTGCATCAAATGGCGAAGGGAATAGTAAAGCCGCTTCAGTTAAACACGCTGGTGGCGATTATTGGGCTATAAAAATAAACGCTTTGGGCGAAAAACAATGGAGTAAATTTTACGGTGGTACATTTACAGACACACCTTTTGATGTTATTCAAACAGACGATAACGGCTATATCATTATAGGTTCCTCAGATAGTGATGATGTTGATATTCAAGAAGAGAAAGGTGGTTATGATTTTTGGGTGGTTAAAATATCTGATACTGGCACTTTACTTTGGGAAAAATCTTTTGGAGGATCACAAACTGATGAAGCAAGAGCTATAACTAAATCAAACGACGGCAACTATATTATAGTCGGAGATACTAGAAGTAATGATAAAGACGTTTCAATAAATAACGGAGCTGCAGATTTATGGGTCATTAAAATTTCGCCATCAGGTAGTCTTATTTGGGAAAAATCTTTTGGCGGTAATAGTTTTGATGTAGCGCGTTCCATATCAAAAACCCAAAATGGAGACTTCATTATTTCTGGAAGCTCAAGAAGTTCAAATGGCGATTTAACCATTAATAATGGTCAGAACGATGCTTGGGTTATAAAAATAGACACCAATAGCAATCTAAAATGGCAAAAAACAATTGGCGGTTCAGAAATTGATTTTGCCTATGATGCTGTTGAACTTAATGATAAAAGCATCATAGTAGTAGGTGATTCTGGCAGCTCAAACCTTGATGTTTTAGAAAATAAAGGATTCACAGACGTACTGATTTGTAAAATAAAATAATGAAACAATCCATCCTGATACTATTGATTTTTATGTTTACAATATTATCTTGTAGTGAAGACAATGATGATAAGGTTTCACAAGCTAATATTACTTTAAATTTTAGTCATAATTGGGACGGAACACCAGTTACTAATGCAGATTTTAACACCATCAAATTTACAAATGCATTTGGGAATCAATTAAGTATTGAGCGATTACGTTATCTTATTTCAAAAGTAATTTTTTATAAAACTGACGGCAGTCAAACCGTTTTAGATGGTTACAATTTGGTTGATGTTACTAATAACGAAAACTTATCCTTTACATCAATAACATCTGTTGCAACAGG
This sequence comes from Algibacter sp., assembly GCF_029245835.1. GTDB lineage: Bacteria > Bacteroidota > Bacteroidia > Flavobacteriales > Flavobacteriaceae > Algibacter_B. Next base: position 45,804 of record NZ_JAQWOO010000090.1, on the reverse strand, counting down.
ATCTTATACCAACGTTACGTTTACCTTCGGTTTTAACAATGAAGATAATAATGGTAATTATCCCGATTTAAATACTTCTTGGATTGTGCCAGAAATGTTAGGTGGTGGCTATCATTACATGCAATTTGATGGTAATTTTTTAAATGCTTCAAATCAAGAACAAGGATTTAATTATCATGCTATTAGAGCCGCAGACAATCCCGGACCAAACCCAACCTTTCCGCAAGACACCTTTTTCAATGTAAGTCTTGGAGCCATTACAATCTCAACAAATACTACTTTTAATATTGAAATGAATATTGCTGAGTGGTTTAAAACCCCTAATACTTGGGATTTGAATCAGCTTAATAGTAGTTTGATGGCGAATTCTGATGCTCAAATCAAGATGTTTGAAAACGGTCAGAATGTGTTTAGTTTAAAATCAGATAATCCATAAACATCTATTTTGAAAAAAGGATTACTACATATTATTTTGATTGCTTTATTTTTTTCATGCGAAAATGAATCTGTTGAAAAATATTTAGCAACTCCTAGTCCTCTTGAAATTCCAAAACTTTTTAAGGATAATATATTAGCGCCTGTAATCCCTATTGATAACCCACAAACTATTGAAGGTGTTGCATTAGGCAAAAAACTGTTTTTCGACACCATTTTATCTGCTAACAATACCCAAGCATGTGCCGATTGTCATGCTCCAGAAAATGCATTTACGGATTCAGATAGGTTTAGCGTCGGTGTTGCTGGTATTTTGGGAGAACGGAATTCTATGCCGCTTTTCAATTTAGCATGGAATTACGATGAAAAATTCTTTTGGGATGGCAACACATTTAGCTTAAAACATCAGGCTTTTATTCCAGTTACAGACCCTATCGAGATGAATAATACTTGGCCCAACGTTGAACAAAAATTACAGCAACATAATGAATATCCAAACTTATTCGAACAAGCCTTTGGCACTTCAAAAATTGATTCAACTTTAATTACAAAAGCTATAGCACAATTTGAACGCACTTTAATTTCTGCTAATTCAAAATTTGATAAATATCTTTTAGGTGAAACTGAACTAACTCCTGAAGAATCAAACGGATTTAATGTGTTTATGGATGAGGCAAAAGGTGATTGTTTTCATTGCCATGGAAGTGATAAAAACCCACTCTGGACAGACAATATGTTTCATAACAATGGATTAGACGACACTTTTATCGACTTAGGGTTAGGAGCTGTAACAGGCGACCCTGCAGATAATGGAAAGTTTAAAACACCATCACTCAGAAATTTAGTTTTTACCGCTCCGTATATGCATGACGGCAGATTTGAAACTATAGAAGACGTAATCAATCATTATAGCGAGGGCTTAAAAAATTCTTCAACTATAGATCCTTTAATGAAAAAAGTAACTCAAGGTGGGATAGGTTTATCAGATACCGACAAAGCAGATTTAAAAGCATTCTTATTAGCTCTATCTGACTACAATTTCGTTAATACCAACTAAAAAGAATAATACTATACAAAAACGAATTTCATCGAAAAAAAACGTTTTTAAGCTGTTTGTTTATTAATTTTTAATTAATTTAATCCAACGAAAAGATTAGTTTTATGAATAAAAGTATAACATCTAATATTTTTTGTACCACTTATGGGCATAATTATTTTCGTTTGAGTCATGCTAGTACAAATACTCCAGAGTTAATATGTAAATGTTGTAAAAAGTATTTTAAATTTGAGGATAATGGATCTATAACGCCCGTTTCTCTGAAAGAAAACGAAAAATTCTCATCGCTTCTTTACAAAAAAAGAACCGCTTAAACTTTAAAAGTATTACTCAATAAAATTAGTCAAAAGAAGGTAATACCCTTTAATTGAGTACTTCATAAATTGATAAGAAAAAGCTATCTAACTATATAATAATATAATGTTAGGTTATTCGATTTTCAGGGACTTATATTGTATATTTGTGCTCTATTTAGAAACTGTCTTAATAAAAATATTAATTCAAAACTAAGTTTAATTAAAAAATAATATGATAAAAGTCTCTGAAACAGCTAAAAAGAAAGTGATTGAGCTTATGGCTGATGATGGTTTCAATGCAGCTATCGACTATGTTCGTGTTGGCGTAAAAAGTGGCGGTTGTTCTGGGTTATCTTATGATTTGAATTTTGATAAAGAACAACAAGAAGGCGATAAAGTTTTTGAAGACAATGACATAAAAATCATAGTCGACAAAAAAAGTTTTTTATACCTAATAGGAACAACACTAGAATATTCAGGAGGATTAAACGGAACGGGTTTCGTTTTTAACAATCCTAACGCTAACCGTACTTGTGGTTGTGGCGAATCATTTTCATTATAAAAATAAGAAAGCAATATGTCGAAATATACCGAGGATGATTTACGCGAAGAATTAAAAACCAAGGAATATGAATACGGGTTTTATACAGATATAGAATCTGACACGTTTCCTAATGGTTTAAACGAAGATATTGTTCGTGCTATTTCTAAAAGAAAAGAAGAACCAGAATGGATGACTGAATGGCGTTTGGAAGCTTTTAAAGTCTGGAAAGAAATGACCGAGCCAGAATGGGCAAATGTGCATTACAAAAAACCAGATTTTCAAGGTATCTCCTATTATTCTGCACCAAATAGCAAACCTAAATACGATAGTTTAGATGAAGTAGACCCTGAGCTTTTAGCAACATTTGCTAAACTTGGTATCTCTATTGATGAACAAAAAAAGTTAGCTAATGTAGCCATGGATGTTGTTGTAGATTCTGTTTCTGTAGCTACTACATTCAAAAAAACATTAGGAGAAAAAGGCATTATTTTTATGAGTATTTCTGAAGCTATAAAAGAGCATCCAGAACTTGTAAAAAAACATCTTGGAACTGTAGTCCCGCAAAAAGACAACTTTTACGCCGCTTTAAATTCTGCTGTATTTAGTGATGGAAGTTTCTGCTACATTCCAAAAGGCGTTCGTTGCCCAATGGAATTATCTACATACTTTAGAATAAATCAAGCAGGAACTGGACAATTTGAAAGAACTTTAGTAATTGCTGATGAAGGCAGTTATGTAAGTTACCTTGAAGGCTGTACGGCACCAAGTCGTGACGAGAATCAATTACACGCAGCCGTTGTTGAGCTGATTGCTTTAGATGATGCTGAAATAAAATATTCTACAGTACAAAACTGGTATCCTGGAAATGCTGAAGGTAAAGGGGGTGTTTTTAACTTTGTTACCAAGCGTGGTTTGTGCGAGAAAAACGCAAAAATTTCTTGGACTCAGGTAGAAACAGGATCTGCAGTAACTTGGAAATATCCGTCATGTGTTTTAAAAGGTGATAATTCAGTTGGTGAGTTTTACTCAATAGCCGTAACTAACAACTACCAGCAAGCCGATACAGGGACAAAAATGATCCACTTAGGAAAAAACACGAAATCCACTATCATTTCAAAAGGAATTTCAGCAGGGAAATCTCAAAACAGTTACCGTGGTTTAGTTCAAATAAATTCAAGAGCCGAAAATGCACGTAACTTTTCACAATGTGATAGTTTGTTAATGGGTAACGAATGCGGTGCACATACATTCCCGTACATAGAAGCTAAAAACAAAACAGCAAAAATTGAACACGAAGCAACCACTAGTAAAATTGGTGAAGACCAAATTTTCTATTGTAACCAAAGAGGTATTGATACAGAGAAAGCCATTGCATTAATCGTAAACGGTTTTAGTAAAGATGTTTTAAATAAACTCCCTATGGAATTTGCTGTTGAAGCACAAAAATTATTAGAAATAAGTTTAGAAGGAAGTGTCGGTTAAATTAATTAAAATGAAAAAAGTATTAATCCTACTTGTATGTATTTCAGCATTTTTAAGTTGTAAAAAAGATATAAAATCTCAACAATCAGAAGACACTATAAGTAATGACGATTCTGAAAAAACAGCTAAGCAAAATGATGGACTAACACTATTAAAAGGCGAATTTGTGTATTATGATGGTGCTGCCGTTTTACAAACACATGCAGAGATTTATGGTATTCTAATTACAGATAAATTAGAAGCACTAAATAATCAAGCACAACAATACAAAACAGAGCCAACTGATATGGTTCAAGTTGAAATACGAGGAAAAATAACAAACCAAAAAGACGAAAAGATTCTTTGGGAGAACAAGGTTGAAGTTGTTGAAATATTAAGTATCAAAGCATCACCAAAAGACGAAAATAAAGTTATAAAACTAGGAAATCAATAGTATGTTAAAAATAAATAATTTACACGCAAGTGTTGAAGGTAAAAGCATCTTAAAAGGTATTAACCTTGAAGTAAAACCAGGTGAAGTTCATGCTATAATGGGACCTAACGGTTCTGGTAAAAGTACATTGGCATCAGTTGTTGCAGGAAAAGAAGAGTACGAAGTTACAAAAGGAAACATCTTTTTTGAAAACGAAGATATAGAAGAACTAGCAGCAGAAGAGCGCGCTCACAAAGGCGTATTTTTATCCTTTCAATATCCTGTAGAAATCCCTGGAGTATCTGTTACTAATTTCATGAAAACTGCTATTAACGCAACGCGCAAAGCTAAAGGCTTAGAAGATATGCCTGCGAAAGATATGCTAAAAATGATTCGTGAAAAATCTGAGTTATTAGAAATTGATAGAAAATTTTTATCGCGCTCTTTAAACGAAGGATTTTCTGGTGGAGAGAAAAAACGTAATGAGATTTTTCAAATGGCAATGTTAGAACCAAAATTAGCAATACTTGATGAAACCGATTCTGGATTAGATATTGATGCACTTCGTATTGTAGCTAACGGTGTAAATAAATTAAAAAGCAAAGACAATGCAGTGGTTGTGATTACGCATTACCAACGCTTATTAGATTATATCGTTCCGGATTTTGTACATGTTTTGTACAATGGAAGAATTGTAAAATCTGGTGGCAAAGAGCTAGCACATGAGCTAGAAGAAAAAGGCTACGACTGGATTAAAGAAGAAGTAAACGCGTAAAAGTTTGCAGTATCCAGCTACAGTTTGCAGTAGCTTACTCAAAACTGAATACTCAAAATTTTAAAAATAGCACACAGTTTTTTCTGGTTTATCTTTTTACTGAAAACTGAGACTAAGACTGAAAACTGATAGAAATGGATTTAAAAGAAAAATTAGTATCATCATTTTTAGCATTCGAAAATCATGTCGATATAGATGGATATATCCATGATGTGAGATCTGATGCTATAAAAGTATTTGAAGAAAAAGGCTTTCCTTCAAAAAAAGAAGAAGATTGGAAATACACCTCTTTAAACAGTGTTTTAAAAGAAGACTATAGTGTTTTCCCAAAACAAGAAAACGCTTTAGATTATAAGGATGTTAAAAAATATTTCATCCATGATATTGATACTTATAAAATCATCTTTATAGATGGTAAATATTCGTCACACTTATCTCAAACCACACACGATGGTATTGATGTATGTTTAATGTCTTCCGCTTTAAACAAACCAAAATACCAATTGATTATTGAAAATTATTTCAATAAAGCTGCTACAAAAGATAGCCTAGCATCATTAAATACGGCATTTTCAAACGAAGGCGCTTACATTCATATTCCTAAAAATAAAGTGGTAGAAAAACCCATTCAAATTCTACATTTTTCAACAGGAAAAGAATCTGCTACCATGTTACAACCACGTAATTTAATTGTGGTAGATGAGAACTCGCATGTACAAATTATTGAGCGTCATCAAAGTTTAACTAACAATCCCGTTTTAACCAATAGTGTTACTGAAATTTTCACTAACAAACGTGCCATTGTAGATTATTACAAGATTCAAAACGATAACCAGCATGCGTCTTTAATTGATAACACCTTTATTAAACAGAAAAGAGAAAGTCTTGCCTCCGTGCATACGTTCGCTTTTGGTGGTAAATTAATACGTAACAATCTAAACTTTTATCAAGAAGGTGAGCGTCTTGATTCTACCTTAAAAGGCATCACAATTATTGGCGATAAACAACACGTAGATCATAATACCTTAGTGCATCATATCGAACCAAATTGTGAAAGTCATCAAGACTATAAAGGTATTTTTTCCGATAGCTCTACAGGTGTTTTTAACGGTAAAGTTCTGGTAAATAAAGAAGCACAAAAAACAAACGCATTTCAATCTAACAATAACATTTTATTAAGTGATAAAGCCTCAATAAACACCAAACCACAATTAGAGATTTTTGCTGATGATGTAAAATGCTCACACGGTTGTACTATAGGACAGTTAGACGAAAGCGCTATGTTCTACATGCGTTCGCGTGGTATTCCAGAAAAAGAAGCCAAAGCATTGTTAATGTTTGCATTTAGTAATAACGTATTAAGTTCAGTTAAAATTCCAGAATTAAAACAACGTATTACCAAAATTATAGCCAACAAATTAGGCGTTAATTTAGGTTTCGACCTCTAGTACTGAACTTGTTTCAGTATCAATAAAAATTATTTGAAGCTAATCCCGCTTTCGGCAGTCGCTCTCTGCGAGGAGCTCCAACAAATGCCTCAATCGGGGCTAGAAATAAACAGCCATGTTCAACGTAGAAGACATAAGAAAAGACTTCCCCATTCTTTCTCGCAAAGTCAATGGTAAACCCTTAGTGTATTTTGATAATGCAGCAACATCACAAACACCACAACAAGTTATTGATGCTATTGTAGATTATTATTCAAATTATAACGCCAATATTCATCGTGGTGTACATACGCTGAGTCAAGAAGCAACCGATTTATACGAACAGTCACGTCTAAAAATACAAGCACATTTTAACGCGAAATTTTCGCATGAAATCATTTTCACATCAGGAACTACACACAGTATTAACCTTGTAGCAAACGGCTTTTCATCCCTATTAAAAAAAGGAGATGAAATTATAGTATCTGCCTTAGAGCACCACAGTAATATTGTGCCTTGGCAAATGTTATGTAAACGCACAGGAGCCACTCTAAAAGTCATTCCGATGAATGAAGACGGCGAACTTGTGATGTCAGAATTTGACAAATTATTATCAGAAAACACTAAACTCGTTTTTGTAAATCATATTTCAAATGCCTTGGGAACTATAAATCCTATTGAATATATCATTGAAAAAACACATGCGGTAGGTGCAGCTATTTTAATAGATGGAGCACAATCTACACCACACATGAAACCAGATGTTCAAGCTTTAGATGTCGATTTCTACGTTACTTCTGCGCATAAAATTTGTGGGCCAACAGGCGTTGGTATGCTTTACGGAAAAGAGGCATGGCTAAAAAAACTACCGCCATACCAAGGCGGTGGTGAAATGATAGCTGAAGTAACCTTTGAAAAGACTACCTATGCCGATTTACCACATAAATTTGAAGCAGGAACGCCTAATATTTGTGGAGGAATTGCTTTTGGAGCAGCCATAGATTATATGAATGCTGTTGGTTTTGATAATATTGCAGCCTACGAAAATGAGTTATTGGAGTACAGCACAGAAAAACTACTAGAAATTGATGGACTAAAAATATATGGTACTTCAAAACATAAAACGTCTGTTATCTCTTTCAATTTAGAAGGGATTCATCCATATGATGTTGGTACTATTTTAGATAAATTAGGAATTGCTGTTAGAACCGGACACCATTGTGCGCAACCTATTATGGATTTCTATAAAATACCAGGAACCGTTAGAGCCTCTTTTGCATTTTATAATACTAAAGCTGAAATTGATATATTGGTTGAAGGTGTTAAGAAAGCTAAAATGATGTTGTCTTAATTTCTTATTGTATTTTTGTAAAAAATTCGAAATTGTCAAGTTAAGCATAGTCGAAACCTTTTTAAAATCAAATGATTAAAAGCACCTTTCAATTGCGATCAAGAAGACAAAATTAAAACTATGAGTATTGAAGCCATTCAAAATGAAATTATAGACGAATTCTCAATGTTTGAAGACTGGGAAGAACGTTACCAATATATGATTGATTTAGGGAAAGATTTACCCTTAATTAAAGACCAATATAAAACCGATAGCAACATTATAAAAGGTTGCCAAAGTAAAGTGTGGGTGCATGCCGAAATGAAAGATGATAAAATTGAATTTACTGCAGATAGTGATGCCATTATTACAAAAGGTATTATTGCTATTTTAATCAGAACATTTTCAAATCAACATCCTAAAGATATTATTAATGCTAATACCGACTTTATTGATAAAATAGGGTTAAAAGAGCATTTATCACCAACACGCGCTAATGGATTAGTAAGTATGGTGAAGCAATTAAAAATGTATGCTATTGCATACCAAACACAACTTAATTAGTAAAGTTGTATGTTGTTTAGTCGAAAAGCTGTTTTTAGTGCCTACGACTAAACAACAAACAAATTAACAACAAACATTAAAAACATGAGTGAAACCATAGATACCGCCGAATTAGGGGAAAAAATAGTAAACGTACTTAAAACAATTTACGATCCAGAAATACCTGTTGATATTTACGAATTAGGTTTAATTTACGATGTATTTGTGAATGAAGATTATGATGTTAAAATATTAATGACGCTTACAACTCCTAACTGCCCTGTTGCAGAAACTTTACCATTAGAAGTTGAAGAAAAAGTAAAATCGCTTAACGAAGTAAAAGATGCCGAAGTAGAAATCACTTTCGATCCACCTTGGACACAAGAATTGATGAGCGAAGAAGCTAAGTTAGAATTAGGTATGCTTTAAGAGAGTTGAAAGTCTCAGTTATTATTCATAGTAAAACTAACTTAACAACAATCAGATTAACAACATACTTTTTTGAAAGACGAAATCATAAATCGCGTAGCAAGTAGCAAATTAGTTACTATAGACCTTGAGGATTTTTACCCTGAAGGGAAACGTGTTTTGTTTGATATTAAAGATTGGCTGTTTGAAGGTTTTGTGCTTCGCGAAAAAGATTTTAGAACCCAAGTAAATGAGTTTAACTGGAACCAATATCAAGACAACTACATCGCTTTAACTTGTAGTACAGATGCTATTATTCCAGGTTGGGCTTACATGCTTTTAAGTATTCATTTAGAGCCTTATGCAAAAAAAGTTATTGTTGGCAACTTAGATAATTTAGAAACATCTATCTATCAAGACATCATAAGTCATCTTGATATTTCTGAATTTCAAGATAAGCCTATAATTATAAAAGGCTGTTCCAATAAACCAGTGCCTCAAAACGCTTACATTATGCTTTCAAACAAACTTAAGGCTGTTGCAAAATCTATTATGTATGGTGAAGCCTGTTCTTCTGTCCCACTTTTTAAAAAGAAATAATCTCGTATTTTATTGTGACCTTACTCCATTCTAAGGGTCTTACACATAATTACTTTTAATTGAATTGATTTTCTATGAGAATAAAAATCAACCTATATTTGCACACATTTTTAAAATTTAAGAAATGAAAAAACCATTATTATTATTTGCATTACTCATCGGAATGGTTTCGATGAATGCACAAACTAAAGAAGAATTACAAGCTCAGAAAGCTGAAAAACAAGCTATAGCAGATGCTGCTCAAGCAGAAGCAAACGCTTTACAAGGTAAGATTGACGCCCTTCCAGGATGGAGAAAAGGTGCTTTTGGTACTATTGGTGGTAGTTTATCCAACTTTAATAATTGGTACGCTCAAGGGGCTCCAAACAATGCTTCAGGTAATATTGGTATAACAATTAATGCCTTTGCTAATTTAATTGAAGATAAATTCTTTTGGAGAAACAGTTTAACTTCAAACTTGAATTGGGTAAAATTAGATAATAAAGATACTAATGCTGACAGTGAAGATTTCAACCCTACAACAGATGTGTTCAATATTTCATCTTTATACGGTAGAAATATTACTAAAAACTTAGCTGTTTCTGGATTAGCAGAATATAGAACAACATTGTTAGACAACTTTAATGACCCAGGTTATTTAGATGTTGGTGTTGGTGCAACTTGGACGCCTATTGAAAACTTAATCGTAGTAATACACCCTTTAAACTACAACTTTGTTTTTGCTGATAGCAATTCTGTTTTTGAATCGTCTTTAGGTGCAAAAATAGTTGCAGATTACACAAGACAAATTGGAGCTATTAATTTTAAGACTAACTTGTCTGCTTTCCAAAGTTATAAGTCTGGAGACTTCTCTAACTGGACTTGGTCTAACTCTTTTGGTTATACCTTATGGAAAATGATTGGTGTTGGTTTTGATTTTGGTTTAAGAAGCAACAAACAAGAGGCTTTAAATTATGCATTAGGACAGTTTGATCCTTTAGCAGTTCCTGCTCAAACTGAGCCAAATTTTGACAATGTTGATAATGATTTACAAACGTATTACACACTTGGTTTAAGCTATAAGTTTTAGTACACTTTAGAAATATCAAAAGTATTGATAAAAAATGCGCTTCCTTTTAAAGGAAAGCGCATTTTTTGGTTTAAGAATTTCATAGACTGCTTGACTTTATCAAAAAAAATAATAACTTAGCTTAACAATCCATAAAGTCCATTGAAACAGAACTTTGTCTTAGAATTGTATCTTATTATAGACACAAATATTAAGCAGTAAAAAAAATATTTTTTGCTAATTTTTTAAATTTCGAAACTAAAACGAAACCATAATAATGAAAAGAGTACTACTATTATCAATCTTTACCTTAATTTTATTTGGGTGTAAGGATAATGAAAACAAACAACAAAGTTCGACTAAAATAACTGAACCGAAAGGCGTTGAAAACGTTGCTTATAAATGGGGACAAATGGCTTTGACTGCAACAGCTAACGACACAGAAAAGTTTAAGCCAAGACCAACAATAACCTCTCGATATTTGGGCTTAATTTTTGTTTCAGTTTTTGATGCTTGGTCACGATATGACGAAAAAGCAATCCCCGTATATCTTAATGATGTAGCTAGAAGATCAGAAAAAGAACGTTCATTGAAAAATAAAGAGATAGCTATTAGTTATGCAGCATTTCGAGCAATGAATGAATATTATTATTCAGACAAAAAACTATTTGAAGATTTTATGAGGGAATTGGGTTTAGACCCTAAAAACGAAAGTTTAGACCCAAATACACCTGAAGGTATAGGGAATTTAGCAGCTAAAGCAGTAATTAAGGCACGAAAAGGTGATGGAGCAAATCAATATGGAGAGGAAAAAGAGTCAAATGGAGAACCTTATTTCAATTATATAGGATATGAACCTGTAAATTCTGCGGACAAGAATGTTGATCCAAACCGTTGGCAACCAAAATACTTTTCGGATGGAAAAGGAGGGAAATTTGCTCCCGGCTGTTTGACCCCTTATTGGGACAAGGTAAAACCGATTGCACTTAAATCAGGAGACCAATTTAGACCAGGTCCACCTCCAATGATAGGTTCTAAACAATTAGAAAAAGAAGTTCAAGAAGTCATAGAAATGCAAGCTAATCTGACTGACTATCAGAAAGCATTGGTTGAGTTTATGCGAGACGGCCCTCAATCGGTACAACAAGCAGGGCATTGGCTAAAATTTGCTCAAGATGTTTCGAGAAGAGATAATCATACACTTGACCAAGATGTAAAAATGTACTTCTACAATCAAGCCGTAGCAATGGATGCCTTTATCGCATCATGGGATTCTAAAATGTTTTATGATTATGCAAGACCATACGCTTTAGTTCACGAGTATTATGATAACCAAAAAATTAAAGCTTGGGGAGGAGAAGGAAAAGGAATGGTAGAAATGGATGGAAAACAATGGCGCCCTTATTCGCCAGAAACATTTTTGTGTCCACCGTTTCCAAGTTATGTTTCAGGACATAGTACAATTAGCGGAGGGTGTGCAGAAGCATTAAAAATATGGACGGGAAATGATGAATTTGGGTCTACATCTAAATTAGTTGCCGGAGCCATGACCGAACCCGATAATTTGGGGGATACGATAACATTGGAATTCCCAACTTTTACAGAAACAGCAGAAATGGCAGGTATTTCTAGAGTTTTAGGCGGATACCATATTCAGTCAGATAATGTCGCTGGATTAGAATTAGGAAGACATGTAGCCAAAGAAGTCTGGGAATTTTACAAACAACATATAGGAGAAAAATAACGAGAGACGATAAGCGTTATAAGCTATTCCTTGTTCTCACCTACCACTTAAAATCCTCACTATTTTTAAGTTTGGTGTGTACTTGCAAAGTTAAGTACTACCCCAAATAATTACTCATTTCATAAACCGTTAAACGAAACGTTTCAAAAATAAAACAACATTTTATATAAAAAATATCGTAGCTATCTACATTAGGGATTGCAGTGGTAGCTTTTGGCGTAAAGCCCGATCACTTTTCGGGGTAACCCCCTAGCTGGCAGTTGCCCAAATACTATTCTTCAACTAAACCCTCTTCATTATAATCTTGGTACAAGAAATGATTGTATGGAAAACGTGTCACGTGTATTTCACGAACCTCATCATAAACGCGCTTTTTAAAATCTTCTAAATTTTGTTTGTTTAATGCAGAAATGAATAAGGCATTATTGCCTACTTTACTCATCCAAGTACTTTTCCATTCTTCTAATGAATAGTGTTTCTCCGTACGTTCTGTTTCTAAATCATCTTCATCTAAAGGTTCAGATTCAAAAGCATCAATTTTATTAAACACCATAATGGTTGGCTTATCCCCACTTTTTATTTCCCCCAAAATTTTCTCTACAGAGGCAATATGTTCTTCAAAATTAGGATGCGAAATATCAACCACATGCAGCAATAAATCGGCTTCTCTAACCTCATCAAGTGTACTTTTAAAACTATCAACCAATTGTGTTGGAAGCTTCCTTATAAACCCAACTGTATCACTTAATAAAAACGGTAGATTTTGGATCACTACTTTTCTAACGGTAGTATCTAGTGTTGCAAATAATTTATTTTCTGCAAAAACTTCACTTTTACTAATCACATTCATGAGCGTAGATTTACCAACATTGGTATAACCAACTAGCGCCACACGCACCATTTTACCTCTGTTACCACGCTGTACAGCCATTTGCTTATCAATGGTTTTTATGCGGGTTTTTAATAATGAAATCTTATCGCGTACAATACGTCTGTCTGTTTCAATTTCGGTTTCTCCTGGACCACGCATGCCAATACCCCCTTTTTGACGCTCAAGGTGCGTCCACATGCCTCTTAATCGAGGTAGTAAATATTCACATTGCGCTAATTCTACTTGCGTCCTAGCATAACTGGTTTGGGCACGTTGTGCAAAAATATCTAAAATTAGGTTTGTTCTATCTAATACTTTAACATCAAGAATTTTACTTATGTTACGTTCTTGAGCTGCAGATAACTCATCATCAAAAATGGCTGTACTAATATCCTGCTCTTCAATATATTTGCGTACATCTTCCATCTTACCTGTTCCAATAAAGGTTTTCGGGTTTGGCATGTCCATTTTTTGAGTAAAACGTTTCACTGCATAACCACCAGCTGTAAAAGTTAAAAACTCTAATTCATCTAGATATTCTTTAGATTTTTCTTCGTTTTGATCTTTAGTAATAACACCTATTAAAACTGCTCTCTCTAGGCTTACATCTTTCTTTTCTATCATATTGCAAAGTTACATAATTGCTAGCGTTTTATTGAAAAAAGAACTTCTCTGTATAAAATATCAAAGTTTTTATTCAAATTGTCATTCTCACTATAGGGTTAATATTAAATATTGAATTTTAGAAATTATATATTTAACATTTTTAAGCCTATTTTTGATTTATGGCAGACGATTTAGATAATATTCCCGTTCGTAGTGATTTGCAAACTATTGCTTTTTATAATCTTGAAAATTTATTTGATATTGAAGACGACCCAAATACGCATGATAATGATTTTCTGCCTAGATCTGAGAAAAAATGGACACCAAAACGTTACAAACGTAAACTAAGAAAATTAGGTTTTGCTATTTCAAATATTGGTAAAAAGGAAACAGGCAAACATCCTGCTATTGTTGGTTTAGCTGAAGTTGAAAACGCTAAAGCTATTGACAATTTAATAGCTTCAAAACATTTAGAAGCTATTAATTATGGGTATGTTCACTTCGATTCTTTAGATGAACGCGGTATTGACGTTGCATTACTTTATGACATTGATGTCTTTGAGGTAACACACTCTGAATCGTTTATTGTACATCTTACAAGAGATGATGGAGAAACGGATTATACCAGAGATATTTTACTAGTTTCTGGATTACTTGATGGTGAAGAAATACATGTTATTGCAAACCATTGGTCGTCTAGACGTGAAGGCGCACAAGAAACAGAACATAAGCGTTTGGCTGCCGCCGATAAGGTGATAGAAATAATGAATAGTTTAAATAGTGAATATCACACTCCTAAAATAGTTGTCATTGGCGATTTTAATGATGACCCCTCAAGTAAGAGCATAAAACAAATGGTTAATAGTCTAGATTTATTTAATCCTATGGAAGTTTTACATACGTATTCTAGAGGAACGACCACTTATAATTTCCAATGGAATTTATTTGACCAAATACTATTTTCTACTAACTTTTTTGAGGCTACGCCTGATACATTAAGTTTTGATAAAGCTAATATATTTGATGATGAATTTTTAAAACTGCTTAAAGGAAAGTATAAAGGCAAACCTTTTAGAACTTTTGTTGGCCCAAAGTACAAAGGCGGGTACAGTGACCACTTTCCAGTGTACGCTATTTTTAAAAAGTAGTTAAGTAGCCTGAAAAAGAATATAGGTTAAACCTAAAATAACAATTGGTAATAGCCAAAGCAACCAAATATTATAAGTTAGTTTTTTATTTTTAAGCATTTTTGCGTTTAGCACTTTTCGTTTTCTACCACCATATTGCATCCAGTTTTTGAAATAAATAAAAATAGTAACTAATATAAACAATGTCCATGCTTTACTTGCAGACATGGTATCTACATGCATTTGCCTAAAAAACCTTGCAAAAAACACACCTAGAAGTAATAACAAACTGCATTGCAAAAACGTTATATAAAACGTTGCAATACTATTAGCTTTTATACTCTTTTTAGTTTTATAATGTTGAAAAAAGCGAAAGAAAAGAGAGTCGAATGAGGTCATTTGGTAATTTATTTTGCAAAGGTAGAACTAATGTTTTACTATTCCGTATAATCCACAGTAATCTCATCCAATTCATAAACCCCATCAAAAGTGCTCTGACCGCTTCCTGTATATTTAAATGCAATATGAATGGTTCCTGAAAGACACGATAAATCTACATTTCCAGAACTAAACCAAGGTGCAAAAGAATCAGAATCTTTTACAACATAAGCATCCGTTAATATCATCCAAGTTGCCGAAGTTACACTAGCTTGAGTACCATCCCAATCTGGAGAATAAAAAACTTCCATATAACTACTATCTGCTAAACTACTAGAGGTTTTAAAGCGTAAAGATTCTCCATCTTGAGCATCCAAATCTATTTCAGGTGTAATTAACCAACCTATGTTACTGGCATCACCAGAGCTTGCAGATTGAAATCTAGCAGAACGTCCTAAAGACGCATTTGATGACGTTGAAGAAAAGCCTTCCCATGCTTGAGTACCAGCTTCCATATAATTTGTCCATCCCTCAATTTCTATAGGTTTATTATTTTTTTGTGGTTCAAAATCTTCATATAGTAAATTTTCTGAACCTATGGTAGAAGCAAGACCGCACGAAAACTCTAATGGATCGCAGCGTTCAGTACTATCAAAATTAATAGCGGTAGACGTATTGATAACGAGCACATTAAAATTATCTCTAAAATCGCGACTAAAAACACCCGTTACATTACCCTTTCCTTGCGGTACAATCAAGGTTTTAAAATCCGAAAACGTACTGGTTTGCATAATCATTTGGATACCAGAATCGCAACTTTCTAACAAACGTAAACCATCAAATTCATCAAAAGATTCACTTGCAAAAGTTGCTCCTAGTTCAAATCTATTTAACTGCATATTGTTCAACTGAATCAACGTATTTTCATCGTTTTCAGTTAAATCTGCTAAACCAGAAATCTTAGGTTTTATCTCTGCTATTTCATTACCGCGCAAAACAATGTCTTTATATTCAGCGGCTTGAATTTGTTCTAAAGTAACACCTGCACCTTTACCAATGGTGATTACACCACTAGTTTCTCCCACGGTTAATCCATTTAGTTTTATGTATACTTTTTGGCCGAATTGATAGGTGTCAGATAAACTACTCACATTAATATCAACTTTAAACCCTAGTCTTGGGTCGTTATCTGGACTACTATCATCTGTTTTATTTTGAATAATTAATTCCTCAAAAAAGTTCCCTCCCTTGTCTGAAGACACTACATAGCCTGTTATATATAAATCGGTTGCATCATCTATAACCGCTGTTGTATTCCCTCCATTTACAGCTTGTTCATAAAGTGATTTTATAGCTTTGAAAGTTGTTAATTGTGCTGCTGGAATATCTAAATCCTCAACTGAAATATCAGGTGTACTATAATCATCATCTTGCACACAAGACATTGAAAACAAAACTATCATTCCGAATAAAATATTATTTATTTTCTTCATCATTCTATTATTTTTAAATCCTGAAACTTAAGGACAGGACACTATTTCTATTTAATTATATAACTTCAGTAAGTTTAAAAACATCCCTCAAGGAAATAAACACAGACTTAAAAACTATAATTCAAATTTAAAAAGTAAGTCGCACCACGACCATACCAATATTTTGATCCAAAAACCTGAGTATTCAAAGACTTATCGTCTCTTAATTCTCTGTAATTAGCATTTCTACCTTGCTCAAAACCTCCTGTTTTAAATACTTCATCTAAAAGGTTATTTACACTAGCAAAAACACTCACGTATTTGCCTCCAATTTTCCAAGATTTTCCACCAACTAGATTTACAACCATATAATCATCAAAGCGTTCTTGCTTTAATAATTTTCTTGCCAAATCTTCATCATAATCATTAAATACATTTCCATCAAAATCGGTGGTGAAATTTATTGAGCGTGTTAGTGGGCTTATATCAATATATGTATTAGTAAGAAAATTTGCTGTGGCACCAAACCACCAAAAATCAGGATCTCTATATTCAAAACCAACTGAATATGCACGATGTGGTCCTGCTGCTATTTTATAATCTTTTAGCTTTGATTGCCCAAATTCTTTAAACCCGTTTACAAAACCTGCAGCGACAGATTCTTCATCAGCTTCAGTAGTTAAATATAAATTAGGATTATTGGCATAGGTAAATTGCCCTATAGAGGCCACACCTTTCAATTTTATGGTTGGTGTTACTTGGGCTTCAATTCCTAATTCCGCTCCTAAATGTTGCTTATCTACACCTTGCAAAATCTCTTGAACGAAAGCCACATTATCGCCCCCAATACCATCAGCAAAAAAGAAAGAGATTTCATTGGCATCTTCAATTTTAGTATAATATCCTGTAATTTTAGCTTTAATAATTGGTGAGCGAAAAATATAACTCGCATCTGTAGTTAGTATTTTTTCATTAGTAATATTCGGGACTATATTGTGATTTTCTCTAGAATTTGAATAGGTATTTCTTAAAGCAGGTGCCCTAGAGATATAGCCGCCATTAAAAGTAAATAAATGTTTACCTGATAATTTATAAGTAACCCCGCTTTTTGCCCCAAAACCTGTGAAGGATAATTTTTTTCCTTTGCCTAAAGAATTATCTGGGAAAGCGCCATTTTGATACATGCCCTCTCTTTGATATTGCGTGTTAGAAACACTCAAAGACATGTAAAAATCTAACTTATTAAAAGTGAATTCTGTTTGAACATAAGCATTTAAAACCTCTGCGAACACATTGTAATTGTATTTAAATGTATCGCCCTCACGCACTAACCTATTTGGGTTTTGCAAATCGTTTTGGGCTTCATCAATAGCTGTAGCAAATTGATCAATATCTAAATACGTTTTAGCACCTAACAAATCTAAAACTTGGGCATAATTTTCAGATTTTAATCTCTGATAATTTACGGCAGTATTCAGTACTACATTGTCATTTATCTCTGTATTTAAAATAGAATTGATTGTGAATTGTGTATCATCAACTCGGTCTTCATATAAGGCATAAATAGCATTTCCACCAGTTTGTGTATTAGATATATTAGCCTGATATAAAGTATTCCAGTCGATTTGCCCACTATCTTCAAATTCCTTTAATGCGCGGTAAGCAAATCCTAAATCTTCTGGGAAATTACGTTCAAAATAACTCGGTAGTTTTTGATAATATGCTGGACTTGGGTTTGAACCTCCGCCTTCTGGAAAACCATTTACTAAATCGGTTCCATTATTATCTAATCGGCTGTTTCCAAGTTTCCCAAACTGGTAGGCTACATTGGTATTTAAAGCTGTTTTAGAAGAGAGATCCCAATAGTGATTCAACATAAAAATAGGCTCTTCTACTTTTTTAATTCGCGAATTACGTTTTTCTCCGTCTAGCCATCCCCAATATTCATTGTATTTGATGTCCTTTAAATCGAAAACTTCTTGAGTGTTAGGTGATGATTTTCCTCTACGATTTGGCGCATACATTCCAGTAAAATTCAAACTATGTTTGTCATTCAACTTTTTTTCAACGGAAAGGAAGAACGAATTAGCATCATAAAGTGTTGCATCTTGATAGCCTTCATTGCCCCAACGCCTTCCTAAAGAAATAGTATACGCCCAATTATTTCCTAAAAGCCCCGAAGCATAAGTTGCCAAAAATCTATTCGTATAACTTCTGTTTGAAGAGGAATAAGTAATACGCCCACCTGCTCTTGCTTCAGATGCTCTTACGTTAATATTTGTAGTTCCTAAAACACCACCAAAATTATAACTTGATGGGGATAATCCCGTGGTTAGTTCTTGGTTTCGCATCACATCATTTAGGCCGCCCCAGTTGCTCCATTGTGGTCTGCCACTGTAAAGTTTATTCATAGAAATACCATTAATAAGTACCGAACCATTTTCGGAATCTAAGCCTCTTAACCTAAAAAACGATTGACTAAATTCAAAAGCCGCAGTTCTTTGAAATACATCTAAAGAGGATGATAACAAACCCGTAATATTATCTGCACCACTAGCATCGTTGTCTAATTCGTCATCAGACAAAGTAATGGTAAATAAATCTTGACTTTGAGATAAATCGCGCTCTAAAGTCATACCAGAAATATCTACTGTTTTGCCTTCATTCACAATAATTGGAAAACGTTTGATAATATATCCTGATTTAGATATTTTTAAAATTTGTTCTCCAAAAGGTACTTTGGAAGAAAATATAAATTCCCCTTGAACATCTGTTAATGTAGTAATAGTAGTACCTTCTAAAGTTATTTTAACATTTAAAATGGGTTGTAATGATACGGCGTCCAAAACACTTCCTTTAACAATAGTTTGTTGAGAATAGGTAGAAATTGAAAAAATTCCGAATAAAAGAATGAGGGTTAATTTATTCATAGTTATCTTTAAGACACCAAAATACCAAAAAAGTAACTAATTGATTATAAAAATTTTAAATCATTACTATAACTTTGGCTTGGGTTTTGTGTTGAAGACTATTGCAACCTTTTTTGTTAAAAAATGAATTTTATTAAACTTGCTTTTTCTATTTTATTTTTAAGTGTTTTTGTTTCTATCAATGCTCAAGATAAAAAATTTAAAATTCACACACTTGCCTTCTACAATTTAGAAAACTTATTTGATACCATAAACGACCCTATAAAATTTGATGATTATAGTCCGATTATGGAACTAAAAGCAAATCGAGGAGCCGCTTACAAACAAAAAATAACTAATATGACTAGAGTTATTTCTGAAATTGGTAAAGATGTAACTCATAATACACCAGCTATTTTAGGCGTTTGTGAAATTGAAAATAAAGAGGTTCTTGAAGATTTGGTTAATGATTCTCTTTTACTTGAAAAAAACTACGGGATTGTTCATTATGATTCTCCTGATGCCAGGGGTATTGATGTGGCACTCTTATACCAAAAAAGTTTGTTTACACCAATAAGTTCTAGCTCGCATGAATTAAAAATTTATGATGACCAAGATGGAAAACAAATAGCAACAAGAGACCAGTTATTAGTGAGCGGTAAGCTTGAAAACGATTTAATTCATATACTAGTTAATCATTGGCCTTCAAGACGTGGCGGTGAAGCAAGAAGTAGACCTAAACGCGTTGCTGCTGCAAAATTAAATAAGCGCATTCTGGATTCGCTTCAAACCGAAGACCCTTATGCAAAAGTATTTATAATGGGAGACTTGAATGATGACCCAATTAATTCTAGCTTAAAAGACGTTTTAAAAACGGAAAGAAAACGAAAAAAAGTGGGTTTCAAAGAATTATACAACCCATTTGAAAATTTTTACAGAGATGGTCTAGGCACAACGGCTTACCGAGATAATTGGAGTTTATTTGACCAAATTATTATTTCTAAACCTTTACTTGATAAAGACTATACGTCTTTTCGGTACTACAAGTCTGGCATTTTTAATAGAAACTATTTAATTACCACTGGAGGGAAATACAAAGGTTATCCTTTTAGAAGCTGGAATTACAGTGGTTTTAACAATGGTTTTAGCGACCATTTCCCAGTTTACATGTATTTGATTAAAGAAGCTAATTATTAATTTAAAGTCCTAACCAAGCGCTCCAAGGAATTCTTGATAAAAACAACACTAGTGCAATAGAATAGAAGATAGCTATAGTTTTTAATTTTGGCTTTGAAGTCAATTTCTTTTTATGCTTGGAGTATCCTATAGTAATTAATGCAACAGCTATAATATTAACTAATGGATGCTCCACTAAATATAGTCGGTTTACAGAATCTTTCATGATTTCACCCATACCAGATTCACTAAAAAGGCGTAATCTAGGAGATACAAAATATAGTACTAGCCCAATCAATAATTGAATGTGAGATACAATAAGGGTAAATAATGATTTTCTAAAATCATTAGCCTCGTATTCCTTACCTCCTATTGTTTTTATAATCGCATTAAAAGTTGCAATTATTAAAACAATAAGCACTAAATATGCCCAATATGAATGGAGAGATTTTACTACGTCGTACATGATTTATCAATTTATTTTTTGAATAGCAAATGTAGTAATTAAATACATAAAAAAACCGCTTCATGTTGAAGCGGTTTTAAAATTATAAATGGATATATTATTAGTTAAAAGTATATCTTAAACCAACTTGCGCTTGCCATCTTGAACTTTGGATACCACTATCATCAAATAATGTAGGACCATCTTCAAGTACATTTTCTCTTAGACCAAATCTAGGAGTACCTCCTGCTCCACCGGCATCGTCCGTTTGTAATATAGATGTATTACTAGACGCAAACGTTTGTCTTCCCCAATCTTTATTTAATAAATTAGTGAAGTTAAAGATATCGATAGATAACTGTAAGGTATTCTTCTTTTTCATTGCTGGAAAAGAAATATCTTGTAGCAATTTAAAATCTACAATATGACTCCAAGGTCCTCTAGATGCATTTCTTTCAGCATACTTCCCTCTTCTAGTTTTCAAATAGTCATCATTATTTATGTAATCATTCAATATTGCCCATTCATCAGCGGTTCCAGCATCCGAACCAGATCTATCTGTTAAAACAATTTCAGTTGCATCTGCAGGCACATACATTAAAGCATTATCTCTAGAATCATCATTCAAAATATCTCTACCTTCTCTATACGTATAAGAGAAAGGTTGTCCTTGAGAACCATTATAGAACAATGCTACAGTGGTTTTAATATTATCATTCCAGTTAATCTCATAAGACATATTACTTGAAATTCTATGCCCTTGAGAGAAATTTGATCTCGTTATCGGTAAGTTTGAGTTTTTACCATTTACAGTTTGAACCCCTCTCCATTGTGAACTATTTTGAGACGATGTACCGTCAAAAACACTGTTTGCTTCACCGTAAGAGTAAGATACTTGTCCGGCAAATCCATTTTCAAAAGGTTTTCTTAATGTAAAGGCAGCATTCCAAGAATTCCCTCCACCTGTATTAGAGGCGAGTATAATTCTGCCATATGTGTCGTCTATTTCATCACTTCTATTATAAACTGGTCTATTATCTGCCCCAACCAAATTACCAACAGGACCCCTAACATTTAAATTTTCATAGTATACATCAGTAATATTATCATTAAAAATAACATCTGCACTGGCTATTAAACCCCAAATAGGTAATTTTTGATCTACTGCTAAGTTTACTTTAAATCGTTGTGGTAATTTAAAATCTGTTGCAAATAAATCTACATTACCAGCATTTGCACCTGTTCCTGGAGTAACGCTTTTAAATTGGTTATTAACATCTGCCTCAAAAGGAACCGAATCAAAACGAAAATCACTTCCCCCTGTTATACCATTACTGTTGTAAGTAGCCCCGGGCCAAACTAAAGGCAATCTAGAAGTAAAAACTCCTAATCCACCTCGAATTTGTGTTGTCTTATTACCGTTAACATCCCAGTTAAAACCTATTCTAGGCGAAACATGAATCGTTGTACTAACACCACGTCCTACCTGTGCTCTTTGTAAATCTTTACCAGCAGCTTCTAACAAAGGTATTGTTCTATTGTTAAAATCGTCGTTTACCGGACCATTTTGCCAGAAGGGAATATCAAAACGGATACCAGCGCTTAACTTGAAATTTTCAGACATTTGTACATCATCTTGTGCATAAAAACCAGTTTGAAACACTTCAAATTGTGACGCCCCATCAGACTCATCACCTACAGCACCACTCCCAACAAGAGAATAACCATGATCGTAAAGATCGGCATTTACGCCACTGTAAAATCTTTCTACCCCAGATAAAGCACCTGCGTTATCAAATTCATAATAACCAAAGTTACTCGGGAAAAATAAATTCTTCATTTTAGAATACTCATTGTGTGTACCCAAAGTTATCGTGTGACGTCCTTTAAAAATTTCAAAATTATTGGTAAATGTAAAAACATCTTGATCTAATAAATTAGCGGAAGAAAATCTATCATAGCCAAAAAGAATATCGCCATCGCCATCTTCTAATTGCACTTGTGGAAACGGAGAGCCTTGGCCATCTCTGTCATCTCTTACTGTTTTGTATGCAACTGTCATACTATTTGCATACTTATTGCCATAAGACGAATTCCATTGTAAAGTAGTCGCATTAGTTTTACTTATAAAAAGCTCAGACCCATTTAGGAAACGAATATCGTTATCTCCAGAATTTCTCGCTTCTAAGTTGTCAATGTCTTGTAATCTATGCGTTAATGATATACTGTGGTTTTGATTGATATTCCAATCTAACTTTGCAGTTACCATGTTGTTAACTAAAGTAGACGTATTATTATCATAAACACCAGGATCATAACCGTATGTAGTAATTAAAAATTGTCTTAGTGTCTCTAAATCAGCTGCAGACGAATCTCCATTGTAATTACTAATATTGAAAGGTTGAGGAGTCTCATTATCTTGCTTCTCGTAATTAACGAAAACGAACAATTTATCTTTTACAATTGGGGCTCCAACTCGAATACCATAAGTTAAAGCCGAAAAATCTGCCAACTTTTCTCTTGTATCGCCTGAATCAATCAGAGCTGTTGGAGTCTTACCAGCAAGAGACTGATCTCTATAATAAGTATAAATAGAACCCTCTACATTGTTAGAGCCTGAACGTGTAATAGCATTAATCGCTCCACCTGTAAATCCAGATATTTTAACATCAAATGGTGCTAATTGAATTTGAATTTGTTCCAAGGCATCAATTGAAAATGGATTCGCTCCCGTTTGTCCACCATCAGTACCAGAACCCGCAAGACCGAATACATCATTACTTACAGCACCATCAACATTTATACTATTAAACCTGTTGTTTTGACCTCCTAATGAAACCGAAAAACCATCATTACCCTCAGTTAACTGAGCTTGTGGAGTCGCTCTTAAAAAGTCAGCAACAGATCTAGATGCTGAAGGAATCGTTAAAAGATCTCTTTTACTTACTGTTGTTTCAGCTCCTGTTCTATTCGAGTCGAATACGTTATTACGTGTTGTTGTGATGACAACCTCTTCTAAAGCACTTGCAGTTTCCGCTAATTTCTTAGTAATAGATGTTGTTTGTCCTAAAGATAGTTGCAATCCTTCTTCTGAATAGTCAGAATATCCTACATAGGTAATCTTTACTGTATAAGGGCCTCCTGGTCTCATATTAGATATTCTATAATATCCTTCAAAATCAGTAGCTGCTCCATAAACAGTTCCTGTTGGCATATGCACAATATATACATTTGCACCTGGTAATGGCTCACCATTTGTGTCGGTAATTCGACCATTTACGGCAGAAGTAGTAGTCTGTCCATAATTGAGTGTAGTAAAAAGCATTACCACAACCATTAATAAAAATTGAGTTCTTTTTTTCATAATTAATTATTTGAAATTAGTCAAAGCAAAAATACATATAAATGAGCAGTATATGTGATGTACATGTTAACAAATATTAACAATAATTAACATCAAAAAAGGCATAAATATTAAAATATTTATGCCTTTTTTATGATTTCAGTAACAAAATGTTATTTAATTAACTTAAACTCTTATAATAATTCAATAAATTAGTAGTTGAAGAGTCATGTTCGTTATCAGCATTATTGTTAATTTCTAGTAAAATTTTGGTTGCCAATTGCTTTCCTAATTCTACACCAAACTGATCATAACTAAAAATATTCCATATAATACCTTGAACAAATATTTTGTGCTCGTACATGGCTATGAGTTTTCCTAAACTTTCTGGTGAAAGCTTATTAATGAAAATAGTGTTAGTAGGTTTATTACCTTGAAATATTTTAAAAGGAATAATTGCTTCTTTGGTTCCCTCTGCAACAACCTCAGTTTTGGGTTTACCATTTAACAGCGCTTCTGTTTGTGCCAAAAAGTTTGATGTTAATTTATCTTGATGGTCTTGATTTCCGTGTAATGATTGTGTAAAACCAATAAAATCTGCTGGGATTAATTTTGTTCCTTGGTGTATTAATTGAAAGAAGGCATGTTGTGAATTTGTTCCTGGTTCTCCCCAAATAATGGTTCCTGTCTGGTAATCGATTGGATTGCCATTTCTATCAACACTTTTACCATTACTCTCCATAATCCCTTGTTGCAAATAGGTTGCAAATTGATTTAAATACTGAGAATACGGAATAATAGCTTCACTTTCAGCCTTAAAAAAGTTGTTATACCAAACACTTATCAATGCTAAAACTACAGGGATATTTGTGGCAAAATCTTCATTTTTAAAATGGTTATCCATTTTGTTAGCGCCTTTTAATAAGCTATCAAAATTGTTATATCCAACAGCTAAACTTACAGTTAAACCAACGGCGCTCCATAATGAAAAACGACCACCAACCCAATCCCACATTGGGAAAACATTGTTTTCGTCAATACCAAACCCTTTTACATTTTTTATATTGGTTGAAACCGCTACAAAATGCTTTGCTATTGCATCTTCACTGGCTGATTTTAAAAACCAAGCTTTTAAGGTATTGGCATTCGAAAGTGTTTCTTGAGTTGTAAACGTTTTTGAAACAATAACAAATAATGTTGTTTCTGGGTCTAGTTTTTTAATCACTTCGTTAACATGGTCTCCATCAACATTACTAACAAAGTGTGTTGTTAAATGATTTTTATAATATTGAAGTGAATCTACAACCATAGCTGGTCCAAGATCCGAACCACCAATTCCAATATTTACTATATCGGTAAATGCCTTTCCTGTAAACCCTTTTTTATCCCCATTAACAACTTCATTTGTAAAACTTTCTATTTTTTGTTTTACTTCATATATTTCTGGCATCACATTTACACCTTCAACTTTAAAATTTGCGTCTTTTGGTGCACGAAGGGCGGTATGTAAAACGGCTCTTCCTTCTGTTTGGTTTATAATTTCTCCTGAAAATTGACTATAAATAGCTTCTTTTAGTTTAACATCATCAGCTAATTCTAAAAGGTACTTAAAAGTCTCTTCTGT
This sequence comes from Algibacter sp., assembly GCF_029245835.1. Lineage (GTDB taxonomy): Bacteria > Bacteroidota > Bacteroidia > Flavobacteriales > Flavobacteriaceae > Algibacter_B. The sequence goes on along the minus strand of NZ_JAQWOO010000090.1, from coordinate 19,752 downwards.
AATTCTATTCTTTGAAAAATCCACATAAAAATCATCCCATTTTATGGTAAATTTATTTGCTCGAGCTCCATCTTGGGCAAATAAATCTTTCATGTGAACATCTTTAATAGCTTTAAAATGTTCTTGTAATTTTTTCCATGAATTGGTTGTTGTTGGATTTATGCTTGGTAATGCCATAATTAATTATTAAGTGATATAAGATTATCGTTTTGCTTTATAGTATGTTCTGGTTGATTCTGATCTTCAAAAACATCTTCTAAAAAATGAATGTTATCTAGTTGCGTTTTTACAGGTTCAATAAATTTTAAGTATTCTATTTTTAAAGAATCTGAAATTGGCTTAGCTTCGGGTAATTTTTGTTTAAATGGATCGACCTCTTTTCCGTTTTTCCAAAAACGATAACAAACATGAGGACCTCCCGTATTTCCAGTCATGCCAACTTTACCAATAATATCGCCTTGTTTTACAAACTGACCAACCTTAACAAGACGCCTACTCATGTGAAGATACTGCGTTTCGTAAGTCGCATTATGCCTGATTTTTACATAATTACCGTTACCACCTCTTCTTTCAGATTTTGTTACCGTCCCATTAGCTGTTGCCATTATAGGTGTTCCAATGGATGCTGCAAAGTCTGTACCTCTATGTGGACGCAATTTAAATCCATAAACTGCAATACGCCTCTTTAAATTGTATCTTGATGAGATTCTACTAAACTTTACGGGTGCTTTTAAAAATGCGCGACGTAAATTTTTAGCCTCTTCATTAAAATAATCCACAATACCTTTTGATGAATCTGTTAAGAACCGAAAAGCATAAAAAGGCTCTTTATTGTGTTCAAAATAAGCCGCTTTAACATCATGTACACCTGTATAAATAGTATCATCTATATACTTATCTGTATAAATTACCTTGAAACGGTCGCCTTTTTGGAGACGTCTAAAATCAATAGTCCATGCATAAATATCATCAGCCATTTTATAAGCTAACCTTGGGCTCAAACCTTGTTCCTCTAGAGTTTCAGAGATATTACTATTTATTACACCTGTAGCGGTTTTTTCAACAAAGGTAATAGGCTTTCTGCTCGTATAGGCATGAATAGAATCATGGAAATTAATGACGACATACTCTTCTAAGTTGGGCTGATATATAAAGCATTTTGCTAGTTCTAAAGAGTCTTTAGAGCATAAAAGCGTATAAGGCTTTCCAATTTGAAGCCCTCTTCTGATATCAAAAGTATCCTTCGCTTTTTCAGCAATATTAAAAATTTTCGGGTAGCCAACATTATTCCGTTCAAGAATTTCGCCAAAGCTATCGCCTTTTCTTATGGTATCTCTTTTAACGATGTAATTCTCTAAGTTAAAACCAAACTCTAAGATTTCTTCTGGCTCTTCAATGACCTCAACTAGATCTTCAACTACTTGTTTTTCGTCATTTTTACATCCAAAGATGCAAATTGCACATAGTAATAGAACTAAATACTTGTTCCCCACGTTTCTTTTTCTTTCTCGGTCCATAAATCTGGAAAAAATATTCTTTTTTGGTATTTTGGGTGCATATATTTTACCCATTCACTTCCGCCAGTAGCTTCAGCAGTTTTACCGTTAATATTTAAATAATGATTTGCAGTATTGTAATGCGCCATAACCCATTTTATATTTACCGTATAATCGTAATGGCGCATTGCCGTTATCAAATCTTTATTAGACTGATCTTCTTCTGGCAATGTTTTAAACTTACTCCACAAATTGTTGTGTTGATAAAACTTAGTAAATCTAATAAATTCGTCTTTGTAGCGTGCCTCAAAAGCCGATAATGTATATGTTTTTTTACCTGTTTTATAATCTTTCCCAGCGGCTTGCCAATATAAATGCTCAAAAGCATACTCGTAAGTAGAGTCTCTATCAATAGTATCTCTAAAACGTTTGTCTATAAGGTTTATAAGCTCAGTAGATGCGAATTCAATTTTTCTATATTGCGCACTCTGGAAACCACTGGCTGGTGTTAATGTGGTTCTGAATTTATTGTATTGATCTACGTCCATGCCGTCTTTCATAATACTAAAAGATGAAGTTAACACATCAAAATAACGACTAATGCGCATTATTTTAGTAGTAAATGTTTCTGTATCTATCTCTTTATTTTTGGCTATTTGAGCCATTTCAGAAAGTACCATTTTAAAAAGCAATTCGTTTACCTGATGATACATAATAAATACATTCTCGTCAGGAAAAACAGTACGCTGTACTTGTAGATTCAATAAGGCATCTGTTTGAATATAGTCCCAGTAATTTATAGGTTTACTATATAACAAACCCTCTAAATGCACCTCGACATCTTGGTCTATGGCCTCGTATTTTTCTTTAAGTTGATTGGTTATTTTAGGACTCAAAATATCTTAATTATTAACAACTATTCTAAAAGGATGTCTTAACCCTTTAAAAGCTTCTAGGTCTGCTCTTAATGACCCAACAGCCAAATCTGCCTTAATGCGTAAAGGTACTTTATTTTTGTCTTTTGATACCCAAAGCGTCAAACTTTCTTCCTCTTTAAAAACACGTCCTGCCATAACGTAGGGCCTAAATTTTAAAGATTCTATATCTCCAAAATCAGTATTAATAATTTCTTCGCCTAAGTACTTTAATTTAAATCCGTAATTCTCCTCATCAAAAAACATATCCACTTTAACCTCATCCCCTTTTTTTAGAGCATTTATATCCAAGTTATTACGCAAGTAATAAAATGTAGACACCATATCTTGAATATTTGGTTTAGTATCAATAACCTTTAATGTATTACGCTTTTTATCATTTATATGTGCTTTATTTTTAACCTGATCAAAATCTATTTCTAGGTTTTTGGTATGCCCGCCTTCGTCAATATTTCTAATAAATTTATAAGGCCTAATAGTTTGTTTATCAAAATAACTCTCATACCTATCCTTTACCTTAAAAAACCATTTAATCATACCCGTAGTCCAGCCTTTACCAACCACATGGTATACATCTTTATCTGCTAATTTAGCATCTTTAACAGTAAGCGTTGCGTTACCGGCCTTGAACCAATTACTATAACTCATCTTAAATTTAAACCATTCGCCTGATTCAAATGCCGATTCTTCCTGCGAAAAAGCCGTCTGCATACATACTATCGCAATACATAAAAGTAGTAATTTTTTCATTTTCTTTTGGGTAATTGCTATGTAACTTCTACGCGCTACGTTTTATTGTTTCACCTAAGAAATTACAATTACTGTTCCAAAAATAGAAATTTTATTGGTTTAGCTATGGTTAGGCGTGTTTTAGTTATTATAGATTAACAAAAATTAACGGTTTATCTATATTAAGGGCGTTACCCGAAAAGGGTCAGGCTATCCGCTATATCTTTTTTTGCCATAGGTGGCAGCAAAAAAAGGATGTCGCTACTATCCTTAACGCAGTGCAGAACTTTAAAACAGCTTCCGAAAAAGATTACTCAAAGACACACCAAGAACCGCAGAGCATCATAGAGAAACCCCGATATAATAACAAACACTATAGTTTTTAATAAAAAATGAGAATTTGAAAAACAATGCTATTACCAACTATAATTACTAGTTCCAATTTTTAAGTCGTTCTAGATATAAATAGCTTTCAATAAACTTTCTATGTTTAGAGCTGGTCATTTTTTCCAATAAACTTAATGCGGAAATATAACTTGCCAGATTCCCGTTTGATGAGCTAAATTTTCCATCGGCAACAAAAGTGACTAAACTATCATTTTGAACTTTTAAATTCGGATACTCCTTTTGCAATTGTTTACCACCTCCAATCCAAGTAACAATTTTATGTCCATCTGCTATTCCAGATTTTCCTATTAGTTGTGCTCCTGCGCAATTGCTCACAGTAAATTCAGTCTCTTTATTTTTTACTTTAATAAAATTAATAATTTTTTCATTGTTCACTTGGGCATACATATCATAAGCACTTGGCACAAAAAGAGCCGTTAGTTTTGGGCAATTTTCAAACGTATAATCAGGAAGTATTCTGATGCCTTCTTCGGTTGTTATTGGGCTTTCAGTTTCGGCTATTGTAATAACATTAAAAAGTTGTTTTCCGTCTTCGCTTGGTTTAGTAAAAACGTCTGATGTTGCAATAACCTCGCTTTGCAAAACACCATGATACATTAAAAGCCCAATTGTTGGCAATTCAGATTTGAATGGTTTTAAGTGTTTTTTTAATGTATCCGTTACCTTTTCGGCGCAGTTAGTATTTTCATTTTCAGGACTAACCTTAGATTTATCAGAATTACAACCCATCCATATAGTTACAAAAAATATTGTGAATACGATATTAAATTTTGTCATTGATTTCTGTTTTCTTTTAAGACCTACAAGGTTTTAAAAACCTCGTAGGTCGATATAATTTTTATTAAAGCGTCCCTCTTTTAGCTTGTTCGCGCTCAATAGATTCAAAAAGTGCTTTAAAATTTCCAGCTCCAAAACCTCTGGCACCCATACGCTGAATAATTTCAAAGAACAGCGTTGGTCTATCCTCAACAGGTTTGGTGAAAATTTGCAGTAAATAACCTTCTTCATCAGCATCAATCATAATACCTAATTTTTTTAAAGCTTTAATATCTTCTCGCAATTCATGGCTATGTTCTTCTAATCGCCCAGGAACTGCTCTATAATATTCCTCCGGCGGAATAGATAAAAACTCAACACCTCTAGCTCTTAATGCACTTACAGAACTAATAATATCATCTGTAGCTACTGCAATATGTTGCACACCAGCACCTTCATAAAAATCAAGATACTCTTCAATTTGCGATCGTTTTTTGCCTTTTGCGGGCTCATTAATGGGGAATTTTATACGTCCGTTTCCATTACTCATTACTTTACTCATAAGTGCCGAGTATTCGGTATGGATTTGTTTATCATCAAAAGATAAAAAGTTTTCAAATCCCATAACATCTTCATACCATTTCACCCAAGTATTCATTTGCCCCCAGCCTACATTTCCAACCATATGGTCTATAAATTTTAAACCTACTGGCTCCGGATTATAGTGAGATTTCCAGGCTTCAAAACTTGGTAAAAAAGTGCCTTTGTAGTTTTTACGCTCAACAAACATGTGTACGGTTTCGCCGTAGGTATAAATTCCTGCTCTTACCACCTCGCCATGTTCATCTTTTTCTACAACAGGTTCCATGTAAGATTTGGCACCTCTACTAGTCGTTTCTTGATACGCTTTTCTGGCATCATCAACCCATAATGCTATAACTTTTACTCCGTCGCCATGCTTTACAATATGGGCATTTATTGGCGATTTACTATTAAGCGGTGTTGTTAAAACTAATTTTATTTTATCTTGTTTAAGCACATAACTAACCGAGTCTTTAGACCCTGTTTCCAAGCCTTTATAAGCATAAGATTGAAACCCAAATGCTGTTTTATAAAAATGTGCCGATTGTTTTGCGTTGCCTACATAGAACTCTACATAGTCTGTTCCTAAAAGCGGCAAGAAATCTTGTGCGCCTTCAAAAATTTTTTCTAAACCGTAGTTTACTGATTTTATGTCTTTCATAAGAAGCCCCTCTTAATCTCCCCAAAGGGAAGAAACTCAAAGCGGGAATTTGAGTATTTATTTACAATCTGTTCTTATTTTATTAATCTCACTGAAAACTCATATTCTGAGTAATCAGTCCCCCTCCTTAGGAGGGGTTAGGGGAGGCTTTACAACCAAGATTTGTAATAATCATCATCAGCTATTTTCATAGCTTCTTCGGTAAGCATAAGTGGCTTAAAGGTATCAACCATTACTGCTAATTCGTCTGTATTTGTTTTTCCAATACTTCGTTCTGTGGCTCCTGGGTGTGGTCCGTGCGGAATACCAGCTGGATGTAATGAAATATGCCCTTCTTCAACATCGTTTCTACTCATAAAATCGCCATCAACATAATACAACACCTCATCGCTATCAATATTGCTATGATTATATGGCGCTGGTATGGATTGTGGATGATAATCATAAAGTCGCGGCACAAAACTGCACACTACAAAAGCATCGGTTTCAAAAGTTTGATGCACTGGTGGCGGTTGATGAATACGCCCCGTAATAGGCTCAAAATCGTGTATTGAAAAGGCATACGGATAGTTATAACCATCATATCCAACCACATCAAAAGGATGAGAAGCATAAACCATTTCTATAATATCATCTTGTTTTTTTACTTTAATTAAAAAGTCACCACTCTTGTTATTGGTTTCTAACTCGTAAGGCCTGCGAATATCGCGTTCGCAAAACGGCGAATGTTCTAGCAATTGCCCAAACCAATTGCGGTAACGTTTTGGTGTATAAATGGGTCTGCGAGATTCTACAATAAACAACCTGTTATCTTCAGTATCAAAATCTATTTTATAAATGATTCCTCTTGGAATTAACAAGTAATCGCCATATTTAAAATCGAGATTCCCTAACATGGTCCTTAATTTCCCTGTGCCTTTGTGTACAAAAATTAATTCATCAGCATCGGTATTTTTATAAAAATAATCTGTTGTAGACTCTTTTGGCGCTGCTAATATTATAGCACAATCGCTATTAATTAAAACCGTTTTTCTACTCTCTAGAAAATCGTTTTCTGGTTTTACTTGAAAGCCTTTTAAACGATACGATTTTATATTATTTACTTTCGCAATTTTTGGCGCTACACTGTATTGGTTTTTTATTTCTTTAACCTGCGTAGGCCGTTGCTCGTGATAACTGTTTGTTGACATACCATCAAACCCAATAGTTCCAAATAACTGTTCGTAGTACAAACTACCATCTGGCTTCCGGAATTGAGTGTGTCGTTTATGAGGAATATTTCCTAATTTATGATAAAAAGGCATACTTTAAGTTTTTAAAAATTGAGTAAAAAAGAAACCTTAAGCTGATCTTAAGATGCTAAATATCTCGTATTTATAAAGATACGAAAAGTATGTTCATTCAGGATTTCTCTTGATGAGATAGTGAAGATGTAATAGTAAGTCTTTCCAAAAGCGGGTCATAGTAACACAAATATCGTAAAAAATATTGATAATTACCTAGTGGATAATTTTATGAAAATTTATGCTTTCGAGGAAATGAAAAATCTTTCTATTAAAACCAAAATCCAATATTAAAAAACCACGAGCTTGCTCTTTGTTCTGGCGAATAGCTATATTTAGCTTGAATAGGTCCCAGAAACGTTTCTATTCCATATCCTAGAGCATAACCTCTATAATCTGGAAGTGTAAACCATTCACCTGAATCAAAAATATCATCATCTACGTTAGCCCAATTCCCTTCCAAAGTGAGGTGATGTTTTTTAAAAATTTCATAATCAGCTATTGCCGAAGACTTTACGTAACTATTTCCTGTTAACGAAATAAAATCATAACCCAAAAAAGGAATAAAATTGTTTATAAAATTATTCCCATAACCGCCCAAAGCAAAATCGAGGGTTCTATTAGATTTATCTCCAAATTTAAAACCACCACTAGTCTGTAAATTAAAAGCCCATTTATCTGAAACACTAAAGGCATAACCCATTTCAGCCTTAGCTACTGAAAATTCTTCAAAATTTTCTACAAAACCAGATGCGTTCAAATATATATTTAAATCACCATTAAAATACACCCCTTTTGTTGGGAAGTATTTATTATCGTAAGTATCTAATTTTAAATTCCCAAATAAACTCATATAATCTGTTTTTTCAAACAGAAAATCTTCATTTGAATTATCTCCAAAAATAGTTTCAGAATATATTTCTAGGCGTTTGTGCTCCAACCCAATACTTAATGCAAAATCGCGCCTAAATAGAGTCTGCACGTAAAACTGATTGGTTTGATCCCTAAGCTTTACATCTATTTTATTTAGACCTGTTGTTATAATTTGGGCATCATCTAACAATAACTGCGCATTAATCTCTTTATCAAATTGATTGTACCTAGATCTTAATCCCACACTCCAATAAAAACCTTTATCAATTAAATACTCAAAATTGTAACGCACATTATCGCCTAAAACAAGATCTAAAGATGCAATGTCATTTTTAAAAAGTAACTGCTTTTTTGTAAGATTTACGAGTGCAGCACTTTTATACAAATCATCGAAGTGAAGTCCTAGTTTTAAAAATGTATTTACCTGATTTTCTTTTACCTTTGCTATCAAATTATAATTCTCTACTTGGTTTGTGTTTTTTAACTCGTACTCGAAAGCAGCGAAATTATTTGTTGCTACTAAGTTATTAATACCTTTATTGAAATCTTTATAGCTTATTTTTTTATCTACTTTTAATTTCAGTTTTCCTAAAATATAAGCCCTTGTGTAATTAATATTGCCTTTTATATCAATATTACTTATTGTTAAACTATCTATGACTTGTAATTTCACCTTTTGGTTTATGTTAGGCGTTTCGGAAGCTAGTTCCCATAAAAGATTTAACTTAGATAATGCAGCAAATTCGCCAGACTTAATGATTTTGTTACCCTCATTAAAAGAGACGACATTAAAATCTTTGATATTAGGTTTGATATAAACATCGGTTTTTTTAACCTTAAGTTTCATATCGTTTATCGTTCTAAAGTTATTAATTTGAAATAAAACTTCTGGTGCAGATTTTAGCTCTTCACGTGTTGCTAACCCGTCTTGTACATCAACACCAATAATGATGTCCATACCTTTAGCACGCAATTCGTCTACTGGGTAGTTATTTACTACACCGCCATCAATTAAAATTTCATCATTAATAGTTACGGGCTGAAATAGCGAAGGCAATGCACCACTTGCCATTATAGACTGTGTTAAATTACCTTTATCTAAAATAACTTGCTTCCCGTTTTCAACATTTGTTGCAATGCAGAAAAATGGTATAGGTAGTTTGCTAAAATCATTAATTGAATTGACATGAATCAGAAGTTTTAAAAATAAACCATAGGTATTATACCCTCTTGAAAGTGCGGAAGGTAATTTTATTTTAAAATCGTTAAACGGCAATTTTACAGCGTACTTCTCCATATTAGCACGTTCACTAAAAGCAGTGGATGAGCGTGGTAAGTAATCATTAATAATATTATCAAAATCAATTTCTTGGAAAACAGAATCTAATTGTTTCCCGGAATAACCTGATGCGTATAACGCTCCAATTATTGAGCCCATACTGGTTCCTGCTATGTAATCTACTTTTACGCCTAAACTATCTATTACTTTTAAAACACCAATATGTGCTAATCCCTTTGCACCACCACCACTTAATACCAAACCTACTTTGGCTTTAGTGTTTTCTTGTACTTTATTTTGCGCTTTCGCGGAAAGTGAAGCGATTAAGAATAGGGTTAATATGATGCTTTTTTTGTTCAAGTTTTGATTTTACTTAATAGGTTTTAAAATATTGCTTTATAGAAATGCTTTAACCATTATTGTTATTTGTTTTTACACCCCTAAAGTCCTCTCAAGGGACAATTTACTCAGTTAAATAGGACGATTGTCCCCTCGAGGGGACTTTAGGGGTGTTTTATATTTTTTATTATTAATTATTTTTATAATCCTTTCTGCTTTTTGAAAATCAGTATTGTTTAACCATATTTTTAATGTTTGATTTACTGTCTTTATTTTTAAATTCGCATTATCTTTATATTATTTATTATCTAACTCACTAGCAAAGAGATACATAATCCAACTAAAAATTGTTATGAACCAATTTGTCTTTTTGTTATTTAATTCAATACTTTTTATGGTATTGAATAAAAATATTCCATTATTTTTTGGTTGAGAAGCATCACTAATTTCGATTCCAGATTCACTCAAAGTTATCTTTAATTCTGGTTTATCTCTCAACTCAAAAGTTTCTATCATTTAAATACTTCCAGTTTATTTGAAACCTACAAGGTTTTTAAAACCTCGCAGGTTAAGTTATTTACTTCTCATTGTCATTGTAATAATTATAAACCTTTTCTGCTCGCGACACACCAACAACCGCTTCCAACTCATCTAATTTAGCATTAGCAACGCGTTTTGCCGATTTAAAATGTCTCAATAATTCAACAACTGTTTTTTCGCCTACGCCAGTAATAGTTTCTAGCTCTGTGTTTAACGCTGTTTTACTACGTTTATTTCTATGATGCTCTATCCCAAAACGATGCGCTTCGTTTCGTAATTGCTGTGTAATTTTTAGGGTTTCGCTTTTCTTATCTAAATATAATGGAATTGGATCGTCTGGGTAAAATAATTCTTCTAAACGTTTTGCAATTCCTATAATAGCTATTTTTCCTCGTAATCCTAAAGCTTCTAAACTTTTTAATGCGGATGATAATTGCCCTTTTCCGCCATCAATAATAATGAGTTGTGGCAGAGGCTGATTTTCATCTAGTAAACGTTTGTATCTGCGATACACCACTTCTTCCATAGATGCGAAATCGTCCGGACCTTCAACCGTTTTTATATTAAAATGACGATAATCTTTTTTGCTTGGTTTTCCGTTTTTAAATACCACGCAAGCCGCTACTGGATGTGTGCCTTGTATGTTTGAATTATCAAAACACTCAATATGCCTTGGCTCTTCTGAAAGTCGTAAATCTGCCTTCATTTGTGCCATGATGCGGTTAGCATGCCTATCTGGGTCTACAATTTTTATTTGTTTAAAACGCTCCATTCTAAAATATTTGGCGTTACGTAGTGATAAGTCTAAAATGTGCTTTTTATCGCCTAATTTTGGCACAGTTACTTTTAAACCTTCACCTAAATCGACTTTAAAAGGCACATATATTTCTTTGGAATTGGAATTGAAACGCTGCCTTATTTCTGTAATGGCCAATTCTAATAATTGCAAATCGGTTTCGTCCAATTTCTTTTTTATCTCCAAAGTATGCGAACGGATGATAGAACCATATGATAGTTGTAAAAAATTAACGTAACCATAACTCTCGTCGCTCATGATAGAAAACACATCTACATTGCTAATTTTAGGGTTTACTATGGTGGATTTTGACTGGTAATTCTCTAGAACTTCAACTTTTTCTTTGATTTTTTGTGCTTCTTCAAACTGCATATTTGCAGCATACTCTTTCATTTGCGTTTTAAATTGAGACAGTGAATCTTTAAAGTTTCCTTTTAAAATTTCTTTTATGGCTTTTATGTTTTCGTTGTATGCTTCTTCGGTTTCTAACCCTTCGCAAGCGCCTTTACAGTTACCTAAATGGTATTCTAAACAAACTTTATATTTTCCCGAATCTACTTTTTCTTCTGATAAATTGAAGTTACAAGTGCGCAGACTGTAAAGGCCACGAATTAAATCTAAAAGCGTATACACGGTTTTCCCACTGGTGTATGGCCCAAAATAATCACTACCATCTTTAAATATGCGACGTGTGGAAAACACTCTTGGGAAACGTTCTTTTTTTATACAAATCCATGGGTATGATTTGTCGTCTTTTAAAAGCACATTATACCGTGGCTTATGTTTTTTTATGAGATTATTTTCTAATAGAAGTGCATCGGTTTCGGTTTCGACCACAATGTGTTTTATGTTCGCAATTTTTTTAACCAAAACGCGTGTTTTCCCATTTTCGTGGGTTTTGGTAAAATACGAACTTACTCGTTTTTTTAAATTTTTGGCTTTACCAACGTATATAATAGTCCCTTCTTTATCGTAATATTGATAAACTCCGGGTTGATTCGGTAAGGTTTTTAATTGTATCTCTAAATCAGGGGTATCCATTATTGTAAAGGTAATTATTTTAATGTTTTTTACGCTGAAATTACATACGATTTAACGTTTTGAAATTTTAAAAGATTTTTATTTTTTGAATCGATAAATTATCTACATTGCGCCACTTTTAAAAAAAAGGCTTAGACCGGAAGACAGGAGACGGAAGCTATCAAGTTTGCGGATATTATTTTGACTGATGACTGAAGACTGCGGACTGGTTTGCGTTAGGGATTGCAGTGGAAAGCCCACAGCGACCTTTTGGGAGCGAGGACTTGTAATGTAAAGCCCGACCCTTTAGGGTAACGCCCAAATTGTATTAAAAAAAATGAGTAAAAAAATTGTAGGACGCTCTGATATTGTTGATTTCCCGAAATTGGGATTATTCAATATTGATGTGAAAATGGATACGGGAGCGTACACCTCAACCATACATTGTTCTGAAATTATTGAGATTGACAATGCGCTACTGTGTATTTTTAATAGTAATGTGCATAAGAATTTTGGTAAAACGGAGATTATTTTTGATACTTTTTGGCGAACTGACGTGAAAAGTAGCAACGGTTTTAAAGAAAATAGATATAAAGTAAAATCTGAGGTGGTATTTTTTGGTAAAACGTATAAGATTAACTTAACTTTAAGCACAAGAGATGCTATGAAATTTCCGGTTTTGATAGGCAGGCAATTTTTAAGGCAAAAATTTATGGTTGATGTAGATTTAGAAAACGTTTCTTTTAACACTAATAGAAAAAAATAAAATGAACATAGTCATACTGTCTAGAAACGGAAATTTATATTCTACAGAACGCCTAGTTGAAGAGGGCGAAAAAAGAGGGCACAAAATGGAGGTAATTGACCCTCTGAAATGCGATATTATTATTGAAAAAGAAAAGCCTACTATTTATTATAAAGATAGATATTTAGACTATGTGGATGCGATAATACCTAGAATTGGGGCTTCGGTTACTTTTTATGGTTGTGCTGTGGTAAGACAGTTTGAAGAAATGGGGGTTTTTACCATCGTAACATCAGACGCCATACAACGCTCTAGAGATAAACTGCGTAGTTTACAACGCTTAAGTAAAGCTGGAATTGGGATGCCTAAAACGGTGTTTACAAACTATTCTAGAGATGTTGAAGAGGTCATTGAACATGTTGGCGGAACACCTGTTATTATTAAACTTTTAGAAGGCACACAAGGTTTGGGTGTGGTTTTAGCGGAAACTAAAAATGCTGCTGAGTCGGTTCTAGAAGCTTTTAACGGATTACAAGCTCGTGTTATTGTTCAGGAGTTTATTAAGGAAGCTGGTGGTGCAGATTTACGTGCTTTAGTAGTTGATGGGCAAGTTGTTGGCGCTATGAAACGCCAAGGAAAAGAAGGCGAATTTCGTTCTAATTTACATCGTGGTGGTTCTGCTAATATTATTAAACTTAACCATGATGAATTAAAATTAGCCATGAATGCATCGAAAGCTTTAAAACTTCCTGTTTGCGGTGTAGATATGTTACAATCTGCAAGAGGACCTTTATTATTGGAAGTAAATTCTACACCTGGTTTAGAAGGTATTGAAACCGCAACTGGACGTAATATTGCTAAATCGATTATTTCTTTTATTGAAAAAAATACTAAATAAATGCCCGATACAAAAGCCGATATATTACACATTTTAGGTGAACAAGTAAAACTAGGTGAGAGTAAAGAAGTTAGCTTTGATGTTGCAAATTTGCATACCTCAACACCTGTTAATTTACCTGTTATTATTGAGCGTGCAAAAAAACCTGGCCCTAAGGTTTTGTTTACCGCAGGTATACATGGCGACGAGGTTAATGGCGTTGAAATTGTTAGACAACTAATTGCCAAAGGAATTAATAAACCAAAATGTGGTACTATTATTTGTATGCCCGTTATTAACGTTTTTGGGTTTATAAATTTAAAACGCGAATTTCCAGATGGTCGAGATTTAAATCGGGTATTCCCTGGAAGCCCATCGGGGTCTCTTGCTGGTAGAGTTGCGCATAAATTAACACAAGATGTTATTCCGCATGTAGATTTAATTATTGATTTTCATACGGGTGGTTCAGGACGTTTTAACGCACCTCAATTGCGATATGCCAAAAATAATTCTAAACTCAACGAATTGGCTGAGATTTTTGGAGCGCCTTTTGTTTTATATTCTAAAAATTTATCTAAATCATTTAGAAAAACCTGTTTTAAAATGGGTAAAGACTTATTGCTTTTTGAAGGTGGAAAATCGTTTCATATTGATGATGTTGTTACCAATTCTGGAGTTAACGGTTCTAAACGTGTTTTAAAACATTTGGGGATGTTACGAACTAACTTTAAATCGTCAAAGCCTAAAAAAGATTGTGTTTTTATTACTGATAGCCGATGGTTACGTGCTGCCCATTCGGGGATGTTTAAAGCATCCGCAGACATTGGCTTGTTTGTTTTAAAAGGCAGTATTCTAGGAAATATTACCGACCCCTATGGCAAATTCAACTATGCGGTTAAAGCTTCGAATGCTGGATATATTATTAACGTAAATGAATCACCTATTGTGTATCAGGGTGATGCATTATTTAATATTACTACAATACTTAAGACGTAATTTATGACCAAAAAAGAATTAAGGCAAACATATAAAAAACATCGGAAAGGTTTATCTGAGAGTCAGATTAATAATTTGAGTTTAGCTATTTCAAATCAGATTTTAAAACTTCCTGTTTGGGATTATTCGTTTTATCATATTTTTTTAGCGATTGAAGAACAGAAGGAAGTTAATACGGATTATATTTTGAATATTTTATCTGGTAAAGACAAAAATATTCTAATTTCTAAAAGTGATTTTGAAACGGGAAATATGACGCATTTTCTTTTGACTGATAATACGGTAATAAAGAAAAATAATTATAATATCCCTGAGCCTGTTGATGGTATCCAAATTGCAACAGATAAGATTGAAGTTATTTTTATCCCATTATTGGCTTTTGATAAAACTGGAAATCGTGTGGGTTATGGTAAAGGATTTTATGACCGTTTTTTATCTCATTGCAAACCTGAAACAGTTAAAGTTGGACTTTCTTTTTTTGAAGCTGAAGATACTATTACCGATGTTTTTGAGAGTGATGTACAGTTGGATTATTGTGTAACGGCTGAGGAGGTTTATAAGTTTTAGTTATTTTTATTTATTCGAAAACGCCTTCTTGTTAAATACAATTAACATAATAAACCCAGTGCTTATAGCCATATCGGCGATATTAAAAACCGGATCGAAAAAGCTAAAACGTTTTCCACCATAAAAAGGAAACCATTTTGGTAAGTCTACTTCAAATAATGGAAAGTGAAGCATATCTACAACTTTACCGTGCAATAAACCATCATACCCTCCTGCATCAGGCAGGAAATTTGCCACTTGATTATAACTATCATCAAATAAAACACCATAAAACACAGAATCTATAATATTCCCTAAAGCACCTGCAAATATTAAAGCTATGGCAATAATTAATATTTTAGAACTCTCTTTTTTTGTGGTATCGTAAAGCCAATAGCCAATTCCGAAAATAGCAACTATTCTAAATGAAGTTAAAATCACTTTGGCTGTTCTATCTGATATAAATGTAACAAAATCACTAATTTTTGTGCCCCAAGCCATACCATCGTTTTCAACAAATATGATTTCAAACCAGCTAAAAATATCAACACTCTCTTGAAGTACGAAGTTTGTTTTTATATATACTTTACTAATCTGATCGATTAGTAAAATAATTATAATTAAGATTATAGATTTTTTTAGTGTCATTTAACCTGTGTTCGATAAAATAAAAAAAATCGCTTTAAACAAATTAAAGCGATTATAATTGAAATTCTTTAGACTCCTATCTTCACAGGAATTTATTGCATGTTTTTAGCTTCAATACTTAAGGTAGCATGAGGCACTAGTTTTAAACGTTCCTTGTTTATTAACTTACCTGTAACTCGACAAACACCGTATGTTTTGTTTTCAATTCTAATCAATGCATTTTTTAAATCGCGAATAAATTTTTCTTGACGAATGGCTAATTGCGAATTCGACTCTTTACTCATAACTGCACTTCCTTCATCAAAAGCCTTGAATTGTGGCGATGTGTCCTCTGTACCATTATTATGGTCGTTCATATAAGCACTCTTAATCAACTCTAAATCGTGTTGTGCTTTTGCTATTTTCTCTGTGATTAGCGTTTTGAATTCTGCTAAGTCACTGTCTGGAAATCTTACGGTATTCTCTCCCATAATTTTAATGTTTTTGAATAAATAGTTTGGTATTTACATCATCAAAAGCAATTTCTATACCATTTTCTAATTTATCTATTATTTCAATTTTATTTGTTAACGTTTCTGATTTTATATAAGTCATATTTGAATCTACGGCATTTACTACTTGTTGGTCTTTTTGAAAGGTTACATCAATCCTGTCTGTAACTTCAAAACCAGAATCTTTACGTAAGTTTTGAATTCTATTTATCAGCTCTCTAGCAATCCCTTCTTTCCGCAAATCGTTTGTAATAGTTACGTCTAAAGCTACCGTTAAAGCACCTTCATTTGCAACCAACCACCCTTCAATATCTTGTGATGTTATTTCAACATCTGTACGTTCTAAAGTAATACTTTTTCCGTTAACTTCGACGTCTAAAATACCATTTTGTTCAATTTTTTTAATATCGTCTGCAGTAAAGTTATTAACGACCTGAGCCACAGCCTTCATGTCTTTTCCAAATCGAGGTCCAAGGACTTTAAAATTTGGTTTTATCTGTTTTACCAGAATATCAGAGGCGTCTTCTAAAACTTCAATTTCTTTTACATTAACCTCAGATTTTATAAGGTCTGCAACCGCTAATATTTCATTTTTTTGAGATTCACTATCAACAGGAATCATTATTTTTTGTAATGGTTGTCTTACTTTTATTTTTTCTTTAGCCCTTAAAGACAGTACTAAAGAGGATATAGTCTGAGCACTTTCCATCTTGTTCTCCAGAGACTTATCAACAAAAGCTTTATCAAAAACTGGGAAATTTGATAAATGTACGCTTTCAAAACTTTCTTTTTTTGTAGCTGCATTTAAATCTAAATACAATCTATCCATAAAAAAAGGAGCAATTGGAGCGCCTAACTTAGCAATAGTTAGCAAACAGGTATAAAGTGTTTGGTATGCAGAAATTTTATCCTTTTGGTAATCGCCTTTCCAGAAACGTCTTCTGCTTAAACGCACAAACCAGTTACTTACATAATCTTGTGTAAAATCAGATATAGCTCTTGCCGCTCTAGTAGGCTCATAATCCGCATAGAAAGCATCTACCTTTTTGATTAATGTGTGTAATTCTGAAAGTATCCAACGGTCTATCTCTGGTCTTTCATTTACAGGAATATCAGCTTCACCGTAATTAAAATTATCTAGATTAGCATATAACTGAAAAAATGAATACGTATTGTAAAGCGTTCCGAAAAACTTACGTTTCACTTCTTCAATACCTTCTAAATCGAATTTTAAATTATCCCAAGGATTAGCGTTTGAAATCATATACCAACGCGTAGCATCGGCACCATAAGTTCCTAAAGTCTCAAAGGGATCAACGGCGTTTCCTAAACGTTTAGACATTTTTTGTCCGTTCTTGTCTAACACCAATCCGTTAGACACGACGTTTTTATAGGCAACCGAATCAAAAACCATAGTCCCGATAGCGTGGAGTGTATAGAACCACCCTCGAGTTTGATCTACCCCTTCTGCAATAAAATCAGCAGGGTAAGTTGTTCCTTTATCAATTAGATCTTTATTTTCAAACGGATAATGCCATTGTGCATAAGGCATAGAACCAGAATCGAACCAGACATCAATGAGATCGCTTTCGCGGAACATTTTTTGACCGGTTGCTGATATTAAAACTACTTCATCAACAATGTTTTTATGTAAATCTATTTTAGCATAGTTCTCTTCGGAATTATTTCCAACTTCAAAATCAGCAAAAATATCTGCTTTTAAAACACCTGCTGAAACGGCTTTTTGCATTTCAGTTTTAAGCTCTTCAACAGAACCAATACAAATTTCTTCTTTACCATCTTCAGTTCTCCAAATTGGCAACGGAATTCCCCAATATCGCGAACGCGATAAATTCCAATCGTTTGCATTTGCCAACCAATTACCAAAACGACCAGTACCAGTTGATTTAGGTTTCCAGTTTATAGTTTCGTTAAGTTCAAACATGCGCTCCTTAACATCAGTTACTTTGATGAACCACGAGTCTAATGGATAATATAAAATTGGCTTATCTGTACGCCAGCAATTTGGGTAACTGTGCTTATATTTTTCAACCTTAAAGGCCTTGTTTTCTTCTTTTAATTTAATAGCCAACTCAACATCTATTGAACGCTCTGGTGCTTCGCCTTCATTATAATACTCGTTCTTCACATACTTACCAGCATATTCACCCATTTCTGGTCTAAATTTACCTTGTAAATTTACTAGTGGTACTAGATTATCGTTTTCGTCCTTAACCAATAACGGTGGCACTTCTGGTTTTGCTTGTTTTGCAACTAAAGCATCATCTGCTCCAAAAGTTGGTGCGGTATGTACAATTCCTGTTCCATCTTCAGTAGTTACAAAATCTCCAGAAATAACTCTAAATGCATCTTGAGGATTATCGTTTGGAAGTGCGTATTTTAAAAGTTGTTCATATTTAATTCCGACTAGGTCTTCGCCTTTACATTCTGATGCAATTAAATAAGGTATTTTTTTGTTTTCTTTTGAATAACTAGAGAGCTCTGAAACATCTTCTGCTTTTTGATATTTACCTGTAAACTGTTTTCCAACTAGATTTTTAGCCAGAATAACATGAATGGGTTCAAAAGTATATTGGTTATAAGTTGCTACTACAACATAATCAATTTTAGAACCAACAGTTAATGCCGTATTACTAGGCAAAGTCCATGGTGTAGTTGTCCAAGCCAGAAAATGTAAATGATCAAACTTTTTTAGAGTTTCAGGCAAGGTACTTTCTATTGCCTTAAATTGAGCAACAACCGTAGTATCCGTAACATCTTGATAGGTTCCTGGTTGGTTTAACTCATGCGAACTTAAACCTGTTCCTGCTTTTGGTGAATAAGGCTGAATGGTATAGCCTTTATATATTAATTTTTTATTGTAAATCTGTTTTAACAACCACCAAACAGATTCCATGTATTTAGGTTCGTAAGTAATATATGGATTGTCCATATCTACCCAATACCCCATTTTTTGAGTTAGGTTATTCCAAACATCTGTATAGCGCATTACTGCTTTTCTACAAGCAGCATTATAATCTTCTACAGAAATCGTTTTACCAATATCTTCTTTAGTGATTCCTAATTCTTTTTCAACACCTAATTCAATAGGTAATCCGTGCGTATCCCAACCTGCTTTACGCTTCACCTGGTAACCCTTCATGGTTTTATAGCGTGGAAAAATATCTTTAATAGCACGTGCTAAAACGTGGTGTACTCCAGGAAGTCCGTTTGCTGAAGGTGGTCCTTCAAAAAACACAAATGATTCTTTGCCTTCTCTGGTAGAAACACTTTTTTCAAAGATGTTTTTTTCTTGCCAATATTGCAGTATGTTGTTAGCTACATTTGGTAAGTCAAGTCCTTTATATTCAGGAAATTTCGCGCTCATTTCTTGTTGATTCTTATAAGTTCGCGAATTTAATGAATTATACTTAAAACATTAATTTTAAAACGAAAAAAGACTACTCAAAAAAGTAGTCTTTTTAAAAAATTTGATATTTATTAAATTATTTCACAATAACCTTTTTAGTTAACACCTCATTTGCTTCTGTTCGCATACATACAACATAAGCGCCTGTGGAAACATTATTGAATTGTATGCCGTTTTCTAGTCGCTCTCTAGAAACATCTGTGAACTCCATAATTGCTTGTCCACGCATATTGATTAACGAGAGCTTTCTAACAGCACTGTTTAATTTTTTAACATATAACGTGTTGCTTGTATTCTGATAATAAATATAGTTTTGACTAAC
>NZ_JAQWOO010000051.1 GCF_029245835.1 Algibacter sp. | reverse complement strand
AAATTGCTTTAAAAAATCTTCGTTCAATAAATCTTCTGGTTTCATAAATGTGTAAAATTTAAAATTAATAAATAAAAAATCTCAGGCTAAATATTAACCTGAGATTTTAAAACTTACACAGTTTATGAGATACTGCCTATTAATTAGTGAACACGAACTGAACATGTTTTTGAACACGATTTAGAACACAAGCATCCGGAAAGCCATATAAACAGGCGCTTTAGGAATTATTAAATTCCTTCATAACTCGGAGGTCGGGGGATAGTGCCCCCTCTCGCTACATAGGAAACAAAGGAAAACCCAAGATATGAATCTTGGTTTTTTTGTTTTAGGTAGAACATTAATAACAACAAAGTCCTTTTTCTAATAAAGAATCCCCGAGGCAGAGCCATAGGGGTATTCAACGGAAAAAAACTTTTTAAGTTTGATAAAAACCTATGGTTTTCAAACTTTCCACTTTTACCCCGACACAGAGCCTCAAGGAATTGTTTAAATTAAATATTATTACTTCCCAATTAATTGTGAATTATCTCCATCCTTTTTCTCAAACCTTAATCTCGGTAAAACAATCTTATATTCTTTCGCTTTTTCTTTATCATACCAATACACAATATATTCAACGCTAGACCCTACCATTTCATACCCTCTATTAATCATTGGTGCATATTGTTCTTTAACAAATTTTCTTGAAAACAACAATAGATTTCCTTGTCCTTTTTTCTGTAAACCAGGTGCCTTATTATCTCCGAAAGTCATCATGTCCTTTTCAAGTATATCTCCTGTTTTGATAGATTTCAATATATATAAAGGTCCAGGGTATCTCTGAGAACTTAAACTAACATCTCTATGGCTTAATATCATTTCATACTTAAAGGGTTGATGTAATTCTCCTTCAAATATTTTTCTATTAATTTTATTAGAATCAATTCCATCATAAAAGTTCACATTAGTATGAATGTGTAATGACTTTTTAGCTCTTGAACTCGCAACGTACAATAATCTCCTCGATTCACTTGAAGTATAATCATAATCCTCCACCAACATATAAACATGATCGTATTCCTTACCCTTAGCTTTATGCATTGTTGAAACAATAACAATTTCAGAGTTAGCCTTTACAGCATCTTCCATATTAATTTCACGACAATACTCCCTCCAATCTACCATTAGTTTCTTGTCAGGATTAGAATAGTTAAAATTCTTAATCAACCCCATACAGATTTCATAATGCATGGACCCTTTAAAATTATCTCTAAACCACTCAATGCTTAACTCCCAAGAGGTTTCTAATATAATACCAGACTCTCCTACATTATTATTTAATTGATTTTCAAAACTTCTTATTTCAAATAAATCTGAAACGCGAAATCCATCAAACCCCGCCATCAGTCTTACCTTATAACCTAGTTCTCTTAGCATAGAACTAATGTGTAAGGCTTGCATATTAGATCTAGTTAAAACAGCTTTACTACCAGGTAAATTAAATTTATTCAAATACTTAACTAAGGGTTCTTCCAAATATTTCCCGTTATACTTAATGATATTAACATTCCCTTCCCCTCTGGTATTGTTAGCGATTAATCTTTGTTTTTTAAGTCTATTTTTAAGATAATCAAGAACATGGTTATTAAATTCTACTATTTCAGAATAACTTCTATAATTCCTTGGAAGTGTATACAATGTCGCGGAATAGTCTTTTTTGAACTTGGTCATGAAAGCATTTGAAGACCCTCTGAAACTATATATATTTTGATCATCATCTCCTACAGCTATGACTCTAGGGTTTTCGGCTTTTTCTATTATCAAATCAATAAGTTCCCACTCTTCTTGATTAATATCTTGGAATTCATCAAACATCAATATACTCTTATTCTCTATGGATGTAATATCTATTTCGCCCTCTTTAATGGCCTTAATACAATCTTGAATTACATTTTTAGACTTAAAAAGATCCCCAAGTTGACCAAGTAACTGAAAGCAAAAACCGTGAAATGTGGTTATCTTAATTAGCCCCGAATATTCAGGCACTAATTTTCTAACCCTCTGTTTAAATTCTAAAGCAGCAGCCTTAGAAAATGTTAGCATCATGAATTGCTCGGGCTTTATATCTTCAATTAGCAATAAACTCGCAATTTTATGAACTAAGACCTTGGTCTTACCACTGCCTGGTCCGGCATAAACCAATATGCTGTCTGATTTATTATCGTTTACAACTTTACTTTGATCAGTATCTAGATTACCAATGATTTCTATAAAACGCTTAGGAGTAATGGATCTTTGTATTTCCTTCTTTTTGTTACGAGGAAAATATCGGGATAGAAACTCTTTATAATCTAAAGTGAAATAATTATTAACATAAGCTAATGCTGATTCATAATTCTCAACACATTTCTTAGCATACTCCCCTACAATATGTATTTGTTCCGTTTTATGAAGATAAAATTCCTCCATCTTACTGTAATTATCTAAAGTAAATACTTTCTTATTTTTATCTACATCCGAAATATTTAATTTATTATATGACACCATAAACCCACCTTCCAATTTTATGGCCTTTATATCATTTAAGTATAGCAAACATCTTTCATATTTCTTAGTGTTTTCTTCGACTAATTTCCCCATGAACTGGTTAGATTTTTTCAGTTCAAGAAGGGAAAAAGAAACGGGCACTTCTTCCTTTCTACCCTTGTGGTCTTTATTATTAATTGCTAAATTCTCTAAGTATCCAAATGTTGATAATGATAGATTATGACGCCAATTTATGTCTTCTTGAAGGTCTTTATACCTAATAAATTCTATTTCATAAATATCTTTTTCTTTATCTTTTCTACGTTTCTTTACAAACCTTCTCTTATCCCAATACGTTAAAAGCGACCTAATATGTTCAACGTTTGATTCGATTCCACCAGTATCGAGTAACTTTTGATTTAATTCTCTTAAAGGAATAACTAATTTTTGGGATTTTATGTTTTCAAATATGCCCTTTTCAATTTTCAAATAAGATTCTAATACCTTTTTCGATCCATTTTTCGATTGTAAAAGACTTAAAAATGCAGTTAAATCCTTGGCATCTCCTAATATAAAATGATCTCTTAATATTCTTATTACATCTTGAATTCTTTTGGCAGATAACTCTGTAATATTAGCAAGATAATCTACCCGAGTTTCAGTATCCGTGATTATTCTCTTTAAAACAATAGCACAATCCTTCTTATCTTGATCTGTAATCTTATCACTATTATGAAGAATCTCCTGCCCACTACCAAAGCTTTTTACTAATAAGCTATCAGCAAACACCCTAGGTGAATTTAATGATCTAACTAAAAAACCCTGATCCTCGAGCGCAGAAATAGCTGTTTTAACTTTGGTTTCTAGATCCAACATCTCTGAATCCCAGCCAGATTTTTTTGCGATCTCCAATGCAGACTGACTAATTTTATCTCTATATTTAGCTTGCCCCTTTATAGCTCTCCAAATGTCTTTTATTTCCTTGTGATTGAGCTTGGTTTGTTGCAATAAACTAAAGTGCTTATTTAAATCTTCTTCAGTATATAATATATAGCACTTTGCTTCAATTTTTTCGTCTCTTCCTGCCCTTCCCGATTCTTGAACATAATTTTCTAGGGAATCTGAAATATTATAATGAATCACTGATTTTACATTGTCCTTATCAACCCCCATACCAAAAGCAGATGTAGCCACTATGATTTGCTTTTGATCGTTCATAAAAGCGTTCATATTGGCCTTCTTTTCATCCTTATCTAACTTACCATGAAAGAAAGTAGAATCAAATCCAGCCTCATTTATTAAAGTACTAACCTGCTCAACCTGCTTTGTCCTAGATGCATAAATTATTGCGGGCTTTTCACAATCCTGAAGTATGTTTAGCAAATAACTCATCTTTCTATCTGGGTTATCTACATTAACTACCTCATACGAAAGATTTGTTCTTCCTTTATTCGAAATAAACTCATCCAACTCCAAGCCAAGACGATCTTCAAAATAATGTTTTATATCTTTTATTACTTGTAATTTTGCTGTTGCAGTAAAACAAGACACAGGAATTTGAGAAACATTCTTTTCGGTTTCTATTTTTTTAATAAAATCGGCAATAAATAGGTAATCAACTCTAAAGTCTTGACCCCAACTTGAAAAACAGTGGGCTTCATCAATAACTACTCTTCCAACCGAACGTGAAAGTATTAACTTAAAAATGGAAGGAGATCTTAACGATTCTGGAGATAAATAAAGTAAATCTGCTGTTCCATCACTTACCATTTCAAATGCTTCCTGGCGTTCTAAAGGAGACAACAATCCATTTATGGCTACTGCTTTTGTTATACCAAAACGATCTCTTAGATTATCGACCTGATCTTTCATAAGTGAAATCAACGGAGAAATCACAATTGTCAGATGCCTAGTAGACATCCCCCTCATAAGAGCTGGTAATTGAAAGGTTAACGATTTTCCTCCACCAGTTGGAAATACTGCCACAAAAGACTTCTTCTGTAAACCTGCCCTTACCGCTTCTTCTTGCAAACTGATGGTTCTATATTCATCAAATTTCCTGAAGTCATTATAATTAAAATATTCAAGAAGTGCTTTTCTTGGATTCAATTTATTTGAACAATAGTGGCAATCAGCAGCAGTACAGGATTCAAATCGAATTTCATTCAGGATTTTTTCTGAATCCGGATATTCATGCCTAACCCATTGGGGTAATACAGCGTCAACATCTCCTAACCTAAGAAGCGTAAACACATACGCTAAACTTACAGGGTATTGATTCATATAATAATCCAGATCTACATTTGCACAAATGTCTTTACCCAACAAATCAGCTAAACTAGATTCAACAATTTTAGAATCATCGAACCTTGCTAACTCAAAAAAGACATTAAAACTAGCTTCATTTTTAAGTAAGTTGTACAAGACACTTTTTTCTTTAACACTTATCTCATTGAACCTATTCAACTCTCGCACTAAATAATCTTCTGTTAGTTTACAATCTGACAGTGGATTATTGACCTCTGATGCGTTTACAATGCGATATCCTTTTGTAAGTTTATGGTTAGGCCGCTTCACAAATAGTAGAGGTGACCATAGTAAAGTATCTATATATTTTTTACCTACAAAAACCTGATTACCTAGTTTCTTTTTTAACTCTGGAATATCATGATTAAGAATATTATGTCCGCATATATATTTGGCTTCTTTTATCCATTGCAACAATTTAACGGTGCTACTTTCATGTAATTCCTGCCCTTTGAAAGTTGCACCATAATCTACCCTTTTACTCCTAGGGTTGGTCTCAATGTCTAAAAAAAGGATGTTTTGCATATCAGTTCATTTACCCCACCATACCATTAATAAACACCTCAACAAACTCCTTCATTTTATTAAGGATGCGTTCTCCAATTTCACGTGCTTTTAAAATACTTGGACGGTTATCTAAACATTTAAAAACCTCATCGCGAATAGGTTCTTGGCCACTATAAATATAGGCATCTATTAAAGCTTTAAATTGGGCTTTGTCCAAATGCTCTTCTTCACACAATTTTCCTAAGGCTAATACTTTTTGGTCTTGCCAGTACTGCTCAAACTCCTCTTCTATTTGGTTTACGTCACTAATATGTGGTAAGTTCTCTTCAATAAACTTTTCAATGAGCTCACGTTTGCTTCTTAACTTAATATCTCCACCTAATAAATCAATAATGGCTTTTTTCTGTGCCTTGGCTTCATCTGATTTACTGTCTTTTAATTTGGCAAGTAATTTTAAGATATAAGCCACATTAATTCTATCTCTGTGAATCAATTCTAACTCAAAATCAATATCATCAAGAATAGATGTTTTTTCTTTGGCAGACTCACGTTTTACCTTCTCATATAGATCCAAGTATTTGCCTTTATAATCTTCAAACTCCTGCTCATCTATAGGTAAATCATCCCAGTCAAAATCAGTGTATGATTGCAGGACGTTCATATTTCGTAAAAGCTTCCTAAAGGCTTGGACAAAAGCGGCCTCGTCTTCTTCACTTTGTAAATCGTTAACGCTTTGGTAGGTTGGCGCTATAGCTTTAAGCGCATTAAGGGCTTCATCAAATTTCTCGGCAATCTTTTCATAATCTGGCATAGTAACCACTTCTATAGCCTCTTTATTAGAAAACAGCGTGATGGCATCATCAGTGGCTTTTTTAAGGTTGCGGAAGCACAAAATGTTTCCTTGCGACTTCTGCTCTCCTAAGGTCCTGTTAGTACGCGAAAAGGCTTGTATTAATCCGTGTTGCTTCAAATTCTTATCTACATACAATGTGTTTACCTTTTTGGCATCAAAACCAGTCAACATCATATTAACAACAATTACAATATCCAGCCTATCCTTCTCCTCATTAAACGTTACTTTCTCGCGTTCCTTTAAACGCTTACTAATGTCTTTAAAGTAATTCTCAAATTGTTGCTGATCTTTAGTGGTAAAGTTGGTATTATACATATTGTTATAATGACCAATATACGCTTCAAGTTTATTCCTGGTGTGGCTTAATTGGTATTTCGAAGCAGGCTCAGCTGCCTTAGACATCTCATGGTCTGGAAGATAATCCTGTGCAAAGGCATTATCTTCATTAGCACCATAAGTAAATATGGTTGCAATGCGCAAATCATGTTCTCCTGCTTCTTTTTTCTGTTGAAATATATCGTAATACTTAATGGCATTATCAATACTACTCACAGCAAACAATGCGGAATAATCTTTACTAAATGTTTTTTGCGAATGAAGCGCTATAATGTAATCTACAATTTTTGTGAGACGCTTTGGGGCATCAAAGACCTCTTTCTTATCAATATCCTCAACTTCTATATCAAAAAAAGCATTGCTTTTATTTTTATACTTACCTACATATTCAATACCAAAACGCAGTACATTTTCATCCCTTATAGCATCTGTAATCACGTATTTGTGCAAACAGGTACCAAACAAATCTTTAGTGGTACGTTTACCCAATTCATTTTTAGAAGCATTATCTGCAAAAATGGGAGTTCCTGTAAAACCAAAAAGCTGACTTTTACTAAAAAACTTAGTGATTCGCGCATGCGTATCACCAAACTGAGAACGGTGGCACTCATCAAAAATAAACACAAAACGTTCGTTTTTTAAAGGCTCTAATTGGTTGCGATAATGCCCTGAAATGGCATTGTTTAATTTCTGAATGGTGGTAATAATTAAATCGGAATCTTTACGCACGCCTTTTTTGTCTTTAAAGGTACCTAGAAACTGATTCACCAAACTGGTTGTATTATTAGTGGAGTCTACACTACCCGCTTTAAAGGCATTAAACTCTTTCATGGTTTGGTAATCTAAATCTTTACGGTCTACTACAAATACCACTTTATAAACAGTAGGCACTTCCATTAAAATCTGGCTTGCTTTAAAAGATGTTAGGGTTTTACCAGAACCTGTAGTATGCCAGATATAACCGTTATTGGTATTTGTTTGTACTTGGTTAATAATGGCTTCTGTAGCAAAGTATTGATACGGACGCAACACCATTAAAATTTTATGTGTTTCGTTAATTACAATATAATGCGCTATCATTTTACCCAAATGGTTTGGGTTTAAAAATGAAGCTGCAAAATTGCTAAGCGCTGTAATATTTTTATTTTTTGAATCTGCCCAAAAGAAGGTTTGCTTAACCGATTGCAGTTTGTTATTTGCCAAATACTTGGTATTGCCACCATTACTAATAACGAACAATTGTACATATTGAAACAAGCCATGGTTGCTCCAAAACGAATGCAGTTGATAACGATTGATTTGATTAAAGGCCTCTTTAATTTCAATCCCTCGGCGTTTGAGTTCTATTTGAACGAGCGGTAAACCATTTACTAAAAGCGTAACGTCGTAGCGGTTTTTATAATGTCCTTCTTGAGTGACTTGATTAGTAACTTGAAACAAATTGTTATTCCAGTTTTCTGAATCGAAGAAACGCACATAAGCGATGTCTCCATTTTCTTTGGTAAAACTAAAACGGTCTCTTAAGGTTTTGGCTTTTTCAAACACATTGCCTTTGGCTAAATGATTGAGAATGGCATCAAACGCTTTGTCTGTATAGGTTGATTTATTAAACGCTTCTAATTGGTTTTTTAGATTTGCAACTAATGCGTTACCATCTAGTATTTTTACAGATGTATAACCTAAACCAACCAATTGTTGGATTAAGTTGTTTTCTAATTTGGCTTCAGATTGGGTGCTCATCTATACTTCTAAAAAAATGGTTTTATAATTCATTTCTATGTCCTTAATTTCTTTTTCTTTTAAAGCCGAAAATTCTTTTGCCAACGCTCTTTTTGATAAAACCCCATTATTTTGCTCTAAAAACCGAACTAGTATTGCAACCATCTTATCTGGCATTTCAAAATGATTATCTATATATCTTTTAAATGCATCATAGTTTTGTAAATACGTTACTTCTTCTGGGATAACACGTTCTAAAGTATCTTCTACACAATCATATAAAAACTCTGCTTGTTTTGTGGCATCAAAATAACGATATAAGTTAATAGTATTATTTGTAACCTCAACATTATGATCTTCGGTTTCTTTCCAATTAATATAATCTAACAACGGGTGTGAATATGATTCTAAAACGGTTTTATAATCATCAATGTGGTCTAATATTGATGACGACACGGGGAAAATCACACCTTGCTGTGTGTAGGCTTTTTTCGCCAAAACATGATGAATAATATAGCGATGTAAACGGCCATTTCCATCAATAAAAGGGTGAATAAAAACAAAACCAAACGCTATGTTAGCTGCGGCTAGTACGGCATCGTAGCTTTGATCTTGCAACACCTCATTGGTAGCAATTAATCCTTTTAATAGCTGTTCAATATCTCCTGCTTTGGCAGAAATATGGTCCGGAATTGGCGCTCCTGTAGTGCGGTCATGTGCTCCAACAAATCCACCTTTTTTTCGCAAGCCCATATCTATAAACCTACTGTTTTCTATGACTATTTGCTGCAAGCGAATTAACTCTTCTACGCTTAATGGTTTTTGACCTGCTTGACCAATAGCCTTTCCCCAACGCATCGCCCGATTATTTCCTGGATTTTCCCCCTCTATAGTAAAAGATGCTTTCGAATCTTTTAACAATAGAAAAGAAGATGCACGTTGTAATACATCTTTATGAATACTTTTTAAGAAGGTATTTTTCTTGCCTGATATATTGGCACTTATGTGTTTTTCTAGTTTTTTTGTTTTAAATATTAATGGACAATAATCTCTGGTTCCAGGAAGGTTATTAGTGATTTTTTGTCGTACAGACTCCTGTCCTTCTATGGCGTATTGCATGTTTACATCTAACAAAGGAATGTATTTACGCTTTTTTAAATCTACCTGCACATCAATTTCCTCTTGTTGCAGCCATTCATATAAAAACCATATTTTTCGGCTATATTGTCCGGTAGGCTCAATATTCAGTATAGCTTGTATATCTTTTTTAGGTATGGTATTAAATAGGGATTTAAACAATAATAAATTTATACCTTCATATTTAATGGCAAATACCAGTTGTTTATATAATGTTTCTTCTGGTTGGTATGAAGCTGGAAATACATTCCAATCTCCAGTATTATATTTTTTGCTTTTTTCAGTAATTAGAGATAATACATTTGGAAAAGGTATAGGCAGTTTTAAGCCTTCTATAATAGCACCATAACCCACTATTTTTCCTTTTTCTGGAGTGGTATTACCCTGAAATATGGATGTTTTAATTGATGGTATTATTATATCCATGGTTTAAATTTCTATAAGTTGTATTCAAATATAGTTAAAAAAATATGCGCTAATTTAAAAATACGTGCGCTATTTGAGTTTTTTAAAAAAAATGTGCGCAAAATTTAAAATAAAAAATGTGCGTCATGAAAAAAAAACGTGCGCAAAATTCCAATTATCATAAAAACGCGCGCAAGAGGCCATTGGTCAATGCAGTGAAGCAATCTGCTTAATGTTTAGGTTCTCTTCATGAGTTTGCTTCACTACGTTCGCAATGACGGTTCATTCATGAGACTGCAGCGGTTATGCTTCCCTCGTAATGACGTCATATAAATCCTTCCAATCAGGATTTTCCTTTTCTATTAGTATTATTTTCTTTGCTCTACTGCCGGCTTTTAATTGTTTTTCTCGTCCTATGGCTTCTCCAATATCTTGATAGGCTTCATAATACACCAACTTGTTTAAATTATACCGCGCCGTAAACGACTTTTTATCGTGTTTTTCTTTATGCTGAGTAATACGCTCTTTTAAGTAAGCGGTTACCCCCACATAAAGTGTGGTATTGTTTTTATTGGTTAGTATGTATATATAGCCTGGTTTCATAATTATTTGTCATTGCGAGTGGAACGAAGCAATCTGTTTGTTGCGTGTACTCCTCTTTATGAGATTGCTTCACTATGTTCGCAATGACGGTTCAATTGTCATTGCGAGTGAAACGAAGCAATCTGGTTGTTGCGTGTACTCCTCTTTATGGGATTGCTTCACTATGTTCGCAATGACGGTACAATTGTCATTGCGAGTGGAACGAAGCAATCTGGTTAATGCGTGTGCTCCTCTTTATGAGATTGCTTCACTACGTTCGCAATGACGGTTCAATTGTCATTGCGAGTGGAACGAAGCAATCTGGTTAATGCGTGTACTCCTCTTTATGAGATTGCTTCACTATGTTCGTAATGACGCTCCTTTCATGAGATTGCCGCCGTCATGCCTCCCTCGCAATGACGTTATACAAATAGTTGCTGCAACAGCCCTTTTTTAAAGGTTTGCGTTTGGGTTATTTGTTCTTTCGCTGATTCTATTTTAAATGATAAATCTTTTAAAAACTTCCCTATAACAATTTGCTCTTCGGTAGAAGGCCTTGGAATTTTAATATCTCTAAAAAATTCAATCACACTCATGTTTAATAAGCCATGATTTCTAGCTCCTTCTTGTGCTATTTTGTGTAACTCTTTATTGATTCCTCCATGGTC
This sequence comes from Algibacter sp., assembly GCF_029245835.1. Lineage (GTDB taxonomy): Bacteria > Bacteroidota > Bacteroidia > Flavobacteriales > Flavobacteriaceae > Algibacter_B. The sequence continues at coordinate 49,046 of NZ_JAQWOO010000051.1, read as the reverse complement.
TAAAAACTCTTTATAGAATGTAGAATCATCATTTTCTTTAATCCTAAAACAGATATATAAAGTTGAAACAACTCCTTTATCATAAAACTCTAATCTCTTAATAGCTCCCATTGGGTAGCCTTTTGAATAACTTTTGTTATATGCAAAATCTCCTTTTTTGAGTAAGTAATAATTAGTTACATCTTTGGCTGAGACTGATCTATTAAAATATTCTAATTGATTAATTAGTCCCATTTGAGCAGAGATTGACATTACATTCTGATTGTTTTCTTTATTCTTCTCTTTTATTCTTTCAAAGACATCTTGCATAACAGCCTCCTCCCAATCTGGGTATTCCGTTTCCATTTGCACAGATTGCTTCAGTTTGCTTCGTTCTTTGTCCTCGAAATGACTAGCTCGCAATGACGTTTCGTTGTGGGGATCTGGTTTAAAGCGGCGCTTGCCAGAAAAGAGTTGTTGCATGACACCTTTTTTGTACTCCTCCAACAAGGCCTTCTTTTTGGTGAGCTGCTGTATTTTTTCATCTACCGCAGATAAAAAGGATGCTATTTTTTGTTGTTCGGGGAGGGTGGGGAAATGATATTTTAATTTCTTCACAATATTCGCAGACAAGTTGCCTTGACCTCCTTGTAAATACTTCCCAACAATTTTATCCTTATTTAAAACTAGTAAACAATGTATAAATTCAATTTTTTCAGATTCTGTTCTAATGCATAATATAGCTTGATTTATTGCTCCAGACATTTTGGAGATTCCAACTTCACCACTATTTGCACCATAAAGAGCATATAATAAATCGCCAACTTCAACAATTTTAGCAGAAGAATTATTTAAGGCTTCTTCTGTTATATAATTCGTAACATTTGAATCAAAAATATTTCCTGACCCAATGAAAGGGATGCCTCCATTATAATACTCTTTATTCGAACTTGTAGGTGTACCTCCTGAAAAGAAAGAGCATATTTCCTTTAGTTGTTTATTATTCCAATCGCCGTCAAACTCCTTGAATCGTAATTTAGGTATTAAAGGGGCAGATTGCTTCGTACCTCGCAATGACGTTGTTTTTTTGACTGATTGCTTTGTTTCTCGCAATGACGTTGTTTTTTTGACTGATTGCTTTGTTTCTCGCATTGACGTGGTATTTTTGGTAGATTGCTTCGTACCTCGTAATGACGTTGTTTTTTTGACTGATTGCTTTATTTCTCGCATTGACGTGGTGTTTTTGGTAGATTGCTTTGTTCCTTGTAATGACGTGGTATTTTTAGCAGGTTGCTTCACTACCTTCGCAATGACGTTCCTATCATAAGATTGCTTCGTACCTCGTAATGACGTTGCTTTTTTGGTACTCATAAGCTGCACGAAGGATAGAACGGTTTGTTTGAGCTCTCCCGATTTTTCATCGGGAAGCGAGTAGTGATAGCCTGACCTGAAAGGGCGTGCCCAAATTTATATGTTTGTAATTCGTTTTTCATTTTTTAATTTTTTCGTCTTTGCGAGGCTTTTTTGGCGTGGCAATCTGTTTAATGTTTGTACTTTTTTTCATGAGTTTGCTTCACTATGTTCGCAATAACGTTCCTATCATGAGATTGCCACGTCGTGCCTCCTCGCAATGACGGTGTAGCTAGCAATAACGGTTAGAAGGGTGTGTCTATATCTAATTGGTTACAAAAATCGGCTATGGTTGCATCGGTAGTAGCCATGTCTGCATCTAAGGTTTTAAGTGCCTTAGAAACTTCTGCCAGATCTACAGGTTCTTCTTCTTCAAAAGTATCTACATAACGGGGTATGTTTAGGTTATAGTCGTTTTCTGCTATTTCATTTAAGGTTGCTACATAGGCATATTTATCTATGTTGGCTTGAGATTCTTCGCTTTGCTCTGAATGACACGTGTATGTTTTGTAGGTTTCTATGATTTTATTGATGTCTGCTTCGCGCAAGTAGTTTTGGGTTTTTACTTTCTCGAAATGTTGGCTGGCGTCTATAAACAGGATACTTTGACTGCGCTCAGCATGACTTGCTCTATCTTTCTTAAGCACCAGAATGCAAGTTGGTATACTGGTACCATAAAAAATGTTGGCTGGCAAACCTATTACGGCATCTAGGTAGTTGCGGTCTGCTATGAGGTACTTACGGATGTGCCCTTCGGCTGCGCCTCTAAACAATACGCCATGTGGTAGCACGACTGCCATGGTGCCGTTATCGGCTAACTGATGTACCATGTGTTGCACAAAGGCAAAATCGGCCTTAGAGCTTGGTGCTAGTTTGCCGTAGTTAGAAAAACGGTTGTCGCTCATAAACAAAGGGCTGGCGCTCCATTTTGCTGAGAATGGCGGATTGGCTACAATGGCTTCAAATTGTTGGTTTGCATGTTGTGGACGCTCTAGGGTATCTTCGTTTTTTATATCGAAACGTTTGTAATGTACATCGTGCATAATCATGTTCATGCGGCACAGGTTGTACGTGGTAGGGTTCATTTCTTGCCCGTAAAACGCACTTACTTCTTTTACTTGTTTGGCGACGCGCAATAGCAGAGAGCCTGAGCCACAGGTAGGGTCGTACACCGATTTTAGTTTGTCTTTTCCCATAGTTACCAATTGTGCTAACACGTTTGATACTTGTTGTGGGGTGTAAAACTCGCCTGCCTTCTTGCCTGCGCCACTGGCAAATTGCCCTATGAGATATTCGTAAGCATCACCCAACACATCGCTTTCGGTATTTTCTAAATCGAAATCTATCTCGTCTAAATGCGAGAGTACTTTTACGATGAGTTCGTTTTTATCGTTTTCGGATTTGCCGAGTTTGGAGCTGGTTAAATCTAAATCTTCAAACAGGTTACCAAAGTCTTCTTCACTTTCAGACCCCATGGTGCTTTGCTCGATATGAGTGAGTACTTTGGCTAAGTCGCCTAAAATGAATTGGTGCTTCCCGCCTGCGTTGCCGCGTCTAGCCAATTCACTAAATAATTCTGATGGGAGCAGGAAATAGCCCAATTTATCGAGTGCGGCGTCTTTAATAGCGTCGATTAATGCGGTTTCTTGTTCGTGACCTTCTACTTGATTGAAAGTGAGATTATCGGGTTCAAGAATTTCGTTGGCATAGAGTTCCATTTTTCTACTTAAATACTTATAGAATATGAAACCTAGTATGTAGTCTCTAAAATCATCGGCATCCATTTTACCTCGAAGGGTGTTGGCGATGTTCCAGAGTTGGGTTTGTATTTGTTGGGTTTGTTCGGTCATTTAAATCTTCTTCTTACTTATTATATTTATACATAATAGCGACCTTAGAAAGTCGCTATTACAAACTCTTTTAAGAGAGTTTTTAAAGTTATGAAAGAATTTGAAAACCACCTCATAATGATTGAAATTTCTTAGAGGTATAAATTGTAATTATTAAAAATTAGGAGCGCAGTCTAAACTCTCATTATAAGGCTAGATATATTTCCAGAATGCCTTTCCGGCACTATCCAAATAATTCATGGAATAATACATTTTGGTACTTGAGCCTACTTGATAGATATATTCGTTACAGCTATAAGACTATTCTTTTTTAAAACACACTATGGCGAAATAATAGGTTTGATAATCAATGGTCACATTTATAAAAGGTTACTTTAGAGATTGCTGTACTGCTGTAACTATTATAAGTTGTTCCATAACTTTTAGATTTTACAAATTCCATCATTTTATCGCAAGATTGGGCTTTTAGTTGATAAAAAGAGGGAACTATAACCAAAAATAGAATTGCTTTTTTGATAATTTATTTCCAGTTTTAATCATTATCAAAAAAATACTCGTGGATATCAATAATATCGCCTCTACCCATTTGAACCAAATCTTTGGTTTCTTTTAAAAAGATGCCTAAAGAGCGTTCGTTATAAAGTAATTTCATTTCAGGGAAATAATCTGTAACCATATACATATCACCTGTTAACTTAAAAAATGGAACAACGAGTTTGCTTTTTACTTTTATAACCTTATTAACTACCTTGCCTTATAATAAGGTTTTATTAAGTGAAGCTTCATTTTTTTCATTAGAGGATACTTTTACTTAAGCAATAATCATATTCATCCACTCTTTACTATCCACAAGGTACCAGGTAACTGAAAGACTTTTACTTATTATTTGCAAAGTTGAATGACTTTTTTTCAATTTGAAATAACATGATTATAAAAGGAATGTTTAAAACGCCTGTTAAATAGAAGTCGCAAAGCCCCTTGCCTAAATATTAATAATTAAAAAGACTAAACAACACATGAAACTAGTGATACTAATTTAATGTGTTGCACTTACGAGTTGAACTCAACTTTTATATGATTTCTGATTTTTTTATTATTAAGTGGATTTACTTCCAAATCATGAGGATGAGCGTTCTTCCATAACAATATATGCACGCTATAGTTTTAATTTAATGGCCTGCCTTAATGCTATCCTTTTCGAAATGATGTGACCATTATTTGATTGCTTCTTCTTCTGGTGTATATCTTTCTGTTTTTAGGCTAATAAGTTGTTGCTCTTCTAAAACCACAATAACAAGTCTTACATAATCATTTACAGTCTCGTTAATTGATTGTGGATCCATAACATCTATATAGCCTTTCCAGATGAGTTCCCTGTCTTTAGTAGGACAAATACAATACATAGCTGTTTCTGTATGATACACTGTATATTCCTCATAATAATCTTCGTTATAAAAGGCATCTTGATACATTAAATAATCTTCTGTAAACCTCCTATGTGTACTATCAAATCCATCGTAATTTTTCTTGTAAATAATTCTATCTTCTACGCCTATTACTTTTGTGAATAAAACAGTATCAAATCCATCCATTATAAGATCACCTTCTAGTGCTCTTAGTTCTTCTTCTGTCTTTTTTTCTGAGGTAAAATTGGGTTCAAAAAAATCTGAACTCATTACAGCCTCTATACCTCTAGAGATATATTCTTCCTGTAATTGTTTTTCGAATTTTTGTCTTGCCTTAAGGTTTGAAGTCATGCCCACAACAAGCACTTTATTAGGATTATACTCAATAATATCTGGATTTTTCCAGTTTTTTACGAGCTCTGTTGAAGAGCAAGAAAAAATTAAGAAGCAAATTGCTAAGATTTTAAAAGGTTTCATTAGTACTTTGATTTTATTGAAGTAGGCGTTTTTGCTTTCCTTCTTTTATGATGCTTTTTATAAGCTCAAAAAGTTGAGATTTTAAAGTTCTATAATCTTCTAGAAAACGACTTACTTTAAGGATGAGTTTTCCATGTTCCTTCTTATAAGCGTTTTCTTCTTTAAGTTGGTTTATGCCATCTACCATGATTTTAAGTCCTTTTTCATGATTTATTATGGTATTAATCAATATTTCGGTTTCTTTTTGCTGGATACTTAATCGATCAATAATTTTTTTACTGCGCAAAAAATGTTTTGAATCAATGAGCTGAAGCGTGTATGATTTTATCAAATCGTCAAAAAATAGTTGCTCATCTTTAGCAAATCTTAATTCAGATAACCATTTAAGTGAGCCCTTATGCATCGTTTCTGTGCTCAACCAGGCTTCATATTTTTTTACTTTAGCTTGTTTTGTTTTCATTTTGAATTGTTTTAAAATTTAAAAAAAAACAGAAAGTAATCTTTATGAGGGTAATACCTAATAAACTTCAAAATAATGGATTAAACTCGTTAGGTATGATTACTTTCTGCTCTAGATAAAAAGTTAAAGAACTTCGATAACTTTTTTAGGAACTTCTTTCACAATGGCTTCTTCTTTTTTCAATAATTTAATATTTAGAACACCATTTTTATAAACGGCTTTTACATCTTGCTCTAAATCAATAGAAGGCGGAAGTGCTAACGATTTTTCAAAGGATTTATAACTAAATTCTTTACGAGAATAACCCTCTTCTTTACGCGCTTCTTTTGCTTCTTTTTCCGCACAAACATGAAGTACATCGTCTTCAATAAAAACTTCAAAATCTTTCTTATTAAAGCTTGGTGCTGCAAATTCAATTTCAAAATCTTTTTCGTGTTCTTGCACATTCATTGCAGGCATTAAGCTATTTTCTTCTAAGAAATCATCATTAAAAATGTCGTCAATTCTTGTAAGATTATTTAAGTTAGAATTAAAGAATCTATTCCCCCAAGGTCTTAACAGATTATTACCCCAAGGCGTAAGTAATTGATTTTCTAATGGTCTCAAACCATTTCGTCTTCTCCTTTTCATTAATGTTGTCATGATATTATAATTTAAGTTAAACTAATTTTGATACATTAATATACTTACATAAACAGGTTTTTACAATGATATATATCAGTCAGAAAAGTGATTTATTGAAGTTTTTATTTATAACTTTTAATTAATAATTACACCTTCTACATACTGAAATAGTCTAAATTTAAAATTGAAAACTGTAGTCTTAAAGTTGAATGTTTTTTGTTTTATTGCATCATGTGTTTTAATGAAAAAATTATCGCAAACCATATCTTCGCATTCCATTTTAACTCTAAGTTGTTTGGCATGCGAGTTTAATTGATTTAGTAAATCCTGACTATTTTCCTCTAACGTCTTTATTTCTTTTTTAAACCTAACAAGCGTTTCATATAAATTAAATACATGAGATTTAAAAATGGGTTTTTCTAATAATAATTTGTAAAATTTAAGCTCAAATTTTATATTTTCAATACTGGTTAAATCTGTTAATATATTGTATTGCAATTCTTCTATAGATTTATGCTCTGTAAAGCTTTTATAAGTTTTTATTGTTTCCATGATTTTGATGTTTGAAGATTATATCATCACTTTTTTAACGTCTGTAAGTTTTGGAATGGTAACCTGCCAGTTGTAAGTATCTTGTATTTTTAATCGAAAGGCATCTAAAGCAGTTGATTCACCATGAATTAAAAACACCTGTTCTGGAATATTTTTAATGGCACTCATCCAGTTTAATAAATCGTTTTGGTCTGCATGTGCCGATAAACTTTCTATATTTTTTATCGTTGCTTTTACGGGGTAGTATTTACCAAAAAAGCGTATTTCGTGCACGCCTTCTTGTAATTGTCTCCCTCTGGTGCCTTCCGCTTGATAGCCTACTAGAAGCACAGTAGTTGATGGCTCATCAATAAGTTGTTGTAAATAAGTTAAAACGCGACCACCTGTTACCATACCGCTACCTGCAATAATTATTTTAGAACGTTTATCGTCAATGGTTTCCCAGGTTTCTTTATAAGATTGAATAATATTTATATGGCTGCACATGGCATTATAATCTGCCATTGATAATTTATGCCATTTAGGAAATCGCTTAAAAACTTCTAAAACATTATTTCCCATTGGGCTATCAATAAAAATGGGAATGTTTGGTATCTTATTTTTTTTATAGAGTTGCCAAAGCACATACATGAGTGTTTGTAAACGCTCTACAGCAAAACTAGGAATGATTAAATTTCCTTTTTTATGAATGATTTCGGTAATAATTTGAGTTAGAACGTCTTCAATATTTTCATCGGGATGCAATTTGTTTCCGTAGGTGCTTTCAATAAACAAATAGTCTGCCCATTCGGGTTTCTTAGGATTATCTAATAAATAATCATGAGGTCTACCAATATCTCCAGAAAACACAAATCGTTTTCCGTTGATATCCAATTCAATAAAAGTTGCGCCAATAATATGTCCGTTATACTGAAAACGATAGGATATATTTTCTGAAAGCGGTATCCATGTATTAAGCATTTCAACATGAAATTGTCTTATAATCTTTTCAGCTTCAAATTTGGTATAAAAAGGTAATGCAGGATTGTGCTTGGTGTATTTCTCTTTATTGGCTTTTTTGGCTTCTTCTTCATGAATTTTAGCGCTGTCTTTCAATATTATTTCTGCAATAGCCAGTGTGGGTGCAGTTCCTATAATTTTACCTGTAAAACCTTGTTTTAATAATCGTGGTAAATAGCCAACATGATCCAAATGCCCATGGGTAAGCAATACGGTATCTATTTTATTAACATTAACGGGTAAATCACTCCAATTAAGTGCCCTTAATTCTTTTAAACCTTGAAACATACCACAATCTATCAAGATGTTTTTTTCTGAAGTTTCAATAAGAAATTTAGACCCCGTAACCACACCTGATGCTCCTAAAAAATGTATTTTAACAAATTTTTTCATGTTAACATATCTTCTTCTTATTTAAAAAAAATCCTAAAATCCTCTCAAGCATACAGCTAAACTAAAAACTAATAGAAAAAAATATAAACGATTAAAAACTTCTTAAATTTAAAAGTCCATTTAATTATTACACCTATTATACGCTTACTTCATAAAAAATGACTCTCAAATAAAAATATAAGTTTAGCCTTAATGATTACAAAGCATTTTTATTTCATTCAGTATTTTTTCTTTTCTTGTTTCAGAAATCCCCAAATGGTCTAAATAAAAAACATCGCCAATTAACGCTCTACACAATACCACATCTCGACTTAATAAAAACTGTTTTTCTCTATTGGTTAATAAGGTAGACACCGTAATAGGATAGAGTCCTAAGCGGTCTATACGATCTTTTAAACCATCATTTTTAGGATAATCCCAACTTAACAAATACAAATTAACACAGTTACCATATTTTATAGCGTCTTCGGTAAAACGTGTGTTAGTTACCACCCACCCTTTAGTTAAGGTAGATTTATTTTTAGCGTTACTTTTCCAAAATACTTTAATATCATGGTATCTTGAATTTATATAAAGTGGAATCTTTACGTTACAATTAAGACCCTCTTCATTATGAAATTTACATTCTATAACACTGGTTTCACCATTTTTTTGTGCCATAACATCAACTTCGTGTGTTACACATTGCCCTTGCAAAACAACTCCTATTTGGGTTTTATATCCTGAATATTTTAATATGGCTCCAATAAAACGCTCAAAAGGAAATCCTGTAGGTCCCAATTCATAAATCGCTTTTTTTAGTTTATACTTTGAAGCCAAATAACTTTTCTTCTTTTTTAGTAATGCAAATGCCCTATTGTAGATTTCTTTTGTTGAAATACCTTGATATAACTCATCTCTTACTTTATCTAGAATTTGATTTACTGTTTGCTGATCTGCACCCGATCGGTTTAAAGATATCTTTAATTTATCCAATGAAAATTTTACTTTTTTACCCGATGATTTAATAATATCTATTGTGCTTGTTTCCATTTTTAGTGTTGTAAAATTTGAATAGACTCCTAAATAAAAGCTACAATTTTTCTGTTTTAAAAAAGGCTTTAACCCAAGATTTTACTTGTCTTTTGGTCATTTTATCCGTTTTTACAATATCTTTAACTTTAGCACTTAAATCTTTATAAGCTATGTTTAACTCTTTATAAAATTTATTTTTAGCTTCAGCTGGACCAAAAAGAACTATCTCATCTACATCTTTAATTTCTGAAACTAAATTTTGAAAATACCTTTTTAACTGAAGTTTTTCTCGTTCTAAATATTTGCTATCTTGAACAACATCCTGTGGACCACCTTTTAATCGTGTTCCTGAACCACCATGAACATGAAAATTCTCCACATTAGATAGTATTGTGTTTACGCTTAAATCGCCATTATATTGCGTTACAATAATGGCTTTTTCTTTGTCTAACCATATTCCTGTTCGTTTCATTTTGTCTCGTTTTTACTTTTAAATTATCATCTGCCTTGAACGCTTATTTTAAACTAAAATTCGTATTCAGTTTCTTAAATCGTGCATTACGAATATGGGAACCTTAGATTCGTAACCAATTTTCTTAACCAATGGGTTGCTTAGTATACTTCCAAAAAAAGCGTGTTTCTTATTTATAAAGGCTACCATATCACTTTCTCTACTTTCAATAAAGCAAATGATAGCAGCAGGTATTTCTATATGACTTAGCGTGTGGAATGTATGCGGTATACCTTCAAAATATTCTTTTAATAAAGTTTTATTACTGAGTTGTTTTTTGCTCAATTTGTTTTCATTAGCTACATGCAAAATCCTAATAGAGGCATTGCAATTTTTAGTCAAATCAATCAAATAACTAAGTTCTCTTCTCTTGATATGAGTTTTAAAACTAGTAGGGAAAACAATTTCTTTTGGTAAGTGATGTTTTGCTTGTTCTGGCACGACTATAACCGGGCAGTTTCTTACTTTTTCCATTATGTGAATAGCCACACCACCAAAAACTTTTGCTTTAGAATCTGTCTTACCCTTAGTCCCCATAATAATGAGTTCTATATCTTTTTCTTCAACTACATTTTTAATAACTTCAACTACACCGTTAAACTTCGAAATAGTTTCAAAATGATGTTTGGAGTTGTCATAATCTCTAAAAGCTATCATATCCATAACTTTAGCCAAACTGTTTTCAGAATTTAATTTTGCAGTTTCATACATTTCGCTACCTGGTTCCATATTTATCAAACTACTCATAATGCTATCCGCAGGAAAAAAAACATTCAAAATATAAAAATCTACATGCTCATTCTTATACAACTCTAAGGCGTAAATTATAGCATGCCAAGCATTTTTAGAAAAATCTGTAGGTAGTAATATTTTGCGTTTCATGGGTTTCTTTTTATAAGTGAATCACCTAAATTTACCTTTACAAATTGTAGTTAACAATGATATCTATCAGTTCATTCTGGGATAACCAAAAACGGAATTTTAGATTGGAATCCTATTTTTTTTATTACAGGCTCCTTGACTATTTTTTCAATAAAACTATGTTTATAATTTACCATGACTAGTATATCAATATCTAATTCTTCAATAAAATCATTGATTTCTACTACTTTTTTAGCGTAATTTGGCATCCAATGCAAGCTATAATCATAATCGTTTAAATGGCTTTGGAGTTCCATTAAATTATAATCTTGAACATCATTGAGTTCCTCTTTCTCATTAATGTGTACAATCCTTATTTTTGAATCATATAAATTGGTTAACTGCACTAAAGGTTCAATTTCCTTAATATCATAAAACCGGTTATAATCTGTTGGGAAAGCAATTTGTTTTGGTTCAATAAAATCATAGTCCTCTGGTATTAATAAAACAGGACAATTAGCTTTATTAATAACCCGAACGGTATTGCTTCCAAAGAAAAATTCTTTTGCTCCTGTTGCCCCTTTAGTGCCCATAATTATTAAGTTAATATCATGTTTTTTAATCGCATCCTTAATGGCCGTATTTAAATCCTTAGTACTTAAAATGATATGAAAATCATGATTTGCATTAGCGTTTCCACGTTCTGCCAATGCTTTCAAATCTAATAACTCATTCATAGCATCTTCCTCCATTGTTTTTAAAAGTTTGTTTGAAAGGTCTTCGAAGGGTGCACCTACTATAATTAAAGCGTGTAAAAAATAGAACGAACATTCTTCATCTGTATAAAGTTTTAAGGCATAAACAGCAGCGCTCCAGGCATTATCTGAAAAATCTGTGGGTAATAAAATTTTTCGTTTCATCTGTAGTTGTTTTTCTTGTTTTCTAATTTTCAGCTGTAATTCGTCTCTAAACATTTTTGTTTGATATCAAATTACGACTATGGCTCTTTTTACAATCTATGTTTTTGAAGGAATAACTAAAAATGGAATGTTTAAATGAAATCCTATTTGGTTTATTGTATTCTTGAAAAATAAATTCTCGAAAAACGAATGTTTATTATTAATCATAACCAATAAATTAACACGCGATTTTAATTGAAAATTAGTAATTCCCTCTTCAACAGTTTGGTTACTAACACTATGAAATAAGTGTGCTGATTTTTTAAAATAGTGCTCTAATATTTTTTTGTTTTTTTCTTGGGCTTCAGATAAATCATATCCATAAGAAGCATGTAGTATGTTGACTCTAGTGTTATAAAGCGATATGATATCTAATATGGGATTTATATGATGGTCTTGATAATCGATTTCATAATCTGTTGGAAATAAAACTTCATGAGGCTTTTCAAAACCAAAACCATCTGGTATGGCTATTATGGGGCACTTTACGTTTTTAAAAGCATGCACCGTATTAGATCCAAACAAAACCTCTGCTAAACCTGTTGCGCCTTTTGTTCCCATAACTATAAAATCTATAGGTTTAGCCTCAACAATGTCTACAATTTCAGATATCAAGTTGTTAAATGCTGCAATACTCTCTATAGTATGCTTTGGATTATTAAATTCCTTTTTTATTCTGGTTTCTAAATGATCTAGATTTTTTAATGACGTTTCCCTAACGGCATCGCCTAAACCATATTGTGCAGGATCAATTAGCACATACTCTACATGATAAATTACTGGTGTATAAGTGTTTAACAAATAAATTTTACAAGTCTCATTTTTAAATAATTTTAAAGCGTAGACTATAGCATTCCAAGAATTCTCTGAAAAATCGGTAGGAAGTAGAATGTTTTTCATGATAGTAAATTTAGTAACGTTTTATATTTTGCAATCCTAAAAATGGAATGTCTAGATGCAAACTCAATTCATCTACAGTAGATTGAAACAAAATATTCTCTAAAAAAGAATGTCTTGTGTTTACCATAACTAACATATCTATGCTTTTTTCTTTAATATATTTATAGATGGTATTGATAATATGCTTGCTATTTTCAATATTAAAATTAAGTTTGTTTTTACATAAATGCCCTTCTATAAATGCCATATTATCCTCTTGTCTTAATGATAGTTTATCACTTTTAGAGATATAAAGCATATCTATTACCGCTCTATAAGGCGAAACCATTTCGCAGAGTAGTTTTAGTTCTCGCCTCTTATAGGGTATCATATAATCAGTTGGGAAAAGAATATATTTTGGCTGTGTGTATTTATAGTTTTCTGGAATTGCCAATACTGGGCATTGAACATACTTTAAAACTTGAAGTGTATGGCTACCAAAGGTTATTTTTTTATCATTGGTTTTCCCTTTGGTTCCCATTACTATAATATCGATATTTTGCTCATCTACAATGGTATCAGCTTCATCTAAAAGCAAATTATTTGCCGAAATTATATTATAAGTATGTCTAGGATTTGGAGATAGCTCGTTAATAATTTTTAATGTATCCTTTAACTTTTTAGAAGATTCATTACTTACTAAGGTTGTAATATTATCTAGGTTTTTTCTGGTTATTGAATCATCTTTGGCATAAATATCATCTTGATAAGCATGCATCACATAAAACTCGCTAACCTCATATTTAAATAATTCTAAAGCATACTTTATAGCATTTGTAGCATTTTCGGAAAAATCGGTAGGAATAAGTATTTTTCTCATGGCTCATAAATTATTATGACCCAAATTACATACTTAACGGACTTATTACAATGATATATATCAGATTACATCATTACTAACTTGCTTTTGGTAGTAACAATTTGGTTTTAAAAAAAAAAGGGAATTGTTAAAAAAACATTCCCTTTTTTATTCACATTTAATATGTGAATTGATTAATAGCCACCCTTTAAATGTAAGAAACAGGAAGCCTAAACTTCCTGTTTCCTTTTTGAAATGTTTGATTTTATTAACTAACCTTTTCTAATCATTAATATCCCTAATAAAGTTATACTAAATCTTCAGTAAATTTATACCGCCAAACATCTCTAAACAGTATTAAACATTTTACAATGAAAAACGCTGCTTTTTTTTAAAAAACAGGACGTCGAAACCTCCTGTTTTTCCAAAGTATTTAATGTCATCATTGAGCTTTCGGTTTTCTACAATATTACATTTATTACTAAACATAATATCTGGGTTTTCCTGCCAAACAATAGCTTCAAACACTTTGTTTCGGCATTATTGTTTTGCAACAACAACACCTAGATTTTTTTTTTTAGACTTCTAATATGCGATAAGAACGTTTTAATTATAGTGCTAATTTACATTACAAAATCTTAATACAAAATGATATCCATCAGTTTTGTAAAGTTATATAGGTACAATTTCATATACAATATTCAACAAAAACAAACCTATTAAAAATAATAAGGTGTAAATAACCTGGACTAATTTTATATTAATAAACTTTAATACCGCAGTGGTTCGCTTAGGAAGTATAAATAGAGACAATCCTATATATAGTGAAATCCAACCTATAAGGGTAATAATAAGCTTCCAGTTTGGCTCCCATATATTATGGAACAAAACATTTAGTAATCCCACGTTAATGGCCATAAAAGACGAAATTATTAGAAATTTCTCGTCTTCTAAATCATTAAAAATCTGCTTTATCCGTTTTGGATTAAAACTTAATATCATAAAAAATATGATGAGATACCATCCCCAAAACTTTGCTAAAAAAATTGAATTGTCCATAATCTATTGTTTTTCGTGAAGTACTAAAAAAGGTATTTCGGTATGATAACTAATGGCCTCAACCTTTGAATGAAATAAGATTTGTTGAAAATAATTAAGGTTTTTAGCTACCATACAAATCATATTTATATTTCTACTTTCAATAAAACACTGTACTGCATCTTCTACTTTTTTATTAGTTAAATAATGAAAACTATGGTATAAGTGACTAAAATAATCCTCTAATAATTCTTTACTTTTATTTTGATCCCTATTCAACTCTGCTTTCTTTTTACTTATATGAAGAATTCTTAATGCAGATTGATTTTTTTCTAAGATTTCTGAAAGCGGATCTAATATTTGGATATTGTTTGATAGCGCAAAATCTGTGGGAAACGCTATCTCTTTAAGTTTTACAAGTTGCGCATCTTCAGGCACAACCAAGGTGGTACATTTTACTTTGGTAATAACATCGCCCGTATTGCTACCCACAATAATTTTCTTTAAACCTGAAGCACCTTTAGTACCCATAACAATGCAATCTATTTTTTTCTCTTCAACATGTTTTCTTATCGATTCAATAAAAAAATTATAATCGAAAAGTGTATAAAATCTATGTTTTTTATTAGTTGTAAAAACTTTTCCTATACGTTTTAAAACTTTTCGAAGTTTTATTTTTGCTGGTTGGGTATCAACATTTACTAAAACATCTTGCGCTGAATCGTTCAGAATAACATGACTTAATGTGTATATATGGAGTAAATAAAAATTGCAGCTTTCTTTTTCAAAAAAACGAATAGCATATTTAATGGCGTTCCATGAATTTTCAGAAAAATCAGTGGGTAATAATATATTTTTCATCTAACAGCATCTTTATTGGTACTAATTTAAAGTGAAGTTGTTAGACACAAAATGATATTAATCATTTTGAAATATTGAGCAGTGCAACTACATGATACTTTTTAATTTTTGAATATCTACGACTTTAATATTTCTGCCTTCAGATTTTATGATGCCTTGTTTTTTAAATTCAGCAAGTGCTCTTATTAATGTTTCGGTAGCAATTCCTGCAACACTGGCTAAATCGTTTCTAGAAATTTTTATAACGTCGTCTGGTTTACGGTTTATTTTTTCGGCAAATTTTAAAATTGTAGCTGCTGTTTTTTTGTTAACTGTAGCATAAGCCATATGGAGTAGTTGTTCTTTAGCTAGAGATAAATCGCCTGTTAAAAGCTCTATAAGCTCCATAAGAACCTTATGATTTTTACTGAGTAAGTTATTAAAATCAATAATTGAAATCCCTAATAATTTAGTATTTGCTAATGCTGTTGCTGTTTCTTGGTGCGGTATGTTTTGCGTAAAAGAGATATATCCAAATAAATCATCTTCTTTGTAGAGTGCAGTTACCAATTCTTTTCCTTGTTCATCTATCCTATAACATTTTACGGTGCCATAGCTAATTAAGTAAATATAATTAGAATGATCGCCTTCATGGTAAATAATATCCTCTGTATTAAAAGGGAATTCAGTACCAAAATCATCAAAGAAATTTTTTAAATCGTTAAGTGTTTTTATTTCATTCTCATCGTTTAAAATAGGATAACTCGCTTCATTGTTATTCAATTCTTTTAAAATGGAAACTTTTGCTAAACGACTCTCAATAGCACTTATAAGGTCATCTTCTGAAAATGGTTTTGTTATATAATCGTCTGCACCTAAATTCATCCCTTTTCTAACATCGCTACGCTCTGTTTTAGCAGATAAAAAAATGAAAGGAATAGACTTTGTATGTTTGCTTTTTGAAAGCTTTTTAAGAGTGCCGTAACCATCAAGTTCGGGCATCATGATATCACAAACTATAATATCAGGCTGATGTTTTTTAGCTAATATAACTCCTGTTTTTCCATTTGAAGCTGTTATAACTTTATAACTAGATAATTCCAAAAGCTCTGCTGTGTTTTCTCTTAAAACCGCATCATCTTCTATGAGTAAAATTGTTTTCATTGTGCTACAATATTAGGAAGCGTTATAATGAATGTTGTGCCTTTATTTTCTATACTTTCAAAAGAAATAGTTCCGCCTAAGTTTTCTAAATGTGTTTTAGCTATGTTTAAACCAATGCCTGTACCTTGAGTATTCATAACATTTTCAGCTCTAAAATAACGTTCAAAAATATGTTTCTGGTCTTTTTCTGGAATACCCATCCCTTCGTCTTTTATTGTTAAGGTAGTAAACTTATCGTCTTGTTTAATATGTAAATCTATAACAGTACCTTCTGGAGAATATTTTATAGCATTATGTAATAAATTTGAGCATATTAATTGAATGATTTTTTCATCTTGATAAAGTGATAAATCGTCTATATTTTCAGGGTAATTTATTTGCTGCCCTTCTTTTAAAAGCATATTAGCATTATATACCACCTCATTAACAACTTTACTTATTTTAAAATGAATAAACCTATAATTTACTTTCCCAGTGTTTAAATTTTCAATGGATAAAAAATCGTTTAGAATATTATCTAAAAAATGAACTTTATCGGTTATTCTTTTTATGTGTTTATCGCGTTTTTCTTGTTGTTCGGTTAATTGATATTTACTAAGTAGCTGGCTCGATGTTAAAATCCCGCTTAAGGGTGTTTTAAATTCATGAGAGACTAAAGACAAAAATTTTGTTTTTAGCTCATTGAGTTCTTTTTCTTTACTTAAAGCCATTTTTAGTTGCTCTGTTCTTTCTTCTACTTTGTTTTCAAGCTTGCTCGTGTAATTTTTCCGCTCTGTAATATCCAAAAGGATGGCAACAAAAACCTTTTTTTCTCCTAAATTTGATAGCTGTAAATGAACTTCAACAGGATACTTGGTGCCATCTTTTCGTCGTTGAATCGATTCAATCTCTAATTTTTCAACATTCTTATCAAATAAAACATCAATTGTCTCTCTAAATTCAAATTCATCTTTGTATGGTGTTATATCTAAAGGTGTCATATTAATTAATTCATCCATAGTATATCCAAGATTCTTTTGGGCACCAAAATTCACATTTATAAAATTTAATGTTTCTGCATCAAAAACATGAATTTCATTTAATGATTCATCAAAAATGGTAGCCAGATGTTGGCGCTCATCTTCAGCTTTTTTACGACTTGTAACATCATTCTGTATTCCAATAAAATTTGTAACAACACCTTCATTATTAATAATAGGCATAATGTATAAATCGTTCCAAAACAGTGTACCGTCTTTTTTATAATTACGTAAAGTGACTTGACAACTTTCTCCATTTTTAATGGCCTTTCTAAGCTTTTTAAGAGGTATTTGGTTCCTATCTTTACCTTGTAAAATTCTACAATTATTATTAAGTATTTCTTCACTAGGGTAACCGGTAAGCTTTTGAGAAGCCGAATTAAAATAAATAACAGGATTATCTTTTTTTAAAGCATCTGTTATAATAATTCCGTTGTTAACAGATTCTAACGCTCTACTTTTTAGCAACAATTTTTTTTCTATGCTTTTCTTTTCAGACACATCTTTAACCAAAGCCATAACATAGGTTTTGTTATAAATGGAAAACGGGTTTAATTCAACCTCAATTGGAAAAATAGTAGCATCTTTTTTTAAGCCATAAATATCTGTAGCAGCACCCATTTTTCGACGCTTGCCTCTATGAATAAATTTTTCAAAATACTCTAAAAGACTATCATGGTAATGTGATGGCATAAGCAAGTTTAATTCCTTGCCAATAAACTCCTTTTTTTTGTAACCAAAAATGTCTTCTGCAGCTATATTTACTTCCATTATTTTTTGGTGATTATCAACAATAATAACCGCCTCAGAAACAGTTTCTAGAAGAATATTGAATATTTCTTGGTCTTGTTTAAACATAAAAATCTACATATATAAACAGGCTTAAAAGTACGAAAAAATTGTCATTAATTATACTGATTTATATCATATATATTATGTTAAAAAGTATGTAACTTTAATTCGTTAAACTTTAATAAAAATGAAAACAAAAAAGAAAATGACTCTAAAGTTTTACCAAAACTTGGGGAAGTTGTTTTATGCTATAGCTGCTGCAGATTTGAACGTGCAAAGTGCCGAGTTTGATAAACTTAAAGCGGTAGTAAAAAAACAATGGTTAGATATTGACGCGCTTGAAGATGATTACCATACTGATGCTGCATACCAAATAGAAATTGTTTTCGACTGGCTAAACAAACAAGAGCTTTTAAATTCAAAGGAATATTTTGAAGCTTTCATTAATTATAAAAATGACCAACCCCATTTATTTACAAAACCTATAAAAAAATTAATTTTAAAAACGGCAAGAGCGGTTGCCAATTCTTTTGCTGGCTTGAATAAATCAGAATTGATTATGCTTGCTAAATTAGATTTAGAATTAAAAAAAACATGATTATGAACTATTATTTTACCACTATTACAAAAGGAAGTTTTGAAACTATAGAGGAGAAAGTTAAAGGCTTACTAACAGATGAAGGCTTTGGTATACTTACAGAAATTAACATGCAGGAAGTTTTAAAAAACAAATTGAATGTTGATTTTAAAAAGTATAAAATCTTAGGAGCTTGCAACCCACCTTTTGCTTACAAAGCTTTACAGGCTGAAAACAAAATAGGCACTATGTTACCATGCAATATTATAGTACAAGAAAAGTCGCTAAATACAATTGAAGTATCTGCTGTTAATCCTCTAATTTCTATGCAAGCTGTAAATAATAAGCAACTAGACGAAGTTGCCAAAGTTGTTAGTACAAAACTCAAAAACGTTATCAAAAACATTAATAATGAAAACTAATTTCAACACCATAATACAATCTGAAATACCAGTATTAATAGATTTTCATGCCAACTGGTGTGGACCATGCAAAACGCTAGCCCCTATTTTAAAAGAAGTTAAAGAAACACTTGAAGATGCCATAAAAATTATAAAAATTGATGTGGATAAAAACCAACCTCTAGCAGCAAAATACCAAGTTAGGGGGGTGCCAACCATGCTGCTTTTCAAAAATGGAAAACAAGTTTGGCGACAATCTGGAGTGCTTCAAAAAAACGATATTATTTCAATTATAAAAAAACATACCTAAACGCTTTCTTGCTGATGAATATCATTTTGTAATAGATTTAAAGACATTATTTTAGATTACTATTATAAAATATTTGATCATGAAAAAAGCACTAATTACATTACTATTAATTCCTGTTTTTGCTATAACTCAAACACTTGAAGAACTAGATTTTATAGCCCCTTTTAATGCTGGTGTTGCAGCTATTGAGAAAGACAACTCCTGGGGATTTATAAATGATAAAGGCGCTATTATTATAGCTTTTAGAGATGACTTGGTTTTAACTGAAACTGATTATGGTAAGTATCCTATATTTCATAATAACAGATGTTTAATTTCAGAAAAAAAAGATGGCATTCTATATTATGGATATATCGATAAAAAAGGTAAAAAAGTGATAGATACAAAATTCTTAAATGCTACAAATTTCAATAATAATGTGGCTTTAGCTTTAAAAATAATATCTAAAACTATAGGCACTAATAACATATTGGATAAACCTGTTGTCATTAATAAATACTTTGAGGTTACCATTGATACAACAGGGAGTGTAAAAGACTACTTAAACCCAAAAGGTATAAATGTTGTTTTAGACAAAAAATTCCTTAATAAACCTCCAAAAATAACATCTAAACTTCTTTCAGATGAATTGGTTGCTATAATTAACGAGAATAGTAAATGGGTTATTAAATCTGTAAAATGAAAGCAAATCTTAAGTTAGGTAGTATTTCTGGTATTAAAATTATAGTACATTGGACCTTCTTTTTTTTAATAGCTTGGGTTGTATTTAGTGAATTAAAACGTGGCGGAACTAACGAAAGTATTTTGTTTAATGTTGCACTGGTTCTGGCTGCTTTTTTTTGTGTCGTATTACACGAATTAGGGCATGCATTAACGGCAAAACGTTTTGGTATAGACACTAAAAAAATAACCCTACTCCCTATTGGTGGTATGGCAAGTTTAGAGCGTATCCCAGAATCGCCTAAACAAGAGCTTATAGTAACACTAGCAGGTCCGTTGGTAAATGTTATTATAGCTATATTCCTTTATTTTATTGTACCAATAAATGAATTTATACATTTAAATTTTACGGAAACCTTTGAAGCATTAATGAGTTTCACTTGGCAAAACTTCCTGTTTCTTTTATTTGTAGTGAATGTGGGTTTAGTAATTTTTAATATTATACCGGCTTTCCCAATGGATGGTGGACGTATTTTAAGAGCCTTACTTGCTATGAAAATGAATCGTGTAAAAGCGACGCAAATAGCTTCAAGCATTGGTCAGTTTATTGCGGTTTTCTTCTTATTAATAGGCTTATTATATAACCCTTTTTTAATTTTAATTGCACTCTTTATATTTTTAGGAGCTTATAGTGAAAACCAAATAACACAACAATTAGCTTTACTTAAAGGACATAGCGTTGAAGAAGCTATGATGCTAAACATTACAACCTTTAATCCCGAAGACACCTTAGATTTAGTGGTAAACAAATTGATATCCAGTACAGAAAACAACTTTGTTATAGTTGAAAATAAAAAGATTAAAGGCTTACTATATCACCAAGATATTATTGATAATTCTAATAAGATTATATTAGTTAAAGATATTATGAATACAAATTTCAAAACAGTTGATAGTCATGATAATCTTGATGAAATATACAAACTTACACATAGTGAAAAACATCCGTTTTTTCCAGTTTTAGAAAACAATAAACTTGTTGGTGCTATTGACCAAATTAATTTAAACGAATACATATTACTACAAGCAAAACTAGCATATTGATTATGAAACATCCATAACTAAATATTGACTCCCAGGGAGTTGGTAAAATGGATGCTACATGTAACCAATAAAAAATAACAGATATAAACACATGAAATCATTTAGGTATTTAATGCTCTTTTTCATCATAGTCTCCTGTTTTAAAAATGAGGATAAAATATTTCCAACGGAAAGACCTTTAACAGAATCCGTTTATTCTTCAATCACCATACAACCAGATAGTTTATATCAGGCTTATGCTATTGTTGCCGGTATTTTAGACAATAATTTAGTAGAAGAAGGCGATGTCGTTTTAAAAAACAAAACACTTATTCAAATTACAAATAGCACACCTAAACTTAATGCGCAAAATGCAAAATTCACTTTAAATCTGGCTAAAGAAAACTATAATGGAAACGCTGCTGTTCTTAACAGTATTCTTGAAGAAATAGCAGCAGCGAAACTTAAATACAAAAACGACTCTATAAATTATTTTAGGCAAAAGAATCTCTGGGACCAAAGAATTGGTTCAAAAGTAGAATTTGATACTCGCAAACTTAATTATGAACTGGCATCAAACAGTTTAAAACTTTTACAGAATAAATACAACAGCACAAAAAACGAACTGCATACGGCAGTAAAACAAGCACAAAACAATTATCAATCGGCATTAATAAACACTAAAGATTTTATGGTTAAAAGCAAGATTAATGGTAAAGTGTATGCCTTGTATAAAGAAGCTGGCGAAATTGTAACGACTATGGAACCTCTAGCATCTATTGGTAGTGCTACTCATTTTGTTATTAACATGCTTGTTGATGAGGTCGATATTGTAAGCATCTCAAAAAACCAAGAAGTTATTATACATTTAGATGCGTATAAGGATGAAGTTTTCAAAGGAAGAGTGTCCAAAATTTATCCAAAAAAAGACGAGCGTAATCAAACCTTTAAGGTTGAAGCTGTTTTTGAAAATCCACCACATATTTTATATCCTGGACTTTCTGGTGAAGCCAACATTATTATAGCAAAAAAAGACAGGGTTTTAACCATTCCAAAAGCGTATTTAATAGAAGGTAATAAGGTAAAAACAGATGACGGGCTAACACCAATTTCAACCGGCATGCAAAACATGGAATACATTGAAGTACTATCTGGAATAACTAAAGACACACAAATTTACAAACCTGAATAATGACCAATTGGAACGTGATTTTAAACATTGCCAAAACGCATTTGCTTACTAAAATAAAGCAAACCGCTACGGCAGCTCTTGGTGTAACTTTTGGTATTGGAGCTTACATCACCTTGGTGTGTTTCATGACGGGTTTAAACGCAATGCTCGACGATTTAATTCTCAACCAAACCCCGCATATACATATATACAATGAGATAGAACCTTCTGAGAAACAGCCTATTTCTTTATACGCTAATATAGAAGATAGTTTTAATGTGGTGCATTCTATAAAACCAAAACTTACTCAAAAAAAGATTCATAACGCCTTACCTATTATTAAGTATTTAGAAGAAAAGGAAGCCGTTCGTGGAGCACTTCCGCAAGTAAAAACTCAAATATTTTACATAGCTGGTTCTATTGAATTAGGTGGTAATATAACAGGTATTAACCCCGTTGATGAAGCAAGGTTGTTTAACATGGGCGATTATATAGTTGAAGGTTCTGCTGAAGCTTTACAAAACACAGATAATGGTATTTTATTAGGTATTGGTATTGCAAAAAAAATGTCTTTAAAAGTTGGCGACCGCGTTCAGGTAAGCCCAATTAACGGCGGTATATTTCCATTAAAAATAGTTGGATTATACCAAAGTGGCATTGCAGATTTAGATGCTATTCAAAGCTTTACCAATATAAAAACCATACAACGCATTTTAGGCAAAGCAAAAAATTATATAACAGACATTAATATCAAGTTATATGATATAGAACAAGCTATACCCCTATCAAAAAAAATTGAGCAACAATTTAATTTAACAGCTATTGATATTAAAACTGCAAATGCTCAATTTGAAACTGGAACAACCATAAGAAATCTTATTACCTATGCCGTTTCAATCACCCTCCTTATAGTGGCTGGATTTGGTATTTACAATATTCTAAATATGCTTATTTATGAAAAAATGAACGATATAGCCATTTTAAAAGCTACTGGCTTTTCGGGTAAAGATGTACAACTTATTTTTATGAGTCAAGCCATGATTATTGGTTTTGTTGGTGGTGTTTTAGGCTTATTAGTTGGTTTTGGGTTAGTAAGTATCATTGATACTATTCCGTTTAAAACAGAAGCGCTTCCAACGGTTGAAACTTATCCAATAAATTTAAATCCTTTATTTTTTATCATAGGGTTTTCCTTTGCGATGCTTTCAACTTTTTTGGCAGGATATCTTCCTTCAAAAAAAGCAAAAAAAATAGATCCTGTAAAAATTATAAGAGGTCAATAACATGAGCATCGTATTAGAAGCAAAACATATAAATAAATATTTTAAAAAGCCTGTATTATTTCATGTTTTAAAGGATATCAATTTTCAGATTAAAAAAGGGGAATTTGTGTCTATAATGGGGAAATCGGGTTGTGGAAAATCTACCTTACTCTACATTTTATCAACAATGGATACCGATTATGAAGGTGAGCTTCTTTTAAATAATCAATTAATAACCAATCAAAGTAGAGACCATCTCTCATACATCAGAAATAAACATATTGGGTTTGTATTTCAATTTCATTATTTATTATCAGAATTTTCAGTTTTAGAAAATGTGATGCTTCCTGCTAAAAAACTAGCCGAAAAATCACATCAAGAAATAGAACATGATGCTTTTGAAAAATTAAAAATGTTAAACATTGAGCACCTAGCAAAAAAACGAGCCTCAAGAGTTTCTGGTGGCGAAAAACAACGTATTGCTATTGCAAGAGCGTTGATTAATAACCCTTTAATAATTATGGGCGATGAACCTACTGGAAATTTAGACAGTTATAATGCCGAAAACGTGTTTAATATTTTCAAACAATTAAGTGATGAGCAGGGGTTGTCACTCTTAGTTGTAACTCATGATGAAGATTTTGCAAATAAAACCGACCGCATTATTCAAATGGCGGATGGTAACATTCTTACATAAATAAATGTTCTCGATACTATTCGGCTTTAACAGAATTACTCGAACTGATATTTTAATCTACTTTAAGTTTACATAGCTGATATATCTCATTTCAGATGAACTTTTTAAAAATTATTTTTAACAAGTAATCATTAAAAATTACGTCTATGTATAATTTAAGAAAACGCCCTAAAGGAAATTATATCCAAAACGCTAGCTGGGAGGCACTGTACCTTTTACTTGAAAACTGGAAAACAGATTTAGAATTCTATTTTTTTGATATTAAGTTTTTAAATAATCTAGTTGAAAATCATTTTTCAGAACTATTAGCTTGCCAAAATCTAGATGAATTGAGGGAGTTACAAATGGAGGTTTTTGAATTACAAAATCAATGCGAATATATACTAGCATGCATCCAAAATAATAGGGAAAGTATCATAGATATAATTAATAACAATTTCCCTGATGATACCTCTAAATTTAGAGTGGAGATCCAACATCTTGAGGATAACATTGAAGTATTTATTGATAATGAACGAGAACTTAGAAGAAACATTTTTATTATGATTAAAGAGGTTTTTAAATCTAAAAAGTCAAAAAATGTATGGCTGTTTAATTGATAATTTTCATGAATCTGTTACAAAATATAGAAAACGAAATAATTAGGTTAACTACTCTAATAAATACAGAGTACCCAGAATTATATATATTTTTAGAAGAAACCCCTATAACCATCCCGTCTGTTAATGCTCCAGATATTAATATAAAAGTCATGGAAGATTACATTGAAAGTTTAAAACAATTATTAAAACATCATATTGAAACCCATAAAAAGAAATAGATGGCTTTTGTAGACTATTATAAAATACTTGGTTTGTCTAAAACTGCTTCAGAAAATGATATTAAAAAAGCGTATAGAAAACTCGCGCGTAAATATCATCCAGATTTAAACCCCAATGATAAAAATGCCGAAAAGAAATTCAAGGAAATTAATGAGGCCAATGAAGTATTAAGCAATCCTGAAAACAGAAAAAAATACGACCAATATGGCGAGCATTGGCAACATGCTGAGGAATACGAGAAAGCGAAACAACAAAACCAATACCAGCAAAGTTATCAAGGTGCAACTGGAGGTTATTCAGAAGAAGACTTTTCAGATTTCTTTGAAAACATGTTTGGTGGCCAATCTTCAAGAGGTCGTAGCAGACAGGTGAAATTTAGAGGACAGGATTTTAATGCCGAATTACAACTCAACTTAAAAGATGTTTACACCACACATAAACGCACTTTAACTGTCAACAATAAAAACATCCGAATTACTATTCCTGCAGGTATAGAAAATGGCCAAATCATAAAAATAAAAGGGCATGGAGGAAAAGGTGTAAACGGCGGACCTAATGGTGATTTATTGATTCAGTTTTCAATTGTAAACCATTCAAAATTTAAAAGAGATAAGGAAAATCTTTATTTAACTGTAGATTTAGATTTATACAAGGCCTTACTAGGTGGCGACATTACAGTAGATGCCTTCTATGGAAAAGTAAAACTCAAAATAAAACCAGAAACTCAAAACGGAACGAAAGTAAAACTTAAAGGCAAAGGGTTTCCTAAATATAAAAAAGAAGGTCAGTTTGGAGACTTGTATGTAACCTATAAAATAAAACTTCCAACAAAACTGTCTAATAAAGAGAAGGAACTATTTTCAGAATTAGATAAATTAAGATGATTATGAAAACTGAAAATTTTATTTCAATACAACAGATTTGCACACATTATAAAATCCCAAAGTCCTTTATAAGTGCTTTACATGACTATGAGTTAATAGAAATATTTTTAGTACAAAACACTGCTTGTATTGATGTAACCCAGATAAAAAACATTGAAAAAATGATGCGTTTGCATTATGAGTTGGACATAAACTTTGAAGGGATGGATGCTATTTTTAACCTGCTTAAAAAAGTTGAATCACTTAATAATGACATTGTAGAATTATACAATAAACTTGAAAGATTTGATAGCTAACGATGGTTTATAATTAATAATCTGATTTTTTTTATGTAACATAATTAAACTTGAATTGATATCTATCATTTTTAGTATAACATCTATCAGCTAACTTTATAAAATATGAAAGGGATTGTATACCTTAAAATGTGCAAAAGAAGTAGGGCATTATTATATGGAATTGTTTACCCAAATAAATGACGAATTTATCATAAAAGAATTATTAATCAATTTTAAATATCGATAAAATGAAAACTTTTAATTCAATTAACTTAAAGCAAATATTTACATTAACGCTTGCTATTATTGTAATGTTCGTTTTTGATTCTTGTAAAAAAGCATCAGAGAAAACAGGAGAAAAACTTATTGAAACGTCCATTGGCCATGGTGCAGATGTAGATATTGATGATGAAAAAATAGTTATTAAAACAGATGAAGGAACTTTTACTTCTGATTCAACTATTAAAAATTGGCCTAAAGAAATCCCTGATGATGTTCCAGAATTTAAAGATGGTAAAGTAGTTAATGTTTCTACACGAATTGTAGATGGAAATAAAAACTGGACTTTGCTTTTTGAAAATGTCTCTGAAAATGCTCTTACTGAATATGAAACCAAACTTAAAAAGAAAGGTTTTAAGGTCAGTACAATCTCAATGGGAAATACAAAAGGGCATATTACCGCAGAACAAGGTGATTATGTGGTTATCGTTATGGGTGGCGAAGGTATGGCTTCCCTATCTGTTGGTGTTAAATGATAAATATTAAACCAGATACTGTTTCCTTTTAAGGCGTACAAATCCCCAAACTAAGTTATGGGAAAGGGCTAAATATTATAAAATTTCAACTTTTTGTATAATTGGATATCTAAAAACACAAACCATACAATAAAACTAATAAAAGTTATTTTTTGAAGTACTGGAAGTATTTTTATATGATAGCCTGTTTCGTAAATAAAAAAATTTACGAAAAAGACAATTAAACAAAATACACCTAGCATTAAAAGCTTGTAATATTTAGCTTTATAGAGTTCTACTAGACAGGTTATAACCGCAATGACTCCAAAAATTCCAGCAATTCGAACAATAAGGTCATGAGTACCAGATGCAAGAAATAGTGTAATTATAAGAGACAACAGTCCAGACAACCTCATAATAATAAGATTGATGCTTTTTATGGTATATAATTTTGGTAAAAAAAACCATATAAAAAAAATACTGGAGCATAAAACACCAAGTGCTGCACGTGCAAAAAAGCGAGCGCTATTTACCTTACCATTTATTGCATAATCATCAAGTAGATCACATAAATAATTATGCCAAAAACTGAATCCAGATTGATTTGTAAAAGCCCAAGAACCTCCGGGGTAATTTAGTGCTGCAAGTATATATAAAAACAGAAATAATCCCATTCCTATTAAAGGCAAAAATAGTATGTAAGGTTTTGGAAACCCAGTTTTTGTGTTCATATTATTTAGCAATCGTTCTAGAATAAATAGGCCACGTATTCATCTTTAGCTCCTTACCTAAAAAAAGTATATTCTATATTTCTTGAATCTAAACGAACGTTTTTTAGTAAGCCATAATATAATATTTTAACAAGAAATTAGACCTTCGCCATTACGTAACTAAATGTTTTATCAGGTGTTATAAACAATGATTATCATTATTTTGATACTTAACAAAACAAGCTCATATACACCTTATAACCAATGATATATATCATTTCGTAAACACATTTTCAATCTTAACTTTATACTCTATAGTTCCAAAGTAAATGAGTGCAACAAAAATTATAAACGTCACACCAGACAATGCTGAAGAAGAAACATTTTTCTGCATAAAAGACATCAAAAAACCAGGTTTTAAGAGTAAACAACAATGGTTTGAAAAACGTTATAAAGAAGGATTGAAACTGAAAATCCTAAAAAACGAAAGCAATAAAATGATTGGATTTATAGAATACATTCCTGCATGTGATGCATGGAGACCAGTAGATGCAAACAACTTTATGTTTATACATTGCATGGCGGTATATTCTAAAAAAGACAGAAATAAAGGATATGGAAAATTACTGATAAATGAAGCGGAAAAAGATGCCAAAGCAAAAAAAATGGCTGGTGTATGTACTATGACAAGTCAGGGCTCTTGGATTGCCGATAAACGCATTTTTAAACAAAATGGTTTTAATGAAATCGATAAAAGAGGTCGTTTTGAACTATTTTCAAAGAAATGGGATGCTAAAGCACCTAACCCTAAACTTTTTGATTGGACCGCTCAACAAAATAAATACCAAGGTTGGCATATAGTGTATGCTGATCAATGTCCATGGCATGAAAAGTCTGTTTCCAATCTTTTAAATGTTGCCATGAATTTTGATATTGACCTTAAAATAACCCAAATAAATACCGCTAAAGAAGCAAAAAATGCCCCATCAGGTTTTGGAGTATTTAGTCTTTTGCATGATGGTAAATTATTAGAAGACCATTATTTAAGTGCTACTCGTTTTAAAAATATTCTAAAAAAAGAACTTGAAAAATAAGTTAATAGGTATTAATTTCTAATAGAATAAAATTAAAATGAAAACTAATAAATTTTGTCAAAGCTGTGGGATGCCTGTTAAGAAAGACTCTCAACTAGGATTTACAAGAAATATTCCAAGATTAGAACGTTGGAAATAATCATAAAAATTTGTCATGGAAAGAAAAAGCGTTCTAGAATGGCTATTAAATGGTGATGTATCCATACAATATCAAGTACACAGAGATTTATTGGCAACTGAACGAGAGGATTTGCAGAAAAGGATTTCGAAAGAAGGATTCGGAGCCAAATTTTTATCTAAACGAAAAGCTGATGGAAATTGGGGTATCAAATTTTATCAACCAAAATGGACGTCTACCCATTATACTCTCTTTGATTTGCGGAATTTATGTATTACCCCCAACAATCCTCTTATCAAAGAATCTATTAAGATGATCTTAGAAAATGAAAAAGCGGATGATGGAGGGCTTCTGCCTATTGGTAAAACTCAATTGACCGACTTATGTATTAATGGCATGTTCTTAAATTATGCTTCATATTTTAAAACAAATGAAAGTGACTTAAAATCTGTTATTGATTGTATATTGGCACAAACTATGCCTGACGGCGGATTTAATTGTAGGTCTAATAGATTTCCAACCATTCACAGTTCTTTGCATACTACATTATCAGTATTGGAAGGCATAACAGAATATGAACTTAACACATATAAATATAGACTAAAGGAACTCGTTAAGGCAAAAAAATCAGCCCTTGAATTTATTCTGAAGCACCAGTTATTTCGCTCTGACAGAACAGGAGAAATAATCAAGCAAGACTTTTTAAAGTTCTCTTACCCCAGACGATGGCGTTATGATATTTTGAGTGCTTTAGATTATTTTCAACACTCAAAAACCGATTGGGATGAGCGTATGCGGCCAGCCATTGAAACCTTATTAAAAAAACGTAATAAAGAAGGTACTTGGAATCTCCGAGCTAAATATCCAGGGCAAACACATTTTGATATGGAAAAGGCAGGACAACCAAGCAGATGGAATACACTCAGAGCTTTACGCGTTTTGAAACATTTTAAAATGGATAAGAATTTATACTTGGCAAAATAAAGAAAGCTTATTATTAGTACCCCATTAAACTTGAAATGATATTCGTCATATGTATTAAAACATCTATTAACTAGCTTTATAGCATATGAAATAGATTGAATTTATTAAAGGATGCTTATTTAAAGACCTACATTATATAGCATCTCCAAATATATTTACTGGTTGTATTTGTTCAAAATATGACTTCATGATAAAAAATTAAATTTAAAAACATGGAGATTATTATGACCGATAAAGAAGATGAAATCAGTAAAAAAAATAAAAGTTTAGGAAAGACAACGGAACTTTATTTCGCCATACTTTGTGGCGTATTCCTTCTATTAGGCTTTTTAATTCAAAAACTAACAAGTTTATCAAACCTATTTTTTTTATTAAGTTATATCATCTCCTATTTTTTTGGTAGTTACTTTATAACCATTGAAGCCTATAAAAAAATCATTAAAGGTGGTTTTGATATCGATTTTTTAATGATAGCAGGAGCGGCAGGAGCATTCTACATCGATAAATGGGCAGAAGGGGCATTGCTTTTATTTCTATTTAGTTTAGGGCATGCTTTAGAGCACTACGCCATGAATAAAGCCAAAAAATCCATTGAAGCTTTAGGTGAATTATCTCCAAAAATTGCGCTCGTAAAGAAAGGGGGTAAACTTGAAGAAATACCTATAAAAAATCTATGTATAAATGATGTTATTGTTGTAAAACCAAACACTAAAATTGCTGCAGACGGTGTTATTATTAGTGGTAGTAGCAGTATTAATCAAGCCCCTATAACTGGAGAAAGTATCCCTGTTGACAAGGTGTTTATAGAAAGCACAAATAATTTACCACTATTTAAAGACATTGATAGAAAGCATAAGGTATTTACGGGAACCATTAACGGCGATAATACTATTGAAGTTTTAGCGCTTAAACTAAGTAAAGATTCTACAGTTTCCAGATTAATTAAAATGGTAAGTGAGGTAGAAACTCAAAAATCCCCTACACAAAGACTCACCAAAAAATTCGAAAAATGGTATGTCCCAATAGTTATACTTGTGGTCTTTTTATTATGCTTTGCGCATTTAATTATTAACGAAAGTTTTAACCAAAGTTTATATCGTGCCATTACGGTATTAGTAGCCGCAAGTCCTTGTGCTTTAGCTATTTCAACACCCAGCGCGGTACTTAGTGGTATTGCAAGAGCAGCACAAAAAGGTGTGCTTATTAAAGGCGGAAGAGCTTTAGAAGATTTAGGTGAAATCACGACCATTGCATTCGATAAAACAGGTACACTTACCGAAGGAAAACCAAAGTTAACAAACATAATACCGCTAAACAATTTTGATAAAAACAGGTTTATTCAGTTAGTTCTTGAGGTGGAAAGCTTAAGTAATCATCCACTTGCAAAAGCTATAGCAAAAGATATAAAAACACAATATAACATAGCCCATCAAAATAAAGCAACTAATGTTAATGCCATTCAAGGGAAAGGCATACGTGCCATTTACGATGGTAAAACAGTATACATAGGCAATGTAAAGTTGATGAAAGATTCAGGCATAAATGTCGATACAAGCATCGTTTCTAAAATGGATAATCTTTTAGAAAATGGACACACAGTCATGATTGTAGCATATAACGATGACATTATAGGTTTGATAAGCGTGATGGATTTACCTCGAAAAACGGCAGTAGCTACACTAAAACGACTAAAAGAAATTGGAATTAAACACATGGTTATGCTTACGGGAGATCATCAAAACGTTGGTGATGCTATTGCAAAACAGATAGGTTTAACTGAAGCAAAAGGAAATTTACTGCCAGAAGACAAAGTCACTGAAATAAAGAAATTAATTAAAAGAGACAAAAAAATAGCCATGGTTGGTGATGGTGTAAATGATGCGCCAGCTATGGCATTAAGCACCGTAAGCGTAGCCATGGGAGCTGCTGGTAGCGATGTGGCTTTAGAAACTGCCGATGTGGCTTTAATGTCTGATAAAATTGAGAATTTACCTTTTGTAATAGGATTAAGCAGAGCTTCTAAACGCATAATAAAACAAAATATTTGGATAAGTTTAGGCGTCGTGATAGTATTAGTTCCTGTAACTATTATGGGGCTTACTAATATAGGATTAGCTGTTGCTTTTCATGAGGGTTCTACTATAGTTGTAGTACTTAATGCTTTAAGACTACTCCGTTATAAAATAGATGAATATGAAACTGAATGTATTAAATAAGTAATAGAAATTCTTTTATTATTAACTAAAAATGACTTCCCTCATATATATTTTTAAAAACATCCTTTATTTTTAGAGAAATTCAAAACATACTATGCTAACCTTTAAAAACTTCAACATTGCGGATTGGTTTTCATTTTATCGAATATTTGCTGCTCCTTTTTTACTACTTCTAATTTGGCTAGATTTACGTCTCGCTTTTACATGGCTACTTTTAATAAGCTACTCTACCGATGCTATTGATGGGTATTTAGCAAGAAAATTAAAAATAACAAGTCCAAGAGGATCACAACTGGATTCTTTTGGCGACCAAATAACTCTTGTTGTTGGATTGATTGGTTTGTTTTATTTTGAAAATGAGTTTATTAAAACGAACCTTGTATTAATAGGCATTGCATTTATACCATACATTACTCAAATGGTAATTGCCTATGTTAAATATGGAAAAGCAACAGCTTTTCATACGTATTTAGCTAAACTTTCGGCAGTGCTTCAAAGTATATTTATACTATGGTCGCTATTCTTTAACCCAGAATACATATTATTTTACATTATGTTAATAATTGGTTTGTTAGAAACTATTGAGGAAATCACTCTTATTTTTATTTACGATAATTGGGCCTCTGATGTAAAAGGCATTTATTGGGCATTACGTGACAAACGGCAATTAAAAAAAACCACTAATCGAAATAAAAATATTTCATAAATTATTACTGAACATAATTTAGACTGATTTATATCATTGGATTAAAAACGTTTATAAAATATCTTGGGTATTAATTCATTAAGCCATGATATCAAATCTGGAAAAACAGGAATGTCTAAGAATACTCCAAAATAATTACATAGGTCACTTGGCTTATGTTTATAAAAATGCTCCATTCATAGTACCCATTACATATTTTTATGATAAAAAAAACATAACTATTGTTGGCTATTCCGGCGAAGGACACAAAACAAATGCATTGCGAATTAACAGTGCTGTTGCACTCGAAGTTGCAGAAATAACTGCTATTAACAATTGGCAATCTATAATAGTGCATGGTACTTTCAAAGAATTATCAGGACCAAATGCAAAACACTACTTACATCAATTTTCAATTGGAATAAAAAAAATACTTGCAAATAAAGAAAATAAAGTTGTTGATTTTATTCGTGAGTTTTCCGGAAAAACAAGTTTTGAATCTATACCTATAGTTTACCAAATTAAAATTGAAGAAATAACAGGAAAGGAAAGAAAGCAATTAACACATAACACCATAAATTAATGAAGGATTTAAAGCCCTATGAGAATATATATGTTCTCAAGAATAATTATGTTGGTTATTTATCATATATATGGAAAAACACCCCTTATGTCATACCAATTACGTATTACTATAATGAAGAAGATCATTGTATACTAAGTTATTCTGGTGAAGGCCATAAAATAAATGCCATGCGCATACATAATTCAGTTTCTATTCACATAGCAGATATAAAATCTATTCGTAATTGGCAGACTGTATTAGTCCATGGTAAATTTGAAGAATTAGTAGGCACACACGCCAAACAGCAGCTACATAAATTTGCATTGGGAATAAAAAAAATAATGTTTACAAAGGAAGGTAAATTCCCTAGCCTACTAACCGATTTTTCTAGTAAGATTTCAGCCAAAACAGAACCCATTGTTTTTCGTATAAAAGTGTTAGAAATAACAGGAAAAACTAGAATGGGCTAAGTAAAAACAAGGTCACATGAAATTAGCATTTGGAGTTATCATATTAATCCATGGAATAATTCACCTATTAGGTTTTATAAAAGCTTTTTATTCAACTGAAGCTCCCTTGCAAGTGTTAGGGATATCAAACCCTTTAGGTGCACTTTGGCTTATCACCTTTATCATGTTTGTGGCTTCTTCGGCATCACTATTTTTAAACAACAAAAAGTGGTTTTACATAGCTATAGTTGCGGTATGTATATCCCAAATACTAATTATAACGGCATGGAAAGAAGCCAAGTTTGGCAGTATTGCTAATGTTCTTATTTTACTGTTTAGTTTATCGGCTTATGGCAGTTTTAGGTTTACTCAAATGGTCCAAAAGGAAGGCACTACATTGCTAAAAAGCACAACTATTTCAACTGCGAAAACGATTACTAAAAAAGAGATTCAACAGCTTCCTGAAATTGTACAAAAATGGATTAGCAATTCGGGAGTTACGAGCAAAGGAAACATAACTTCAGCCAGATTAACACAAAAGGGACAATTAAAAACCAAACCAAGAGGTAAGTGGATGCCATTTTCTGCGCAACAGTATTTCAACATCCAAAAACCTGCTTTTATTTGGAGTGCAAAAATTAATAACAACGCATTAATTCATACTTTGGGAAGAGATAAATATACTGATGGTAAAGCTGAAATGCTTATAAAATTACAAGGATTAATTCCTGTAGTTAATGAAGCTGAAAACTCTAAATTAAATTCAGCGAGTATGCAACGGTTTTTAAGTGAAATGTGTTGGTTCCCATCAGCAGCATTGAACGATTATATAACATGGGAAGCCATAGATAAAACCTCAGCTAAAGCCATATTAACAAATCAAAATCAATCCGTTTCAGGATGCTTTAAATTTAATAGTGAAGGCGAAATACTTGCTTTTGAAACCGAACGCTATTTTGGTGGAAGTGAAAATTCAAAACTAGAAAAATGGGTTGTGAAAATACTAGATTACAAAACGTTTGATGGATTGAAAGTACCTAATAAATGTGAAGTTACTTGGAAACTTGAATCAGGTGATTATAACTGGTTAAAATTAGAAATTACTGATATTGCATATAACAAAGCTCAGCTTTATGAAAATGAATAAAACTTGACTTTTATAAACATTTAAAATATAGCCACTGGAGGACAGAAACACCAATAACACTTAAAATATTGATAAACAATAACATAAAATTAAAACCAGACCATATTTACCATATTAAATCATGATAAATATCATTTCAACAACTCTAGCAATACTATAAATTTGATAGGTTAAAAAGTTTATTATGAAAACAATACTATATTCTACAGATTGTACTGATAACGATGCATCAACATTGAAATATGCATATCGTTTATGTTCTATTTTAAAAGCACATTTACACGTATTACACGTTTATGATTTACCTCCAATCAGATTTTCAACTATTCAGCCCGAAGAGCTATTGAAGAAACGCATGCAAAACGAACAAAAAGATAATTTAAAAAAATACTGTGCCACCCATCTTAAAAACGAATTTCATCAAAAACCTTTTACAATTCACGCTATTGAAAACGATTCGATTGTAGATAGTATTGTTGATATTTCTGAAGTACTATTTCCAGATTTGATAATTTTAGGTATGAAAGACAAGCATAGTAATCGCGGATTTTTTGCAGGAAATATTGCTAATTCGCTACTAGGTAAAATTGAAATACCCGTTTTAATGGTGCCAAATGGTTTAGATTATAATGGTTTCTCAACCATTGTTTATGCAACAGATCTTGAACAAGAAGATATTTCATCTATTAAAAAGCTTGTAGAAATTGCAAGTCCATTTGAAGCCCTTATAGAAATTATTCATGTTTATGAAATGGATAAAAATTCTGCAAAAGAAAGCACGGAGCAATTTAAAAACAAACTCTTCAAAGAGGTTTCATACCCAGAGATTGTATTTAGAAAAATTGCATCGGCCGATGTAAAAACTGGTTTAAAAAGCGTTTTAAAGCATGAAAATGCTAATATCTTAGCAATGTTAGAACGTAAGCAAGATCGTAATCTTAATAACTTTTTTCACAAAGATTTAGTAAAAGCTATGGAGGCCTCAGTTGCTATACCATTATTAGCTTTTAGCAAAAAAAGCACGAATTCAAAAAAGATTAATTTAGAAAATAACAGAAAAATATTGGTGTAACCTTAAAGAGGCGTTACTAATTACATAAATGGTAGCTACCGGATAAAAAAATTAAAGGCTTATTTACTTTTTCTAGCTGATTTTTTTTGTTCGCGTTCTAATTTCCTAAAATAACTACGCGTTAAAAAATTATGCTTTAAAGCTTCCATATTCTGGTTGAACTTTTCTGTGCCTTCATTAATATTTTTAATAGTTTCTTTAAGACTTTCAACAAATTCAGCATCATTTGAAAGGTAATTTAAGGCGCCCTCGCCCTCTTTCACATTGGTAATAGCAGCATTCATATTAGTAATAACATTTTTTATATCGTTGCTGGAATTTTCCAAATTAGTCATGATGTTTTTCATTTTTTGAGATTGCAAAGAATCATTCAATAAAGTACCAGCAATACTTTGATTAAAGTTGATTGAAGAAATAATACTATTTAATTCTTTCATAGATTTTGATGCTTCAATACTCGTAGTCTTCAATTGTTTTACAGTTTGTTTAAGATTACTAGACACCACAGTATCATTTATAAGCATTCCAAATGTGCCTTTACTATCAGACATAGCATCGGCTATTTTCAATAATTTAGCGGTTAATAAAGCAGCATTTTCATTGGTAACGCTCAAAGTATTTAGCATATCTGAAGTTCCTATTTTGGTATATGACTTAATAACATCTCCAGATGAAATAGGTCCATTAGTTCCACGTCCGGGAATAATATTTACAATCATATTCCCTACCAATCCATCTGTTCCAATAGTTGCAATGGCATCCTTTTTAATATGATCTATCATTTTTTCTTCAATCAACATCACCACGTTTATAGTAGAATCGTTAATCATGGTGATGGCCTTGACTGTACCAACATTAATACCAGAATAACGCACATTGTTACCATGTATCAACCCATTAACATTATTAAAATTGGTGCTTATTGAAAAGGTTTTAGCAAATATATTTTGACGTTGACCAATAAAATAAATGGCTACTATAAAAATGAGTAATCCTACAATAACAAAAATCCCTAATTTTAGTTTTTCTTTGGCTGTTTTTTTCATCTGGTCTTTTTTATTGGTTTTCAATTGTTATATGTAATTCGTTACTCAACATATTTGTTGATATTAAATTACATGCATATCTCATTACATGATTATTACATTTTATTTACTTAAAAAACGCTTTTACTTTGTCATCTTTAGATGCTTTTAATTCAGAAAAAGTACCTTCAGCATAATTTATACCATCAACTAATAATATCATACGTTCAGATACTACTCGTGCACAATCAACATCATGTGTTATAATAAGTGATGATGTTTTATATTGGTTTTGAATACGCCGCATTAGTTCGATAATTTCTTTAGCAGTTATAGGGTCTAAACCACTAGTAGGCTCATCATATAAAATTACTTTTGGTTTTAATATTAAAGTCCTAGCTAATGCTACGCGCCTTTGCATGCCTCCAGAAAGTTCAGATGGCATTAAATCAATAGCATCCATTAAACCAACACTTTCTAAGGCTTCTGTAACTAATTGAGAGGTATCAGTAATATTTCCAAATTTATGTTTGTGTCGTCTTAAAGGAAACTCCAAATTCTCTCTCACCGTCATAGAATCATATAAAGCACTACCTTGAAATAGGAATCCTATCTCTGTACGCAATTCATCTAAATCTAACCTATTTAGAGTAGTAATATCTTTACCCATAACTTTGATGCTACCTGAATCGGCTTGCATTAAACCAACTAAGCATTTAATCATAACTGATTTTCCCGATCCCGATTTTCCCATTATTACCAGGTTTTCGCCTTCATATAGTTCTAAATTAAATCCGTTTAAAACATGATTATTACCAAACGTTTTTTTTAAATCTTTAATTTCAAGCATTAACTTTTTAGAGATTACTGTTTCTTGTTTTTCTTGTATGTTTTTATCTGGAATCATCTTTTAAATTTCAAAAAATATATCGGTTATAAATACCGCAATAAAGTCAATTATAAAAAGTAACATGGATGAAAATACCACTGCGGAATTTGCTGCTAAACCCACACCAACAGTTCCTTTTTTGCAGTAATAACCTTTAAAACACCCTACAAGGCCGATAGCAAATCCAAAGAAATATGTTTTAATAGTTGCGGGAATAATATCTCCAAATTCCAGTGCATTAAATACTTTATTAAAGAATAATTGAAACGATACATCTCCTTTGGTGTTTTCAATAATGAAAGCCCCATAAAGTGCAATGGCATCTCCAAAAATGACTAATATAGGCAGCATTAATGTGGTGGCTAAAATTCTTGTAACTACTAAATATTTAAAAGGATTTGTACCCGAAACTTCCATGGCATCAATTTGCTCAGTAACACGCATAGAGCCTAACTCTGCTCCTATTCCAGAGGCTATGCGTCCTGCAAAAGTTAACGCTATTATTACCGGGCCAATTTCTCTTATAATTGAGATACTTACCATAGAAGGCATCCAAGATTCAGCTCCAAATTCTTCTAATGTAGGTCGCGTTTGAAGGGTTATTACTAAACCGATAATAAAACCCGTAACGCCAACCAGTAAAAAGGATTTGTTTCCTATACTATAACACTGCCTTAATAACTCATTAAACTCGAAAGGCTTCTTAAATAGTTCTTTAAAAAACCGACGAGCAAAATATGTGATTTCACCAATCTCAATTAAAAACGCCTTTATTTTGGTTAATTTCAGCATAAAGCAGATATTATAGTTATTAAATTTATAACATCACAACTAGATATAAAATGATTAAAATCATTTAGTTACTGATGCTTATCATTGTATTCGCGGCTAATTAGGCCTACTTTTAACATTTAAATATCATATATGAATATAGGTTTAGTATTATCTGGAGGAGGGATGCGAGGTGCTGCCCATATTGGGGCAATAAAAGCTTTAGAAGAGCACAACATATATCCAACTCATATTGCTGGTACAAGTGCAGGAGCTATAGTGGGCGCGCTTTATGCCTATGGTAATAAATGGGAGGATATTTTCAAATTTTTTAAAGGCATTCAAATTTTAGATATAACGAAATACGCTCTAAACAAGCCAGGTTTTATCGATGCTGAAAAATTTTATTCAGATTTTAAAAATTATATGAAGGATGATGATTTTTCTTTTCTAAAAAAAAAATTAAATATTACCGCCACTAATATTTTAAATGGAAATTTAGAAGTTTTTGATAAAGGTGAATTAATTAAACCCATTTTAGCATCTGCCGCCATTCCAGGGATATTTACACCAGTAAAAATTAAAGATTCATATTATGTTGATGGTGGCGCCTTAAATAATTTTCCAGTGGAATTATTAAAACCAACATGCGACAAAATTATTGGGGTTTATGTTAATGGTTTTGATACCATAAAAATTAATGACTTAAAACACTCCTATCACGTTTTAGAGCGGGCATTTAAATTAAAATCGGTTAAAGACGATCAAAAAAAGTTTATTGATTGTGATTTAGTTATTTCCCCAGAGGAAATAAATAATTATGGGATTTTTGATAAAAAATATCTTGAAGATATATTTAAAATTGGCTATGACGCTACCAAAAAAGCACTAGTTAATGATAGGTTTTTAATAAAAAATTTCAAAAACTGATGGTCATCATTTAGTGATTTAAGTTTTACTCATATATTTAATAGAATAATAAAACTTAGTAATCATGAAAAAGACACAAGACATTCAATTTGTTGATAAAGTTATAGGAGCCCTTAGAAAAACCGCAGTAGAGTTAGAGGAGTTTCAAGTAAAAGCCACTTTAGGAAAAGCAGATGCACAAGATAAGTATGAGGAGGTTAAAAAGAAATTTAACCTATTTATTCACGACAGTGAGTTTAAAATAAAAGGTATTAAAGAAAAAATAGAAGAGCTTAATACAAAATTTGATGAACTACGTGTACAATTAGCCCTAGGAAAAGCTGAGACTAAGGAGATTTTTAAAAAACAAAAAAAGCAAATACTTTTAATACTGCATGATATTGAAGTTAAAATAAAAACTAATGACACTTTAAATAGAATGTATGCTTTAACTTTAATTGAAATAGAACAATTTAAAATTCAATTAGAGATATTAGAACAAAAGTTTAATAAGGATAAAATTGAAGCTAAAGATACTTTTGAAAAAGGAAAAAAGGATTTTAATTCGTTTATTGATAAGTTTAAAGGCAAGTATGGAAAGAAAAAAGAAGAAACAAAACTAGAGCATTTTCAAAATGAAATTACTGAAGCTTTTGATCATTTTAAAAAAGCATTTTCCAAACCCTAAATATCTTATTAATGTAAAAAAAACACAATGCAAATTGTGTTTTTTTTACATAAGAATTAAGCCTCTTGATTTGGGAAATTAATAATCATAATCCCCTTTTTTTATATTCATTACAACAGCAAACCCTAAGATTACTGCTAAAATAAAACTTAAAATTCCTAATATAGATATACTTTTCCAAAGCGGGTGAATTTCAAAAACTATAAATAATGAAGCCCCAATTATTAAAGCTACCATAATAAAAGTTGTAATAAGCTGTTTCGTAATTCTTTGTAATGTATGCACCATAGGGTCTATACCCTTATGTGTTAAGTCTACTTTTATCTGACCAGAATTAATTTTGCGTATCGCATTCTTTAAATCTGACGGAAAATCTTCCATATAATCTGCAAGCTCTACAATAGAATTTGCAACTTTCTTACCTATTTTTAAAGGGTTATATTTTTTCGTGATACTTGTTTTTAGGTATGGTTTTGCAATTTCAAATTGTTCCAAGTTAGCATCTAGGTTGTTAATAACACCTTCAACAGTTACTAAAGATCTAGCAAAAAGGAAAAAATAAGTAGGCACTTTTAAACCATGAGCAATGATAATATCTTTTAGTTCTAATAAAACCGTACTCATTTCATTTTCATGGATATCTCTCACATAATATTTTTCTACAAATTCATTGATATCAAACTCTAATTCTCTCATATTTGGAATAGGCGCATTATTTGATAGCTGTTGTAAAGTTTTAATTATATTTTTAACGTCCTTGTTTGTTATAGCAACGAATAATTTGCCGAAAATTGAAATATCTCGAGGGAGCATACTTCCCATCATGCCAAAGTCTAAGTAACAAATATGTCCATTAGGGAG
Organism: Algibacter sp.; assembly: GCF_029245835.1. Taxonomy (GTDB): domain Bacteria; phylum Bacteroidota; class Bacteroidia; order Flavobacteriales; family Flavobacteriaceae; genus Algibacter_B. The sequence goes on along the minus strand of NZ_JAQWOO010000051.1, from coordinate 7,899 downwards.
TACCAATAAATTCCCTGGATGTGGATCAGCATGGAAGAAACCATATTCAAAAATTTGTTTAAAATAGCTAATCGTAAGCCTTCTAGCAATAACTTTAGTGTCGTAATTTTTAGCTTTTAACTCGTCTATTTGATTGATTTTAATTCCAGAAATAAACTCCATAGCTAAAACTTTTGAAGTTGTAAAAGCTGAATATACTTTAGGAGCTTCAGCAAATTGATCTAAAGTATCATCATTTTCCAGATTATTATAAAACCTTTGAATATTAATAGATTCATTAACAAAATCAATTTCTTTTAGTATGGATTCTTCAAAGTTTTCAACAATTCCAATAGGGTCAAAGCTTTTTAAGGAAGGTATTCTGTTTTCTAAAACTTCTGCAATTTTATACATGGCCTTAATATCTTCTACTATAATATCTTGAATGCCATATCTTTGAATTTTTAAAGCAACACGCTTACCAGAGTGTAAAGTTACATGATGCACTTGTGCAATTGATGCCGATGCAAAAGGTGATGGCTCAAACCAAGCAAATAAGTTTTCTACGGTATCTTTTAATTCTGTTTCTACAATTTGTTTAGCAACACTTTCTAACATTGGTGGCACATTGTCATGAAGTTTTTCTAACTCAAAAGTTAATTCTAAAGGTACTAAATCGGGTCTGTTACTTAAAATTTGTCCGAATTTCACAAACGTTGGTCCTAACTCTTCGCATACCAATCTCATTTTAGCCCATTTGCTGTAGGCTAAGGCATTTTTTCTTGAAGCTTTGGGAATTAGTTTTCGCATAAACGCATATTGATTATTCTCTTCTAAATAGTCTACCAAATCTTCAAAGCCATATTTTATTAAAACTTTAAGAATTTCGTTGTACCTAGAGATAGATCTAAAATTCTTTCCAATACCTGTAAGGATTCCCATCGTTTTATGCTTTCATTTTATTTAGCCTAGCCTCTAACAAGGCAACAGTTGCGTCAAGTGTTTCAAGTTTTTCATTTAAAGCTTTAATTTCATCTAAATGTGCCACATTTATTTTTTTATAAAACTTAACAATAAGTTCTTCTATTTTTTCATCTAGCTCTTCCTTTAATTCATGGGTTTTTAAAATTATTTTGTCTGCAAATTCCAATTCATTTCCATTGTCGTCTAATTGAGATTCAGACATGATATTATTGAAATTATTTTTCCCTTTTTCTGAAAACTCATTTATTTTATCTAGAAATTTTGTGTCTTTTGCTAAATAATAAAGACTCGAACTTAAGGTAAGTAACTCTAAAATTGTTTTTGTTTTCATAACCATTTGTATTTAAATAAATATAAAGACAAATAACGTATTCCAAAATGATTAATATCATTTTGGATCAGGTACTAATCACCTACTTTTAAGGTAGTTTAAAACAATAATTTCTCGTCAATGAAAACCAATTCGATAATAACAATAATGACTAAAAATGTGGTGTGCATTTCTCCAGAGCAATATCTTTTAGATGTCAAGCATATCTATGAGAAAAAAAAATGGCATCATCACATTCCTGTAATTAAAAATGAAGCACTAGTAGGCATGGTTAGTTTAATAGACTTTATGTATCATATCTCTGGAGCTGGAATTAGTGATGAGCATAAAATATATAAAGAGTTAAAAGTTAAAGATATAATGACTCAAAAACCTTTTTATTTAACAACTGCTGCAACTATAGAAGATGCTGCTAAAGTTTTAGCAAAGGGGTATTACCATGCCATTCCAATTCTTGAAAACAAGAAAATAGTAGGCATTGTTTCAACTGCGGATATTATTAAATTTTTCTTAGAAGAAACCATATAATATTCTACCAAGACTGATGCTTATCATTTCGTCTTTATTATATCAAATGTATCTTTATTAATAAAGGTAAAAAGTACATAATGAAAACTACTTTATACATACAAAACTTAAAATGTGGTGGATGTGAAACCTCTGTAATAAATAGAATTTCTGCACTAAAAGGCATCTCTAATATATCTATTAAACTTCAATACGGCACCATTACACTTGAATATGAAACGAATAAAGATATTGAAGCGGTAAAACACGTATTATCAAGAATTGGCTATCCTCCATCAGAAGAAAAAAATGAAATAATTGAAAAGGTAAGTCTTATATAAATTGGGCTATTGGTGGTATAAAAAAAGACAAAGACACTTTTTTAAGTGAGGTTTTAAAAAAAATATTTATAAAAATGATGACTAACAAAGAAGATAAGAGAAATTGGGCTATTGGTGGTGGTATTCTGGGAGGTCTTGGAATTGGCTTCTTTTTTCTAGAAGAGTCCGCTCTAATGTTTGTAGGGTCTATTATTCTTGGACTGGGACTTGGTTTATTAATCACTTCAATACTTTCAAGAAAAAAAAATTAAACATTTTTGATGTAATTGTGCGATTAAGGATATAAATAAGTTAACAATTACAAATTAAATACTATGAAACTAGTATTAAAACTAAAACTAGCTTTATTTGCTTTAATACCTCTAATAATACTATTAAAGTTTTGTTGCCCAAAAGAGGGCACTTATTTTGCTTCTTTAAATACATGGGGTAGTAAAACTATAAGGACCAATACACTTCCAATACACATTAAAATAAGTCATGATGTTATTATCGAGAATTATTTTCAATTCCTAGATTCTATAACAAAGACATACGATTCATTAGTACCATATAAATTAAGCGAACATCTTTTGGTTAGAACCAACCCATGGATTATAGATACACTTCAAAATACAGATTATTATAGAATGAAAGCGCGAGATTCTTTTGTATATAATCAAAAAAAAATGATTGTTTTACCCAAAGGCGCTATTATAACTATTCCTGATTCTTTAAAAGCTATAAAACTTCAAAATTCATTTAAAAACATATCTATAGATGTTAATATTCCTGAATATAAACTTCGCATTCTTAAAGATTCTACTGAACTTTTTGAGTTTCCAATACGCGTTGGAAGAGATGAGAAAAAGTACCTGAAAATGGCGGGTAGAGTTTTAAATTTAAAAACTAAAACGGGCAGTGGCATTATTGTCAAACATGTTCGCAATCCTAGTTACTATAACCCTGTTAACGGCCATCAATATTTTGTAACTAAAAGAGATGATGATAAAATCACCAAATTACCTCAAATTCCATTTATAGAAACTGAAATAAATGGCTTAAGAAATGGTCAATTAATTCACCCAACAACAAATCCTATTACTTTAGAAAAAGCATATTCAAATGGCTGCATTGGGACTAAAGAAGCTGATGCTTGGGTTATTTATTATTACGCACCTATTGGTACAAAAATTAAAATTCGATACGATTTAAAAGTTATGGATAGAAATGGTAAAAACCTAGTTTTGAAAGACATCTACGGTCTTAACAAAAAAATTGAACACTAAATCTGTTTGCAATTTTTATAACCTATTATTTTAATATTGAACAGTCCTGAGATAAGTTTTAATGATTATAAAAAGTTATTTATTATAACCACGAAGTAAAGGGAGTTTAAGATTGAGATACAAAATAGAGTAATAAAATTTTAATGGCTAACTACCTCTTAATAAATCTTAAATACAATTAACTTAATTAAATATTTCTATACCAATACTTGGTTGGTATAAATCTAAGTTAAAGAATAGTTCAGCATATTATCCTTAGGTCGATAATCAAAAAATATGTATTTTATCGGTTTTTTTTGCGTTTCATGGAGTTTAATGGATTTTTATTATATATTAGCGCCATAAAATTCATTCAAAATCCCAAATCTGATGAAAAATATTACACTCTCATGTACAATTATGTTATTAATTATACAATTATCCTTCTCTCAAGAATCATACAAGAGAATTATTGTTCAAAGTAAATCCCAAACTACTGTAAATCAAATACTCGAATCTGGTATAGATTTACGATGTGGAGCCGTATTTAAAGGTAACGGTATTCAGTTAGAACTCTCTCCAACTGAAATAGCTAGTTTAGATGATCTAAACATTCCATATATAGTAAAAATCGAAGATTTAACTTCTTTTTATAATGAAGGAGCTGATGAAGATTATCAAAGGGCATTAACTGAACTAAACAAAGATAAATTAAGAAAAAAAAGTAGCAAAAACAGTAATTTTCAAAAATCTATATCCAGTACAATATTAGATAATTACTTACAATATAATGCTGAAGATGAAGTAGATTGGGTAACACCCACTAACTATAATATTGGTACTTCATTCAAAGGATGTTTAACAGTTGATGAAACCTTAGCTGAACTAGATCAAATGAGAGCTTTATTTCCTAATTTAATTTCTGCTAAAACAGATGCGTCTCCATCTAACCAAACAACATGGGGAAATCCAGCAAGTACTATAACAAATAATGGACTTACATATTCTGGACAAGGAACAACATTTTGGGACCCTAAAACTATATATTATGTAAGAATTACAGGAGACCAAACGAGTCTTGAGGGCACAAAACCTCAAATACTTTATACTTCTATGATACATTCTAGGGAAGTTAGTAGCTTAATGAGTAATATGTTTTACATGTGGTATATCCTAGAGAATTATAGTAGTGACCCTGCAATAAAAAACTTAGTTGATAATAATGAGCTTTATTTTATACCTATTGTGAATCCTGATGGTTTAAGATGGAATCAACATTTAAATTCAAACGGTGGTACGTATCAAAGAAAAAATTTACGTCCAAATACAGGAAGTACTAGTAATACAACTGCAGCTAGAGGTGTAGATATTAATAGAAATTTTGATTATTTATGGGGTGCCGATGGACTTTCAAGTGGTTCTTCTGATTTACCAACTTCAGATACATATAGAGGTCCTTATCCTTTTTCAGAACCAGAATCTCAGATTCTTAGAGATTTTGTTTTAGCTAGAAACTTTGAAACCGCTTTAATGCATCATTCTGCGGCAAATGCTATTCCTCATCCTTATGGTGGTCTTCCAACCAAAATTTCTGGTAGAGAAGATGAAATGCATAAATGGCATGAAGATATGACCAAATACAACCGCTATGTTTCTGGTGCTACAATATTTACCCCTGCTAATGGTATTGCAGACGACTGGTTGTTAGGAGGAACTGCTGATGATGGAAACACAACTAGTAACAATAATAATCCTTATCCAAGTGATTCTAGCCCCGCATCAGTAGGATCGGGTAAAAACATTTTAGCATCAACTCCAGAACATGGCGATTGGGAAACTGAAAGTGGATTCTGGCCTGCTACGACCCAAATTACGCCTATTGCGAAAAGAGCCGTAAGAATAAATTTGATGAATGCCTATTATGGCGGTAAATATGCAAAATTGCATGATTTAACGCAATCAAACATTGACGATTTAACTTCTGAGCTTACTTTTGGAATAGAGCGAATAGGACAAACCAATAGTGATTTTAACGTAGTTATAACACCTATTTCATCTAATATAACTTCAATAGCAACTATACCTGCACAAACAGGAATGACTATTTTAGAGCAACGTAATATTACAGCACAAATTATACTAAACGGGAGCATACAGCCAAATGATAAAATTGAATACAACGTCAAATTATCAGATGGAACTAATGTATTTTACAATGTGAATTTTGAAAAATATTATCAACCAACTTTGCTTTTAAATGATAATCCAGATCTAAATTCTATTGCTACAAATTGGAATCTAACCGGAACTTGGACAACATCGAATACATCTGGTACTCAGTATTCTGGAACGAGAGGCTTGAAACTTGGTGGTAATTCTATCACGTCTTACGGAAATAATTCAACGAGTACTTTAACAACAAAGAATTCTTATAATTTATCAGGAGCAACAGAAATATTAGTTCAATTTTATGCTAAATGGGATTTAGAAAGAAATTTTGATTTTGTTGAAATTGAAGGTTCTACGGATGGTTCTTCATGGCAATCACTCGTTGGAAAATACAATAAACCTAAAGCATTCTCTGTAACTACAGATGAGCATGGAGATAAAAACTCAACAAGCCATAGCTTTCAACAAAATAATAGTTCTGGTCGCCTCTATGACGGAGATCAAATGGACAATTGGATCATGGAAGAAATAGTTATTGATGCTAGTAATAATAGTTTTCTATATGGAGCCACTAATGCGGAGTTTAGATTTAGATTTAGGTCTGATGGTGACAATAAATTAGAAAACTACTCAGCAAATGCCGAAGGGTTCTTTATTGATGATTTTAAAATTATAAGTAATACTTTAATAACTTGTGATAGTGTAAATGCTCCGACAGGACTAGTAGCAACTAATATTACAGATGTTTCTGCAGATGCCTCTTGGGTAATAGAACCTTCAGCAACATATGATATTAGATACAAAGAAGTTAGTTCTGGTACTTGGAATGAAATAACTAATATTTCAGACAGTTGGTATACCATAATTGGCCTAATAGGAAATACAGAGTATGAGGTTCAAGTTGCTACAAGATGCGGTTCAACTACTTCCTCTTATTCTACATCTCAAACATTTACTACTCTAATCACTTGTGTTACTGATGTGCCTACCAATGTATCAGTTTCTAGTGTAGATGAAACAAGTGCTTCTGTTAATTGGGACAACATCCCATCAGCAACGTATGATTTGAGATACAAAGAAATAAATTCTGGTACTTGGATAGACGTATTAGACTTATCAACAAATACTTATAACTTAACAGGACTGCTAGCTTCGACTGCTACAACAAACTACGAAGTGCAAATACGAAGTAAATGTGGAACAAGTGATTCTAATTATACAATATCTAAAACTTTTTCAACTACACCTGTCACATATTGTGATGCTAATGGGAACGGCACTTATGATACCGGTGTAACACAAGTATCTTTTAATACCCTGTCCAATTCGCATATAAACAATAGAGAGAATAATGGTTATCAAGATTTTCTTTCTATGTCGACAACTGTAACCCAAGGTTCATCGCATACATTAACTGTAAATGTAGATAGAGATGGAGGTACTGGACATGCTTTTGCTTGGATAGATTTCAATTTTGATGGAGATTTTGATGATACTGGAGAGGAATTTGATTTAGGTACGGCAATTACTGGAGATAACACTCAAACAAGTATTACACCTTCTATTTCCTTTCCGATTGGTGCAGCTTTCCCAACAGGACAAACTAGAATGAGAATAGCAGCGAGATACAATAATGATCCTGCAGGTCCATGCGCTACAAATTATGATGGGGAGGTAGAAGACTATACTATTAATATAGACAGTAATTTAACTGCATGGTATCAAGATTTAGATTCTGATACCTTTGGTAATCCTGAAGTAAGTCAGTTAGCCGGATCTCAACCAGCCGGATATGTTGCTGATAATACGGATTGTGATGATACCGATAATACCATTTACCCGGGAGCTACTGAGGTAATAAATGATGGTATTGATCAAGATTGTAATGGGTCTGATGAGACTACTTTGAATATTGATGATTTAAATCTTAACGATTTAGTTGTGACACCAAATCCGTTTAATAATAAAATCACTATAACAATTCCTTTAAGTTTAAACAATAGTGAATTTAACATTAAAGTATTTGATTTAAATGGAAGGTTAATGATAGATAGAAAATATTTCAGTATAAATAATCAGATAAAAATTTATGAGCTAGACAAGTTAGATCAAGCGCTTTATTTGTTTAAAATTAGTAACACCAAAACAGGTTTAACTTCATTCAAGAAATTAATAAAATATTAATAATTAAATTTTAAAATTAAAAGAGGTCGTCTAAAAACAATTTAGGCGATCTTTTTATTTTTGGTCATTTAGGTTTTATTTTGACGCTCTTTGTTTTAATAGTAAATAATAATGTTGTTAAAATAGAGCAAAGCGATTTCTATATCGCCAAACTCAC
>NZ_JAQWOO010000050.1 GCF_029245835.1 Algibacter sp. | reverse complement strand
GTGAGTTTGGCGATATAGAAATCGCTTTGCTCTATTTTAACAACATTATTATTTACTATTAAAACAAAGAGCGTCAAAATAAAACCTAAATGACCAAAAATAAAAAGATCGCCTAAATTGTTTTTAGACGACCTCTTTTGTGAATTATATAGAGTTGAGTTCAATTCTAAAATTTCATTTTTTTTAAAAAATAAAATTAACTAGAATATCTATTTATATTATGATCGTAACATCCTCTAATTATGCAAAACCAGGTTTAGTATTAATTTGTTAATACTAAACTTGGTTTTTTTACTAATTACAAATTATTTAATAGCCTACGGCAGGAACTAATTTAGGATTAATTTGTAGTTCAGAAGTTGGAATTGGCCATCTAATTTCAAAATCTGAATATTGTGTTTGAGGATTACCTGAATTTGACCATGAGGGTTGGGTAACTTTAATGGCTTCCTGATACCTTCCAAAACGGATTAAATCATTACGTCTCCATCCTTCAAAACACAACTCTTTACGGCGTTCGCTTAATATTTCATCGGCATTATCTTGATTTCCACTTAAAACCATATCTGGGGCTATGGTATCTGGTTGAACTTCTGTTGGAAAAACACGTGCTCTTGCACGTAATCTATTTACAGTCAAATCAATATCAGCCTGAGTTAGTTTGTCTTGTCCATTCAAAGCTTCAGAGTACATCAATAAAACATCTGCATATCTTATATAAGGATAATCATATGGCGTATCGGTGCCCCAATTACTAGGTCTTACGTTATGCCACTTCCATGGCTTCCAATTAGGTCTAAACCAACCTGCAACAGTATTCCTTGCCTCTGGGTTATACATGCCATCCTCTGGTTGCCATGGTCCCCAGTTAACATTATGCTTCGCGATATTATTTCTACATCTAATATCATTTTCTTGATAGCCTTGAGCAAACTTATAGTTGTTTCTTTCTCCCCAAGTTCCAGATCCTTCTGGTAAATCTTGTGAATTACCGGCCAGCTCCCAATTGACGAACCAATTATTTCCTGCTTGTCCACCATTTTGTACTTGTCCATTAGGTCCATAAAAAGTTCCAAGGGTTCCACCTTGGTTAAGTCCAGGACCATCAAACCCAACAGCAAAAACCATCTCGTTGCTTTGCTCATGATCTAAACTGAAAACGTCTGGATAAAAATCTAATAAATCATAAACCCCACTATCCATAACTGCTTTTAGTTTAACTTCTGCAAGTGCATATTTATCTGTTTCATTTAAGGGAAATCCTGTCATTTGCAAGTAAACTTTGCCTAATAAAGCCTGAGCAGATCCTTTAGTAGCTCTTCCTGAACCTTGTACGGCATCTAAAACATTTTCAGAAAAAAGTAAGTCTGCAACAATAAAGTCATAAACATCCTTTGTAGGATCTTGAGACACTTCTAAGTTTTGTATACTAGTAGTTTCATTTTTAATTAATGGAATATTTTCAAAAGAGCTTACTAAAGAAAAATATAGCATGGCTCTTAAATAACGTGCCTCTCCTACTAATTTATCTCTTGATTCAATATCAATTTGATCTACGGTCATAGCCGAAACTCTATCAACCACACTATTAACCTGATTAATAGATACATAGAAGTCTTCCCAGATACTACGAATAGTAGCGTTGGAAGGAGATAATGTATGAAGGTAAATCTCTTTAGTATCACCTCCCCAAGCAGGCATCACAATTTCGTCTGTTGCGAAAGTACCCCAAGCACTTGCCCATCCGGTAAAAGATGGTGCTATAACTCGCACAGTGTTGTAGGCCCCGACCACATACTTCTCAGCCCCTTGTTTATCAACCACTAATGCTGCTGGGTCTACAAAGCCCGTTGGATTCTCTTCAAGAAAATTTTCACTACATCCAAGCACACAAAATAATGCACAGATGCTGAATAATGTCATTAAATTTTTAATTCTTTTTTTCATGTTAATTAATTTTTATTTAGTTAAAAGTTGGCATTTACCCCTATTCTAAAGGTTCTAGACCGAGGATATGAATCAACATCAAGTCCTGGTGTTAATTGATTATTCCCAACACTTACATCAGGATCCCATCCGCTATAACTGGTTAAAACAAAAACATTGTCTATTGAGCCATAAAAACGTAATGATTTAAGACCCAGAGATTGAGATGTTTTTTTGGGTAATTGAAATCCAGCAGTAATATTGGCTAATCTAAAAAAAGACCCATCTTCAATGTATCTTGAATATGCCGCGGAATTGATATTACCACTCGCTCCCGTATTAAAAGATGTTAAGGTGTTATTTGGTGTTTCAGGGGACCAACGCTGATTAATAATAGCCAATTTATTCGACCAAGGCTGGGCCGTACTTGAACCCTTTTTTATGTTTTTATTATATATATCATTTCCATAAGTCCAAGCAGTTTGAAATGATAAATCAAAAGCTTTATATCTGAAGTTACTTGAAAAACCACCAAAATGTTTTGGTTGTGTATTACCAATAATCTTTCTGTCGAGATCATTGATCACACCATCATTGTTTTCATCTTTGAACTTGGTCATTCCTGGTCTATAAGCACCATCGGCAACAGTTGAGTTTTTTACTACGCCATCTTTTAAATTATAGATATTAATGGAATACCAATTTTCATTCTCCGTTACGTTTGAATACAAAAGTTCTGCCGCCTCAGCGTCAGTTAATCCATCAAACTCAACAAAATCGCTAAAGGTATAAACACCATCATCCTGCAAGCCATAAATGGAGCCTAAAGACTCACCAACGCGCACAACATAGTCACCCTGTATTTGGTTATCTCCTATGGCGGTTACAAAAAATTCATCTGCCTCGCCTAAATCCAATACTTTGTTTTCATTAAAACTGATATTAAAATTAGCACTCCATTTAAAATCTTTATTCTCTATGATTTTTGCGTCTATTGCCAATTCGTAACCTTCATTGCTTACAACGCCTAGGTTTTGGAATGCGGTTGTAAAACCTGATGTAGCTGGTAGTGGAACTTCTAATAATAGGTCACTCGTTTCCTTATTATAATAATCGGCCTCAATACTAATTCTATTATCAAAAAAGCCTAAAGACAATCCTACATCTGATTGTGTAGTAGTTTCCCAGGTTAAATCTGGATTTGGCAAACGGTCAATAGAACCACCGGTGGTCAATGAAGATCCGTTAAATATATAACTAGAAAAACCTGCCCTTGCTAAAGACCGATAAGAGCCTATTTCTGTGTTACCAGTTTCACCGTAACTGGCTCTAATTTTTGCATCAGACAAAAAGGAGCTGCCTTTTAGAAAGTTTTCGTTTGAAATTCTCCAAGCCACACCGATGGAAGGAAAAAACCCCCATTTATTGCCTTCTGCAAATCTGGATGATCCATCATAACGTGCACTTGCGGTTATTAAATACTTGTTAAAGGCGTCATACTGCACTCTAGCAAGATACGATTCAATTGAAGACGTGTTTTCGTTAGATGTTGTAGGCTCTGTATTTAGGGCACTTTGTAGAGCATCCAAATTTAAACCAGGCAATTCAAATCCAGTAGAATTAGTTTGTAAGAATTCATTCTTATTTTGCTGTTTTTCAGCAACTAAAATAGCGTTAATACTATGATTTCCATACTTTTTAACAAAACTCAAATTTTGTTCGGTTACAATACTTCGGCTGTTTCCAAAACTAGTGATAGCGCGTCCTCCAACTGCTTGAGTCCAGCCCACTCTTTCTGAGAAATAAGCCTTGGTTTTAGATTCGTATACATACCCTCTAATAGAACTTTTAAATTTCAAACCATCTGCTATTTTATACTCAAGAAACGTATTAAATCCGCCTTGAAAAACAACCGCCGAATTTTTATTTTCTTCTAAAAGCACTACTGGATTGGCAATATCTCCATTTTGGTTGGCTATCATTCGGCCCTCCTCGTCAAAAATGATTCCAAGTGCTGCTTCTGTGTCTGCATTTTCAAGATGTCTAATAGGCTGTACAGGTCCAAAAAGCGCCGCACTTGTAACAACGCCTGAACGTCCTTGATTATTATTTGTTGCAGCCGTTACAACACCAGACCTTAAGGTGTATCCTCCATTTACATTTATCCCTGTGTTTATTCTATCACTTACCTTTTGGGAGATGTTAAGATTAAGAGAATAACGCTCAATTCCAGAAGTCTTAATAATTCCTTCCCTATCTAAATAAGATATGGAAGATGAGTATCTGGTTTTATCATTACCACCATTAATCGAAAGTCTATAATTTTTTTCAATAGCTGTGCGGGTTATATTCTCAAGCCAATCATCAACTATCAGTCCAGGGTAATCTGCTGTAATTGGAACATAAGTCCCCGTGCCATCATCAACTCTAAACGTTTCTGCTAAGTATTTTTTTTGATCCGTTAGACCCGGAGACCAAGGTTGGAAATCATTTCTAAAATTTATAAATTCTTGTGTAGTAAGAACATCTAGCCTACTTGATAAAGTTGAAAACCCCGTGAAGGTTTCCAAATTCAAATTGGCAACGCCGGGCCTCCCTTTTTTAGTGGTAATAATAACAACACCATTTGCACCTCTAGATCCATAAATAGCTGTCGCGGAGGCATCCTTTAAAATATCAATAGATTCAATATTACTCGGGTCTAAAGTTGCTAAAGGACTAACTGAGCTATTTCCTAAACCAGTTGAAGACGAAACGCCACCTCCAGAAATTGGAAACCCATCCACAACGTATAAAGGATCATTACTAGCATTAATTGAGGTTCCTCCTCTTACCCTTATTTTAAAAGCTGCATCTGGACCACCTTCAGAACTTACAACTTGTACACCTGAAATTCTGGACGCTAATGAGCCTTCAAACGATGTGGTTTTAATCTTGTCTATTTCTTCTGATTTAATGGTTGATACCGAACCTGTTAAGTCTTTTCTTTTAACAGAGCCGTATCCAATTACGACCACTTCGTCTAATTTAGAAACATCTTCAATCATGGATACATTGATTTTTATTTTGCCTTTAACAACAATCTCTTGATTTTTGTATCCCAAGTAAGTAAATACTAAAATATCGTTTTCTGAGACCTCTAGTTTATAGATTCCATCAAAATCAGTTACAGCTCCAACTTGCTTACCTTTTATAGTAATACTTACTCCTGGAAGCGGCATACCGCTACCTGTTACTGTACCTGTTATACTTTTTTGTTGTGCATGCAATTCTAAAAACCCAAAAAAGGCTAATAGGACTGTGAGCATCAAAATCTTTTTTGATTTTTCTGAAAATGAATTTTTCATAATTTAGTTTTAATTTAGTTTAATCAATTATAACCCCAAGCTTCAAAAGTGTAAATGCCTTAATAGAAGGGCCTAGTTATAACTGCAAGTTCATATTTTGTGTAAAATTATGGAGGTTATCCTTTTTTGATTAGCTTCAAATTACCAAGAACTGCTCAAAAATTATCAATTATAATTTAACTTAAAACATGAAATGGTAAATTCTGATTTGTAGATGATAGAATCTGCAACAATAATTCTATGTATCTTTATAATATTTGTTTTATTCAATTTTTAAGCACTATTCGAAAAAGATATTTTCAAAAAAACAACTAACTTATTTACTAAAAGAAACTAATAATGAAATATTTAAGTAAACAACTTACAATTGTAATGATTTTGATGTTAAATCTAAATTGTTCTGCGCAATCTCATCAAAACCTTGAAATATCCTTAAATGGGACATGGGATATTATATTTGATGATGCCAATGAAGGAGTACAAAATAAATGGTATTTAGATGAAAAATTTGAACAACATCCAAACAGTAAAAATATTCAAGTGCCAAGTTGTTGGGAACAAACTGAAAAGGATTACGAAGGTGCTGCTATTTACAGAACAAAATTCAATATCCCAACAAACTGGAAAGACAAAGTCATTGAATTGCATTTTGAGGCCGTCAACTACAAATCCGAAATTTGGCTGAATGATCAAGTGGTAGGTTTTCACGAAGGCGGGTACACCCCCTTTAACTTTAGGGTTGATAAACTCGCTAAACTAGGAGAAGAGAACACATTAATTGTTCGGGTTATAAGTCCTATTATATTAACCGACAAATACATTGATGGTTTAGGCAGACAAGAAGTTCCTATGTGGAGAGGTGCTATTACTGGTGGTATTTGGCAATCTGTTTCTATCGTTGCCAAAGGCGCTGTTGGATTAAAAGATGTATTTATTGAGCCGAAAATAGATACCAATACGGCTACCTTTAATATAGAAATTGAAAACACCAAAACAACTATAAAATCTGCTGAAGTACTTGTAAATATACTATCTGAAGACGGAAAAGAAGTAGCTTCAAAAGTTGAGCCAATAGAGGTGTTACCAGGTAAAAATAACATGACTTGGGATCTTCCTATAAAAGATGCCATCTATTGGGATACAGAAAATCCTTATTTGTACAAAGCAGATGTGAGTATAAAAATTAATGGCGAAACTTCAGACCAATGGGAAGCAAAATTTGGAATGCGTGAATTCACTGTAAAAAATGATGAATTTTATTTAAACGGGAAACCACTTTATTTAAAAGCTGCCTTTTTCGAAGGACTATATCCTGTGGGATTAGCCTATCCTGATAGCAAAGAAATGGCAAAAAAAGAAATACGACTAGCCAAAGAAGCTGGTTTTAATATGATTCGTCCTTGGCGTAAACCAGCTCCACCAATGTGGTTAGATTTATGTGATGAAATGGGTGTTTTAACTGTGGGTAGTTTGGTTGTAGAATGTATGCACCGCCCTATTTCATCACCACGTTTACCTTTTGTGGTTGAAAATGAATTACGTAAAACCATCCTAAGCAATCGTAATCGAACCTGTATTGTACAATGGGAATTGTTTAATGAAATAAATAGACCCATTTTAGCGCAAATGCTTAATTCTATGTCAGTTTTAGCACGGGAGTTAGATCCTACACGGATGATTTTAGATGAGTCTGGTGGCTGGGGTGAAGGCGCCAATATTTATTTACCTTTTGAGCGAACACCCACAAAATTTAACGACATCCACCATTATAGTGGTTCACAAATTGACCAAAAAGAATTTGATGGCTACTTAGCCACAGCAAAAACAAAAGAAGATTTAGTAAAATCTGGCTTAGAAGGGGTTAAAAGTTATGGTAAAAATGTTGTACCTGGAATGATGACTTATATTTCTGAATTAGGCTATGGAAGTACACCAAATTTAGGAGAAAATATTAAGGAGTTTGAAGCTAAAGGTAACCCTATTGTTGCTCCAACAATATATCACAAAGCGATACATGAAGGTACCATTGCAACATTAAAAAAGTTGGACTTTGATAAAATTTATCCAAATGTTGAAGATTTTTATTTAGAGCAACAAAAAATGCATGGTATTGCCAATAAGCGCATGATAGAAGCAACAAGGCTTAATAACACTATTAAAGGATATTGTGTTCATGCCTTAGTTGGAGGAGACTGGGTTCTTGGCGCAGGTTTACTGGACTTATGGCGTAATCCAAAAACCTTGGTATATAGTATGACACAGGAGGCCAACCAAAAACAAACAACTCCTATACGTATTCTTCCTCGTAACGTTTATGCTGAAACAGGCACAAAGCTTGAGATACATGGTGTTAATGAATTAGCAGATGAGAATGTCAGTGTTTCTATCAAAATAATTTCTGAAAACAAAGAAGTTGTTTACAATGAAAACGTACAAAAAGTTTACAAAAATGGTATTTCAAATCTGTACTCTACTAAATTAAACACCAGTAATTTAAATGGTAACTATACGGTACATGTTGAAGTTAAAAACCAATCAGGAGAAATTATAGTTAGTAATAATCAATCTTTTGATGTGTTTAGTAAGGAAAGAATGCCTATCCCAAAATCAAAGATTGCAGTGGTAGATCCTGAGGGGACACTAACTAAATTTCTTAAAATTAATAAGATTGATTTTATTCCTTTCAATAATGAAATAGATAAGGATATTCCTGTTTTTATAGGTAAGGCTCTTAAAAATAATGAGCAATACAAGAATAGAGTTAGGAACGTTGTTGCATTTGTTAAATCTGGTGGATATGCAATTAATTTAGAAGTAATTGGTAATATGGTGCCAGGTTTTGATCGCGAATTAAAAGAAGTGGAAAAAAGTGCCTTACCATTTAATTCGGAAATTCAAGGTGATTGGGCAACCCTTGGAGGTTGGGCAGCTAGATCGCATGTCGTTACAGAACATCCCATATTTAATGATTTACCAACCAATTTAATTATGCATGGAGCCTACGAAAATGTACACCCAGTAAATTCTATGCTCAAAATTGAGGGAACATATATTGCAGGGTTAGTGGGCTATGATCACTATCCAAATAATGATGATATGAGACGTCATTATAATGGTACAGGAGACGTATGGTGGGCTGCAGATGTACTAGAAGTACCTTTTGATAAAGGTGAAATGATATACTCTACACTAAGAATAGTTGAGAATTTGGGAAAGGATCCTGTTGCAGATAAAATATTATTTAACATGATAGCGTATGCATCTTCAAAAGAATAACTCTGATTTGATCCCATCACCTAGATATAAAAACTTAAAAGTGGTTGCTACTATTTTAGCAATCACTTTTTTTTATTTTTCTCAAGCACAAATATCTCAACTTTCAAACCGAGTAAAGGGAATCTGGGAAACAGCCGATATAGCGGGAACTAAAAAGTTTAACTGGGAAGCGCAATGGATTTGGTTACCAAATTCTAATAGTTCTCATACTATGCTAGCACGAAAAAATTTCAATTTGGGCAGTCTTCCTGATACAGTACAATTGCGTATAACGGGATCATCTAAATATGAATTG
Organism: Algibacter sp.; assembly: GCF_029245835.1. Classification (GTDB taxonomy): domain Bacteria; phylum Bacteroidota; class Bacteroidia; order Flavobacteriales; family Flavobacteriaceae; genus Algibacter_B. Next base: position 53,026 of record NZ_JAQWOO010000050.1, on the reverse strand, counting down.
TATATCAATGAAACCTTCGTTTGCCAGGGTCCTGCCAGAAGCGCACCTCATCACCAATCATTTGATATTCTGGATGTGACTAGTTTATTAAAAATAGGAACTAATAATATCTCTGTACGTGTGCATCATCAACAAGGTAAGGTATCTTATCATTTAAAAGGACGTGCAGGGCTTTTAGCGCAGTTAGATTTCAGTTCAAATAAAGCATCTATTTTCACAAATAGTGACTGGAAAGTAAGTAGGGACCTCTCTTGGAATAATGATTCGCCAACGATTAGCAGATTTCAAAATGTTGTTAATGATCGTGTGGATTTAAGAAATGAAATCAAAGTATGGAACCAGATAGAATTTAACGATACTTCATGGGAAAATGCATTGCCTCTTTTACGAAATTCGGGTTGGCCAGCACCAAGGAAAGACGAAAAAGCGACGACTTTAACCACACCATGGACTTCTTTAATTGCAAGAGATATCCCCTATTTAGAAGAAAACACTATTAAAGCAACCCGTTTAATTGAGGCAAGGGTTTTAGAGAACACTAGTATACCAGACTCGATTCAACTTACGAAAATTATATCTAAAGACATTCGGAAACAGCTGAAACACTATCTAAAAAATGATAACCCCATCATTTTAGAATCACTTAAAAGAAACAATACTTGGTTTTTATTATTTGATTTTGGGAAAGTAATTAATGGCATGCCGAAATTAACTATAGAAGGTGCCTCAGGAACCGAAGTCAATATCTATTCAGCACCCTTTATGGTGGATAATATCTTTTCTCATAATATTGTAGATTCTAGCCTTCATGATCAAATTTTATTATCGGGTGATGTTGACACTTGGCAATCTACCTATTTCAAACCCTCTCGATATTTAGGTATTATAATTAATGGAAATACAAGTGCTGTTAAATTACATGGGGTTGGTATACACCAATTAAAATATCCATTTAAATTAAAAGGAAGTCTTTCAACACCAGAAGCGCCGTGGATTGAAAATCTATGGAACGCCTCCGCAAAGACTATTGATGTTTGCACCACAGATACTTTTACAGACAATTATCGAGAAAGACGCCAATATGCCCAAACAGGCTATTACGCAGCACTAGGGAATTATTTTACTTTTGGTGATACCGCATTACAGCGTCGTTATTTATTGCAGGTTGCCCAAGAACAAGAGGCTAATGGCATGATGCCAGCTTATGCACCCTTAGCAGGAGATGATTATATGGTTATTTTAGATTCTAATTGTTTATGGATTCGCAGTTTATACAATTACCTATTATACTCTGGAGATTACAAAACAGTAAAGCACATATTGCCAACCGCCAAAAAACTAATGACGCTTTTAGATTCTTTTACGAACGATTTGGGATTATTAAACAATCCTCCTTATGCCTATTGGTTAGATCATGCCTTGAACGATAGACGTGGAGCCAACTTCAATTTAAATGGTCATTATCTAGGAGCACTTAAAGATTTTAGAAGATTATTAGAGTTTCTTGATGATGATGAAAGTGGTAAGGTTAAGAAACGTGCGACACTTTTAAAAGAATCTTTACAAGCTTATTTTTGGGATCAAGACAAACAATTATTTGCAGATGCTTGGATTGATGGCAAACGCTCTACACAATTTAGCGAACATGCGAATGCCATGGCTTTAGCAGAACATTTGGCAACAGAAAATCAAGCTAAAAATATCATTGAACAATTACTAAAAAAGGACAATCATAATTTCATAAAAAGAACAAACGGGATGACTGTGGTAACGCCTGCTATGTCCTATTTTCTTCATAAAGGCATTGCGGAGTATGGTTATGAAGAAGCGTCTTTAAAAATGTTACACGAACGGTTTAACAAGATGTTGAGTTCAAATAGTAATGGCACACTTTGGGAAGAATGGTGGCTAGATGGTACCGGAAGAACCGGTAGATTCCAAGGCCAAAGAACGCGAAGTGATGCACAAACTGAAAGTGCATTTCCTCCTGCTTTGTTCGCTGAATATATTTTAGGAATCAAAGTAACCAAACCAGGAATGGAAGAAATTTCAATTTCAAAGCCAGCTACATCTTTAACCAAAATTGAAGGTGAAATACCGAGTCCTTTTGGTAGTGTTTCCATTCAATGGAACTTAAAATCACAAAAGGATTTTAAAATTAGTATTCCTAAAGGCATGCTTGTAAAAGTTCAAATTAATAGCCTAAACTCTGATAATAAAGAAGACATAAAACTCAATGGTAAAAAAGTTATAAAATCTGATTTTATTGAATTGATAAATGGTGAATATACAATCTGTTTTTAGCTAATACCTATATAAAATGGAATAATCTACTTGGTAATTTATGATGTGGTTCAGTTAATTTTCGGCATGAAGACAATCTTATAGTGTAGTAACTTTGCTTAAACCTTAGTAGTAATATTCTAAAATTTATATTTAAAATGCAGAAAATCTATATGAATGCTTTGAAAGGCTTATTTATAATAGCATCATTTTTCTTATCGTGTGAAAAAGATAATTCAGTTGTAAATCAAGAACCTATGCAAGAGCAGGGTTTACTTGATTACGTGCCAGAGAATTATGACCTCATTCTCAAAGACGATTTTACATCTTTCAATCGTGAAAATTGGTCTAAAGGAATGACCAATGATATAGACCCTACAATTAGGATGATTTGGAATCGAAAAACCGGAGGAGAATATTTATTGAACGATAGTTATGCAGGATATCTAATAGATGAGAATGTGTATATTCAAAACGGGCATTTATATTTAGATAACAAGAAAGAAACTTTGCAAGGCACAGATCCAGTGGGCATTTTTGATTATACTACGGGTTGGATTAATTCTCTACAAAAAATTAACTTTAACGGAACTCAAAATAGTATTTATATAGAAATTAAGGCTAAGTTCCCAAAGGGAGATAAAGTTTGGCCTGCTATTTGGCTCATAGATGATTCTGAAGTAAGAAGCTGGCCACCAGAAATTGATATTTGGGAATATTTTGGTAAATACTTTAATACTGTTAATTCCGATCAAATGTATATGCGTTTTATTTATGGAAAATGGTACGACCATGATAATCACAGCGTTGCCATTGAGAATTTTCAAGAAGATTACAATGCATCTGATGACTGGCATATTTATGGCTTCCAATGGACTAATAATACAATGAATTGGTTTATAAATGGAGAGGAAGTTCATACCAAAACAAAGGGCGTACAGGTGAAAGATGAAGATTGGCCAAATCAACCAATGTGCTTTGTAATTAATAATGGGCTAATGACTGTTGTGGAAGAGGGAAACACAGTCTTTCCTAATTCTCTTGTTTTAGATTATTTGGAAGTTTATCAGGAAAATTAATTAAACATTTGAAAGCCTATTATTTTTGGCGTTACTTATTTAATTACTTACACCTAATATGTCATTTCGATATTAAAATAAAAAGTATATCATCTGAAGAATGTTTAAGAAATAATCCAATGCTACATGGCTTTTTCAAAGTTAAAGAAAACCTACAGATTAACCGTTTGACTATTTAATATTAATAAAAGGCATGCCCTTAATCACTTTTTAAAAAAATCATTATGAAATTAATAGGGAAAATATTTATTTTATCAATAGGCATTCTATTGTTAGCTAGTTGTCAAATTAAAGCTCAAACAACTTATTATTTGGACGCTGAAAATGGTTCTGACTCTAATAAAGGAACCTCAAAATCTCAACCTTGGAAAACGTTGTTTCAAATTTCTTCAACAGTTTTAAAACCTGGTGACGTTGTAAAATTCAAAAAAGGAAGTCGTTTTAATGGTCATTTTGTTGTAAATGGATCTGGGTCTAAAAAAAAACCAATAGTTATTGGTTCTTATGCTAGCGGAGAGCTACCTATACTGAGTGGCGAAGTCGGAGAAGAAAAGGGCGGTGACTACCAAGAAGCGGTATTAATTTTAAATAATGACAATATCATTGTTGAAAATATTGAGATTCAAAACAACAGATTAAACTCTAAGCAGGGTGTAAGGGATCAAGATGCCTATGGCATATACGTACTAAACAACGGAAATAAATCTCTTGAGAATTTTGTTTTTAGAAATATTATCTTCAAAAATATTTATGCGGCACTTCCTGTTTTAAAAGAAAAAGGAGAAAATGCTTTTAACGGACTAGAAGTATCCGCCCTTCGGTTTTTTTCCACAAGAAATACTAAAAAATCTATAAAAAATATTAAAAACACACTAATTGAAAATTGTCATTTTTCCAATTTACAACGCCTTGGTGTTCATATAAAACATGCTGGAGGAGTTTCAGAAGTTGGCACCGATAAAACCAATAGCAACGTTGATTTTGTCTTAAGAGATAATGAATTTCATAATACTGGAGGAACATGTATTTTACCAATAAGAACTTACAACTGTCTTATTGAAAAAAATATTTTTGATCGCCCAGGGGACAATTCAGATCCAAGAATGGCCAATCGAGGTAGTTCTGTTTGGACTTGGAGATGCCACAATACCATTATTCAATATAACGATTGTTTACACATTCGAGGCTATTTAGATTCGCACGGTGTACATATTGATCATGAAAATGTAAATACATTTATTCAATACAACTACATGGAAGACTGTGAAGGTGGTTTTGTAGAGATTTTAGGAGGAAATAAAAATTCCGTATATCGATTTAATATAAGTGTGAACGACGGTTGGAGAGAGAACCTCAAGTGGAAGACTAGTAATCATACCTTATGGATAAACGAAGTTGTACCAAAAGGAAAACATAGAGCCGATGGAAATTATATTTATAACAACACCATATATATTGATAATCCATATGCCACATCAATAGACATTGACGGAAAAAACAACTTCATTTACAATAATATTTTCACAGGAATCAATGGTGCTAAAATTGGAGCAAAACAAGTTCTTGTAAAGAATAACGACACTCCGTTATTTATGAAGAACAATCTATATGAAGGTCAAATAAATATCCGGTTTAAAAGTCTAGATAGCAACCCTATAGATGGTTCTACCCACTTCACTAATCCAAAAGCTGGAAATAAATATGGTTTTCAATTAAAGGCTAACAGCAGTGCAATTAACAATGGTGTTGCAAAACTAGGTCCACCAATTCCAGGAGCTGGAAAAGGTATCTTCAAAAATATTTCAAAATATCCAACTGTCGATTTTTATGGAAATCCTGTAGATTTAGCTAAAGGGACACCTAATATTGGGGCTTGTAATGCCAAAAAATGAGTATAAACTAAATAAAAATGTATTATTTAAAACAAAACCTCTTTTAATTATTAACAGTAACTATGAAACTCTTAAAAAAAACATATATAGTTAGCCTCTTTTTTGTAGGCATTTTTGCTGTTAATGCGCAAATTAAACTTCCTAAACTTATTAGTAATGGTATGGTATTACAGCGAGATACCAATATTAAAATTTGGGGATGGGCTCAACCAAATGAGAACATCTCTATTCACTTTTTAAATAATGAATATAACATTTCTGCAAATAAAAAAGGTGAATGGGACCTTATACTTTCCAGCTTAAAAGCTGGTGGTCCATACAAAATGATCCTTACTGCAAGTAATTTAATTGAAATAGATAACATTTTAATAGGAGATGTATGGCTAGCTTCAGGGCAGTCTAATATGTCTTATGAAATATACAAATCCTCAAAATTATATAAAGATGATATTGAAAATTCTGAAAATACTCATATTCGACAATTTCAAATACCACGTGATTTTAATTTTAAAGCCCCTCAAAAAGATGTAACCCATGGTGAATGGGTTGCTTCAAATCCAAAATCTGTTGGTAATTTTTCTGCTGTTGCCTATTTTTTTGCTCAAAAGCAGTTCGAAAAACATAACATTCCAATTGGTATTATTAATTCAAGTGTTGGTGGCACACCAGCGCAGGCATGGTTCCCTAAAGATGGATTAAGACAATTTCCTCATTATTTTGATGAAATACAATTCTTAAAAAACGATGCGTTTATCATACAAATTCAAGACAAAAACGCCAATAATTTAAAGAATTGGGTAAAGAAAACAAATACCAAAGACCTTGGTTTACAAAACAATTGGAAAGCCAAAAATATAGATGATTCTGATTGGAACACCTTGATGCTTCCAGGTTTTTGGAATAAGAAGATTGGTAATAAACAAGGTGCTGTTTGGTTTAGAAAAAATTTTCACTTGAAAAAAGCTCCAATTAAAAAATTTATAGCACTAAACTTAGGACGAATTTCAGATGCAGATTCTGTTTTTGTAAATGGTAAATTTATTGGATCAACCACTCATAAATATGCGATTAGAAATTATAAAATACCTAACAATATATTAACCCAAGGAAAAAACACAATTACTATTAGAGTGTTATCTTATAGATCTAATGGCGGATTTATTAAAGGAAATCCTAGAAATTTACTGATTAACAATCAAGTCGTAGACCTTAATAATGAATGGAAATTTAAATTGGGTACACGATCCAAAGCTTTAGATCGTCCTATCCAACTAACTTGGAAACCAACAGGCTTGTACAATGCAATGATTAGTCCTTTGTTAAATTATAAAATAAAAGGCGCCATTTGGTATCAAGGAGAAGGGAATGTTCGTAAAGCTAAAGAATATAAAACCTTGTTCCCAACACTAATTAACAATTGGAGACAAGCGTTTCAGCAAGGAAACTTTCCTTTTGTATTTGTGCAGTTAGCTAACTATTTAGAACCCCAAAAACAACCTTCTGAAAGTGGTTGGGCACTCCTTAGAGAGGCACAAATGCAAACCTTAAAACTTCCTAAAACAGGAATGGCTGTTATTATTGATATTGGTGAAGCATACGATATTCACCCAAAAAACAAAAAGGATGTTGGCTATAGATTGTCTTATGAAGCAGAACGGATTCAAGGAGATACCAAAAATCATCCTAAAACACCTATGCTGAAAGAGCATAAAATAAAAGGAAACATGATAGAACTATCCTTTTCTAATGCAAATCTCTTAAAAGTATTAGATAACAAACCATTGACCCAGTTTGCTATTGCAGGAAAAGACAAGAAATTTGTTTGGGCCAAGGCCGAATTAAAAGGGTCTAAAATAATCGTCTATAATGACACCATATCGAATCCCGTGGCGGTAAGATATGCCTGGGCTAATAATCCAGATAATGTAAATCTATTTAGTATTTATGATATGCCTATATCGCCTTTTAGAACGGATTCTTGGGACGAACAAAAATAAATTATAACAATATGGCCCTAACTAATCTTTAAACTTTTAAATCTATATCGAAAAGGATAATTATTGATAGTAAACTGATAATCATTGGGTTATTTTAAAACTGTCCAAGAGTGAATTTTGTAGCTAGTTGAATAAATTTTAATTAAAAAAATAGCATGAAAAAAAGTAAATTTTTATTCTTTTACTCTACATTCTTATTAGCTATTACTTATGTCTTAATAATAAGTTGTAGTAATGATGATAATCTTGAAAAAAAATATTCTATAACATATGATGCACAAGGAGGTCAAAACCCTCCGGTTGACAATACACTTTACTCAAATGGGGCAGAAATAAAAGTATCTGACTTAGGTGCGATGATTCCCGAATCAGACGAACTTATATTCATGGGATGGCAGTTTCAAGAAGAAATTTATCAACCAAACTCCACATTCGTCATTTCAAATTCTGATGTTGTGTTTTTAGCTATATGGGAAAGCAGGGAAATTATCCCCCCATTAAACAACCCTAATGGAAGAATTTTTTATTTGGATTCTAACAATGGAAATGATGGAGCTGATGGTTTAACAATTGAAACAGCTTGGAAAAATTTATCCCGTGCTAATAATGAAAATTTTATTGAAGGAGATTGGGTTATGCTGAAAGCAGGTCAAGTATTTAACGGAGGATTAAACTTTAATAATACAAATGGCTCCGTAAATGCTCCAATTGTTATTGGATCCTGGGGGCGTAATGATAGCAATCATAGAGCAATTATCAATTGTGAGTCAACAGAAAACGGTATAAATCTACAATATTGTTCATTTGTTGAAATTGAGAATATCGAAATTCATGGAGATGGTGGTACAAGTAATAGTGCTAATAGAAGAGGAATTTATATTCAAAGATGGGGGCAAAACGGTCTAAATGAACATTTTTATTTTCGAAATCTTTACATACATGATTTATTCGCACCACGAGAAAGTGCAAGTGAGGGCAGAAAGCCTACTGTTAACAAAGGTAATGCTATAGCTTTTATAACAAATAATAGCGGGTCAAGTCATTTTGAAGATATAGACATAAGAGGTTGTCATTTTGAAAACCTTGGATCTTCTGGTATAACCATAGGGAAATGGGCTAGAGATAATGACTTACCTGGTGTAACGTGGCATAAAAATGTCGTAATTGAGGATAACTACTTTAATAAATTAGGTGAAGACGGGATAGTAACTGCTGGCGTTGAAAATGTTTATATAGCTCATAATACCATTTTAAATCCAGGATGTTTTGATGATACCCGCATGAATGGCAGAGGTGATGGCTTATGGACCTGGTTCACATTTGATTGTATTGTTGAATATAATGATTTAAGAGGTGCTAGAGGGCGTATTGATTGTACAGGAATGCATATAGATATAGGGTCGAGAAACAATATTTTTCAATATAATTTAAGTATCGATAACGAAGGTGGTTTTTGCGAAATAATAGGAGATTCGTACAATAATGTCTATCGTTACAATGTAAGTATAAATGATGGTACTAGAGTTAGAGGGGATAATGAATTTGGGAGGCGTAAAGTTGATGGAATGGTTATCAGTATTTCAGGATATAATGGTGATAGATTTGGAGTAAATGTTAAAAGAGGACCATTTAATTCGTACTTCTACAATAATACAATTTATACAAATTCAGAAATTGTAGCACGTTTTGATGTAGATCATACTGCGAAAGGCGCCCTTATTGCAAATAATTTATTTTATATTGAAGGTTCTTCTGATGATATTTCTGGTGGTTGGTTAAAAACAAATGAAGACCATGAAAATATAATTATTAGAAATAACAGAACTGTGATAGGAAAAGCCTCCTTACCTAGTAATGTGAGTCAATCAATTAATGATAATTATGCTTGGGATATTTTTGAAGACAACATAGCTATTGATCCACAACTTATAAACGCTGGTGGTTTTGAAGCTCTAGATTATGTCCCTCAAAATACACCTGTCATAAAAGACCAAGGTATAGACCTATATAAATTACCTGGGGATGAATTAGGTGTTCTGGGAGGCTTTGTGCCTTCTGGTGATTATAAAGGAACGACAATAACTGGGAAGCCCGATATCGGGGCATTTGAAATGGACTAAAATTAAATCGTAGATTCACTATTTATTTTCCTATAGGCATTGCTTAAGTGCAATAACCTTATAACAAATTACTAGTATATTCCTTTTTGCATTTTAAGTTATAATCTTAAATTATTTAGCAGTTCGTATAACTGTTAATAGAAAATCGTGTCGATAACGGTTTGAAAAATAAAATTTGATTACAAATAAAAATTTCACTTACAAAATTGAGTGAGATTCACCTCTGTAATTGATAAATTTTAATCTAAATTTAAAACGAATTAATATAAATAATTATGGGGATTTTAAAAACACCTTCTTCCTTATCTTTATTAATTTGTATATATTTTTAAGTTGAAATTTTAGACCAAACAGACTAAATTATATTTGTATTTACAATATGATTTATATACGAGGAAAAAGGAAATTAAATTATTCTTTTCGAATAAATTAGTAAATATAAGTTCTAAGGATAACTTGTTAATAACAGTTATCCTCATTAAACTATACTTTTTGATAATTAAAAAGAATACTTACAATAAACAAGTTTATAAACTTCTTTTAAGGCAAGCTCTTTTTATCATAAATCTTTTGATTGACATTTACATTTTAATAAACTTAAGAGCAATTTGTGAATCAATGACTAGTAAATAAAATCCATTTTTAAGAAAGCTAATATCTACCTGTCCATTGGAAACACCTTCGGCCTGAACAGCGCCTAGAATTGATATTACTTGGTATGTCACAGGCGCTTTTAATCCATTTATTTTAAGTTTTGACGTGGCTGGAACTGGTGAAATTGACCATTTAGCAGAGCCCGGGTCTACTTCTTCAGAACTTAAACTAGGATTTAAAACCTCTCCATATAAATGCACAGCTCCAAATTGACCTAACCAAGCATTAGTACCTCCTTCTAGCTCCACCTTGAAAAACTTCGTATCAGTGGGTATGTTCGCATCTGGCACAATAGCAAACTGCTCTAAACTACTATTGATTCTCAATTCGACCATTTTATTTGAAATCTCTGTAAACTGCTCATCCTCTCCGGCAATATATGTCTTGATTACTCCGACTTCTGTATCATGGTTGGCTTCTGTTAAATTAGACTTACCAAAAAACTCTACTCTGAAATGATCAAGTTCTTCCATCTGATATGTCAAACTTGCTTTAGCCAACGCCCCTCCTTCAGGTACACATCTTACTGCTCGTCCGCTATCATCAAGATAATTTGTATTCTCTTCGCCTTGACCAGTAATATATAGACAGCCCTCATTAGCATAGACCATATTTAAATTATCTAATGTATCAGTCATAGTAGGTAATTCAGGTGCTACTTCACGTAATTGTGACGAGTCATACTGAAATAAATTTGGATCTACGGTAACAGGAATAGTCTCAATTCCAGTATTAAATATAACAGGATCAGAATCAAATAATCGTATTGCACTAATATATCCCTTGTCCAGATTTGGTTCTTCACCCGAAATCCATTCAATTTTTAAATATTTACTACCTTCCGGAATAGGGCTAGTAGGTGTATGAAATAAAAGTGTGTTAGCTGTATTCCAAGTTTGACGGGACGAGGTATAACTCATCGTTACTTCGGTATAAATTTCATCTAATCCTGCAACATAGGCTTTTAATTCTCCTACATCTATTGGACCACTTCCATCATTTGTATTCCAAAAATCAATACTAAATTTATTCAATCCATCTAATTCATAAACTATCTCTGCCACGTCACTTGTTATTTTTTGCACCTGATCTGAATCACTTTCTCCCATGTTTCCTGTTGAAAGTGTGCTCAGTTTTAGATTGCTATGTGAAGACATTTTTGAAAAATCTTGCATTTGGTCCTCAATTACTATTGATGGGTATGTGTGTTTAATCAAATTTTCTCTAAAAGCTGAAATTACACTTGTATAAGCAGATTCGTTAGCCATGTTAAACCACTCATTCGGATCATATTGGTGGTCGTAAAATTCTTCTTCTCCACCTGCCCTTTTAATATATCTATATCGATTTGTTGCCAAGGCATAATTTTGTCTGCTAGGGTCAAAATAACCCCATCGCTCTACTACTATTAAAGCCTCTTCATTTCCTTCCCAGACACCATTAATTGGGTCGTCTAAAAGTGGCATTAAACTATGACCATCCAAATCCACTCCTTGACCATTTTTCTTGGTATCGCCAGTCAATTTGCAAAAATCCTTTATTGTAGGAAATATATCTACAAGTGTAACTGGCTTGCTTATTTCCATACCAGCTTTGTCTTTATGTTTAGGTGACTTGATGATTAAAGGAACTCTAGATGTTTGTTTCCATAGATTGTATTTCCACATATAATCTTTTTCTCCAATAGCATAGCCATGGTCACTAAATAAGAGAACTAGCGTATTATCAGCATAATTACTATTTTCAAGGGCAGTCATTAACTGTCCAACCATATCATCGGCAAAAGCAATACTAGCTAGGTAGGCTTGTAAATAACGTCTAATACCTTCTTGTTTATCTGTGTATGATTGGTCAACAGCAGCTCCGATATTAAAGCCTCTATCTCCAAGATTTCCTTGTAAATCCGCTATATCGTTTAGAAAAATATTTGGTAATTGAATGTCTTCTAAAGGAAATAGGTCAAAATATTTTTGAGGAACAATGAAAGGTGAATGAGGTCTTATAAGACCAGCAGCCATTAAAAATGGGTCTTTACTATTTGCATCAGATAACATTTCCAGTTGTTCTGTAATCCATTCTACACTTTTTTCATCAGGCATTAAATCACGATTCCCATCATTTACATAGCTAAACGGAGCATTCGATGTAGTAGAGTACCAACCAGTATAACCGGGATTACTAGCATCTGCAGGAACACTAGGAATATTGGCTAGTGAACCAAATGAACCATCTAAGGAACCTCCTTCTTTGGCCATTTCTATAGTAGAGAATGGGTGAACTGCAGCCCTATTTCCATTGTAAGCAAGAGGACCATAATCTTGAGAATTTTCTAAAACATAATCCCACCAAACATCCTCTCCAGAAGCACTGTGTGTAATTTTACCTGTTTTGTAAGTGGTATAACCATTATCCATCATATACTCCGAAATCATTTTTGAATTTTTAAGTGCTGGAAATGATTTAAAGTTTCCCGTACCATATAAACCTGAGGAAGTTGGGAGCACTCCAGATAAGAAACTAGCTCTCGATGGTGCACAAAGTGGTGCATTACTATAGGCATTTGTAAATAAAACGCCTTCACCTGCCATTTTATCAATATTTGGTGTTTTTGCTTGTGGGTGTCCTCCCATAACGCCTATATAATCATTTAAGTCATCAAGAACAATCATCAGTACATTGTAATTTTGTTCTGTTACTTCCACCTCAAAAGATTTCGCTGTAGTACCTCCAATTCCATCTGAAATTGTAATTTCTATTTCGTAAATATTGTCAAGATTAGCATCGGCTGGAGCATCATAAACAGGTGCTGTATTAAAAGTTAATATACCAGTTGCCGAGATAGATAATTTTGTTTTGTCTAATCCATCTGTAATATTATATAAAAGCGGTTCATCATCATATGCTATGATTTGATAGGATGGTATATCTTCTGCAATTTTGATGTTGGATGGAGAAACAAATAACGGAGATAAATTAGCACCTGTTCCAGCCTCGTAAGATCCAATATCTGGATTTATTCTTAACGCTCCATTAATATCTGTTGTGGATGCTGTTGGTGCATCTGCAGCATCTTTAGCAATACTAGAAGAATAAACAGGTAAGTAATAAAGACCATCATTATTTAAGGTTAAATCACCGAAAACAATTTTTGATGCGTCAACTTCCTCAGCATTCACATAATTCCCTGAAGCCAAAGTAATAGATTGGTTATCATCATAATACACGGTATTACTTGCGTAAGATATTATGTTGTTTTTAGATATGACTTCAGTTGGTGTTGAGCCAGCTAAATCAAGACCTCCATCTTTGTCGTTGTCAGCTTCAATATTATTGAATAAAATATTATTAGTCAGTACTAATTTACCTGCATAGCCATAATGTACGCCTTCTGTTTTATTGACTGCGTCGCAGGTGTTAAAAGCAATAGTGTTGTTATTTAAAGTAACTACTTTAGACTTTATAAACATGGCAGCACCGTTATTTGTTGCTGAATTGTTTTGATAGAATAAACAGTTTGTTATTGCAGAGTCATAAACACTCGTGTTGTGATATACTGCTCCTGCTGCTGCCCCAGCGATATTACTTACAAAAGAAGAGTTACTGATATTTAGGGATCCTTTAACTGATATTGCAGCTCCTTGGTTGGTTGTATAGTTATTAAGAATATTACAATTATTTATATTTAACCCTGCTTCAACACTTGCATAAATAGCTCCTCCTTGAGCTGAAGCAAGATTTCCGTGTCTGATTGTCAAGTTGTTAAAAGTTACTGTGCTTGCAGCAGACGTCAATCGAAAAACCCTATTATTAGCAACAGGAGCTCTAGGAATTTCATTATGAGGATTTCCTTCTTGAGCTTGGACAATAGAAGTACCTGGTGTATTCCCTTCTATAGTCAAGGTCTTGTTAACTTGAATATTATTCTCTGTAATCGTTCCTAAAACATGAATTATATCATCGGCAACCGCTTGACTAATAGCATAAGTAATAGTCCTAAAAGGGGCTGCTTGAGAGCCATTATCGCTATTATTTCCAGAACTACTCACATAATAGGTGGTTTGGCTTGTAGCAGAAAAAATTATGAAAAACAACAATATTAAGAAAGTCGTTTCTTTTTTTAAGGTGGTGTAGAGTTTCTTCATATAACAAATATTTATAATTTGTTATTGATTTTTGTAGCATCTTTTACCAATTCTTACTTATAAATTATCCTGTTAATTAATTTATATGTTTCTAACATTTATAAGGTCTTGCCTTCAAAAGGTGTAGAATACTATAAAATTACAAAATGATAAAAATGCCCTGTCTTTAAGTTTTGTTGTGATCCGCTTTTATGCTAATTTATGTTTGAAAAATTCTATAAAATTTAGTCCTATCCCCTTCTCAAAACTATTCTAAATAGTAAAAAAAGACTTACAGTTTGTGTTTTATTTTTAATGATTGGTATTAATTTGTTACAATAAAATTTATAAACTCAAATGAATAAAGTCCAACCTTGCAAAGTAGCAAAATGTATTGACTTGATTGTAATCAAGGATAAATTTCACTGTTAATCTTTTGCTTGGTATGTAACGAAAATCTATTTTCCTTGCAATTACTTTATGAGTATAAAGAAAACAAAGACTTGTGAACATTATTTATATACATTCCTTCTATTACAAAAAAACAGATTAATATTTGTAATTATAGGAGTTTCATATTGCTATTGAACATAATTTTTTTGTGCAAAGGTTTATAAATAAAAAATAATATTTTTTTGATGAAACAAGAAAAACCAAAGCACTGCAAAATTTGCTTAGACCAATAATTCTAATAAATTAAATTTAATAAATACTGAAGAATTCTATTTCTCTTTTTAAAAAAACGTCTGGTATATCTTATTTATTTATAGACTTAAATTGTGTTTCTATAGGAACACCATAAATAGATTCTATTTCCTCTATGCTTTTTGTGTAAAAACTAGTGGCAGGTGGTGCCGAAAAATTATTCCAGAATACAGTATTATATGGCACTTTTAAATCTCCAATATCCATATTAAGTGCTCCACGATCTTTCACTTTTATGTTCTTTTTATCGGTTTCTAATCCTAAAACAAACATTTCGTGTCTGTATGCTGTATTAACTTGGGGCTTCTTTTTACCTAATATTTTTTGCATTTCTGGGGTTATTTTTCTCTTTTGTTTAAATTCGCGATTATGATAACTTAAATATAATTTACCGTCAATATTTTTTTTGTAAACATAAACAGAATTCAAGCTTGAATTCTCAACTTTATAAATACTATATGTATCCATACCAATATATAGTCTTAAATAATCATTTTTCCATCTAGATCCTTCAATAATAATAACATCTTCCCCATCATAAGTAGTATCACCTTTACGTGTCCATTTATATTTATTAAAACCATCCCTAGTTCTTAGCACGTTAGACCAATTCATAATTTGAATAGCATGGACTTTTTGTTTTACCTTAACGAACCTATAATCTGCAGATTTTCGACCTTGTAAAACTTCTATTTTGTCAAATGTAGGGGAATTAGGTCCTCGATCTACTGTTTTTAAATAATGCTCAACAAAAAAACGTGCTTTGTTATCTTCCACAGAAAACCTCCTATATAACAAATTTAATTGATAGGGTTTACTTATCGTGGTGATTTTAATATTCTTAATAGCATTTTTTATATAGTCTTTCGGTTTTAAAATATTTATTGCAGAAAGTTCTGCTATATCCTCTTCCAGAATAATAACCTTGTCTTTTAAATTAATATAATCTTGTACCTTTATTTTAAAAGACTTATAACCTATACTAGAAACAATAAGTGAATCTGATAAATGTTTAATACTTAAAGATAATTGAAAATCCCCTTCGTCATTAGTTGCGGAACCTATATACTTAGCAGGTATAGAAACGGCCGCATAAGGAATTCCTATATTAAATGGGTCTAAAACACTACCTCTAATTTCAATGGATTTATTTTGTGTATTAATGGAATTAACAAAACAAAGGACAAAAAGGATCAGGATAATATTTAAGTTTGAATTTAAATTCATGTGAACTGAAGGGTATTATAATTTTCTATAATAATATTTAGTGTAATTCTATTTGTTCAATTTTTGTATTAATATTGCCTTTAATAGCTTTAAAAGCAGCAACCAATTCAGCAAGTTTTTCTGGGTTAGTTGTGGCTAAATTATGCTGTTGTCCAGCATCTTCTTTTAAATTATACAGTTGATATTCCTTTGAGTTACCAATCTCAATATTTACTTGTTTAGAAACTGCGGGACCATTGTATGGTGGAATCATAGCCCAATCTCCTTTTCTAAAAGCTGTTCTTGAAGTCGCTTCAATAACCAACTCATCACGTCCTAAAAAGCTTTCTCCTAAAAACACCTCTAATAATTCTTCACTGTCATTTTCACGAATATCGCTGTCAATCAATTTCGCTAAAGAGGATAATAAATCCATTTGGCATACCATAGCATCAGACACCGTTGGCTGAATTCTTCCTTTCCAATAGGTAATAAACGGTACATGCGTACCAGCTTCAAACAAACTGTATTTCCCACCTCTAAAAGGGCCAGCTGGAGTATGATTTCCTAATTTTTCCACAGCGTCATCATAATAGCCATCATTTAAAACGGGGCCATTATCACTTGAAAATACAATCAAAGTATTTTCTAACAGACCTTCAGATTCTAAAGTTTTCATAAACTCGCCAATAACCCAATCAGCCTCCAAAATCACATCACCTCTTGGTCCCATTCCAGATTTACCAACAAAACGAGGATGTGGTGTTCTGGGAACATGAGGCTGTTGTAAGGCATAGTATAAAAAGAAAGGTTCGTTTTTATGCTGCTTTACATAATCTTGTGCTCCCTTTAAAAAGTGGTCAGCCATATCTACATCACTCCATTTAGCAGATTCTCCGCCCTTCATAAAACCAATCCTTGGAATTCCATTCACAATACTACTATTATGACCGTGATGCCATTTCATAGATAATAACTCTGGGTTATCGATCCCATTTGGTTGCCCTTCGAAATTCTTTTTATAGTCAATTTCTATTGGGTCGTTAGGATCTAAACCAACAACATCGCCATTTTCTATATACACCGTAGGAACCCGATCTTGAGTGGCTGCCATAATATAAGAATAGTCAAACCCTACTTCGTTTGGCCCTGGTGAAACCGTTTTGTTCCAATTTACATTTCCTGACCCTAAGCCTAAATGCCATTTTCCAACAATACCCGTATGATAGCCTTTGGTTTTTAACATTTTCGGAATCGTCATTTGAGTGGTGTCTATAATCAATGATGCAGTGCCCGGTAGTATTTTTGCGCTTTTGTTCTTCCAAGGATACACTCCTGTCAATAAAGCATACCGACTAGGTGTACAGGTCGCAGAACTTGCATAACCATTAGTAAACCTTACCCCTTCATTCGCTAAAACATCAATATTGGGTGTTTTAATTTCAGTAGCCCCATTGGCACTAATATCGCCATAACCCAAATCATCAGTATAGATAATGATAATATTTGGCTTTTTTATTGTAGGTATAGACTTTTGAGCATCACTATCTTTACACGAAAGTATGCATATAAATATTGTCAGTACTGCAGTAAATAATTTTAGTCTTGTTTTTTTCATCAGATATTTAATTAGTTTATCGCACTTGTAAATTAATAATTTTAGTCCTTTCAATAATAGTGGACAAATTACCCAAATAAAAGCATAAATTATTAATATTTGATCCTAATGCATGGAGTATTTAAGATTGAGATAATTTTTGATATTAAAAAGATAATAAGTAAGCGCTAAGAGATTCACTTCTAAAGTAATTTTACTTAAAAAAAAATAATTATCTATGAAAATTAAAAATATACTTCGTAAAAATCCTGATTCAAGGTGTTTTATTGATCTGCGAATATTTCGAACTACACTAACGATTCTTTTTTTTTACTTTTTTTCATTTTTTGGGTATTCACAAACCACCTATTATTTAGATGCCACGAATGGCTCTGATGATAGTAGTGGTACTTCAATAAATTTAGCTTGGCAAAGTTTAACTAAAATTTCAATGCAGGTTTTACAACCAGGAGATGAGGTGTTGTTTAAAAAAGGCGAGCGATTTGATGGTCATTTTGTTGTAAACGGTTCTGGGACTCAAACTCAACCCATACTAATTTCTTCTTATGGAACAGGCAATAAACCTATAATTACAGGTGAAGTGGGTGCAGCTGAAGGTGGCGATTACCAAGAGGCCATTTATGTAAATAATAATGAGCATATAATTTTCGACGATTTAGAAATTAACAATGAAAGATTGGTAACAAGAAATGGTATTGATGATAAAGATGCATTTGGCATTTATATTCATAATACAGGGCCGGATGTATTAAGAAATTTCACGTTTAGAAATCTCACGCTTCAAAATGTATATGCTGTCCAGCCTATGCTAGACCCAGAAGATTTTAATGGTTTAGAAGTTGCAGGAATACGTTTTTTTTCTACTTGGAACACTGCCAATAATCACAAAAACATTCAGGATGTCCTGGTTGAAGATTGTTATTTTACAGATTTACAACGCTTGGGGGTACACGTTAAACATGATGGAGGCAATGGCGATGATGATGAATCAAGAAATAAGAATTTTGTGTTTAGAAATAATACCTTTTACAAAATTGGAGGTACATGTATATTGCCAACCCGAACTTACAATTGTTTAATAGAAAATAACATTTTTGACTATCCTGGAGATAACTCAGATCCAAGAATGCCTGCAAGAGGGAGCTCGGTTTGGACGTGGCGTAGTATCAACACCGTTATACAATACAACCAATGCTTACACATACGAGGATATTTAGATTCTCACGGTATTCATGTAGACCATGAAAATGTAAATACATTTATTCAGTACAATTATATGGAAGACTGCGAAGGTGGGTTTGTAGAAATACTGGGTGGTAACGTAAACGCGGTTTACAGGTTTAATGTTAGTGTAAATGATGGATGGCGAGAAAATCCGGGTTGGACAAATAGCAATCATACCATCTGGATAAATGAAAAAACTCCCGGAGATCAAGTTCACTATTCAGACGAAAGCTATATCTATAATAATACGGTGGTAATGAATTATAATTATTCTACTGCAATAGATATAGATGCCACCAATACACATATTTACAATAATATATTTTATGCTATAAATGGTGCTTCTTTAGGAGGTAAACAAATGGTAATAAGAAACAATGGTACGCCACTTTTTATGACTAACAACCTGTTTTTTGGAAGTGTACGCGGTAGTTTTAGAAATAGCGATTCTAGCCCTGTAGATGGGGAACCCTTTTTTAATAATGAAAATTCAGGAGACAAATTTGGCTATCAATTAAACACAAATAGTAATGCCATCAATACAGGTGTTGCTCATCAAGGACCTCCAGTAGCTGAGGCAGGAATAGGAATTTTTGTAAATGTACCGGAATACCCAAATGTAGATTTTTATGGACATCCTATAGATTTATCATCTGGTACCCCAAACATAGGGGCTTGTAATGCTAAAAATGGTGAACTTCTATCGACTGATAATGTTAAGCTTGCAGATAATTTTAAAATTTATCCCAATCCAACAAATAAATTTATTAGTCTTACTGCAAAAAGTATTAATAAACACTCAAAATTAATTATATATAATACACTGGGACAAATTGTGATGAAACCTCTGTTTAAAGAATTTATCGATGTTTCTAATTTAGAGAATGGTGTTTACTTTCTTAAAATAAATGATATACAAACGAATAGATTTATTGTGAATAAATAGTATTTTCACGTATGTTTTTAATTATTATAATAATGTCAAAGGATAACTATATTGATTTAGATGAAGAAAGAAAAAATATTTCAAACTAAATCAGTGTGTTTTTATAACTCTTAATATCTTCCGAATAGATTATTTTATGGGTTCAAAATTTAAAGTGTCGTCAGTTAGTTGCCTGTTAAAAAACACCAAAAACAAGTGTTTTGCTTCTTTTAAAAATCATCTATCAGTTCTCAAAAAAACATATATTAACATTGTACTTTTTAAAACATGCAAAATTATTGAACTAATTTACAATACCTCTTTATCGTTTAATATAAAAACTAAAAAGCTCCCAGTATAGTTTACTATATTGGGAGCTTATATATATAACGTTATAAATTATTTTTTGATAAACTTTTTAGCAGTTGAAGCGCCATTTTTTGCAAACACTTTCAAAATATAAATTCCCTTTGCAAAGTTTGCCGTATTTACACTTTTCAGCTTGCCTTTTTGAGTTGTAATTGTTTTTCCTAAAACATCTGTAATTTGAATAACAGCAATCTGTTCTTCTGATTCGATATTTAAGATATTATCCACCGGGTTTGGATAGATTGAAAAATTTACATTAGAAAAAGGAACTTTAGCAGAAAGTGTAGGAGCTAACACTAAGTCTCCAGAGCTGGTTAAAGTCAATTCTTTTCCAGTAGTATCAACATCTACAGTAATTTTGGCTAATTGTTCCTCCGTAAGACCAGTAGCAACACCACCAAAATTCAGTACATTGTCTGCAAAATTAATAATGTTAAGCGTTTGGTTCGCGGCCCAAACTACAGGAGTACCTCCACCACTATGATCCTCAAATTGAAGAGAAGTCACACCTGGCCCTATAGTAACATTTATAGCATTAGTAGTTGTATTACTGTTTGCAAGTAAAATAAATTTACCTATGTTATCTTGATTTGCGTTAAATACCACATTAAGAAATCTATTATTACCGCTGTTACACCAAAATTGTACAGAATTACAAATGTTTGGCGAATTAATCGTTACGGTTCCTGTGCCATTTTCCTGCTGCCTGATTTGTTTGCCTGTCACGCCATTGATAGGATTTGTTGTATCAAAAATAAGGTTAGTACCTTTATATACACGATAATTTCCATTATAACCAGAGAAATCTGCAGTAGCGCCAATAGTAGCGTTTACATTGGTCATAAACTCTAAAGTCCCACCGCCTTGTAAATTACCTCCAAATACGTAATTATTTGCATCTGCACCTAAAGAACCTATTTGAGTAGTTCCACCTATCCTAAGATTGCAATTAATAGTCATAATGCTTGGTGTAGAAGATATATTTTCCAAAGTCCCATTATTATCAATAGTCAGTTTATTTACACCATTGATTGTCACATCTGATGCGCCCGCAGTATTTATCAATCTTGATTGAGTATAATCAGCATCGACATTAGAAGTTGCGACATCAATAATTGTTGCTTGACCCGCTATAGGTGTTCCACTACTCCAACTACCTGAACTCCAATCGGGACCTACTGTTAAAGTCGTCTGACCAAAAGTTGTTAGTGAAGTTGCAAAAAGCATCATTAAAAGGTAATTTTTATTCATAATTATTAGTTTTAGAAATTGAATTGTTTAGTTTTTGTGACAATGAACTTAAATAGAATCAAAAATATATTGCAGGAATTACCCTTGTTACTCCACTTTTTACCTCTAAGTCAATGGTTTTCAGTTCACCGTAATTAATCGCATATTATCGGCAGAATTTTGTAAGTTTTTTTTGAACATCTTAGCAACCTATCAAAGATCTTAAGAGAAAGGTGAACTTTATTTTACTTAAAAAAATTATTAGCTTTTCGCAAGATTGAATGAAAATGTTAATCAATAACTAACCATAAATATGGTATAGAAGTTGTTTTTGGGATAAAGAAATTGGCAAACTTATTATGTTTCGGTGTGTAAATTTTAATCTTATTTTAGTTACAATAAGCGACATTCTTTTTTAAGGTTTAAACTTCTTCTCAGTGCCCAATGTGCATATGGAATACTGTTTTTTTTCACTTGTGAAAATTGGTAATTCAAGTTTGTATAGTTATCATTAAATAGCTTGTGATAAAAAACTACTACTTATGGGTAATTTTTGAACATTCCTTTAGATAATATGGTTATAAATTTGATTTTTTGAGATACTAGGGAATTAATTAGTTTATTCGACTTATTACGGTAAATAATATTCACTCCAGTTAGTTTCAATTTTTTAAGCCATTTTAAAACAATAAAACAAATACCTACTTAAGTTTTTTTATAACCCAAAAATCGAATTAAATGAATAAAATATTAAAAATTAAAAGGAAGACAACCCTTATATTTAGAAATAAAGAATGCATTGCACTCATAGTGATATGTTTTTATTCTTTGATTGCAATTGGTCAAACTACCTATTATATCGACAACACCCAAGGCTTAGATTCCAACAATGGTACCTCAGAGTTAAGTGCATGGCAAAGTATAGATAAAGTTAATGCTACTGCTTTCTCTCCTGGCGATCAGATTCTATTTAAATCAGGACAGGAATTTTTCGGAAAATTAATACCATCATCAAGCGGGAATAATACTTCGGTTATTACATTTGGAAGTTATGGAGGAGCAACAAGACCAGTAATTAATGGGAAAAACTATAAAATGTGTATAGACGCTTCTGAAAAACAATATTTGACATTTAAAGATTTAATATTAAAAAATGATGCCAACGAAGATGATGGTACTCTAGAATCTGGGGCAGATAGAAATCGATATGGTTTTTTTGCTCATGTTCTTTACTCTGGAATAAAAAAAAACATCACATTACATAATCTCAAAATCCATAAAATATACCCAACAATCGCATCGGGGTCTGAAAACAGTGATGCCTATAAGGGATATGGTATTTATTTTACTTCTGATGGCATGGGGAATAATAATTTTTTCGATAATATTATAATTGAAGGTTGTGAAATTACTGATATAGGTTACGTGGGTATAAGCGTTAATAAATGGATTCCAGACGTCAATCCTCCGGTAAACCAATATCAAAAGAATATTAATATTAGTAACAATAATTTACATCATATTGGGGGTTCTGGTATCGTTTTTTTTAACGTAGATGGCTTTCTTATAGAAAATAATATCTCTAGATATACTGGCGATTATTCTCTAGATACCAGACAACATGGAAGAGGAAGTGGTTTTTGGTCCGTAAGATGTAAAAATGGTATTTTACAGTTTAATGAATTTTCTCATGTTAGAGGTGCCGCAGATTCTTGTGGTGCTCATATTGATATTGAAAATGATAATATAATTGTTCAATATAATTTAAGCTATGATAATGCTGGAGGCTTTGCCGAATTTATGGGGGCAAATACCAATTGTATTTATCGTTATAATGTTAGTATTAATGATGGTGCTCGAGTAAAATGGACTAATGGTTCAACCATTGTTAGTAACCCAGAAATGTACAGTCCTAATGGTGAAAAAAATGCTCAATCTGGTAAGATTATTTGGTTTTCTAATTTTACAGGATTTCAAGGTCAAACTAGAATAGGCTCCAATAATAACCATGTTTACAATAACACCATTTATGTTAGTACAGGAATGACTTCTCGCTTGGTAATTGGCGAGTCTTCGTACGATAATACTGTTAAAAATAATATTTTTTATATTGATGGTAATTTAATTTTTGAAGAAGAAGATTTAGGTTGGACTCCAGAAACTCCAGGCTTTGACAATTTATTTGATACCAACCTTTGGTATGGTAGCGGGAGTTATCCTAATATTTCTTCTGAAACACTCTATAATAATTCACAAAATGATATTTATGATAATCCGCAATTAACAAACCCAGGAGGATTATCCGTTAATGATTATTTGCTCCTTAATAGCTCTCCTGCCATTGACGCGGGGTTATTAATTAGTAATAATGGAGATAAAGATTTTTTTGGTAATATGCTATCAAGTAGTTTGCCTACAGATATTGGTGCTCATGAATTTAATGTTTCTTTAGGTGTTTCAGAACTAAACGACACTACTTTAAAAGTATACCCTAATCCAACTACAGATAAGTTACACATCTCAAACAACTCAAAACCAGTCTCCTACATAATTTATAGTATGTCTGGCCAGGAAATTAGTACCGGAAAAACTTCAGGTGCAATTGATATATCAAATTTTGAAACCGGAATGTACATTCTGGAAATTAAAGGAAGTCGAAGTCAATTAATTTTAAAAAAATAAAACGACAAGTTAAGTTATTCGTCATGAAACAATAAAACATTCAAAACTTTATAATTATGCAAAAAAGCAAAATCTATTTTTTACTGACACCCTTTTTAGGTATTCTAATTTCTTTGAACGTTTTCGCTCAAGAAACAAGGAAACCCAATGTTATTTTTATCATGTGTGACGATTTAAATGATTATGAAGGCGTTTTTGGAGGGCATCCACAAGCTAAAACGCCTAACATAGATAAACTAGCGGCAACTGGTGTTCAATTTGTAAATGCGCAGTCTAACGTGCCTGTTTGTCAACCTTCGCGTAATAGTCTATTTACCGGGGTTTATCCGCATGATTCTAAAGATTTTGGATGGACAGACCACAGAAAACAAGCTGTTTTGAAAAATAACAAAACATTAATGAAATTGTTTCAAGAAAATGGATATACAACTCTGGGAACTGGAAAATTAACGCACGGTAAAGCCACTGATGATTGGAACGAATGGGGTATGAAAGAACAACATAACTATGGCCCTTTCTTTTTTGATGGAAAGAAAACTTCAGTGAATCCCTCTGTACCAAGTCCGTACAATTCAATTGGTCCCATTGATGGTTCATATGGGCGTTTATCTGATGGAGGTATATCTCAAGGCGAATGGGGAGAAAAAGGACTGGTGTATGGCTGGGATAATAAACCTTTAAAATATACCAATGATGACAATCGTGATTTATTACAAGACGAATTGCATGCGCAATGGGCGGTTTCAAAATTAAACGACCTTGAAAAACGTGAAACGGAACAGCCTTTTTTTATGGGCATAGGTTTTGTAAGGCCACACACACCATTACATGCACCAGACAAATATTTTGATATGTTTCCTCTTGATGAAATTCAATTAGATAATTGGTTGAAGAATGATGAAAAAGATACTTATTACAACAATAATTTTGAAGCGAATAAAGATAATAAAGGTCCTAAGTATTATAAAATGCTATTAGAATCTTATGGTGGTAATCGTGAAATAGCACTAAAACATTTTCTGCAAGCCTATTTAGCCTGTGTAACCTTTGTTGATGAACAAATCGGAAAAGTGGTGGATGCCTTAAATCGAAGTAAATTTAAAGAAAATACAATCGTTGTTTTTACTAGTGATCATGGTTGGCAAATGGGAGAAAAAAGTTATTTATTTAAAAATTCACCTTGGGAAGAAAGTGCAAGAATTCCGCTAATTATAAAAACCCCTGAAACAAAAGGTGAAAAAGTAGAGCACCCTGTATCCTTAATAGATATATATCCTACCTTGATGGAATACTGCTCCTTACAAGGCGATACCAAATTGAACTCTAAAGGAGGTAATTTAGGAGGTTTTAGTTTGTTACCCTTTTTAGAAAATTCAAAAACCAAAGATTGGAGCGGTCCAAATGGTGCATTAACTGTAGTAGGAAATTATGGGTATGGAAATAAAAAAGCAATAAATAAACAAAATTATTCGTACAGAACCCAAAGGTATAGATATATATTATATGGAGATGGTTCCGAAGAATTGTACGACCATAAAAAAGATCCATACGAATGGAAAAATATAGCCCATAAAAAATCTTTAAAAAAAATAAAGAAAAGTTTAAAGTCTGAAATGCTTCATATTATTAAAACAAGATAAAGCGAACATAACTATGTGTAAATACCTGATAACAGTATTTTTGATGTTTTGGTTTCTTTTGTTCAATAATGTGAATGTTATGGCACAAAATAAAAATGGACGCCCTGCTCCCAAAGAAATTAAAGTTCCAAAAGGGCTAATTTACAAAGTAAAACATTACAGAGAAGGTAAATTTACTAGAGCTTCAGAAATGGATATTTCTTACAAGGAAGATGGAAATAAAAAAAAACCTGTAATTGTATTTATTCATGGAGGTGGTTGGACAAAAGGCGATAACGACCAAGTTGCTTGGCAAGTTTTTGGAGCAGCTCAACAAGGTTTTGTTGCTATTAGTATTTCATATCGATTATTATCGGAAGCCCCTTTTCCAGCTTGCATAGAAGATGTAAAGCAAGCCATTCGTTATTTAAAATCATTAAAAAACGAATTACCAATTGATGTGAAGAGAATTGGCGTTTGGGGATATAGTGCAGGAGCTCATTTGGCATTAATGGTAGCCTTAAGCCCAGACGAAGAGTTTAAAACAGCGTCTTATAATAACTATAACGCAAATATTAAAACGGTAATGGCAGTTTCTGCACCTACAGATTTTGTAGCTCGAGTAAAAGATAAAGGTACTCTTACAATATTAAGTAAATACCAAAATACAAGTATGGATTTTTTAGAAAGTATATCTCCAATCTCATACATCAATAAAAACCAGATTCCTGTGTATATGTTACACGGAACTAGTGATCCTATAGTAAAACCCTTTCATTACAAAAATTTTGAAAAAAAAATACATCAAACCCAAGTAACAAATTTTAAACTATTTGAGTTTAAGGAGGCTGGTCATATGTTTTATTTCAGAGATAGTAAAAACGTAAAACCAATTTTTCAAGAGTTTTTACAAAGTATATGACTTGTAAATTTAAAATTAATAGAAGAATATGAAATCCATAATTCCAGCTTTTCTTATCGTTTTTTTAAGTTGCCATCTTGTAAAGGACAAGATAAAAAGTAAACCACCTAATCTAATCGTAATTATGACAGATGATATGGGTTGGGCAGATGTTGGTTTTAATGGGTGCAAAGATATTCCTACGCCTAATATAGATCAAATTGCAAAAGAAGGTGTTCGTTTTGAAGATGGGTATGTTACATTTCCGGTTTGTGGCCCAAGTAGAGCTGGTTTTTTAACAGGGCGTTATCAAGATCGTTTTGGATTTACTACAAACCCCTCTATAAATCCTAGTAATGCTATTTCGGGTTTGCCAGTTCAAGAAGAAACAATGGCTCAAGTATTAAGAAAGGCAAATTATAAAAATGCAATTATCGGTAAATGGCACATGGGTACAAATGCTGTTTTTCATCCTTTAGAAAGAGGTTTTGATTATTTCTACGGATTTTTGTCTGGAGGTCATAATTATTTACCAGAAAGATTAAACATCAAAGACTTATCAGAAGTAAAACGAAAATGGCAATGGTATAGTACAAAAATCATTGAAAATAGAAAGCCTGTAGAAATTGATGACTATTTAACAGATGAGTTGAGTAATGCAGCCGTTCAGTTTATCAATAAAAAAGCAAATCAAGAAGAACCATTCATGGTGTATTTGGCTTATAATGCTCCTCATGCTCCATTACAAGCCACCGAAAAATATTTATCTCGTTTTCCAGATATAAAAGATAAGAAAAGAAAAACGTATGCAGCAATGGTAAGTGCTGTAGATGATGGTGTAGGAAACATTTTAAGAACGCTTAAAAAAAATGGTATTGATGAAAACACCATTGTAGTTTTTTTATCTGACAATGGCGGTCCAGAACAAAAAAACGCATCTGATAATGGTTTGTTAAAAGGTGGAAAATCAGATCTTTTTGAAGGTGGTATACGAGTACCATTTGCAATGCGATGGAAAGGCGTAATACCAGAAAATCAAACGTACACACATCCTGTTTCTTCTTTAGATATTATGGCAACTATTGTTGCCCAAAATGATATTAAAATTAATAAAGACCGTCCATTAGATGGGGTAAATCTTATTCCATTTTTAACGGGTAAAAACAAAAGCAAACCTCATGACATGTTATTTTGGAGAAAATGGGAACAAAATGCCATGGCCATTAGACAAGGAAATTACAAATTGGTTTCTAATACTCAGCAACAAAAAAATAAACCTAAATTATTTGATATTTCTAAAGATATTTCTGAAAAAACAAATATACAATTATCAAAAAAAGAACTTCATAATATACTTTTAAAGGAATGGAATATTTGGAACGATCAAATGAAAGATCGCGTATTTCCAACTCTTAGCGAAGATATTTGGTGGACAAACAAAGACTAAAAAAATATAAACACATGACTAGAATATTTTCTATTATCTTACTTATTGGTTTATTTTCAAACACATTGTTAGCGCAAACAATAAATGTTTGTAAGTTAGATACAAATCAAGATAAAACCTATCGTTTAGATGTATCGCACAATGCTAATGAAATTATTTTTAGTTATAAAAATTGTCACCTAGATCTCTCTGAGTTTACCTACATGGCTTTTGATATCATCAATAAAAGTAACAAAAGATTAATTGTTGATATCAGCTATCAAGGTCCTCAAAAAAGACATGTAAATCAAGGACGATTTTTTGTTTCAAAAAATAAAAATGAAATAAAAAAACTCATCTTAAACAGAATGAAACTTCCGGATACGTCAAGTTGGACGTCCAATTTTTCAAAAGTTAGAGGATTACCAGGTGGCTATGTTAGGCATTGGAATGCATTCGACTTAAAAAAAATAAAGTCAGTACAAATCAAAATATCAAGTAATCAATCATTAACTGAGACAGATACAATTTTTATCAAAACCCCTTTTGGATACAAAAATTTAGAATTCGCCAATAAAGATTTTCAAAATCAAAAGCTTCCAATATTGGATGAAATGGGACAATATGTTTCGGACAATTGGGATAGTAAATTAAACCAGATAAAGCCCCTTAAGTCGTTTGGCGTTAAGGATTTTAAAACGTATTCTAAGGAAAAATTTGAAACTCACTTGACTAAATATGGGGGTTTTAAAAATAGTCCCAAATTTAAAGCAACAGGATTTTTCTACACAAAAAAGCATAATGGAAAATGGTGGTTTGTTGACCCAGAGGGTCATTTGTTTTGGTCGCAGGGAATTACTGGATCTGGACGTGGTTCGAGTACGTCTACAGCAAGTAGAACCACTTTATTTCCAAAGTTAAAAACGGAACGAAAACAAGCGGTTTCAGAAGAAAATAAATTATTTTTTGAAAATCAGACGATTAATTTTTACAATTTAAATTTAAAACGAAAGTATGGCAAAGCATGGCAAAACAAACATGCACAAGTAACACTTGGACGCATGAAATCTTGGGGATTCAATACCTCCGGTGCTTGGTCTGATGCTTCGATTCAAAAAGACCACCCATATACACTCATTATACATCCAAATAAGCAAGGTGTTGGTAACATCGCAAAAATGGTAGATCCTTTTTCTCAAGATTTTAAGAACGATTTATTAATGAGAGCAAAATGGTTGGTTAAACATAAGGATAATCCTTGGTTACTAGGTGTTTTTGTGAATAATGAATTGCATTGGAAAGGAGAACTCGAGATTCCATTTCAGGTGTTAGAACTGAAAAAATCAGTTCCAGCTAGAAAAGCTCTGGAAACTTTTTTAAAGGATAAATATTCATCCATAGAAAATTTAAATACTTCCTGGGGAAGTGATTTTTCATCCTTTCAAAAAATAAATGGCTCTAACAAGCAATCCTATGAAAAGACATTTCAACAAGATATGATGGCCTATTTAGATTTATTTGCAGATACGTATTTTAAAACAGTTGCAGAAGTTATAAAGAATACACTTCCTAACCACTTGTATTTTGGAAGTCGCTTTCATGAGGAAGTAAAATACAACTCAGTAGTACAAAAAGCAGCTTCAAGATATTGTGATGTTATAAGTTTTAATATCTACGAATACGACGCTAAAGATTTTAAAATTCACTCGGAAATAGATAAACCCGCCATTATAGGAGAGTTTCATTTTGGAACTGGATCTCATGGGGTTTGGGGAACAGGTTTAAGAAGTGCTTACGATGAAGCTAACCAAGCAGCCTTATATGAACAGTATATCTTAGAAGCTTCAAAACACCCAAATTTTATTGGTGCACACTGGTTTCAATGGTGTGACCAACCAGCAACTGGTCGCGGACAAGATGGTGAAAATTTTAGAATTGGTATTGTTAACGTCACAGACCAACCCTACCAGAAATTTGTGGACGCTGTAAAAAATTCGGCAAAAAACCTATATAACAATAGAATTAATTAAATATGAAGACATTAAACAGCGCTTTACAAACTTTAAAAAACGGCTTCTTATTAGCTAGTTTTTTAGTTCTTATTTCAAATATTGTCATCTCGCAAGAAGATCCAAATAAAGAGACTACTATCAATTTCGACTTTACCAAAACATATACATCAAATGATGTGCAACTTAAAAATATTACTGCAGAAAATTTAGAGAGTGGGTTATCATTAACCATCGCACCAGATATTGAAAGTGCACTTACGATTAAAGGAGATTGGGATTTAACTAATTGGATTTATGTAACCTATACTATTAAAAATAACGGGAAAGAAACCGTTCGTTTTGACCCTTATATTTCAGGAAAAAAGCAAAATAGTAAGTGGAGCAAACCACTTTGGAGTATTGGTTGGATTCAACCTGGAGAAACAAGAATATTTAATACTCTTTTACTTCCAGATTATTCAACCCGTAAAAAGAATTACCCTAAAATGCATGAAGATTTCCCGAATATGAGAGGGATGCCAGATGGCATTTCTTTTGCTAGATCATTCGATTTAAAATTGACGAATCAAATTCAATTAAAGTTTCCGGCTTCACAAGAAAGTAAATCACTTACTTTAATTTCTATTCAAACACAAAATCCTTCTAAACCTAAAAAATATTTAGAAGATGCAGCTAGTTTTTTTCCTTTCATTGATAAATATGGACAGTATAAATATGCCACTTGGGATGGTAAAATCACAAATGACAAACAACTGAAAGAGGAGATAAAAAAAGAAAAGAAAGATTTAGCATCCTATACAGGTTCTAGCGAATGGAATGAATATGGAGGATTTAAAAACGGACCTAAGTATAAGGCAACAGGACATTTTAGAGTTGAAAAGTTAGATGGTAAATGGTGGATTGTTGATCCTAGTGGTGCCCTTTTTTGGTCTAGTGGGGTAAATTCTGCAGGCAAATTAGGAGTGAATACACCTTATAAAAATCGTGAACATTTTTTTGATGAATTACCTAAACAATCTGATCCTATTTACGGTAAGTTTTATAAAAATAATGAGTACAGTTTTGGTCAAGCAACTATCGTAAAAAAATATGGCTCTTTTGACCAATATGCTTATACAGAAAAAAGCTTAGAGCGCGCAAAAAGCTGGGGATTAAATACGTTTGGATCTTGGTCTGATGAGAATGTAGGGAAATATGCGGAGGATCAGCGTATACCTTATGCAACTTATGTAGGTACTTTAGATATTAAGTTGAATGAAAAATTTCCCGATGTATTCAATCCGAAATGGGAAAAAAGTGTTAGAAATAAAATTCAATCAAAAGCATATAAATTAAATAAAGACCCTTACTTTTTTGGGTATTTTGTGGATAACGAAATGCATTGGTACGAGCCTAATACTATGGCTCAAAAAACCTTGATGAATCCAGCTGCAAGTTATGGCAAGCGTGCTTTAATAGACATTCTTAAAGAGGAATTAAAAACCATAGAAATCTTTAATCAAAAAACAGTATCTAGTTTTAAAAGTTGGGATGATTTATTAAACAACAGAACAAAGCTAAAAGTCGAAAATATCGAAGAAGCAAATATTCTATTCTATGAAAAATTGTCTCATATTTATTTTAAAACCATAAAAAAAGCCATTGTAGAATTATCTCCTGGAAATTTATATTTAGGTTGTAGATGGCATGTCGATGGCGAACATAGAAACAAGTATAATGTGCCTATTGGAGCTCAATATTTAGACATTATTTCTTTTAACCAATATGACAATGAACTTACAGATTTCGAGTATCCTGGTAAAGGTACTTTTGACAAACCTTATCTGATTTCAGAATTTAATTTTGGGGCATTAGACAGTGGTAAATTTTATCCAGGTTTAGGTCATGCTTCAGACCAACGTAACCGTGGTGAGAAATATCAGAATTTTATTGAAAGTGGTTTAAGAGATTCTAATTGCGTAGGTGCACACTGGTTTATGTGGGGGAACTCAACCACAGCAGGTAGAAGTGTAGTTGGCGAAAATGCCAATTGCGGATTGGTTTCCGAAATGGATACCCCGTTTTATGAAATGCTAAAATATTTTAGAGCAACTAATTATAATTTATATTCGTATCGATTAAAAAATTAAGAAAATGGAAATGAAAATAAAAATAAAAACATCTATAATTTGTCTATGTATCTTGATCACAACATTCAGTTTTGCTCAGGAAAAAACAAATGTATTGATGATTGTTCTCGATGATTTAAATGATTATGTAGGTGTAATGGGAGGTCATCCGCAAGCGAAAACACCCCATATTGACAAATTAGCCAAAGAAGGGGTTTTGTTTACAAATGCGCATAGCAATGTACCCGTTTGCTCGCCATCTAGAGCAAGTTTTATGACAGGTATTTTACCTTCTACTTCTGGAAATTGGGGGTTTGGAGACTGGCAAAAGAATGAAATCTCGATGAATTCAAAATCGCTACCAGAACACTTCCGCGAAAATGGTTATAGTACTTATCAAACAGGCAAGGTATTTCATAGAAGTAAAAAAGGAGTTTGGGATGAAATGGGTGCTGTTGCAGATTATGGCCCTATGGCATATAACGGAAAAAAAGCTGTCCAGCACCCTTTATGTCCAACAGAAATGGGAGTGTTAGGTGCTTTAGATGCGACGTTTACATCGCTTAAAAACGTTCCTAATATTCCTAAAACTGCAGACGCACCTGGCTATAATGGATGGTACAACACAAATTGGAAAATCAACGCTCCGTTTAAATACATCACAGATGATAACAGAGATTTAATGACCGATGAAAAAAGTGTAGCTTGGTATAAAAATAAATTGGC
Source organism: Algibacter sp. (assembly GCF_029245835.1). GTDB lineage: Bacteria > Bacteroidota > Bacteroidia > Flavobacteriales > Flavobacteriaceae > Algibacter_B. The sequence goes on along the minus strand of NZ_JAQWOO010000050.1, from coordinate 20,129 downwards.
TGATCTTGAAAATGACAATACTTCAAAACCATTTTTTATGGCGGTTGGTTTTATTCGGCCTCACACACCATTGGTAGTTCCTCAGAAATACTTTGATATGTTTCCTCTAGATAGCGTAAAAATTCCAGTACTTTTGGAAAATGACAAGGAAGACACCAAATTAGATGAAAATACCACAAATGAAACAAGAGGAAGAACAGCTTTTAGAACCTTAACAACGTCTTCAAGTTATGCGTCAAAGGAGAAAGCCCTACAAGTGTATGTTCAAGCCTATTTAGCTAGTATTGCTTTTGCAGATGATATGGTTGGTGAAACTTTAAAAGCATTAGAGGTCAGCTCGTTTAAAGACAATACCATGGTGATGCTTTTTGGTGACCATGGTTATAATTTAGGGGAAAAAGACTATTTGTTTAAATACAGCCTTTGGGAAGAATCTACACATGTGCCACTGATTATCAAGCATTCTAATTATTCTAAAAATGCTGGAATGACCGTTGATCATCCTGTGAGTTTGGTAGATGTATTTCCAACATTAAAAGACTTATGTAATCTTCAAGGCCCTACTTTAATTAATGAAAAAGGGGCGAAATTAGATGGTTTTAGTTTGAAACCCTTTCTTGAAAACCCAGAAGCTAAATCTTGGTCAGGACCAGATGTGGCATTAACAATCATTTCAAGTTGGAAATCTAAAGAGCCTGAGGATCAACATGTATCTGTAAGGTCTAAAGATTTTAGATATACGTTATATGCGAATGGTTCAGAAGAACTCTATAACCATAAAAATGATGCTTATGAATGGCATAATGTAGCAGATGATAAAAAACACAAAAAGATAAAAAAAGATTTAAAAAATCAATTGCTTCAACAATTATCAAAATAAAATAATTTTATTATTGTTGTAATTTGTAACTAATATTTACTTCAACCAATAGCTTTAGTATACAGTAAGGGTTTATGATATTCAATTTATCGGCTATAATAGTCATTCTAATTCTGCTCATCTTTTCTATTTCAAAGTGGAAACTACATCCGTTTTTTGCATTGCTATGGGCAGCGATACTTTTAGGTTTTTTAGTTGGTTTTGATGGCCAACAAACGATAGATGTCTTATTAAATGGGTTTAGTAATACGCTCAAATGGATTGCTATTGTTGTTATTTTTGGCGCATTTATAGGTGAAGTATTAAATGAAACAGGAGGTGGTGTTAGAATATCCGAAAAAATTTTAAAATTAGTTGGTCAGAAGAAAATTCCATGGGCTATGGGGATTACCGGATATATAGTATCTATTCCGGTTTTTGTTGATGTAGCCTATATTCTTTTTCAGCCCGTAGTTGAAGCCTTATCAAAAAAAAGTAAAACACCTGTACTCGTTGTAGGCTTATCTTTAGCAGCAGGACTCACGGTATCTCATACACTTATGCCACCCACCCCTGGTCCCATAGCGGTAGCCTCTTTATTGAATGCGAATATTGGACGCTTGCTCTTGATTAACTCATTCGTGGCTATATTTGTAGTTGCTGGTGGCGTGTTGTGGGCTAAACATTTTTGTAAAAAGTTTATTTTAGATTTTGATAGACAACAAGATGTTGAAGTTAAAAGACTAGATGCTATGCACGATTTGTCATTAAGGAAAGGTTCCATATTATTAGACTTAATGCCAATTATAGTACCTATAATTCTAATGGGAATTGGTGCTTTTTTAGATTCAAATGATACAATTGTTGGTAAGTTATTTTCATTTTTAAGTATTCCTATGGTTGCTGTTATGATTGGAGCATGTATTGCCGCTGTCGATTATATTTTTGGTCATAAGAAAGCGCATATTAATAAATTGGCAGAAGCGGCTATTATAAAATCGGCTTTAATTATCATGATTACTGGTGCTGGAGGGGCTTTTGGTTCTATTATTAGAGAATCTGGAGTACAAGAATCATTAGGAACCTATTTTTCAGCATTGCCTTTTCTTGGGTTTTTACTTCCTTTTTTGTTAGCGGCAGTTTTAACAAGTGCAACGGGGTCTATTACAGTTTCCTTAATTGGTGCGGCATCTATTTTAGGAAGTATGTCATCATTAATGCCCTATTCTCCAGAAATAATGGCTGCATTAATTGGTTCTGGCTCATTTTGTGTTTTTCATGCTAATTCAAGCTTCTTCTGGTTGTTAAACAGATTACATAACATTCCTATCCATGTTTTATATAAAACATATACACTTCAATCATTAGTCATGGGACTATCTGGATTAATTGCTGTAGGCATCCTTTATTTGCTTGGTGTTCGTTAGTGCATACCATTTTTTTAATTAAACTCGATAAATTAATAGTTAGACTCTTTGTTATTTTATAGCGCGTAATAAAATATTAGCTTTGATTTTTATATAAAACATATAAATTTCTTATATTCATAAAAAAAAATTGGAATTAAAATATTTACCATCGGTTATACCAGAATCACAATCGTTTTATTCAGAACGAAAAACAATACCATATTTTGGAGGTCATTGGCATTATCATGAAGAATATGAATTGATGTTCACTATTAAGGGTAATGGCATTCGAATAGTAGGAGATCATATGGATCATTTTCATGATGGCCAACTCGTTTTTATTGGAAGTGGGGTTCCGCATTTATTTAAAAATGAAGAAAAAGATGGAACTGAACTTGTTGACTATATAGTCATTAAATTTAATAGTGCTTTTAAAGGTTCTAATATTTATTTATTACCTGAATTTAGTGGTATTTTAAATTTCTTAAAACGCTCAGCTAGAGGTCTTATTTTTTCGCAAGATGTTGTTGATAAGTTAAGCGAACAGTTAATTCAGTTAACTAAAAGTGAAGGAGCAAGCCGAATTATTAATTTACTTGCTATTTTAAAATCGCTATCTACTGAGGTGGATTTTCAACATTTATCAAGTGAACATTTTTCATTAAAAAATTCAACTAAAGGAGAAGATAGAACCCAGAAAGTGATAGATTATATTACTGAGAATTATACGAATGACATTTCTTTAGATGATTTAGCCGCTGTTGCACATATGACAACAAATTCTTTTTGTCGCTATTTTAAGAGCAGAACAGGAAAAACGGTATTTCAATTTATTCGAGAATTTAGAATAAATAAAGCCTGTCAGATGCTAATTAATGGCGAAAGAAGTATTTCTGAAATTTGTTATGATACTGGTTTCAATTCGTTCTCTACTTTTAACAGAATCTTTAAAAATTTAAAACATGTATCAGCCAGTGAATACAAAAGCAGATACATGTTATTAAATAAATCAAGCAAGCAAGATTAATTTAAAGCAAGATTCCTCTGATAAAAAAAGTCTATTTTTAAGGTGTTTTAATCAACAACAAATAGGATTTAGTTGTAATTATTATAAAATTTAGCTCATCCCCCATTCATAAAGATGAACAGCCTAAACTTTTTAATAATTAAAATAATTTTTATCCGACAGTATTAGAATAACCTAGAATTATACTTGCTCCTATTAAAACTATTAGCCCCACTAGAAGTAAATTAAATGGTTTTTTAGCGCCTTTCCATTCGCCAGCTCTATAAGCCCAGAAATTGCTCACAATTAAGGATAAACCTAATAACATGGGCCATCCAATAACTCCACCAATAGGTCCTATTAATGCAGCGCCTTGACCATAAACTCCAAGAGCTCCAAACCAAAATATACTAGCTAGGATAGCCCATCTATATGCTTTTTTAGAGCCTTTGATTTTAAAATTACTCCAAGACTTATTTTTAAATAATAAAAAGATCGCATACCCTGCATTCATTATAAAGGCTCCAATTAGTACCACAACCCAAGCTGCTAAACTGGCATTTCTATCAATGGCTCCCATCTCTTCTGCCAATTTTGCAATGGGCGCTGCATTTACAAAACCAACATTTAGTAGTGCCGATAAAACACCACAGGCAACGGCTATTAAAATACCTTTTACAATATTAGATTTTTCTCCTGATGCTTGAGTGGTCATTTTGTCTTTGTCAATCCCAGCTTTAGCTGTAATAGCAACACCCACAAGTGTTATTGCTAGTCCTGCTATAACATAAGGGAACTGCGGGGTTGATGTTGCATTTTCCATTTGCAGTAAAGGAATTAAAGCACCAACTGAACCAGCCAGCCCCATAACAATACCCATGGTTAATGATAAACCAATATACGGCACACTTACGCCAAATAATATGCCTCCAATACCCCAAAGAAAACCAAATAACATCGCAAGATAAACAACACTTTGCATAGAAGGATCTGTAAACGAGGTACTTAAAACTTGTCCTAAGTCTGGCACGACTATAAAAGCCCAGGCCATTGGTATAATAATCATTGCTATAGTAGCGTGAACAAGCCACCACGACTCCCATTTTAAGGGGGCCATGTATTTCATACCTAGTCCGAAAGAGCCTTGAAAAATACTAGCAAAAATGATTAAAAGAAAAGGAAAAAACATAGTATCCATATATAAAAATTTAGTTCTTTATTTTATTTGTAATTGTTTTATATGCGTTCATTACCAATCCAACATCTACTGCATATGCAATATATTGTACGCCAATATTTTGCCATTGCTTAGCATCTTCTACAGATTCTGTAAAGGTTCCTACAAACTTTCCATGTGCTTTTGCTAAAGCTACAGCATCTTTCATTTTTGTTATTACTTTTTCATGATGCACTTGCCCAGGCACGCCACATGATTGAGAAAGATCGTAAGGACCTAGAAAAATCACATCTATTCCCTCCACCGAAAGTATTTCAGAAAGATTTTCTATTCCTTCTAAACCTTCTATATGTATGATTGTAATTACTTGATTATTTGCACTAGAAAAATGGGTATTAGCGTCTATGTTGGTATACTCTGCAGCTCTTACATAACGACACATGCCTCTTTCTCCGTTTGGATAAAATTTAGAGGCTTTTACAACATACTCAGCATCTTTTTTAGAAGATATTTGTGGCACTTGAATGCATTTTGCGCCTACATCCAAGGTTCTAAGTATTAAAGAATCGGAATTTTCTGTAACTCTAACAATAGGTGTAATGCCTTTTGCTTCTGCAGCTCTAATTAAATTTTGAACAGACTCTATACTAAAAGGACCATGTTCCATATCTAAAATCACAAAATCAAATCCTGCCAATGCAGCGATTTCAATCATGGTTGGATCTTGGATTTTACAAAAAGGCCCAAAAACGGTTTTGCCTTTTAGTAACGTATCTTTAATAGCGTTTCTTTTCATGTTATACAATCGCAGTTGAAATTCTTTTTTTAACTAAATAGTCGTCTAAGGCTAAGTGCGAACAATCATGACCAATACCACTATTTTTTATACCGCCATGAGGAAGATAGATAGCATATTTTACACCATTAATTTGAATTTCACCAAACTGTAATTCTTCAGTAAATCGTTCAATTCTTTTGTGGTTATTGGTGAAAATATAGGACGCTAAACCGTATTCGGTATCATTTGCCAATTCTAAAACCTCATCATCAGTATCAAAACTCATAATCCCTGCTACAGGTCCAAAGGTTTCCTTTCTAAACAAATCCATATCTGGAGTCATACCAGAGACGACTGTAGGTTCTATCCAATTACCTGCTTCCGGAAAACCTTCTGGAATGTTACCTCCATATTCTAGAGTACCGCCTTTACTTATTGCGTCTGCCACTAAATCTAACATTCTATCTCTATCTGAACGTGTAACCACAGGCCCCATAAATACATCTGGGTGGTCTTTAGTACCAAAACCTAACTTTAATTCCGAAGCCTTTTTCACATAGGTCTTTAAGAATTTATCATAGATACTTTTATGAACGAATATTCTATTGGCAGCGACACAAATCTGCCCTGAATTTCCAAATTTTAATCCAATGGCTAAATTTAAAGCGGTATCAAAATCGGCATCATCAAACACTATAAACGGTGCATTGCCTCCTAATTCCATCCCCAATTTCTTTATAGAAGTGGTACTATCTGCAATTACTTTTTGCCCGGTTGCTGTAGAACCAATCATGGTTAAAACCGCAGGAATTTTACTCGTGGTCATTGGTGTTGCCACCTCACTACTTGAGCCTGCTAAAATATTTACAACCCCCGCTGGAAAATTAATATCATGCAAAATTTCACCAATCATATAGGTTGATAAGGGTGATAATGTAGAAGGTTTAATAATTAAAGAACAACCTGCAGCCAATGCTGGTCCTAATTTAAAACCAACATTTAGCAGTGGAAAATTCCAAGCCAAATACGCAACTGCAACTCCAGCTGGTTTAGAAATCATTTTATGAGTATGGGTGTTTTCGTAATCTGGAATTTGTTCTTCTCGCAAGTTTTTCATGGCAGCTGGATACCATTCCAAGGCATTTGTAACGGCCTCAATATCCTCTAAAGCACCAGCATAAGTTTTACCCATTTCGTGTACCATAGCGGTTCGTAATTCATGTGCTTTTTCTAAAATTGCCACACGTAATTTATGCATCCAACTTGTTCTTTCTGCTAAAGATAGCTTGGACCAAAATTTAAAGCCTGCTTCTGCAGATAATAAGGCCTTTTCAGCATCTGCTTTTCCTGCTTTCGCAATTTGTGCAATGGCCTTACCGGTGGCAGGACAAATTACATCTTCTTTTTCTCCACTTACGGCATCAACTAATTCTCCGTTAATGTATAATTTTTTATACCCAAAATGTTCTGTTTGCATGGTCGTTATAGTATTTTCTATATTAAGGATTTTTTCAATACTGTCTTAGAAATCGTATATCTTTCTAAAACTGCTTCATCTATATCAATTCCAAGTCCTGGTCTATTAGGCACTTCAATCATACCGTCTTTCATTTCTATTACAGGATAGGATAGTTTATCACGAAGTGCATTTTCAGTTTGATCATATTCCATTAAAAAGTCAGGTTTCATCATTCTACCTGGTACCGATTCTAAATTAGAAATAAAATGAAGTGCTACATGCAGTCCTATAGCAGTGCCCCAAGTATGTGGAATGACATCTATACCATAGGTACTTGCTAATGCTGCAATTCGTTTAGCCTCAGTTATACCGCCACATGCACAAATGTCTGGTTGAATAATATCTACCGATTTAGTTCGTAGTAATTGATGAAAGCCAAAACGTAAATACTCACATTCACCTCCAGATATTGGGATGCTCGTTTTTGTTCTTAACTCGCTATATTGTTCATAAAATTCTGGTGATAACGGTTCTTCAAACCAACTAATATCAAAGGGTTCTATTTTTTTAGCTAATTGAACGGCCTCTCTAAAACTATAAGCATGATTGGAGTCTACCATAAGCTCAATATCATCACCTATAATTTCGCGCATTTTTTTTACATGCTTATAATCCTCTTTAATACCTAAACCAACTTTCATCTTGATGGCCTTAAAACCTTGAGCTATATATTGCGCAGCTTCTTTTTCAAAATCTTTAGATGGATTTGTTTTACAGGTAAAATACAAACCGGTAGCATAGGGCTTTACTTTATCTCTATGCGCTCCGCCTAACAATGTAGAAATTGGCAATCCCAAAATTTTCCCTTTAAGATCCCAAATAGCAATATCAATAGCGCTTATAGAAGCCACGAGTGTACCACGTCTTGCAAAATCTAAGGTTTTGCGATACATATTATTCCATATAACTTCATTTTCCAAGGGGTTATGGCCTATCACCATGGGTTCTAGCATTTTTATTCCCGCTTCTAAAACGGTAGCTGGACCATAGCCCTCTCCCCAACCATAGGTACCATTTGATGCCGTAACCTTTACTACACAAATACAGCGTTCTGAATATTCCCATTGTGAAAAGAAAAAGCTTTTTGATAAAGTATCTTTTAAGACGAAGGTTTCAATTTTTGTTATCTTCATATTTTTAAAGGTTGTATAACTAAAAATAATTCTTAGTTATAAAATGATTAATGGCATCAAAGCACATCTTTTTTTTTTAATGTAGCTACGACAAAAAGTCTCATAAACCCATCTAAATTGTTTCAGTATTGGATTATAAATCATAATCCACAATTTGCTCATCTTCCTGAACAGACTGAATGTAAGCAACAACGGCATCGTGAATAGGGTATTTTGTATAATCCCAGAAGGTATCTTTATTTTTATAGACCCCTATGACACTTACATCAAAAAATGATGCGCCGTAATCACCTATGTTAATTCCTGTTTCGTACGACACGATTTCTGGAATATGAGCTGGTAATTCATCTAATCGTCTTTTAACTTCTGTAGCTAATTCTTGCTTTGACATGCCGTTAGCCTGTTCCTTTAATTTCCAAAATACAATATGTTTATACATGCTATACTATTTAGTTGTTTTTAAAGTCAAAAAAGAGCTTCTATTCTATATTGAATAGAAGCTCTAAAAAAAAAATAATTAAAGGAGTCTCTATATTTATATAGCGGCTGTTTTTGAATACTATTTGATAATTTATTCATTTCTAAAAAAATTTTAAATAAGATAAACTAATAAACAATGTCTCAGAAAAAAACTCGCAAATATTAAGACTCCCTTAGTACTGGAAATAATTTGCTATTAATCACTTCTATTTTATTTTATTTATTTCTCTTAAAAATCAATCTGACTCTAAACATATATTGGTGTTTACAAATTTATTGCCAGCAATTTTTAAAAAATAAACGCAATGTAAGCTATATCTTTATAGAATAAAAATAGTTAATTCGAAGTATCTAGCTACTTCAGATATTACCTAAAGACAATCATTTATTAACTAATTAGTTTAATTAATTATTTAGAGGTTGTACCGTTATATTTTGGTTGGCAACACAAAATCTTAAACTTATGATCTTTATTATAGGCAAAAAAAATCCTCAACTCATTTTTTAAATATAGTTGAGGATTATAAATAAGTAACTAACTAACAATTCTTATTCTTTAATTATTTTTCTTGTAACCTGAGCACCATTTTCAGCTTCAAGCTTTAAAACGTATAAACCTTTACTTAAGCTTGATACGTTAATACTTTCTCTAGGTTGCTGTATACTTAATACTTCCTTACCTAGGATATCAAAAGCTTTGGCTGAAACTATTGGTTCTTGTACCTTAAATTTCAAAACATCTTTTACTGGGTTTGGATACGCACTAAACTCAAACGCATCATTATCATTAACTGATAAAGGGGGACAAGATGTACATGTTATCTCCATATTATCGAATTGTATAAATGAAGTTCCAGTTTGTCTTAATCTAAAGCCATGATTAACAGATGCGTTCGCTGTAAACGTTACTAATTTTTCCGCCCAATCATTTGTCATAGCTGGATTTGATTCAGTAATTAACGTAGTGTTTGTTCCAAGTTCAAAAACCTGTATTTGGGATTCTGCATCATTACCGTTGGTACGTTTTACATCAAGTTTAAACTCATAAGTTTGTCCAGCTACAAGTCCGAAAACTTTTTGAACCTGAGTAAAACCTCCAGTGGATATTTCACCATACCAGTCTGAAGCATCCGCTCCATTACCAATATTATTTATAGATTTTGCAATATACGCTGCATTAAAAACCTGCCAGTTGTTAACACCTACCAAATCAGCACCGTCAACATAAGCAAAATCAGAAGGTTCAAAACCATCCGAATAAACAATTGATTGCGCATTTAAAGCAAACGAGAATAAAGCTATAAAAGCTAAAAAGTAGAATTTTTTCATTTTTATTAAAATTTAATGGATTAATATCTCACTAAATTACATCTGTTCCAGCATATTTAACAACCATTAATTACCTAATAACTCTCACTAATTAACCATAAATAAATGAGAAAGCATTTGATAAAATGGAGTTAAAAGTATGGTAATAGTTGTAAGATATTTTTTATCAATCAGGAAGTTCAATTTAATGAATAATATGTAGTTTAAATTAAAAAGGAATTTCAGTCTTTTTTACTTCTTAACTAATTTAAAGTGGTTTAACTACATTATAATATCAGGTGAATAACTGCAAATTTGAATACACACATTATATTTTCTTAAAAACTGTAATTTCGATTTCGTGCAGGTTGCCATTTATTTAATTCTAGCTTTTTGAATATTATTTTCTCTTAAAAATATTTTTTTTAAATAGTATCAAAAAATAAATACTACAATAAACCCAATTCTATTCAGAATTGGGTTTTGTAAACTAGAAACAAGATTTATTTTTTACTAGATTTTAACTAATTTAAAGTTGTCTACGTGCATTTTAACGCCTTCTGCCCATCGGTACACTTGAAGACAAATATTTTCTCTACCTTCTATCACTGTAAACTCCCCTTCATGCAATTGCCACTTGTCCTGCCTTGGCTCTTTTAATTGCTCATTTACATAAAAATGCATGTCCCCCTCTTTGCCTGACAATACTTTAACGGCGTAGTTAGTTTTCCAATTGACGTCTGCATTCGTCATTTTTACAGCTACACTAAACACATAAGTTTCACCAACCTCTAAATTTCTATATTTTACTAAAGTAGCATTTACTTCATCACCGCTAGTTGCAAACTTATCTGAATCATTAAATCCTTTTCCTTTCTTTTCGGTTACTGTCCATGTACTTTTACCCCAGGTGTTAAATTTATCTCTATCTAAAGATAAAATATCTTCTTTTTTTTCTAATGCTTCAAAATCTTGAGAAGTAATAACCTTTTGTGCATTTGTAATGCCTATAAAACAGCATATTGCTATGCCTGCCATAATTGATTTTCTCATTGTATAATTTATTTATTATTCCTCATAAAATTAGAACACTTATGGCTATTAAATAGTTTTAAAATTAGCATCTTATACTCAGTAATTACCAATAACGCCCGCAGAGGGTAACGTATTTTATTACATACACTTAATTCATAAATATTGCAACCACCTTATTTTTTATTCTGTTTTTAATAATAACCATAAAACTTTTAATTTTTTCTAATATTAGAAAGGCAAATCGTTGAAAATGAATGGACTTAAGTTTTTAATAATTAAGGTGTAAAGATTATGATTTCTGATAACTACCGCTCGGAATATATAAGATTTTTCATTTCCTTTTTGAGCTGTTTTTTAATAGTGTTGAAGTCTGTATTTCAGCTAAATTTAACCATTCATCAGCATTTTCAGAAATGTTGTAGAGCTATTATTTTTTATTAAGAATAACTAGGGCTACTAATAAAACAATCAATACCTATTTTATACGCTCCAAGACTATAACACTTATCGCTATTGACAGGTTTTTTAATATTAACGCTTTATGCGCCATAATTACCATCATGAAGCTCGGGCAATGTTTTAAAAATTAAATTTGTGATTAAGGATACTAAACCTGTTGTGTATTTTTAGAGAAATTTATCTATTCTAACTAATTTTACTCTTTTTATGAGTAAAATTAGTATTGAGAATAAAATTTTCCACTTCAAAGCTTGTTTTCGATACTATTTTCCTATTGAAAATTACTCGAACTAACATTTAGACAATCAAAATGCACAATGGGTAAAGCCTGCAAATGCCGTTGCCGCTTGCCAACCAATTAATGTTTTTGAAGATGAAAATTAGGTGCACTGCCAAAAAAAACAAGTGTCTTGCGCTGGTTAACTTGCTTTTCTCCACTTTTCAACCAGACTGACTCATTGGATGTCAAGTTTTAAAACATCGTGTTTATCGTTATTATTTGCTACAAATACTACTTTTTTTTCTTTCATCTTTACCAAAACGATATTTCTAACATCTTTATCTACAAAAAAGCCTGATTCTAAATGATTTATAGCAGTGAAACTGCCTTTGCTATCTCCCAATAAAATATTTCCAACACCAGCATCTGCCCTCGTTGTTTCAACTTCTGATTGATAATTATTTCCAGCTAGCAACAAATCATCATGCCCATCGTCGTTAAAATCATAATATAAAATACTATTTACTGGAGATTGTTGAATTTGATTTGCGAATGGCTGAAAGTTAAAATTGTTATCACCTTTATTAATAAATATTCCAGACCTAAATTCATTAGCCTCATAATGTAATGCTTTTTTTATTCCAGGACCTAAAATTCCTTCAATATCTCTATTTGCAAAATCTGTATATGATTTTATTTTAGAATTCAAATGAGGCATTTGTTGTGCAGTACAACCTTTACCTCGCACTGGAACCTGTTTATTATTATAATATTTTGCAAGAAAGACATCCTCAGTTCCGTTGTAATCAAAATCAGAGGTGTAAATGTGAAATGGTTTTTGCTTAGATGCATGAAACTTATAATTCAGGCCTAAATTACCAGCTACAATATCTTTATCGCCATCATCATCTATATCTACGATTAATAGTTTGTTCCACCAGCCTTTGGAATCGTTCAATGTTTCATAATAAGTTGTCTTTTCCAGTTTGCCTGAGGTGTTGAGAAACACCTCTATACCCATCCATTCTCCAGTTAGAATTAAATCTAAATCGTTGTCATTATCAATATCAAACCAGCTAGCATCTGTTACCATTCCAATATTCTGCAATTCAGGAGATAATTTATAGGTTTCATTTTTAAAGGATCCGTTATTATTTATTAATAATAAACTTTCAGGAGCATGAGGATATCTTGCAGGAATTACGCGTCCGCCAACAAATAAATCCATATCACCATCATTATCATAATCCGCCGAAACAACTACGGATCCTGCTGAGTAAATTTTTGGTAATGATGTTTTTTTAAATTTTCCTTTACCGTTGTTTATGTAAAGTCTATCCTGAAGCATTCTGGGGTTTTTGTCAAACTCATAACTACCGCTTACAATAAATAAATCTTGATCTCCATCATTGTCAGCATCAAAGAAAGTTGCTCCAGTATCTTCAAATTGTTTGTCTAAGGCAAATGTTTGATGATTTGTGATTTTAAAAAGGCCTGATTTTTGCCCTAAAAGTAACTGTCCTGCTTGCAGATGCCCGCCACCTATAAAAACATCTTCAATGCCATCATTATTTACATCAGCTTTTGCTAAGGCTGGCCCCGTTTGAGATATTTTGTGCGGCAGTAAAACTTGACGACTATAATCATTAAAATAAGGGTCTATATGCTTATAGTTTGAATCAATTCTTTTGAATAATGTTTTCTTATCATAATTAGAAGATTCATTTACAAGTTGAGATTCTTTATATTCAATTGTTATTTCTTTATTTCCAGCAATATTATGGAGTACTTGTGTTTTACCATCTTGCCAAACGACTTCAATTTTTTTTATGGTTTTAGCTTGTCCTATCCCAAAATGTAATTTGTTTGAAACAGCAGATAAGAATCCTCTAGAGTTTATTAATTGACGTACCATTTTAGTGTCATCTTCCAAGATAATAGTGACATGTGTTCCTATGCCAAATGTGTTGCCCTCGGGTCCTTTGAATGAAACTTTTAAGAAATTTCCTGTATTTAAATCTCTAGCATTGTTTTTTAAAATAGTCGCCTGGTCATTAATATTACTAATAACAATATCTAAATCTCCATCATTATCCAAATCAGTGTAGATAGCACCATTTGAAAAGGTTGGTACAGCGTTAACCCACTTGGTTGAAGTGTCTTCAAAAGTAAGATTGCCATTATTCTTAAAAAAATAATTAGTTAATTTTTGCTGAGGTAGCATTTTAGCAAATTTTAAGAAATCTTCTTTACTAGGTTTTCTATTATTTTTTTTAAGCTGTTCAACGATGGCTTTATTGGAGTCTCTATCAATAACATCTCTAAAAACGCCGTTGGTTACATAAATATCATTTAGTCCATCTAAATCAAAATCTGCTGAAATCATGGCCCAACTCCAATCTGTATCTCCCATATTAGCCATTTTAGAAATCTCACTAAACGTGCCATTACCATTATTAAGCTGTAACATATTGTGCATATATTGATAGTGATACCCATTTGTAGTCATTTTTTCAAATTGACTTATTGAGGTCATACCCATGGTAGTTTTAGATCTTATATAATCCTTTGGGTTCATATCAAGAGTCATTAAGTCCAAGAAACCGTCATTATTCATGTCTGCTACATCTCCGCCCATACTGTTAAATGACATGTGTTTAACGACCTTATCGGCACTTTCGGTGAAGGTTCCATTTCCATTATTCAAAAACGCGTAATCAGGCATGTTAAAATCATTATTCACATATATATCAAGCCATCCATCATTATTTAAATCTACCACTTCAGGATTTAAACCAAAAGCCCTCTCTGGCATAATTCCCGCTTTTAATGTGACATCCGTGTAGTGGCCAGTGCCATCATTATTGTATAATTTATCGCTTCCTTTTAGTTTAATAGTTTCAGGATTCGTTTGAATATCTTTCAAATCAAGTACCTCAGTTTGATTGCGGTTAACAATATCAGCAGAGTTTGAAATGTATACATCTAAATCGTTGTCATTATCATAATCAAAGAAGACGGATTGAATGGTTCTGTTAGAATCTGCAAGCCCTAATTCTTCTGCCTTTTCAGAGAACGTTAAATCTCCATTATTGATGTATAGCAGGTTTGCGAATCTATTATCCTTATCAATCCAGCCACCTCTTGATACATAAATATCTAAAAAACCATCATTATTGACATCTACAAACGTTACTCCAGTATCAAACCCTTTTTTATTTATGATTCCGGCCTTTTCAGAGATGTCCTCAAACTTAAATCCCCCTTTGTTTAAGTATAACTTATTTTGATTAGAATTTGATGTAAAAAATAAATCTACAAAACCGTCATTATTTATATCGCCCGAAGCCACACCACCTCCTATATACAAATAATTATATTGAAAGTAATTTGCATCGACAGTTTCCTCTAAAATATTCACAAAACCAACACCTGTTTTATTTGCAGATAATGAAGTAAACAACTTGTCTTCTGAAACTGTTTCTTCACTTTTAGGCCTTTTTTTTTGTTCTTTTTCACAAGAGAACAATAATAAAAATGTCGTAATTAAAATCAATAAACTTTTAAAGGTTTGAAGGCTTTTCGATGTTTTCATTTTATTATGGCATATTAAGCTAGTAAGCTATGGTTATTAGAATATTAAGAACTCTAATTGTACAGATACAAATGTAATAATTTGTATGTTTTAAGAAAACAAAAACACGACAAGAAATACATGTCTCTTACCGTGTTTTAGCAACTTAAAAATAAAACTTTTAGTCTGCCAAGGAAGGGTTTCTAGCAACCGCATCGGCAGGAATAGGAGCTAGATAATTACTGGCTTCTAGGCTGCCTATTATAGGGTTATGCTCAGGAATTAAACCACTAACGTTATCTCTAATAGAAAGTACGTCTTTAACTTTTTCTCTTCGCATTAAATCGTACCATCGTTTGTACTCTCCTGCAAATTCCCATTTGCTTTCTTCGAAAGCTAGGTCTTCAATAATTCCAGATGTGATATCCACGCTAGGGTCTGGAGTTGCATAGGGCAGGCCTGCAGCTCTACGACGAATTTTATTAAGCGCTTCCCACGAATTAGAAGTTACATTGCCTGATAGACCAGATGCTTCAGCATAAATTAATAATATTTCTGCATATCGCATAATAAAGTCATTTCTTTCGGTAATAAAATCACCTGGGTTTAAATTCCCAGGAGGACCAGTAATTTTTTTGAAAACAGGGCTTTTTTGAGCATTAAAACTCTGCCAATCTAGATCTAACCTATAAGTTGCATCTTTTCTAGGGCCAGCAGGAAAATCTTCGAAAAATTTGATTTCTGCAAATGTTTCATTCCATCCACCTAAATCAGCTGGTAATCCTAGTCTGCTAAATTTTCTATTACCTACGTCGTTGTTAGGACATTGTTTACAGAATGCTATAGTATACAATGATTCCTTGCTAAAACGTCCATCTAATGTCCACAAATCCTCTAAATCATCAACTAGGCCAAAACCATGGCTATCTGCGTTCTCCATTACTTGTAATGCTGAAGACGCTGCCTGAGTGTATTTACTTGCGTCCTTCATCGGGAAACCTCCCCAATCCATATATAGACGTGCTAAAAATGCTCTAGAAGAACCTGAATTAGGTCTTGATGCTCCAGATGGAACTCCCGGATATATAGCAGGAAGTTTTTCTTCTGCAAGTAATAGGTCAGATTCAATTTGTAGATATACTTCTTCTAATGAAGATCTAGAAATATTAGGATCAGGGAATTTTGTTAATGGTAATGGAATTCTTCCATGTACACGTGCTAATTGATAAAACAAAATACCTCTTAAAAAATGAGCTTCACCAATATACTGTTGTAACAAATTTTGATCTACGGCCTCTAATCCAATCAATCCTTCTGAACGATCTAAAACACCGTTAATAGAATTTATAGCATCAAAAATAGCATTCCAGTTTCTTAATAATCTACTGTTTGAAGAAAGAACAGCTCTTTGGTCAAACTCTCTAAAGTCTGCCTTATTGAGAGCACGGTGAGTGGTCATATCGTCTCCGGCCCATGCTGGTGCATAAAACGTGGTCATCCGGGCAGCTAGGGTTACCTGGCTATATACACCACCAATACCACTATCCATTTCTTCTAAACTTCCAAAAGATTCTGGAGGTAAGTTAAATTCTGTTGGATCTGGGTCTAAATCCGCACAACTTTGTACGGTAACACCGGTAATAGCAAATAAAAAGAACAGCCCTAATAAAGATGTGCCCTTTAATCCTTTTTTAAAATTAATTGTATTCATATTCATGTTTTTTTAATTAAAGATTTTTTTAAAACTGAACTTTAAGTCCTATTGTGAATGAAACTGGATTTGGATATGCACCACTATCAATTCCTGCACCTGCATCTTCGTTTGCACCTCCTTGAACTAATGATGACACCTCAGGGTCATAGCCTTTGTAGTCTGTTATTAAAAATACATTTTGTCCACTTGCATATAATTGTAGGCTATTTATTCCACTAATAAGGGTGTCATCAAAAGTATATCCTAATTTAAGGTTGCTTAATCTAACAAAATCACCTTTTTCAACCCAACGTGAAGAATTTAAAACATTCCCAGTTCCTGCTCTTGGCAAATCTGTTTCGTTTTCAGGAGTCCATCTGTTATAAACATCTGGCGAAAGGTTACTTCTATTCCCTCCATTTCCAGTAATAGTACCTCTAGCTTGGTTGTATACATCAAATCCCAATGAACCATTTAAAAAGATGTTTAAATCCCAATTTTTGTAAGTAAACGTGTTATTAAATCCAAAAGTTACGTCAGGTAGCCCACTACCAATAGTATTGAATTCTAATTCATTGTTTTCATCCAATTTGAATTTTGCATCACCCGGCTGGAACAATGAATTCCCATCCCCATCAACCGGTATATTATCAGTAGTCTTCCATGTTCCTTGTGCTTCATAACCCCAAAATGTTCCAAGAGGTTCTCCCACTTTTATAACATTAAGCCTGATTCCAGCACCACCAATTCCACTGGCGTTTCCAACAATAAAATCTGCACCATCATTAAGTTTAGTAACTTTGTTTTTAAGAGAAGAAAGATTAAAACTAGCATTCCAATTAAAATCGTCCTTTTGAATGATATCAGCACCAATTGAAAAGTCAATACCTTTATTATTAACCTCACCTGCATTTATGAAGGTTATAATAGAGGTGCCAGGAACAATAGTTTGAAGTAATAAATCTTCAGTATCCTTGTTAAACCAGTCAATAGATCCTGTTATGCGACCGTTTAAAAAACCAAAATCTAAACCTATGTTAGTCTGAGTAGTTGTTTCCCAAGTTAAATTTGGATTACCCTCCTGAGATTGAACAGATCCTGTATTAGTAGTTTCACCGTCAATTGTATAAAGACCAGAGTTATTGTTTAGTGAAAACCTAGCGCTTGCATTAATGTTTTGGTTTCCTACTTTACCCCAACCAGCTCTAAATTTGAGCGATGATAACGGTGATTTTTCAATAAATTCTAACTTTGCTAAGTTTACTGCAATAGCTCCAGAAGGGAAATACCCGGTTCTGTTATCTTTTGAAAACCTTGAAGACTCATCAACTCTTAGAGACCCTGTCAAATACAGAAAGCTATTAAAGTTGTATTGTGCACGGCCCAAATAAGATTGTATTGCTGATTCATCTCCAGAATTAGAGAAGGTTTCATTAGCACTCTCATCTGCTAGGTATAAACCTCCAACATTTAAATCATTTACTGCATAACCATTATTGAGTGCTCGTGTACCTTGAAATTCATAAACACCGGTAACATCAAAATTATGCTTGTTAAATGATTGATTCCAGTTTAAAATATTACTTACTTGATGTGATGTGGCATTATTATTTTGGTAAGAAATATTGGTAAAACCTGTGGCATCAAAATCGCCTTCAACTCTAAACGATTCCGTATTTCTATGAAATGTTGAAACCGAAGTAACTAAAGTATAGCTAATATTATCTGTAAAGTTGTACTTTCCGTTTAAGGTAATATTTAAACGATCCGCAGTTACTTCATGGTCACTTAGTTCTAACCTTCGAATAGGGTTAAAGTTATTATTTGCAACTTCTCTAGGAGATCTTAAAATATAGTCGCCATTTTCATCTCTTACAGGAGCAGTAGGATCCCAAGTCATGGCTCTTAATATACTACTACCGTCTGGGCTATTAAAAGCGTCTTGGTCATTATTTGTAATTTCTCTACTTGCAGTCACATTAGCAGTAACACTTAATTTATCATTAAATTCTTTACTTACGTTAGATCTAAACGAGTATCTTCTATAATTAGAAGTGATTTGTGTACCTTTTTGATCCATAAAGTTTCCAGATAAAAAATATCTTAATTTATCATTAGTACTCCCACTAATAGAAAGTTGCGTGTTGTTCGTGAAACCTGTTTGAAACATCAAATCTTGATACCTTATTGGACTAGCTTCAAAAGCTTCAATTTGCGCTGCAGAATAAGGAGCGTCGGCCGGATCATTAACTGGGTTAGCAATAAATTCTTCATTTTCTAAGGTTGCAAATTGAGCAGAACTTAAAGTTGGAATCCTTTTGTTAATATTGGATACTGTTATAAACTGATCAAAAACTACTTTGGCTTTACCTGAACCTTTTTTAGTTGTTACTAAAATAACACCGTTAGACCCTCTGGACCCATATATTGCTAGTGCAGATGCATCTTTAAGCACCTCCATAGAAGCAATGTTATTTGGGTTTATTGTTCTTAAATCTCCTCCAAAAACACCATCAACCACTACAAGAGGGTCGTTGTTACCAGTAATAGAGTTAACACCCCTAATTCTTACTTTTATTCCTTTTCCTGGCGAACCCGAACCTGCAACGGTAACACCAGACGCCCTACCTTGTAATGCATTTTCAACACGAACCAATGGTTGGTCTTCAAATGACTTTGCCGAAACTTGAGAAACAGCACCTGTTACGTCGCTCTTCTTCGCAGTTCCGTAACCAATTACTACTACCGTTTCAAGTTTTGCAGTATCTTCAGCTAGCGTTACATTGATTGTTGTTTGATTACCTACTGTAATAGTTTGTGTTACATATCCTAGAAAAGAGATTTCTAAAACATCATTTGATGATGCTGAAATACTAAAGTTTCCATCAAAATCTGTGACAGATCCTTGAGATGTTCCTTTTATTATGATATTCGCCCCTGGAATGCCAACACCAGAGTCATCAACTACAGTTCCATTAATGGTTTGTTGTGCGTTAGCTTGGTCAAAGCCCATAAACATGAGAAGTATTCCCAGAAAGAAACTTCTTCTCAATAACACAGTAATTTGTTTTTTCATAATTGTTTAGTTTTAGTTGTATTAATTAATAAAGGTGTGATTTTTTAATAGTAATTAGCATTAAATGAGAGTGCTTTAATAACCACTAAATCAATATTTTTCGCAAGAAAATTGAATTTTTCTGTGTTTGTAACTCAATAATTATCCCTTAATGATCATATTTTATCATTTCCTTAAAATCTTAAAAAAAATCTAAAAGCTAGATAAGTGTTTTAGTTTACAAGAAAGCATATACCTACTTTTTAAAAAAGATGACTTTTACATTTTAGTACATGACAAAAATATAATTCATTGATTTTCAATAAATTAAGCATTGATTAATTAGGTTAAAGCATTGATTTTCAGTATATTAGATGAATAATTCCACTTATTTTTCTAATGAAGAAAACCAATGCTGTCACTA
>NZ_JAQWOO010000049.1 GCF_029245835.1 Algibacter sp. | reverse complement strand
CACTAAAAAATGGATAATGCCTGTTAGAAATTGGGGAATTATACTCAACCAATTTTTAGCTATATTTGAAAACAGGATTAAACTATAAATAATTTAACCCTGAAATTTTGAACTTACACACTTTTTAGGATAGTGTCTTTTAATCATTAATATTATAAGACAGCATGTATATTGAATAATTATAAGCTAATATTTAGCCCATACAAGATAACATCTTATGAAGAATATCGCTATTATAAGTACCCTATTACTCACTCTTCTTAATTTAAGCGTTTATGCACAACTACATTCAGAACCTACTTGTGGACAAAATTTTAATCTAAATTGGACAACGAATCCTACCAGTGAGGATTATTATTGGCAATCAGGGCAACTATGGAAAACATATACTAATGTAGATGGCTCTGAAACTGATGTGACTATAGCATTCACAGGAGAAACAAACACCTTTGGTTTTTGGGGCGGTAATACGCCTAAAACAGGTAAAAACTCTTGTAACTTATACAACGGTATAGATTTGTTATCTAAAGGATTTTCTGGTAATGGAATTACCTGTACCATAACATTTAGTAAACCTATATATGCCTTATCGTTTGATGTACACCATATAACCAAACGAGAATCGAATGGAGAAAAATTTACATTTACAGGTAAAGATAAAGATGGGAATACCATTTTTCCTGAGTTTACCAATTCTCCACACCCGACTTACACTTCAGATAATAACACGGGAATTGTAAATGCAATTTCAAACTCAGCTACTGGGAACAATGCGGTTGTTGGTGTTAATTTTTCTGACTCTAATTATATTAAAAGTGTATCCTTCTTATGGCAAGATTGTGATACGTGTAACAAGAATAAACTTCAGGTTACTGGTTTAGGTAATTTTAGTTTTTGTACACCGCAAATTTTAGATTTTGATGGTATTGATGATTACATTAGTCGTTCAGCTTTCTTAGGTGGTAAATCTGAAGTTACCATGATGTCTTGGATAAAAATGGACAATGGTTCAAACGGAGGTGAAATTTTAGGACAACGCAACTTTAGACTTTATGTAAATTCTAACAACCAGATAAAAGCTTTTATTAAAACTAATATAGGTACAGATATTAGCTCGTCTGATTTACCAGAAGCCACTCTAGAAGAAAATCTTTGGTATCATATAGCCCTAAAATTTGATAATAAAACAGGAACTGTAACACTATACCTAAACGGAAAAATTATTTGGAATCATACAGACAACACTTTAATTGGAACATCTATTAATGATACAACAGAATGGAATTTAGATCATGATTTTGAAATAGGAAGAAATACGCAATTTGACAATAATTATTTTGAAGGTTCTATTTATGAATGTAAAGTTTATAATAAAGCTTTAACTGAAACCCAAATACACCAACAAATAAATCAAGAAATTGAGAATAATAATGGAAACGTTAGTGGCTCAGTAATACCAAAAAATATTGAGGGTTTATTATGGAGCGATTTAATACTCTATTATAAAATGGACATATTAAATACAGGACATACACCTGATAGCTCTGATAACAAAACAGATGGTATACTGCATAATATGACTATCTATCAAAAAAATCAAGATTACACAGCACCACTACCCTATGTTACAACATCATCCAGTAATGGTTACTGGGGTATTGCTAGCAACTGGCTTTATGGTAATGTATGGGATATTCCAAAAGGTATTCCTGCTCACGCTATTATTAAAATTAATGGGAATCTTGAGTTTTTTACTAATATAAATACTACTGGGCTCATTATTGAAAAAGGGAGTAGTTTAAAGATCAAGCAAAATTCTGGATTATATAATTCTTGGTATTTAAAACTTAACGGCATTTTAGATTTAGAAGAAGAATCTCAATTAATTCAAACAGAGAATAGCACACTAGATATCACTAGTTCTGGGATTTTAGAAAAGGATTTAATTGGAACTGCAGATAAGTATACCTATAACTACTGGTCTTCTCCAGTTGGAAAAACAAACAACTCCACTATTAATAATAAATACACTGTAAAAGATATATTTACTAATATTGCTTTTTTAACCACTGGTCATGATGGAATAATTACCCCTTTATCAATCGCAGATTATTGGATTTGGAAGTTTAATAATAGTTTAACGGACACCTACTCATCATGGCAACATGTAAGAAGCACTGGCGAAATTTTACCTGGCGAAGGATTTACCATGAAAGGTCCGGGTTCAGGCGATATTGATGATGAACAAAATTATACACTTCAAGGAAAACCAAATAATGGCGCTATTAATTTACCAGTATATGCCGGTAACGATTATTTAATTGGCAACCCCTACCCGTCTGTAATAGATGCTATTAAATTTATTGAGGATAATAAATCAAATCCTTCTGGCTCAGGAGCAATTAATGGGACACTTTATTTTTGGAAACATTGGGGTGGAGGTTCGCATATAGCTAATGATTATCAAGGAGGTTACGCCACATTTTCCCTTTCAGGAGGTGTTCCTGCAGCATCAAATAACACAAGTGGAAATAGTATTTTATCAGGAGGAGATTCTGAAGACATACCTAGTAGATACATACCTGTTGGTCAAGGCTTTTATACAACTGCAGAAACCAACGGCACTATTAAATTTAATAATAATCAACGTGTACACCATATAGATACTATTATATCACCAAACTACAAAGGTAATACCTCTAAAAATGTGGCTTTAAAAAGTAATGATGCAAGAATGAAATTAAGAATAGGTTTTAATTCTATAAATAACTTACAAAGACAACTACTCATTACTTTAGATGAAAATGCATCTGCTGGATATGATTGGGGTTATGATTCCAAATATATTGACACGCAAATGGATGACATGTATTGGTTAATTAATAATGAAAAGTTTCTCATTCAAGGTACAAATCAAATTAATAAAGAAACCATTATTGCTCTTGGTCTTCATACTAAAACTGACGGATTTAACAGCATTAATATTGATGAATTAGAACATACACCAAACGAACTTGAGATTTATTTGCATGATAAAGAACTTAATATTTATCATGATTTAAGACAAAGTAAATATGATATTTTTCTTGAAGCTGGAGCGCATCTAAATCGTTTTGAACTTGCGTTTTCTAAAGCTAATACATTAGATACTGAGGAAAATGAAAACGAACAGATTGAAGTTTTCTTTTCGAATGAAAAAAACAAAATTGTTATAAATAATCCTGCTTCGAGATTAATTGAATCCGTAGAAATGTATAACATTTTAGGACAATCACTTTTTAATTTTCAAACTAATACCAACAATAATCATTTAGAATACAATGCCAACCAAATTAAAACAGGTAACTACATTTTAAAAATTGAAACTGAATTTAGTTTGATTTCTAAAAAAGTATTAATAAAATAATTAGTTAAATTTTCTACTTAATTTAGTAAAAAACCAATTCCTTTTCTATAGAAAAATACTTTAAGCACGTCATTAATGTTAACAAATAATGTATTTTGTCGTATTTATATGTATTTTATCGCATATATTCCAAGTGAAATTGTATATTAGCACCGTAAGCAATTGTTATTTAATAACATATTGATAAATAAGCTATAAATTGTACTATTAAAAGATTATTAGTACAAATACAATAAAAGTATTGATAGATTAAATTAATTATTTGAGTTAGTCACTTTAAAATAAAATACTTCAAATCTGAAATACTCTTCAAGTCCTGAACTGACGTTTGGGACTTTTTTTATTTTATCTGATTTATTAATGCCTCAAGTGATACTTTATCTTGTTTACCTGAAACCATATGTTTTAAAGTGAATGTATTTGAAGCCATTTCTTCGTCACCCACTAAAACCACAAAAGGAATGTTTCGTTTATTAGCGTGATTCATTTGTTTTTTCATTTTAGCAGCATCAGGGAATAATTCCGCATTTATACCTTGTAATCGTAATTGTTTAATGGCCTTTAAACTAAACAAGGCTTCTTTATCTCCAAAATTTATAAAAAGTACTTCTACATTTTTATTTACTGTTTCTGGGAATAAACTTAATTCTTCAAGTACCAAATAAATACGATCCAAACCAAAGCTTATACCAACACCACTTACATCTTTCATTCCAAAGATGCCAGTTAAATCGTCATAACGACCACCACCACCAATAGAACCCATTTTTACCTGTTCTGGAGCCGAGACTTCAAAAATAGCACCGGTATAGTAATTTAATCCACGAGCTAAGGTAACATCCAATTGTAAAGTTGCAGTTGACAAGCCTAATTCGGTAATTGCTGAATTTATAAAATCCAACTCTTCAATACCTTTTTGTCCTTCTTCGGAAGTATTAAGAATCTCTTTTAAACTTTCAATTTGAGAGTCAAAAGAACCTGAAAGTGTAAATAAGGGTTGTAATTTTGTAATACCAGCTTCCGAAATCCCTTTAGAAAGCATTTCTTCTTTCACCTTCTCCTCGCCAATTTTATCTAGTTTATCTAGGGCAACTGTAAAATCTATAAGTTTATCACTTGCACCAATAACTTCAGCAATACCAGAAAGTATTTTTCTGTTATTAATTTTTATGGTGACGCCTTCTAATTTTAATACTGAAAATACCGTATCGTATAATTGAATAAACTCAACCTCTTGCCATAACGACTGACTTCCAACCACATCTGCATCACATTGAAAAAACTCTCTGAATCGTCCTTTTTGCGGCCTATCTGCGCGCCAAACAGGTTGAATCTGGTAGCGTTTAAATGGGAATTCTATGTCGTTTTGGTGTTGTACTACGTAGCGTGCAAAAGGGACTGTTAGATCGTAACGCAACGCCTTCTCCGAGATTGATGAGGTAAGCTTGTTTGAGTCTTTTTCTTTATAAGCCTGTTCGTTTACTTTTGATAAATAATCCCCCGAATTCAAAATCTTAAAAATCAATCTATCCCCTTCATCACCATATTTCCCCATCAACGTATCTGAGTTTTCAAAACTTGGGGTTTCAATAGGTTGACACCCAAACGTTTCAAAAGCACCACGAATCGTATTAAAAATATAGTTTCGTTTAGCAACTTGTTCTGGATTAAAATCTCGGGTTCCTTTAGGGATACTTGGTTTTTGAGCCATATTTATGCCTGCGAAAGCAGGTATCTTTTTAATGATTAACTAATACTTTGAAAGTGGGTTCCTGGCTACGCAGGAATGACAAAAATATATAATGAAAATGGTATTGAAACAGTTTTTACTAAAAAAGTGTTACAATGTACAACTAAGTTAATAAAACCACCTCGTCACTTTGTGACACTCCTCCTTTAAAAAGGAGGAGAATTTCTACGCGATTAAATTACTTAACAACGAGAAACTCAAAATACCGCAAAACATCTTTGTTAGAAATTCCTTCCCGTTAAAGGGACGATGGCTTTTGGTTTCTTAAAACCAAAATACGGAAGGGTTATCTAATTAATAAGTTTATAAAAATAATTATACAATTCGCCTTTAGTAATACTAGCGCCTTGTTCAATCATTTTAAATTTATCTAAGTTTTTATCTTCGGTATATTCCTTATCAGCTTGTAAAAACTCAACATTTTCGTCCATTAAGTTTTCACGCAACCAATTATAACCTTCTTGTGTCGTTATATCAACATCATCATTCTTAACATTTACAACAATAGCATGCATATTAGCATCTTCTAAATGAAATAAATACATATGTTGTGGTGCAAAGTGTTCTAAATATTCAGCCTTATTCAAAGCCCCTTCCCATATTAAATCGCTAAACACATCTAATTCCATTTCAGCTAAATCTGGTTTATTGGCTTTTAAATTTGTCCACTCCTCTGAAGTTATAGATTGTGTAGCCAAAAAATTAATAAATTCTTGGTGTAATTCTTCAAACTGTTCTTTTGTAAGTCTTGTGTACTTCATAAAAAAATCATTTTTTTTATTTCCGTGAAGATGGAAATCTCTTAACCTTGAATATCATATATATAATTCAAAAGATCCCGAAAAAAATTCGGGATTAGTTCAACTTACAATTTTAAATGTGCTTTTCAAGCTTTTTAAAATTGAGTTTCACTAAAAAAAGCCCCAACTAAGTTGAGGCTTCTAAAATATGTGTTTTTAAAGTTTACGCTTGCGCAATAACTTCAAATTCTAAATCAACTGATACTTCTCTGTGTAAACGCACTACAGCAGCATATTTACCTAAACGCTTAACAGTAGTTACTGTTATGAATTTTTTATCGATTGACTGTCCTTCTTTTTCTAAAGCAGCTGCAACATCAATGTTGTTTACAGATCCAAATAATTTGTCTCCAGTACCAACTTTTGCAGGTATTTTAATTTCTAATGCTTTAATTGCTTCAGCAATTTTGTTAGCATCATCAACTATTTTCTTTTCTTTAAAAGCACGTTGCTTTAAATTTTCAGCCAAAACTTTCTTTGCAGAAATAGTAGCTAATATTGCTTGACCTTGAGGAATTAAAAAATTTCTACCATAACCGTTCTTAACTGTTACAACATCGTCTTTAAATCCTAAATTTTCAACGTCTTGTTTTAATATAAGTTCCATTGTTATCGGTATTTTATTTTAATAAATCTGCTACATAAGGCATTAAAGCTAAGTGACGTGCTCTTTTAACAGCTACGGCTACTTTTCTTTGATACTTTAATGAAGTTCCTGTTAAACGTCTTGGTAAAATTTTACCTTGCTCGTTAATAAAACGCATTAAAAAATCTGGGTCTTTGTAATCTACATACTTAATTCCAGACTTTTGAAACATACAATACTTCTTAGCCTTGTTTGTATCAATATTAAGGGGCGTTAAATATCTAATTTCGCCGTCTTTTTTTCCTTTTGATTGTTGTTCTATTGATGACATAATTAAGCTTTTTGTTTTAGTTTCACTCTTCTTCTCTCTGCCCAAGAAATAGCATGTTTATCTAACGCAACAGTTAAATAACGCATAAAACGCTCATCACGTTTAAACTCAACTTCTAATGGATTGATTACCTCTCCATCTACAGTGTACTCGAATAAGTGATAAAATCCACTTTTCTTGTTTTGAATTGGATAAGCTAATTTTTTTAGCCCCCAATCTTCTTTTGATACCATCTTAGCGCCGTTAGAAACAAGAAAATCTTCATATTTCTTTACTGTTTCCTTTATCTGATCTTCAGATAAAACGGGATTTAAGATGAAAACAGTTTCATAATGATTCATAAAAATCGTTTTTATTGTTAAAAATTGGCTGCAAAAATAATTAAATTCTATATATTACACAATAATAAGGCTCTATATTTTAGACTTAAAAGAATACTGTTAAAAATGTTAATATTGTGTTAAATTAAGCATTTTAACGATGATTTTTGGTTTTTAACCGAATTATTCGTACTATTGTCGATATCTTAACCGAAATAATATAAATGTTATGACTTTAAACTGTGTAGTAGTAGATGATTCGGCAATACAACGTCTCTCTATTGTTAAGTTAGTAGAGAATCACCCCGCTCTTAACTTAATAGCAGAGTACAATAGTGCCTTAGAAACTAAAAATGGTTTAAATACGCATCAAGTTGACTTAATTTTTTTAGACATTGAAATGCCAGTGCTAAACGGATTTGAACTTTTAGACGTATTAAACAACAAACCCCAAATTATTTTTGTAACCGGTAAAACCGAATATGCTTTTAAAGCATTTAATTACGACGCTACCGATTATTTACATAAACCCATTACAAGAGAACGTTTCAACACTTCTGTAGAAAAAGCTTTGGAGCAGCATAGACTGACTTTAGATTTTAACGAAGAAGAAGGCGAGCACATTTTTGTAAAGAGTAACCTTAAAAAACGTAAAGTTTATATTAAGGACATCAAATGGATTGAAGCTCTTGGTGATTATGTAAAACTTGTTACCGAAGAAAACAGCTTAGTAGTACTTTCTACAATGAAATCTTTTGAAGCTGAATTACCAGAAGGGAAATTTTTAAGAATTCATAAATCTTATATCGTGAATCTCGATAAGATTGACAGATTCAACAGTAAAAATGTTGAAGTTGGCGCTTACGAAATTCCTTTAAGTAGAAATAAAAAGACCCAATTAGTTGATGCTTTAAATAATATTTAAAAGCGCAACAAACAATACTAAATTAAAAGTTATCGACATTTAAAATTACTTTAACCGACCGAAAATCTTTTATACTCAAGAAGCTATTATTAATTTTAATAATGGCTTCTTTTGTTTTTGCTAACGATTGTTGCTTAGGTATTTTTACTAAAATATTTTTATGAAACTGATTTCTAATCCTTGCAATTGGTGGCGATTCTGGACCTAGTATATGCTCTTTAAAGACTTGACGTAACGACTTAGCATACCAAATAGAAGCGGTTTCTACCCTATTATAATCCTTATGCTTTAATGTGATTTTTATCTGCTTATAAACTGGCGGATATTTAAAATTATACCTGTCGTTCATTTGCTCATTAAACATATCCACATAATTATTAGTAGATACTTGTTGCAAAATATTGTGATGCGGATTATACGTTTGAATAAGTACTTTACCTCGCTCCGCAGTACGCCCTGCCCTACCCGAAACTTGCAACATGAGTTGAAAACTACGTTCGTGCGCTCTAAAATCTGGAAAGTTTAACATATTATCAGCATTCATAATACCAACCAACTTTACATGTCTAAAATCTAACCCTTTAGTTAACATTTGTGTACCTACCAAAATATCAATTTCTTGTTGCTCTAAAGCCGTAATTATTTTTTCGTAACCATATTTTCCGCGTGTGGTGTCTAAATCCATTCGGGCTACTTTATAATCGGGAAATAATAATTTTACTTCACCTTCTATTTGTTCTGTACCAAACCCTTTGCTGTCTAAATCTTGACTTCCGCAAGCTTCACAATCTTGCATCATGGCAGCATTATAGCCACAATAATGACAACGCAATTGATTACGATATTGATGGTAGGTTAAACTCACATCGCAATTAGGGCATTGTGGTGAGTGCCCACAAGTTTTACATTCTACAATAGGAGAAAATCCACGGCGGTTTTGAAATAATATAATTTGATGCCCATTCTGTAACGTTTCGGTCATTTCTTCAATCAATCGATCACTAAAATGTCCTTTCATGCGTTTCTTTTTTAACTTATCCTTAATATCAACCAATTCAATATCAGGCATCAAAACATCATTATAACGCTTCGTAATTTCAACAAAACCATACTTATTTTGTTTTGCATTAAAAAAACTTTCTAGACTCGGTGTCGCAGAACCTAAAAGCGTTTTTGCCTGATGCATATGTGCTAATACAACAGCCGTATCTCTAGCATGATAACGTGGTGCTGGGTCAAATTGCTTGAAAGATTGCTCGTGCTCTTCATCAACAATTATTAATCCTAAATTATTAAAAGGTAAAAATATAGAGGAACGCGCTCCTAAAATTATTTTCGCTTTCGCGGAATTGTGCAGTACATTATTCCAAACCTCAACACGCTCATGAGCAGAGTATTTAGAATGAAAAACCGCTACTTGTTCTCCAAAGTAATTTTGTAGCCTTGTAATTAATTGAGCTGTTAATGCTATTTCTGGAAGTAAGTATAAAACTTGTTTGCCTTCATTTAAAACATCTTCAATTAATTTTACATATACTTCTGTTTTACCTGAAGAGGTTACACCATGTAATAAGGTAACCTGATGTTTTTTAAAAGATTCTTGTAGCTCTTTAAGAGCTGTTTTTTGATAGTCATTCAACCGTTTTGAAGCCTCTGTTTCTTCACCTGAATATTGAACCCGATCCGTTTGGATATGATATTCTTCTAAAACACCTTTATCAACTAACGTTTTTATGATTGCCGTTGATGCGCCACTTTCAGTTGATAAATCTATAACTTTAACAGGTTTTTTTGTTTTTGCCGAAATAGAAAATAAAGTCATTACCACATCGCGCTGTTTTGGCGCCCTACTTAATGCTTCTAATAAATCTTGAAGTGTTGCTTCAGATGAAAAATTAGCATGCAATTTTACATAACGTACTAATTTAGGTTTGTACTTTTCATAAACTTCTTCTTCAACAGAAATAGCCTCGTTTTCAATAAGTCTTTTAATTACAGAAAGGACATTCTTTTTATCAAGAATATTAGATATATCATGTATCTTTAAAGTAGATTGATGCTGCAACGCTTCATAAACTAAAAACTCATCATCTTTTAAAATGGACTCATCAATAGTTTTATTTGTGTTTTTTGTAATTACGGTTTCACTTTCTAAAATAAAAGCACTTGGTAAGGCAGCTCTCATTAAATCTCCTAGCGTACACATGTAATAACCTGATATCCATTGCCATAATTGTAATTGAATTTCATTTACAATAGGTGTGTCATCTAAAATTTGCTGAATGTCTTTGGGTTCGTAAGCGGTTGGTGCTTCATTATGAATTTTAAATACAATACCCGTGTAGATTTTAGACTTCCCAAAAGGAACCGCAACACGCATACCTGTTTTTAGAAAACCAGCTTCGGCAGCTGAAATACTGTAAGTAAATAGCTTTTTAAGCGGAATGGGAATTATAACATCTATAAAGAATTGCATAATTCAAAAGTAACACCATTAAATAAAAAACACTAAACTTAATTAGTGTATTTTAGATTAAAATGAAGAGTAAGCAACAATCTAATCTTCAGTTTCTCTAGGATATTTTTTTAAAAATTGCAGGGATGCATTTAACTCGTAACCCAATAATAATATATTAGCATTTAGCCACAAATAAAATAACAGGATTAATAATGCGCCTATAGACCCATAAAGCTTATTATACTGCCCAAAGTTTTCTATATAAATCCCGAACAAATAAGAAGTGAGTATAATTAACAAAGTAGTAAATATGGCGCCAACAGAAAAGAATTTAGACGCACGCCCTTCTCTAGTTCCAAAATAATATAAAGTTGCTGTAGCGATATATACCATAACTACAAAAAATAAATATTTAACAACGTCAGTCCAAAAAACACCTTCAGAATCTACTTCATACCCTCTATCTTCAAATGCATGTATTAACTCTTGAACAACATAAATTTGAATATAACCTAATACTATAATGGTTATAATTAATAGAAAAGCTAGTATTAAAGCTATGCTTAAAGCAAATAGATATTGTTTAAAAACGTTTCGTGTTAATTGCTCATGATAAGAGTTTTCAAAACCAGAAAAAACGGCACTTACTCCATTAGCCATTAAAAGAATTGATAATAAAAAAACAGAAGATAATAAACCTCCCCGCTGAGATTGATCAATATTTTCAAAGATATTTTCAAAGAAAAAATCAGAGGTACTAGGGGGTAAAAAAGATTCTAAAAACTGTAAAAATTCTATTTTAAAATCATCAATAGGCACATAAGGAATAATAATTAAAACGAATAACAAAAATGGAAATAGCGCCATAAAAAAATTAAAAGCAATAGCACTAGCTCTAGTTGTTAATGCCCCTCTTACGATACCGGTTATATAAAGCACTAATAAATCATAAAACGACAACCCTTCAAGACCAGGAAGTTTTAACCGCTTAAAAAAACGCACGATAATATTAATTACCGGTATACTTTCAAGCTTATCTTTTAGGTGGTCAGACATTAATAATTTACATTTTTAAATTACAGCAAAGTTATTGAATTTAAAGATGCTTACTTATGATAAAAAGTATTAATGTAGATAGAAAAAAGCACTATTATTTTATCGCTTTTAAACTTAAATCCATATTATGAACAGAATGTGTTAAAGCACCACAAGAAATATAATTTACACCACACTCTGCATAGTGTCTAATAGTGGTTTCGTTTATATTACCAGAAGATTCAGTTAAACATTTATCACCAATTAGCTTTACAGCTTTTCTAGTGTCTTCATAATCAAAATTATCTAGTAATATTCTAAAAACACCTTCATTACTCAATATTTCTTGAACTTCAGATAAATCTCTAGCTTCAACCATAATAAGTAAATCTTTACCAGTTTCTTTTAAATACTGCTTTGTAGTTTCTATAGCTTTGGTTATGCCTCCAGCAAAATCAATATGATTATCTTTTAACATAATCATATCATAAAGTGCAAATCTATGGTTTTCGCCACCGCCTATTTTAACAGCCCATTTTTCTAAAACACGAATTCCGGGTGTTGTTTTACGAGTATCTAAAATTTTTGTTTTTGTGCCCGCTATCAAATCGACAAACATTCTAGTTTTTGTTGCTATAGCACTCATGCGTTGCATTGCATTTAAAACGGTTCTTTCTGCTTTTAAGATAGATTGCGAAGGACCTTCAACATACATAACGATATCTCCGTAAGTAACTTCGCTTCCATCCTCAATACGAACATCTAACTTTAAATTTTTATCAACATAAGCAAATACTTTTTTAGCAAAATTAACACCGCCTATAATACCCTTATCTTTAACTAAAAGTTTAGCTTTTCCTCTTGCGTTTTGAGGAATACAAGCCAAAGAACTATGATCACCATCACCTACATCTTCACGTATGGCGTTTTCAATAATCATCTTTACTTCTGTATCAAACTGCTCTTGTGTAATCATAATAATTAGTTAATTTCGAGCAAAAATAAGAAATAGATTGACCAAATTAAATTTTACATTTACGAATTTTTCAATTTTTTCTTGAATATCCGTAATACATCACAATTAAAAATTTATTCATAAATTAGCTAAAAATTCCACCATATGAATATCTTCAGTTTTACAGCAAATTTTGATAGTGAAGCTTCTTGTATCGCTCACTTTAAAGCACATCGTGATAAA
>NZ_JAQWOO010000048.1 GCF_029245835.1 Algibacter sp. | reverse complement strand
AGTGAGTTTGGCGATATAGAAATCGCTTTGCTCTATTTTAACAACATTATTATTTACTATTAAAACAAAGAGCGTCAAAATAAAACCTAAATGACCAAAAATAAAAAGATCGCCTAAATTGTTTTTAGACGACCTCTTTTTTATTGACATTACACCATTTTCTATAAAGATTTCAGTTCATAAATTAATCTCTCATGCATAATATCTGTGTAGTCCAAATGGGTTGCCATTCTCAGTTTTCTACTTCCCATACTAATTATATGTATATTTTTATTGGCCAAAAGTGTCATAAATAGATTCTCATCAACATCATCATTGAGTTGAAAAACAACAATATTAGTCTCTATAGGTTCTACAGTTTTAATAATAGATAATTTGGCTAACTCCGCTCCTATTTCTATTGCTTTTTTATGGTCTTCTTTTAAATTCTCCATATTGTTTTCTAAAGCAAATAAACCGGCTGCAGCTAAATAACCTACTTGCCTCATATTACCTCCAAAAATTTTTCTAATTCTCAAGGCATCTTTCATTATTTCAGAATTACCAACTAGAAGAGACCCTACAGGACATCCTAAACCTTTACTCAAGCATACTGAGATGGTATCAAAAATTTCACCGTATTGATTAGGGGTTTCTTTTTTTTCAACTAAAGCATTCCATAGCCTTGCCCCATCTAAATGTAGCCCTAATTTATTTTTATCACAAACCGTTTTTATTTTCTTAATCTCATCAAAACTCCAACAAGCACCTCCGCCTTTATTTGTAGTGTTTTCAATGGCAACTAAGCTTGTTTTACTGTAATAATAAGCTTCAGGGTTTATAGCTTCTTCAACTTGTTTAGCTGTAAACATGCCTCTATTACCATCAATCAAATTACATGAAACTCCACTATTAAAAGATGCGCCACCAGACTCATAATTATATATATGCGCATATTTATCACAAATAACTTGGTCGCCTGGATTAGTGTGGAGTTTCAATGCTGTTTGATTAGCCATTGTACCGCTTGGAAAAAATAAAGCTTGTTCTTTTCCAAACATTTTTGAAATATACTTTTCTAATTTGTTTACTGTTGGGTCTTCTCTAAACACATCGTCTCCCACTTTGGCGTCCATTATGGCCTCCAGCATGCTTTTTGATGGTTTGGTAACAGTATCGCTTCTTAGGTCTATGAACATAACATATATTTTATTTATAAAACTATAAAATATATTCTGATGCGAGTAAGTTTCTTTGAAAATTAATTCTCCTGTAGATGATAAAGAAAAACATCACCTTATATGATGATCAACTATTTTTCACCAAAACTATAGTTTTAGTAAAAAATTATTTTTTGAAAATTATTTTTCCCTTTTAAAATAAAATTTTTACGTTCTGATTGTTCTTTAAATACCTGAACCTCATTAAAGTGAACAGGATTGTAGTAAATAAAATCGCATACAAATTTCATTAAAAATTCATATTCTAAAGATTGCCATTCAATTTTCTTGAACGTTTTATTTTCTCCATCAAAGCCAGATAAATTGATAACTTCGTGGTCTTTTTTATTGGTATCAAATTTATTACTTGACTTTGAAAATGACTTCTTAAAGTCTTTTAATTTAACATCTGCTTTTTTCAATCTTAAATACGCTTTTACTTTCATTTTTAAGAATTTAAGATTAGCTGAGAAAATAGATTTTAGATTATCTTTAGAATACACAACATGATAATCAAAACCATAAATCATATTGCTCCATCTTCGCTTAATTGGTAAGTCGCCATGACCAAAATCAAACATAGAATATCCATTATTAATGCACCATTCAATTTGTTTATAAAAAGCGATATTTCCTAAACCAAATTTTCTGTAATTAATATCATAAGATGGTACAGAATTTATTAATATGTCCTTAAAATGGTATTGAATATTTATTTGTATTGGTTGGGCTCCATTAAAAATAACAAAAAATGATGCTTTTTTTAAATTTATAAAATCAAATAAGCTATTGTATATTTTTGGCCATATTTGAAAAATATAATTAGAGTCATTTCGTTCTTCAAATCTATTTTTAAGCATATTATGAAGACTATCCATAATAAAATCATACTCATGCCTCTCTATATTTCCATAAAACAGAGTATAGCTCACTTCAAAACGGGTTTCTAAACGTTTAATATTTTTAAAAATCACATAAGCATTTTTGCTTCTAAATTGATTTTTCATATAACTTCTTACATCCGTAAATTCATTTAATTTAGCTGCATATCCTAGTCTGTTTTCTTTTAAAACCCTTTTATTAAATAATGCATCATACTTAATAGAAAGAAAATCTGGTACAATTTGAATTGAATAAATTTTTTTCTCGCCTTGTCGTTTTTCATTAATGGGATTCTCAGATTTATAGAGTAAGTAGTCATT
This sequence comes from Algibacter sp., assembly GCF_029245835.1. Taxonomy (GTDB): domain Bacteria; phylum Bacteroidota; class Bacteroidia; order Flavobacteriales; family Flavobacteriaceae; genus Algibacter_B. Next base: position 35,489 of record NZ_JAQWOO010000048.1, on the reverse strand, counting down.
ATCCTGATAAGCAATTTTTGAAATACATTCTGGAATGTTTTGTTTTTCAAAAAGGTCATCATAAAAATTGATTCTGCTAATCTTTAAATTTGACATAAAACTTAATTTAAAAAGAACTTCTTTTTATTTTTATTTCCTTGGATGTAAAAAGCTTTTAATTGTTTATCAAAACTAAAGACTTTAATATCATTCACATTTTCTTGATACAGATATAAAAAATCATAGATTATTTTTCTAAGACATTTGAATTCATCTGTCTTCCAATTTATTTCTTTGCAAGTTGAATTTTCTTCTGTTTCAAGATACTTCTCAAAACTAACTTTTACTTCTCTATCACCTTCATTATAAGTTCTTTTTTTCTTGAGTCGCTGCAAGTATAAATGAAAGTTTTTTCGTTTTAAAAACTCCTTAATATATATTTTACAATATTCAAAATTACCAATTATAAGACCTAGAATAGAGTTCTTTTTATATAAAATATGATGTTCAAAAGTATAAATATCATTACACCATCGTCTTTTGTACTGCAGATCTCCCCATGCTAATTCCATTAATTCATAATCATTTTCTACACACCAATCTATATTTTTATAAATATCGATATGACCTAAACTAAATTTGTGATAGTCGGTGTTATAAGAAGCTATATTACTAAAAACAATACTACCTGACAGATAATTTAAAGATATTCCTATGGGTTCTAGTGAGTCATAAATAACAAAAATAGATGCGTTTTTTTTCTTTAAGCTATTGTAAAAAAGTTCTTTTTTTTGTTCCCATTCACCCAATACTTTATGTGTTCTCTTTTTTTGCCTAAACCTTTTATCCAACATGTTCCTTAAAGTTTCTAGTAGTTTATCATATTCTTCTTTAGATATATCATTATAATACATTTTGTAAGAAATATTAAAACTGTGCTCTAAGCGGCGAATGGATTGCCTTACCATCTTTCTAAAACTACGGCTAGAATGACTATCTATATATGCTTTAGCACTTGATAATCCAGCCATATCAATTGCAAACCCCTCATTGGCTTGTTTAATTTTAATGAATTTAAACCTATTTTTATCAATTGAATAGTTAAGATAATTAGGAGCTAAAATATTTGAATAGACTAAGGAATTTGTCTTTTTTGGTGCGTTAAAATTAGTAAAGCCCTTTTTACCTTTATAAGATAAATTAAGATAACAATCAGGTAATCGTAGGTTTTGAAATAATTCCTCAAATAAGTTTAAATTGCTACAAAGATTATTCATAAAAGACTTAAAAATTAAAGAAAACTTTTTTTGTAATACTAAACTCTTGATAAATCAATCATAGAATTTTTAATTATAATAGCATTAAAGTTTGAAAACAAATTTCTATTTTTTTTGAACAGACATCAAAAATAGTCTTCAAATGGTGACATATTTACTTTTATCTGCAAATAATTTTTTTAGCTTTTAATAAAAAAGAAATCGTTGTATTATTTACAATGGCTAGTGAATTTTCATACGGAGAATTCATTTGTAATTATTTTGGTAAATTTGATATGTTCTCATAAAATTATTAAAATAGGTATTACCAACTTTGAGGAAAATTTGACATCTTATGCATTAACTTAGTAAAACATGTTTTTTCAATAGCGAACATCTATTTTTTGTTTCTTTATATCAATGTAGATGTTTATTTTTGTTAAAAATCTTAAACCATGATTACATCAGATCAAATTAAAGATCTTAATACCCGCCTCGACAAACTTAGGCACTATCTTTGACATAGATGCCAAACTTATAGAAATACAAAACGAGGAAGAACAAACTTTCGACCCTAATTTTTGGAATAACCCTAAAGATGCCGAAGCTACTATGAAAACGCTTCGTGTAAAGAAAAAATGGGTTCAAGATTACAAAGATTTAAAAACGCTTATTGAAGACCTTGAGGTTATTTATGACTTTTTTAAAGAAGAGGAAGCTACTTTACAGGACGTTGAAAACAGATATAATAAAGCGGCTACTCTACTTGAAGATATTGAATTTAGAAATATGCTTTCTGAAGAGGGCGATAGTTTAAGTGCTGTTTTACAAATTACAGCAGGCGCTGGAGGAACAGAGAGTTGTGATTGGGCAAGTATGCTTATGCGTATGTACTTAATGTATGCAGAAAAAAGCGGCTTTAAAGTAAAAGAATTAAACTTCCAAGAAGGTGATGTAGCAGGTATAAAAACAGTGACTTTGGAAATTGAAGGCGATTTTGCCTTTGGATGGCTTAAAGGGGAAAACGGCGTGCACAGATTAGTTCGTATTTCGCCTTTTGATAGCAATGCTAAACGCCATACAAGTTTTGCTTCCGTTTATGTGTATCCCCTTGTAGATGATACTATAGAAATTGAAATAAACCCCGCAGATATAGATATTACTACCGCTCGATCTAGTGGAGCTGGCGGACAAAATGTAAATAAAGTTGAAACTAAAGTGCAACTAACTCATAAACCAACGGGGATTCAAATTTCATGTTCTGAAACCCGTTCTCAGCATGATAATAGGTTTAGAGCTATGCAAATGCTTAAATCTCAATTGTACGAAATTGAACTTCAAAAACAATTATCACAACGCGAAGATATTGAAGCTGGTAAAATGAAGATTGAATGGGGAAGCCAGATTAGAAACTATGTAATGCATCCTTATAAATTAGTGAAAGATGTTAGAACAGCTCATGAAACAGGTAATGTAGATGCGGTCATGGATGGTAATATTGATGAGTTTTTAAAAGCATACTTAATGCTAATGGGGCAAAAAGTAGAAGACAATAATCAATTATGAAAAATATAGATACTATAATATTCGACCTAGGAGGTGTTCTAATTGATTGGAATCCAGAATATGTTTTTTTTGATGTTTTTAATGGAGATAGAAAAAAAATGCAATGGTTTTTTGATACTATTTGTACTAGCGATTGGAATGAAAATCAAGATGCAGGCTACCCGATAGCCAAAGCAACAGAAGATAGAGTTTTACTTTTTCCTGAATACGAAAAAGAAATTAGAATGTTTTACGGCAACTGGATTAAAATGCTTGGAGGTGCTATTGAAGGAACTGTTGACGTTCTTAAAAAGCTTATCGAATCAAAAGATTTTAAAGTCGTTGCCTTAACCAACTGGAGCGCAGAAACCTTCCCTATTGCTCTTGAGCGTTTTGAGTTTTTACATTGGTTTGAAGGGGTTGTAGTTTCTGGTGAAGAAAAAACAAGAAAGCCTTTTGATTCTATTTACAATCTAACACTAGAACGATTTAATATTAAAGCTGAACATGCTATTTTTATTGATGATAACTTAAGAAATATTGAAGCTGCTAATAATTTAGGTATTAATGGTATTCGTTTTGAATCTCCAGAACAACTTCTTAAACAATTAAAAACATTTAATATTAACTTATAATGATAAAAATATATCACAATAATAGATGCTCTAAATCTCGAAGTGGTTTAGAAATTTTACAAAAATCAGGTAAAGACTTTGAAATTGTAAAATATTTAGAAAACAGTCCTTCAGTTAAAGAATTAGAAGACATTATCAAATTATTAAATATAAAGCCAATAGACTTAATTAGAAAAAACGAAGCTATTTGGAAAGAACAGTACAAAAAGAAAGCATTAAGCGATTCAGATATTATTTCGGCAATGGTTAAATATCCCAAACTAATTGAACGACCAATAATCATTAATGGTAATAAAGCCGTTATTGGCAGACCTCCAGAGTTAATTCTGGATATTTTATAATCATTACAAACAACTTCTGTTAACAAAAGTTTAACCATGCCCTACTAACCCAAAGAGTAAAAGTGAACGTCGAGACCCAGGAATGGAGGAAGATAAAACTTTTCAGTATGCATTTAACTTCTCAAAGAATTTTGAAGCAAGCAATCATAATAACATTTAATTTTCAATATGAAGATTCAACTGAAGATGTAAACTCTTTAATCTCTGTAAATGGTTTAGAATCTGAAAAGGTTTCTACTTTAGATGACCAAAAGAATATTTTACTACAGTCAGATTACACCCTCCCTATTGGAGAAATGAGCAAAATTGAGCTTGGATATAGAGGTGATTTCTCAACAAGGTCTACAGATTTTGAAGTATCCTTTTTAGAACCCGCATCAGGTGATTTTTTGATTAATAATAATTTAACTAATCTATTTAATTTCAAACAATACATTACGGCACTTTATACACAATTTGGAAGTAAAGTTGGTAAGTTTTCATACCTATTAGGCTTAAGATTTGAAAACACTAGAATCACTCTTGACCAGCCAACCACAGGAGATTTTAACAGAAAAAAAAATCAATGGATTATTTCCCACTGTGAATTTAAATTATGAAATAAATGAAAATCAAAGTTTTAGTTTAGGCTATAATAGAAGAATTAGAAGACCACGAGGTTTTATGCTTAACCCCTTCCCTTCTCGCTCCAGTGTTACCAATGTTTTTCAAGGAAATCCAGGTTTGAATCCAACATTTGCCAGTACATTTGAATTAGGGTACTTAAACAAACTAGATAAACTTACAATGTCTTCATCAATTTATTATACGCAGTCAACAGACGTTATGACCTTTGTAAGTAGATGAACTGGCGAAGTAGTTATTGTTGATGGTGAAGATTTTCCTGTTATAGAAAGAGGCCTTGTTAATTTAGCTACAGATAAACGCTATGGTTTTGAATTAAATCTAAATTACAGTCCGTCAATAAAATGGCGAATTAATAGTGATTTCAACATTTTTAATTTTGAACGTGAAGGCACTTTTAATGGGGTAGATTTAAGTGCTAACAACTAACTTGACTTGGACGGCACGATTAACCAATAAACTAACGCTTCCTTATGATATAGACTGGCAAACAAATCTAAATTATAGAGGTCCAAGTGAAGATGCTCAAAATAATAGAAGAGGTGTTTTTTCAACAAATCTAGCGTTTAGTAAAGATTTATTTAAAGAAAAAGCTTCAATTGCTTTTAATGTGAAAGATGTTTTTAACACTACGTTTTATAGCAATAATATTACTGCCGATACGTTTACCGCTTATCAAGAAATTCAATTTAGAGGAGGGCGGATATTTAATCTTGCGTTTACTTATAGATTCAATAAAAAAAAAACGAGAACGCGAAGGTGGCTTTGATGGTGGAGGTGGAATAGATATGTAATGAACAGGTATAAAAAAAGGAAGCTAAATTAGCTTCCTTTTTTTATATATGAACTACATTTTAAGCTTGACGCTTAGCTTTCTTTTCTTCTCTTATTTCTTTTAACCTTTCAATTAAAGAGCCTCCAATCCAGTAAGGGATTACAAAGGTTATTAAAAAAATCATTAACCAGAATCCTATTGTCAGTATGGTTAAAAATGCTAAAAATCCTAAATACTGGTCAAATTCAAACATAATTATTATCGTCTTTAATTTAATTACTCCGCAAAGATAATGCAAAGGTATGTTTTATACAATATCAAGCTAAAAATTATTAACAGAGTTTTTAACTAATTCAAATTCGGTTGGGGTGTCATTCTCAAATAAGGTTTAATCTCATCAACTCCTTTTGTAAAAATCCCTTTTGCCTCTTCAGTTGAAATTGCAGGGCTTATTACAACATCCTCACCATGTTTCCAATTAGCAGGAGTAGCTACTTTATGATATGCCGTTAATTGTAAAGAATCTATAACGCGTAACAATTCGTCAAAATTACGTCCTGTAGACGCTGGATAGGTTATAATTAATTTCACCTTTTTATTATTATCAATAACAAAAACAGAACGCACCGTTAATTTACTGTCTGCGTTAGGATGAATCATATCAAAAAGTTCAGAAACTTGTCTATCTTCATCTGCAATTATAGGAAAATTAACTGTTGTGCCTTGGGTTTCATTAATATCATTAACCCAGCCTTTATGAGATTCTAATCCATCAACACTAAGTGCTACAACCTTAACGTTACGTTTATCAAATTCACTTTTATACTTAGCTACCGTACCTAATTCTGTGGTACAAACCGGTGTGTAATCTGCTGGGTGAGAAAATAAAATCCCCCAACCATCACCTAACCATTCATGAAAATTAATAGTTCCTTCTGTAGATTGTGCTTTGAAATTTGGAGCTTCGTCCCCTAGTCGAAGCGTTGCCATAATATTTTATATTTTTAATTTAAACTTAAAGTGTAATCCTACTAATTTAATAGATTTTAATATTCTATACACCATTTAATAAGTTATAAAAATGTTAAAAAGAAGTATAGAAAACTAACAAAAATCATAATTAAAAACACCTTAAAACAATTACCTTAGCAACTTAAAATTTAAGCACTATTAAGATGAGTTACAGAATAGAAAAAGATACTATGGGTGAAGTAAAAGTGCCCGCTGATAAACTTTGGGGAGCACAAACTGAGCGCTCAAGAAATAACTTTAAAATTGGACCTTCTGCATCTATGCCACTAGAAATTATATATGGTTTTGCATATTTAAAAAAAGCAGCAGCCTATACAAATTGTGAATTAGGAGTTTTAGCTATTGAAAAACGAGATTTAATAGCACAAGTTTGTGAAGAAATTTTAGAAGGAAAACATGATGATCAATTTCCTTTAGTAATTTGGCAAACGGGTTCTGGGACACAAAGTAATATGAATGTTAATGAAGTTGTTGCTAACAGAGCGCATCAATTAGCTGGTAAAATGGTTGGTGAAGGTGAGAAAACAATTCAACCAAATGATGATGTGAATAAATCGCAATCCTCTAACGATACGTTTCCAACAGGAATGCACATTGCAGCTTATAAAAAAGTTGTTGAAACTACAATTCCTGGTGTTAAACAACTACGCAATACGCTGAATGAAAAATCAAAAGCATTTAATAATGTTGTAAAAATAGGTAGAACACATCTTATGGATGCCACACCACTTACCTTAGGCCAAGAATTATCTGGCTACGTTGCTCAATTGGATCATGGCATAAAAGCCTTAGAAAATACATTATCACATTTAAGTGAATTAGCACTTGGCGGAACAGCTGTGGGAACGGGTTTAAACACGCCTAACGGCTATAGTAAACTAGTTGCTGAATATATTGCAAAATTTACTGGATTACCATTTGTAACTGCCCCTAACAAGTTTGAAGCTCTAGCTGCCCATGATGCTTTAGTTGAAACACACGGTGCTTTAAAACAATTAGCTGTATCCTTAAATAAGATTGCTAATGATATTAGAATGATGGCCTCAGGACCACGTTCTGGCATAGGAGAAATTATTATTCCAGCCAATGAACCAGGAAGTTCTATTATGCCAGGAAAAGTAAACCCAACTCAATGCGAAGCTTTAACTATGGTTTGTGCTCAAGTTATAGGTAATGATGTTGCTGTATCAGTGGGGGGCTTACAAGGCCATTATGAATTAAATGTTTTTAAACCTGTTATGGCTGCCAATGTATTACAATCGGCACAGTTAATTGGTGATGCCTGTGTTAGTTTTGAAGCGCATTGTGCTAGTGGTATAGAGCCTAATCAGGAAGTGATAACGAAATTATTGAATAACTCATTAATGCTTGTAACAGCTTTAAATACTAAAATTGGTTATTACAAAGCTGCAGAAATTGCTAATACAGCCCATAAAAACGGAACAACATTGAAAGAAGAGGCTGTAAATTTAGGTTATGTTGCTGCTGAAGACTATGATGCTTGGGTAAAACCTGAAGACATGGTTGGAAGCTTAAAATAAAACTCTTTTTGAGTATCATAAATAGAAAAAGACAGGTAAAATAAATTTGCCTGTCTTTTTGGTTGGTTAGCTATCAATCCTCAAAAGTTAAATAAGGAAATCAAGACAAATATATAATTAACTAACCTTTTTAAAATTAACATTTGTTAAATTCAAAAAAAAGACACTATCCTAAAAGATTTCATTGATTAAGTAAAAGAGAAATAATTAGTTATTTATCCTTATTCTTCTCTTTTAATTTTTCTTCTAATTCTGCTCAATTGCACAGGAGTAATACTTAAATATGAAGCTATTTGGTACTGCGGAATAAGTTCGTCTATATTAACAACCTTTTTTCTAAGAGAAATATACCTAGCTTTAGCATCCATTGAAATCAATTCTAGCTGTCGCTCTTCATATTTTACGTAAACATTTTCAAGTATCCTATTATACAAATTACTTATATTTATATCGCTTTTACATAATGCCAAAATATCTTGAAAACTTACTTCATAAACTCTGCATAATGTAAGTGCCTCATATGTTAATTTAGAAGGTTGATTTTGTATTAATGCAGTGAGGGACCCAACAAAACTAAAGGGCATAAAAAAGTTTTTATTGAATTCTTTTCCGTTTTCAGAACTTAAATAAGCTCTCATCATTCCAGAAACAAGCATATATATATTGTTTGGCATTTCACCTGGTTTAGCAATAAGCTCACCGGCTTCAAGTTTTTTGTATTTAGCTATATTCTTAAGTTTAGAAAATGTTTCATCAGAAACGTCTAAAAACGAGTTTAGAAATACTAAGTTAGGGTTCATACTACTCATGTTTTTAACACATCCTTAAACGATTTCTTGGCGTGTCTGGTTGTGGAATCAAAAACAGTTGCCGAAACATCTGATTGATATATTATTAAGGGTGTTTTCTTTGCCTTCTAAAATAAGAACTTCCCTCCCACTTTCAATCAATTTTTCTATAATTTGCAAATAAACTTGTTTAGATGCATAATCATTTAGGAAATCTTTAGATAATTCTTCATAGATTATTTAATGTCATACTATCTCTGCCTTCTAAGTTTAGAACTACTGTTTTTATTCCAAAAGATACTAAAACTTTTATCTAATAATCTTTTTCATAATGTATTTGACTCCTAAAAATACAAAAGTTTTTTTATATTTTTTTCAAAGTTGATTCAGATATATGAATAACTGATAACGGTTGTAGTTTTTATAAAAGCATCAATAACATATAGACCGTATTGACATAAATTAATATACATTTTCTCCAGATCTTTATATTCTTTTACTAGCATCAGTCATAATACATCGCATCTGTTTATATATATCCAAACTATTCATGAGCGATATTTTTTTAGATTTAACTCAATAGGAAAGCTTAAAAAGCTAAAAAAAAGCATAAAAAAAGTCTCAAACTTCAAATTTGAGACTTTAATTATTAAATTTTATGGTCAATTTACTTTAAAGTAAATTCTGAGCTAGATACTAAATCTTTTTCGTTGAAAACGTTTACTATATAACGTCCTTTTTCAAAATCATTCTTAGAGGTTACAAACTCACAAACATTGAGGCTTGAATTCTCATAATTAAATTTACTAATTGTACTATAGCTTAATGTTTTTTCTCCAAAAGTCACCTGTTCGTTTAAACCTAAAGTATTGTTTTTTGGGTCAATAACTTGAACATATAATTCTTCATCTCCAGCTTGTACTAAAGCATTTTTTGCAACAGTGAAACAAACTCTAATTTTATCAGCTCTACTCGCTCTTTCAGTTGGAATTAATTTACCAGAAGTTCTTTCAATAACTCCAAATCCTTTTAATCCAACAGTGTTTAAAATAGCTGCGTTAGATACAACTTCAGCTAAAGCATTATTTTGTACTAGCAAAGAGTCTGTAAAAATAGTACGCTCTTCTAAACGCACACGAGTACTATCTAAAGAAGTTGCTAAATAAGAGTTCTCAACTCTTAATGAATCATTTTGAGCCAATAACACATCCATTTCTTTTTGTAATGAAGCATATTTACTTTTATATCTCCATAAACTTTTTACGTTAGTTTCAGAAATTTTTAAAGAATCAATTAACCCTTGTATTCTACCTCTAGCTTCAATTAAATTAGTATTCGATACTTCATTTTCCTCAATAGCATCATCATATTGTTTTGCCATAGCATTTAAGTCGTTCATAACTAATTGCTTTTCTTGAGTAAGCTCATTTTCAACTTTTTTACTACTATTATACAAATTCATAGTATAGAATCCTGTAGCTAAAAATAAAACTATCGCGATCCCCAATCCTACTTTAAGCCCCATATTACTTTTGTTGTTTTCCATAATTACTTGTTTTTAATGTGTTAAGGTTAATATAATTTTTGTTTTAATTGCTTGTTTTAATGCTTTATACAAATAATGCTGTACTTTTATTATTCTTAATTCATTTTAATTCTATGGATAAACTTGTTTTATTTAACAATACTACTTGTAATAAATTATTAAACAAACGCTCTGGCGAATCCAAATTTGGTCAATACGTTCAAATATTAACCGGTATTTCTAACATATACGAACAACTTGAAAATTTGGATGTTACCCATGTTATTTTAGGTTTACCTGAGGATGTTGGTGTATTTGCAAATCATGGAAAAACTGGAACTTCAAAAGCTTGGGAAGCTACACTTAAAGTTTTGTTAAACATTCAAAGTAATAATTTTACAAGAGCTAGCAAGGTTTTAATATTAGGGCATTTCGATTTTACAGAAGAACAGTTAGCCGTGTCAAAATTAAATGCTTCACGAAAAAAAGATGTTTTAAAGGCTAGAAAAATAGTCACTAAGATAGATGAATACGTAACTCACATCATTCATCAAATTGTCATGACTGGTAAAAAACCAATACTAATAGGTGGAGGACATAATAATGCCTACGGAAATATAAAAGGAGCATCATTAGCGGTCGGAACCCCCATTAATGTAATTAATTTTGATGTGAATTCTGGATTAAGAGATGATGAAGGTCGTCATAGCAGAAATGGGTTTAGTTACGCTTTAGCGGAAGGATTTTTAGGTAATTACTTTGTTTTCGGTTTACATGAAAATGACACTTCTGATAAGATTTTTAAAGCACTTGATAAATCAAAATTTATCGAATATAATACTTTTGATGCTTTAGAAATTAGAAAGGATTTAAAATTTAAAAAAGAATTAGAACGCGCCATAACACATGTTTCTGACAGCAATTTTGGAATTGAAATTGATTGTAATGCCATTGAAAATATCCCAAGTAGTGCTATGACACCTAGTGGTTTTAGCGTAAATAAAACCAGACAATTTATTAACTTCTTTGCAAAGCATAAAAACACAACATACCTACATATTTGTGAAGCAGCTCCAACTAAAAAAACAGCTAATCAAGTTGGGAAACTCATCACTTACTTAATTACAGATTTTATTAAGGCACATGATGAATAATATTATTTCTTTTGAAAAACAATATGCCAAAGACTTTTATGATTTGAACATTGAATGGTTAAAAATTTTTTTATGCAGAACCTTATGACGAAGACATATTGAGTAAACCTGAAAAATATATCATCAATAAAGGCAGACACATTTTTTTCGCAAAACTAAGAGATGAGATATTATTGGTTCTGTCACTATAACACCATGCAAATTTAACTCTCCGTTATTTAAATAGTAAAATTCCTCTTTTCTGTAAGCAATTTCAGGAACCCAAACAATACTAACAATATATAGGGTTTTATATTTTTTTTCGCGAAACTAAGTTTTACTAAGTACTTCTTGTAATGCTCAACAAGTTTCCCGCTTACTAGAATAAATTTGCTTCTGTATAAATTTACTTGCTGTAGTTTGTCTATTTTATTCTAACAACTTATGAATAATTGCATATTGTAATAACACAATAGTCCTTGTATCGACTATTTCTCCATTGTTTAACATATTAACGGCATTCGTAAAAGGTATCTCTAATACCTCAATATCTTCGTGTTCACTTTCTAAACCACCGCCTTCATTCACCTTCATATCATCGGTATATTCACCAATAAAAAAATGCATTTTCTCTGTCATTACTCCAGGTGATGAATAGCTTTCATAAATCTTTTTTACCGATTTTAAACGATACCCAACTTCTTCTTCAGTCTCTCTTATAACACAAGCTTCAGGATTATCTTTATCAAGCATTCCTGCAGCAATCTCAACTAAAAACCCATATTCATTACCATTCAAATAGGTCGGCATTCTGAATTGTTTGGTTAAAATAACCGTTTGTTTTTTTTTATTATATAACAAAATACCAGCACCATCACCTCTATCATAGACCTCTCGCATCTGATTTACCCATTCACCACTTCGCATTAAATAGTCAAAAGTGACTCTGTTCAGAATATAATAATTATCTGAAAGTAGCTTCTTTTCTATATTTTTAATTGGCGCACCACTCATTATCAAAGGTTTTTAGCTTTAGTATCAATATTAAACTGATTTATTCATTCGTCAACTTTTCGTTTAAAATCAATATCCACAATAGTATACGTCGTAAATTTGAATTTTTAGATTGAAAAATCTTATAGATAAGCAATTTCGTTAAAAAAACTCAATTTTTAAACGTAAATGGAGATTTACTTTACAGATTTATACTATAATATTATTTACTTCTATTTTATAGACATATATAACAATTGAAATATTACATTTTTATATGTTGATTGAAAAAATTATCTTTAGAAAACTTGAAATCTCAAAATATGAAATTAAAAATCACAATAGTAATTCTCTCGGTTATTTGCTTTACAAACTGTAAAAATAAAGAAGAAAAAGTTGTTGAAAGTGAAAAGCCTTTTGCTCAAAATACTAAAGAACCGCTTTTAAAAATTCATCCTATAGAACACGCTAGTACTGTTGTTGAGTATGGAAATACTACAATATATATAGACCCAACACTTGGAGCTGAGGCATATAAAACGTATGGTACACCAAATTTTGTAGTTATTACTGATGTCCATTTTGATCATTTAGCACTAGAAACACTAAAAGCATTAGATTTAAATAATTCTAAAATAATTGCGCCAAAAGCAGTTATAGATAAATTACCTGATGCATTAGTTTCGAAAAGTATTTTAATGAATAATGGCGATTTAAAAACATTTGATACGTTTAAAATTGAAGCCCTCCCGATGTATAATTTACGTGAAGAAGCGCTAAAGTTTCATGAAAAAGGCAGAGGCAACGGTTATGTTTTTACTTTTGGAATTGAACGTGTATATTTTTCTGGAGATACCGAAGATATAGCTGAAATGAGAGCATTAAAGGCCATAGACAAAGCCTTTATATGCATGAATTCACCTTACACTATGACTGTTGAAAGTGCGGCTAGTGCTGTATTAGAGTTTAACCCTAAAGAAGTTTACCCTTACCATTATAGAGGAACAGATGGATTTAGTGATGTTAAAAAATTTAAACGTATTGTGAATACTGCAAATCCTGATATTGAAGTTGTTCTGCTTGACTGGTATCCACAACACTAAATTTATTTTTTACTTTTTATAACGAAAATATGTTATATTTGATAAGCTATTAACCAAATTTGCTATGAATATATTACTGAACCAACTAGCTAGAGAATCACTAGCTATTTCTTTAATTTCTCAATCTCAAGTTGTAACCGCACTTATTGTTGTTGTTATATTTTTTGGAATTATTCTAATATTAGGTGTTAGGAAATCATACTTACTTAAAAAAGAAAATGAACGCCTTGAAAAAATCAATACTTCTATGAAAGAAGATGAAGCGTATAAAGATTTTACAGATGGGCATATGTATGGTGGTAATTAAAAAGCAAATTAATGATTGAAGTGTTTTTTACCTTAATATTTGTGATATCAGTATTTGTATTAGGGATACTGACAAAAAGAATATTATATATAAATGAACACGTTCTATCTATTGAAAATGAATTAAGTATTTTCAATGAAAATTTTGAGGCAGTAAAAAATACAGATAAAACATCTCATTTTGAAATAGCCTCTGGACATCTTTATGAATGAAAAAAGCCCACTTTTCAGTGAGCTTTATGTTTTTTTTATCGTACTAACTTTCTGTACTTAATTCGTTTCGGCATCAAATCACCACCAAGTCTTTTCTTTTTATTTTCTTCATAATCAGAAAAACTACCTTCAAAGAAATACACTTGAGAGTCGCCTTCAAAAGCTAAAATATGTGTACAAATTCTATCTAGAAACCAACGGTCGTGACTAATTACTACAGCACAGCCTGCAAAGTTTTCTAACCCCTCTTCTAATGCTCGTAACGTATTCACATCAAGATCATTAGTAGGCTCATCTAGAAGTAACACATTACCTTCTTCTTTAAGCGTCATAGCTAAATGTAAACGGTTACGCTCACCTCCAGAAAGCAGTTTTACTTTTTTGTTTTGTTCACCTCCAGAAAAATTAAATCGACTTAAATAGGCTCTTGAATTCACTTCCTTTCCACCCATTAAAATAAGCTCTTGCTCATCACTAAAGTTTTGCCAAATGGTTTTCTCTGGATCTATGTTTGAATGCTTTTGATCTACATAAGCAAGTTTCGCTGTATCACCAACTACAAACTCACCCTTATCAGGAGTTTCCTCTCCCATTATCATTCTGAAAATAGTGGTTTTACCTGCACCATTTGGTCCTATAATCCCAACAATTCCAGCTTGTGGTAAGCTAAAATTTAAATCGTCATATAACAACTTATCATCATATCCTTTAGCAACACCCTTAGCATCAATAACATTAGTTCCTAAACGCGGACCGTTAGGAATATAAATTTCAAGCTTTTCATCAAGTTGCTTTTGATCTTGACTCATTAACTTATCATAACTCTTTAAACGTGCCTTTTGTTTCGTTTGGCGACCTTTAGCCCCTTGACGGACCCATTCTAACTCACGTTCTAAGGTTTTTTGACGCTTAGAAGCGGCTTTTCCCTCTTGAGCCATACGCTTAGATTTTTGGTCTAACCAAGATGAATAGTTTCCTTTCCAAGGGATGCCTTCGCCTCTATCCAATTCTAAAATCCAGCCAGCCACGTTATCTAAAAAGTACCTATCGTGCGTTACGGCAATAACTGTCCCTTTATATTGTGCTAAATGATGCTCTAACCAATGCACAGATTCTGCATCTAAATGGTTAGTAGGCTCATCCAGTAATAATACATCTGGTTCTTGCAAAAGTAAACGGCATAAGGCTACACGACGGCGTTCTCCACCAGACAAAACGCTTATTTTTTTATCTCCATCAGGAGTGCGCAGCGCATCCATGGCTATTTCCAGCTTGGTGTCTAACTCCCAAGCATTAGATGCATCAATCTCATCTTGAAGCACCGCTTGTCTGTCCATTAACTTCTGCATTTTATCTGCGTCTGAGTATACTTCTTCTAACCCAAACATGTCGTTAATTTTATTGTATTCGTCAAGAATAGCAACGGTTTCTGCTGCACCTTCACGAACAACTTCCATTACGGTTTTACTTTCATCAAGCTGTGGTTCTTGCTCTAAAAATCCAACGGAATAGTCTTGCAAAAAGGTAACATCACCTTGGAAATTTTTATCAACTCCAGCAATAATTTTAAGCAAAGTAGATTTACCAGAACCATTAAGACCTAAAATTCCAATTTTTGCTCCATAAAAGAAGCTTAAATAAATATTTTTTAAAACTGGTGTATTTGCACCTGGAAATGTCTTAGTTAACCCAGACATTGAAAAAATCACTTTTTTATCGTCACTCATTTTTTACGTTTATTAGTTGATACGCTTAATTGTTTATCAGGCTTTGGAAAAAGCAAAAATCTTTATTCCTAAATTATAAATCTCTAAACCCTACCTTTCAAAGCATTAAACACCCATGCAATAGCAAAAAAACCAATCCCAACGGTTGCAAAACCCCAACCAGCAACATCAGTATATCTATATGCGCCCATTAAAATGAGCAATACGCCCATAATAATCATTAAAATTGTAGCCCAAGCTAGAACCGTATTTTTATTCATTGCCATAATCTTTTCTTTTTTTTGGTTAGTCTAAAGGCAAATATCGTTTTTTTAAATAAAAAAAGCATCCAAAATTGGATGCTTTTTCGCTATTAATCAAAATAAATCCTCTTAGTTCATAGGAACTTCGATAATAATGATTTCCGAATTTTCTTTAGCTACAATATCAATATTTTTCGTATCCCAAACACCAATAGCATCTCTTTTATCTAAAATAGTATCTCCGACTTCAACTTTGCCATTAACTACAAAAATGTAAGATCCATGGTTAGTGCTTTTCGAATCTAAAGTTAAAGCATGCTCACTATCTAAATCTGTTCTGTAAATGTATGCCTGCTGACTTATTGGCAACGCATCGCCTTCTAATTTACTCTTGGGAGCAACAACAGTTTGCAACTTATTTTTCTGGTTTCTTACATCAAACTTACGCTGCTCATAATTTGGTTCAACACCCATTTCTTCAGGGATAATCCAGAGCTGTAAAAAATTGGTTTCATCCGTTTTACTATCGTTAAATTCAGAATGCGTCAATCCTGTTCCCGCACTCATTACTTGCACTTCTCCAACTTCAATGGGGCGTTTGTTCCCCATACTATCCTTATGCGATAAGGCGCCTAAAAGCGGAATCGAAATAATCTCCATATTCTGATGCGGATGCGTTCCAAAACCCATTTTAGGTTGTACCACATCATCATTAAGCACGCGTAGCATACCAAAATTCATGCGTTCTGCATTCTGGTAACTGGCGAAACTAAATGTATGATACGATTTCAACCATCCGTGGTCTGCAAAACCTCTTGTATCTGCTTTGTGAATTACTGTTTTCATAATTTCTGTGTGTTAAAAAGCCTCCCCTAACCCTCCGCAGGGAGGAGAAGGCTTACTGTTATGTTTTTTTTAGACCAGTCGGGTTTTAAAAACCTGACTGGTCTTCTTTTTTGAATTCCCCATCTGGGGGTTAGAGGCTTTTCTACGCGGGCAAAAATCCCATCTTCCCCATTTGATAATCTCGCATAGCTTCCATAATTTCTGTTTGTGTATTCATCACGTAAGGGCCGTAAGTGGTTACAGGCTCGTTAAAAGGTTCTCCAGAAATAAATAATAACTTACTACTTTCATTGCCCTTAATAGTAAACCCTTCACCATCTTGATTAAACTGAATCAATTGATTATCATTTAATTTCAGTACTTCTACATCATTTACAATCACATCGCCTTTTAATAAATATACTGTAGATTGATGCGAACTAGGGACTTTAATATCAAACGTTCCATCCGCTTCAACAGAAACCATAAAAGCATTTACAGCCGTTTGCGTTTGAATCCGTCCATAGACACCTTCTAGAGCTCCAGCTATAATTTGAATCTTAACTTTTTTATCTTCAGAAGACACTACTCTAAAATGGTCATTTTTAACATGCTGATAATTAGCTTTAATCATTTTCTTTTCCGCAGGTAAATTCAACCATAATTGAATACCTTCTAAAACACCTCCTTTTTTAACAAAGGCTTTTGTTGGTGCTTCAGCATGAATAATACCTCTGCCAGCAGTTGTCCATTGTACATCACCAGCATTTACGATACTTTCATTTCCTAAAGAATCTCTGTGTAACTGTTCCCCTTCAACTAAAAAAGTTATTGGTTCAAAACCACGATGGGGATGTGGACCTAAATCAAAAGGGTTATTGCGTTCTGAAATTTCATAAGGTCCGTAATGATGTAATAAAATAAATGGATCTATATTATCAATTTCTTGTGTTGGTATGGGCTGCCTCAATTGTATAGGACCCATATTTACAAAATCACTACGCCCTACTCTTTTTATTGTATTTAGTTTCATAATTTATTTGTTTTGTGATTTCCTTGAAGAAGTAATTTTTCAGTTTTCAAACGTGTCAGGATTTAAAAACCTGACAAGTCTACTAGTTTATCTGCACTTACTTTCCATGGAAAATATTTAATTAAAAAAATACGATTATCGCATTTTATCAAGCAGATTACTTAATTGTTCTGCTTCAGCTTCATTTAGATTCTTCAGTAATGTTGCATTAAAATTATTGGGTATCGCATCTAAAAACATTTTCCCTTCCTTGGTTATAGCTATTTTAACGACACGTCTATCATGTTCTGAAGGGCAACGCTCAATATAATTCTTAGCACATAATTTATCCATTAAACGCGTTGCGTTGGGCGAACGCTCTAACATTCTCTCTTTAATTGTTTGTACATTCAGAGCTTTATCTGCACCTTTTAAAATTCTTAGAATGTTGTATTGTTGTGGTGATATACCAAAAGATTTAAAAAACTCGTTTTGATGACTCGTAATCCAATTTGCTGTATAAATAATGTTCAATAAAGCTTTTACTCTATTATTGGCAAATGTTGAATTGATATCTTTTGATAAATCTCCCATTACTTCTAGTTTTCAGTCTCAGTATACAGTTATATTGCTTTTTGAAAAAGTTCAACTTTAGATTTTAAATCAGCATTTAATTCAGCATTTGTCACCTCTCCTTCTTTAAAGTTATCAAAAAATGATGGTAAACTATAATCTGCAACAATATTTCCGCCCATAAACTGAAAACGACCTTTGGCAATTTCTAATACCGTAACGCCTCCTCTAGCTCCTGGAGATGTTGTCATTAAAAGCATAGGTTTTTCACTCCAAAGTTTGCCATCTATTCTAGACATCCAGTCAAATAGATTTTTAAATACCGTAGCATAAGCGCCGTTGTGTTCAGCTAAAGATAATACGATACCATCTGATGATTTTATAGCCTCTAAAAACTTATGAGCATTGTCTGGAATTCCTTTATTACTCTCCAAATCAATACCATAAATCGGTAATTCAAAATCATTTAAATCCAAAATAGTAACTTCAACATTTTCTACTAAGTTTGCTGCGTAAATTGCTAATTGTTTATTTATTGATACCTTGCTATTGCTCCCTGCAAAAGTTAAAATCTGCTTCATAATTATTTATTTATTCGTTTATTAAAAATATAAGACACTATTAACAAGACTATAGCTAAAACTGCGCCCCCTTGTTCTCCATCGCCTACCATAAAATGTGCAAAAAATGCTAAGATAAATGCAAAAAAGAAACCTGAGTACGCCCATTCTTTAATGGCTTTAAAACTAGGGTTCCATAATGCAAATAAACCTAATAATTTTGCTACTGCATAAGGGTAAATAATGTAAGTTGGGTAACCTAAACTGGTAAATGCTTCTACAATATCTTCATGTTTAAAAAAGTACATACTAACAGAAAACAGCATTAATGCAGTTAACAGCCCTGTAGCTATGTAAAATATAATTTTGTATCTTTTCATTCCTATCTATTTAATTATTATGATGCAAATATAGAATAAAAATATTTATATTCCAAGGAATATAATTCCATGTAAAATTATTTAACAAAATATTCACTTTTTATACAGCAATTGGTTTTGTAAATTCGTGACAAATAAATTAGTCTATGGATATCAACTTCAATAAGAACGAAGATCATAATAAACTCTTACTATCAGCACTCCAAAAACGACTTACCAAAGTTAGCTTAGGTGGTGGCAAATCGCGTATTGAGAAGCTTCATAGCAAGGGTAAAATGACTGCTAGAGAGCGCATTGATTATTTGTTGGATGCTAAAGCAAAGTCTATAGAAATTGCTGCTTTTGCTGGGGAAGATATGTATGCTGAACATGGAGGATGTCCTTCTGGTGGTGTTATTGTGAAGATTGGTTATGTAAAAGGGAAGCAATGTATTGTTGTGGCTAATGACGCTACGGTTAAAGCCGGAGCTTGGTTTCCTATTACAGGAAAAAAGAACCTTCGTGCCCAAGAAATAGCAATAGAAAACAAATTACCAATTATATACTTAGTTGACTCTGCAGGCGTTTATTTGCCTTTACAAGATGAAATTTTCCCTGATAAGGAACATTTTGGACGTATTTTTAGAAACAATGCTATCATGAGTAGCATGGGAATTACACAAATTTCTGCAGTTATGGGAAGCTGTGTTGCAGGTGGTGCCTACCTCCCTATTATGAGTGATGAAGCTTTAATAGTTGATAAAACAGGGAGCATATTTCTTGCTGGAAGTTACTTGGTAAAAGCTGCCATTGGAGAAGGTATTGATAATGAAACTCTAGGAGGGGCTACAACACACTGCGAAATATCTGGTGTAACTGATTATAAAGCTAAGAATGATGCTGATGCTTTAAACACCATCAAGAATATTATCGATAAAATTGGCGATTACGATAAAGCTGGATTTAATAGAAAGGATTCAAAAAAGCCTAAAGAAAACCCTGAAGATATTTACGGTATTCTGCCTAAATCAAGAGCCGATCAATATGATATGTATGAGATTATAAAGCGTTTGGTTGATAATTCAGAATACGACGAATATAAAGCCGGTTATGGTCAAACCATAATTACCTGTTATGCGCGTATTGATGGTTGGGCTGTTGGCATTGTGGCTAACCAACGAAAATTAGTTAAAACAACGGGGTCAAAAACAAAACCCAAAGAAATGCAGTTTGGGGGTGTGATTTATAATGACTCTGCTGATAAAGCAACGCGTTTTATTGCAAACTGTAACCAAAAGAAAATTCCTTTAGTTTTTCTACAAGATGTTACTGGTTTTATGGTAGGCAGTAAAAGTGAACACTCGGGCATTATAAAAGATGGTGCTAAAATGGTAAATGCAGTTAGCAATTCGGTAGTTCCAAAATTCACAATTATTATTGGTAACAGTTACGGCGCTGGAAATTACGCTATGTGTGGAAAAGCTTATGACCCAAGATTGATTGTAGCATGGCCTAGTGCAGAACTTGCTGTAATGAGTGGCAACTCTGCTGCTAAAGTATTATTACAAATTGAAAAGGCCTCTCTTTTAAAGAAAGGAGAAAAAATCACTCCTGAAAAAGAAGAAGCATTATTTAACAAAATAAAAGACCGTTACGACAACCAAGTTTCTCCTTATTACGCTGCTGCAAGGATCTGGACTGATGGTATTATAGATCCGTTAGATACCAGAACTTGGATTTCTATGGGTATTGAAGCTGCTAATCATGCTCCTATTGAAAAGAAATTTAACTTGGGAGTGCTTCAGGTTTAATTTTAAAATCTTCTCAAAAGATTTTTGCGTCTTAATGGCTAAAAATGAGAAACTTAAATCATTGAAACAACAAAAAATTTAAGCAAATAGGCAAATACTCACACCTATTTATCCATTGATTTAATCCGCATAGCGCCTGGTGTTTTTTTGTTTATTAAAAGCCTAATTAATAGGAAATAGCAAAATACTTATGACTCTATTTGAACCTAATTATTAATTCAAAATGTAACAGAAAAAAAAGAGGTTGTTTGAAAACTATATACTTTTCAAACAACCTCTTTAATATTAATTTTGTTGTTTCTTAATTAATATCAGTACTAAAAGGAAATAATAATTGACTTCCTTTTTTTTCAGACATGGCCTTTATTTCTTTTAAAATATTATAATTCTCCTCGCCTAGTTCTTCTTTTAAAATAGTTTCTTTAGTTTTTGCTAAACCTAAATCTTGAAGCATTTTATCTAAGTCTTTTTCAAAAACAGGAAACTCACGAATAGAATATTCTTTTAAATCTGCTGCCTCGGCAGCATACTTTAACGCTAAATCTAAACCTCCTAATTCATCAACCAAACCAATCTTTACAGCATCAGCACCTGTCCAAACACGCCCTTGAGCAATAGTTTCAACCTGCTCTCGTGATAAATTTCGCCCTTCGGCCACACGTGTAGAAAACAAATCATAGACATGTAAAATACCTTCTTTTATAAATCCGCGTTGATTATCATTTAACGGTTCAAAAAAACTATAGGTTACAGCGTTTTTATTAGTCACTACTTGTTCAGCATTAATGCCCATATTGTCTGCCAATCCCTTCCCGTTTGGCAACATACCAAACACACCTATGCTTCCTGTAATTGTAGTAGGTTCTGCAATTATTTTATCAGCATTTGAAGCTATATAATAACCTCCGGAAGCTGCTAAATCTCCCATAGACACTATTACTGGTTTAACTTTTTTAGTCAGTTCAATTTCGCGCCAAATTAGCTCGCTTGCTAAAGCACTTCCTCCTGGAGAATTGACTCTTAAAACTATTGCTTTAATTTTATCATCATTTCTAGCTTTACGTAAAGACTTATTCATGGCGCCTTGACCAACATTACCTAGATCTCCTTCTCCATATATAATATTACCCTCAGCATAAATTACCGCAATTTTATTTTTACTGTATTTTCCACTTATCCTTTTAGCTGCATGTTCTGCATAATCAGCAATAGTAACTACATTTAAATCTTTTTTAATTTTAATTCCCAATGCATGCTTCATACCATTTATATATTCATCATAGTACCCTACTTTATCAATTAAGTGAGATGATTTTGCCAAAATTGGATTTCTAGCTAATAGACTATCTGCAATCGTGTTTAACCTTTGTACTGGAATGTCTCTACTTTTAGAAATATCTTGTTTCATTTCATTCCAAAGTGAATTTAAATATACAGAGATTTGTTCTCTATTATTAGCACTCATTTCACTAGCTATATAAGGTTCTACCGCACTTTTAAATTTACCCAACCTAATAACTTCCATCTTAAGACCTGTTTTTTCTTGAAAGTCTTTGAAATATAAACGCTCTGTAAACAACCCTTTAAATTCCATCATACCTGCAGGGTTTAAATAAATAGTATCTGCAACAGAACTTAAATAGTAATCTTTTTGAGAATACATATCGCCATATGCCACAATAAATTTACCTGATTCTTTAAACTTTAACAATGCGCCTCGTAACGCTTTAGTTTGAGAGACTCCAGCATTTATAAAATTATTATCAATGGAAATACCTTTAATTTTTTCATCAGTTGCAGCATAATTAATAGCATCAATGATATTAAAAAGACCATTTTTTTTGTTTTCATTCAAAAAAGGATATTCTGGAAAATTAGTCTTTCCAGCATAATCCTTAATAGGAAAATCTAGTGTTATTTCTAAAACAGAATTAGATTTAACCTGTATCAAATCATCTGAGCTAGATCCGAATAGCATACCTAAAACTAGTAATCCAAAAAAACAAATAATTAAGAACACAAAGATACCTGTAACTGTTGATAACACACGTTTTATAAAATTCATGATTATTTTTAATTAGTGTTTTAAGACTTAAAACAAAGTAGATCTTAGACTAGATTTAATGCTTCTAAAGTTTTCTTACGGTGAATTTTACCTGAAGTCGTCTCTTTAAACTTAGTTATAAATTTAATTTCTTTTGGCTTTTCATACTTATCTAAAACATCGAAAATTGAATTATCAATAGTTCTTTTATCGCCCTCAATTACTAAAATTAGTTTTTCTCCTAACGTGTCATCAGCTTTTGCAGCTATAAAGAATTCTCCTTTAATTCTATCCTGAATTTTACTTTCTATTTGTTCTGGAAACAATTTAATTCCACCTGAATTTACCACATTATCAAAACGACCAAGCCACTCAAAACTAGAATCAGATTTTACTTCAACAATATCGTTAGTTACTATTTTAGTGTTTGATAATTTTGGAGCTTCAATCACTAAACAGCCCCTATTATCCTGAGATATTTTGATTCCCGGTAATGTTGTGAAAAACATTTCTTCTTCCAATCCTGAAAAATTATTTAGTTTTTTAACCGCAATGTGCGAAACGGTTTCTGTCATGCCGTAGGTTTCATAAACGTTAGGTTTTTTATCTTGTATTAAATCGACAATAGCCTTTGAAACACGACCGCCACCTACAATTACTGTTTTTATGTTCTGCAAATAATTTGCGAAATTTTTGAGTTGCATGGGTGTAAAAGCAGAAAACACATAATCTTTTTCGTAATCTATTAATGGCAATGCTGCAGGTTCAACCATATCTAATTCTAGTCCCAGAACGATGGCTCTTACAATCATCATTTTACCAGCAATAAAGTTTGAAGGTAAACAATGCAAAACTTTATCTCCAGGCTTCAATTTGAAAAAATCTCCTGTAGCTATAGCTGAATTTACCATAGCTTGTTTCTTAATTTTTACTTTCTTTGGTTTCCCTGTAGATCCTGAGGTTTTTACAATCACATAATCTTTTTCATCTAACCAATCTAATAAGAAATTCCCTAGTTCTTGCTGATAAGGCATACCCTCTTTAATGTAACTATAGGCAATTTCCATAAGGTCATCATACTTATAATTTAAATTATCTAACTTAAACCTTAAGTGTACATTTTTATAATTTGGTGTCATAGTATTTAATCTAAAATTTTATAATCTTCTTTTGATGGTTCAACGACTTTTCCTGAAAGTTTATCTTTCCAATTGCTCCAGTTATATTTTTTTGAAAGAATAAAAAGAAGTATTGGGAACACAATAAAAACAGGCACGAATATTTCTGCTAAACCCATTTCGGATGGGTCTGATAAATCTTTTAATATAGAATCTGTTTGAAAAGCAGTCCAATCTGCTGTTACTAATAATGCTGTAAATAGATTATTGGCTCCATGAAACCCTAAGGCTAGCTCTAAACCATCATCCATTAAAGTGATGATACCCAAAAACAATCCAGTACCAATATAATAAACCATAATAACGGGTCCTAACTTATCTACCTCTGGGTTTGCAATATGCATTAAACCAAAACCTAAAGAGGTAATTAATAATGGTAGCCATTTATTCTTAAAAACGACTCCTAAACCTTGCATCAAATACCCTCTAAAAAAATATTCTTCAAAACTAGTTTGCAAAGGAATCAAAAGAATACCAATAGCTGCGAGAATTAAAAAGGGTTGAAGATTAAAATTTATTTCATAATCTTCTGGACTTAGATAATAATCAAATAACACAAAACTACTTGATACAACACCCCATAAAAAAAATATAAACCAAAAACGTTTCCAATCCATTTTTTTTCTTGAAGTAGTTAATGTTTTTATAGATTGTTTATGTAATACTTTTGAGGTAAAAAAGACGCCTAGTAATCCAAAAGCAAAAGAGAGTAACATAAGGAATAAAAATAAATTACTGCCAAGTAAGTCTATCATTTGAGGAATATCTGTTGGCATTCCAACAGCGCTATCTCCCATTATTTTTAAAACTAACATGGCACCTAAAGGAATCATTCCTATTAATTGCCACGCAGAAAATATAATGACAACTCCTAATAAATATCTCCATGATTCATGTAATCCCTTATATGCTTGTTGTATGTAATCCATGTTATAAATTAAATTTCCAATTATTTAAATTATTGTACTGCAATGTACCGTTTTTTACTTGTAATGGACTGTCAAAATTATTAGTAAACAGCCCACCTGTACCTAATCCCTGAGGCAAATTACTTTGCTTTATATAGGTGTATTGAGCAATAGCATTTAAGCCCACATTACTTTCTAGAGCACTTGTAATCCACCATCCAATTTTTTGATTTTCAGCTAAATTTATCCAAGTATCACTACCTGCAAAACCTCCAACTAAACTTGGTTTTAAAATAATGTACTGTGGATTTATCATTTGTAACAACTCTTCCTTTTTTGTTACAGAAAAAACACCAATTAATTCTTCATCTAAAGCAATAGGTAGTGGTGTGTTTTCGCAAAGTGAGGCCATAGCTTCTATTTGTCCTTGCCTTATAGGTTGCTCAATGGAATGTAAATCAAAATCTGATAACGTTTTTAATTTCTCTAAAGCTTCTGATGGATGAAATGCGCCGTTGGCATCAACACGTATTTCTATATCATTTGAAGAAAATTGATTTCTAATAGATTTAATAAGGTTAATTTCCGTTTGAAAATCGATTGCACCAATTTTCATTTTAATACAATTGAATCCAGCTTTGATTTTATCAGAAATTTGCTGTTTCATAAACCTTTCGCTTCCCATCCAAATAAGACCATTAATAGAGATTGAATCTTCTCCTTTAGTGAATTTTGAAGGAAACAATTTATATAAATCTTCACTTTCTAAAGATTTGAAAGCCATTTCTAATCCAAATTGAATACTTGGAAATTCTATTAATTCTGGTAATAATTTCTCTAAACCTAAATCAATATGTTTACAAACCCATTTAAGTTTGTCTTCATAATCTGGTCTGTCATCTATAGATAATCCTCTAAAAAGTCCACATTCACCAACCCCTTTTTTTTCTTCTGCATTTAAAATTAAAAACCAAGTTTCTTTAGTTTTTAACACACCTCTAGATGTCCCACTAGCTTGTTTGAAGTTTAGAATGTGCTTTTTGTAGGTTGCTTTCATAATTTTTTCAAAAATACGCATTGTATATAAAAAAAAGTAGACATCTGTTAAATTTTAGATGCCTACTTTTCTAACTAACTAAACTAATATTATTCAATAAATTTCACTTTACCTGTTTCCATGTCATAAACAGCTGCTATTATTTTAATTTTTCCCTCTTCCTCTAAAGAAGCCATTACTGGTGACATTTTTCTAATATCATCAACGGTTTTAATAGCATTATTATTTATAACACTGTTTGTAAATGCCACATTTTTTGAAGATACTTCTCCATTCGTTTCTGTTAATTCTACAGAGGGTTTTATTTCATTAAGTAAATCATTTAAGGCATTCATATTCATTGATGCAGCATCTGTATTATCAATTGCATGCATTATGGCACCACAAGCCGTATGTCCCATAACGATTATAACTTTTGATCCAGCTACTGCTGAAGCAAATTCCATAGAACCTACAATATCTCTATTTTCAATATTACCAGCAACTCTAGCAACAAAAATATCACCAATACCTAAATCAAATACATCTTCTACAGGAACTCGACTATCAACACAAGATAATACTATCGCTTTTGGATACTGACCGATTGTTGCCTTACGACGCTGCGCTGAATGGTCTCGTTGCGTAAGGTTATTATTTACAAAATTCTCATTCCCTTTTTTTAATCTACCAATAATCTCATCTGGTGTCATACCTGCTTGTTCTTCTGCTGTAAGAATACTTTGTATAGGCTTTTCTATACTCGTTTTAGTTCCCTCTTGACTCATTGTTGTAGTTTCTTTTTTATACCCTTCACAGGAAATTAATCCATAAGATAATAATACAATACTTAAAATTTTTAAACTCGTTTTCATAGCGATATATATTAATTGTTAATACTCAATGTTAAAAATTATGGTGAAAACTTAACTGAAGTTGTCCTTTACCCCAGCTTACCGTTTTTTGATTCATCCAACCTAGTTGAAATCGTTGTCCCGGTTTTACAACATACCCCAATCCTAAATACGTTCTATTTCTATCAAATAACTCCACACTTCTATCATTTCCAATGTTTGTTTGACCATTAATAAACAATTCATTGTAGAAAGCAGTATATATAGCATTTTTTGATAGGTCTTTTTTATTTATTGGTATGTTCATAAAAATATTATAGCGATACCTTGTTCTAAAATCTTGATTTTCTATAAAACGTTGCTCATATCTAAATCTATAATTCAAATACACTCTATTTCCTATTTTTTGAGGAATTAAAGCTTCTTGATATAGTCTTGTTTCGTTTGTTGTGTCATTACTATCACCAAAAGCTCCAGTAGTAATATTTGCTACTCCAAAAGTCAATAAAACCTCAACATCTTTAGGCGTGTATGTTAGTCCTGTTCTAATTAAAAGCTGCTCTAAATCTCCAATGGTATTCCAATTTCTGTATTGCAAGTCGCCTTGAACTCCAAATTGGCTATTTTCAAATTGATTATTGAAAAAATACATATACCATGCGCCAGTTTTAGATTGTTCCACTTGTGCTTCAGAAAACAATATTGACACAAACACTAACAATATTAATAGCTTAAATTTCATATTCGAATGTTTTAATCTCAATATTAAAAGTAACACTATTATTTATAGATATAACAACTCGTTCATCATTTTTAATTATGATGAAATAAGCAAACTAAATTATTTAAGATTTTATAATTCTATGGAGTCTCCTATGGATAATAACATCAAATCCTTATCTCTGTCGAAGAATTTTCGCTTTGCAATTTCATGATCTATTTCAATATAACCGAATGTATCAAAATGATACCCTAATACCTTATCACATTCAACAAAATCACTTGCTAAAATAGCATCATCAATTCCCATGGTAAAATTATCACCTATTGGAAGAATCGCTAAATCTAATTTTGTTTGAAGTGGTATTAACTTCATATCAAAAGTTAAAGCCGTATCGCCAGCGATATAAATATTTTTATGCTCTCCTTCTATTACAAAGCCCCCTGGTTGTCCGCCATAACTTCCATCTGGAAATGATGAAGTATGAATGGCATTTACGTATTTAACAGTGCCGAACTCAAAATCCCATTTGCCACCATGATTCATGGGGTGTCCTTCAACTCCTAATTTACCATAGTGGTTTACTATCTCAAAGTTAGAAATGACTATCGCCCCTGTCCGTTTTGCAATAGCTTCAACATCTACTATATGATCCTGATGCGCATGAGTAATTAAAATATAATCTGCTTTAAGTGTATTCACATCAATGTGCGATGCTTTTTCGTTTGGAGAAATAAATGGATCGACAAGAATATTAATATCTTTTATCTGAATACCTAAGCTTGCATGTCCATAAAATGTTATTTTCATAAAACAATTATTTTTAAGATTAAATAATTACTAAAAAGGCAATAAATGCCCAACGCCTATTAATATAGCTAAAAGTACAGTTGTTAGTGCCAATTTTTTTAGTTCAGGATCTAATAATTTAGGATCTAAATTACGATTTACTCTAATTAAATGAAGAAGTAAAGGAATATAAGTGATAATAAAAATTAAACTATAAGGCGATGTGTAGTACAAAAGACCAAACAGCCCTGAAAGTAAAATGGCTAATACGATTAATATATTATGATACAGTTTTATATTTTTTTCACCTAATTTAACAGCTAACGTAATTTTGTTAGCCTTTTTATCAGATAACCTATCCCTCATGTTATTAAGGTTTAATACTGCGGTACTTAACAACCCTATAGTAATTGCTGGCAATATTGTAATATGATCAATTTGTTTAGCGAATAAAACATAACAACCAATAACACTTACTAAACCAAAAAAAACAAACACAAAAAAATCGCCAAAACCTTTATACCCATAAGCGTCTTCTCCCATAGTGTATCGAATGGCTGCAATAATTGAACCTATACCTAATGAGAAGAAAAATAAAGTTAGAAAAAAATGCTTTACACCAAAGGCAGAAAAAACAAGAGCAAAAGCAAACATAATTGATAATACTATGTTTATTTTAATAGCATTCATTAATTCATTTGGTGAAATTTTACCAGATTGAATGGCGCGTTGTGGGCCAATTCTATCTTCATTATCAGTTCCCTTTACTCCGTCGCCGTAATCATTTGCTAGGTTGGAAAGAATTTGAAAGCTAAGTGTAGTAAGTATAGCAAGAACAAATACATGCCATTTAAAAACTCCATTATAATGTGCTAAACATGCCGCTAAAATAATACCAGCTACTGAAAGTGGTAGGGTTCTTAAGCGCATTGCAGAAATCCAATTTGATATATTTTGCATTATGGAATCCATTTTTTATCAAAATTAGGCTTACGCTTCTCTAAAAAAGCATCCCTACCTTCTTTTGCTTCATCGGTCATATAAGCTAATCTAGTTGCTTCACCAGCAAAAACTTGTTGGCCTACCATGCCATCATCAGTTAAATTCATAGCGAACTTAAGCATTTTTATAGAGGTTGGAGACTTTGCCAATATTTCTTGAGCCCATTCATAGGCTGTACGTTCTAAATCATCATGAGGAATAACGGCATTAACCATTCCCATATCATAAGCTTCTTGTGCAGAATAATTTCTTCCTAAGAAAAAAATTTCACGAGCTCTTTTTTGTCCCACCATTTTAGCTAAATAAGCAGAACCATAACCGCCATCAAAACTTGTAACATCGGCATCAGTTTGTTTAAAAATAGCATGTTCTTTACTGGCAAGTGTTAAATCGCAAACGACGTGCAAACTATGTCCTCCTCCAACGGCCCAACCTGGTACTACGGCAATAACCGCTTTTGGCATAAAACGAATTAAACGCTGAACTTCTAAAATATTTAAACGATGATAACCATCTTCTCCAACATAACCCTGATGTCCTCTTGCTTTTTGATCTCCTCCACTACAAAAAGAATAAACCCCGTCTTTAGATGAAGGCCCTTCTGCAGATAATAATACAACTCCAATATTAACATCTTCATTGGCATTATATAAAGCATCGTATAATTCACTTGTAGTCTTTGGACGAAATGCGTTTCTTACATTAGGCCTATTAAAGGCTATTCTTGCAACACCATTAGACTTTTTGTAAGTGATATCTTGATATTCTTTAGTCGTTACCCATTCAGGTTCATTCATGTGCGTTTTTATTTTATTCAAAAATAAATTTATTTAAGCAAACGAACGATTTGATTTTGAAAAACTTTTATTAAATCAGAGATTACTTTGATAACAAAAAGAGTTTAAGACTATTAGTATAAAGTTAGATTCTAAATAAAAAAACATTTTTTTTGTAAAATATCAATTTTATATCTCAAACATTGAGTATATACTAAATTTCCAAAAATAGGTATTAGTATGTATTGTGGATAACTTATAATTTATTAGTTTTGTGATTGTTATGAGAAGATATTAACATTTTTTTGACAAAAAATTGCATTTAAACGAAAATAAATGTATTTTGTCGAACATTTAAACTCCAATGCCTATGTTATTAACAATTACTCTTATCCTTTTTAGTCTTGTAACTTTCAATTTATTATTGTTAAAATTTAGCTGTAATAAAACGGTTAGAAAAACAAAAATCAATAAAAAGCCTGTTGTTTTAAGAACACGTATCACTATGGCTCAAACTTCAGAAAAACTTGCTCCTACCGGAAGTTAAGTTTGTTTTTTTATAGAGGGTTATGGTTATAATTATTTTTTTATGTCTGAAATTTTAACTTTAAGACTTTTAATTAATGTAACATTATTATTCTGTTTGTTTCTTTACTGTAATTTTTTTGTATTTTTTTTTCTTTAACATGTGCATGTTAAAAACAGAAAAACCGTAAAAGTCATC
Organism: Algibacter sp.; assembly: GCF_029245835.1. GTDB lineage: Bacteria > Bacteroidota > Bacteroidia > Flavobacteriales > Flavobacteriaceae > Algibacter_B. The sequence goes on along the minus strand of NZ_JAQWOO010000048.1, from coordinate 4,559 downwards.
TACCATTTAATTGGTTTTAGCCCTTTACTTTCCAAATACCTATTTGCTTCTAAGAAATTATTATTACCAAACCAATAGCCTCTATTAGCACTTAAAGGTGATGGGTGTCCGGAATTTAAAACACGGTGTTTATTTGTATCAATTAACTTAATCTTTTTCTTTGCATACCCCCCCCAAAGCAAGAACACAACATTTTCTTTTTCGTTGCTTATAGTATTTATTACCGAATCAGTAAAAACCTCCCAACCTTTTTTTTGATGACTCCCAGCTTCGTGAGCTCTAACAGTCAAGGTGGCGTTTAATAATAAAATACCTTGGTTAGCCCAATGCATTAAATTTCCACTTTTTGGATATGAAACACCTAACTGAAATTCTACTTCTTTAAGAATGTTTATTAACGAAGGCGGATGCCTTACACCATCGTTAACAGAAAAACACAAACCATGTGCTTGTCTTAGTCCGTGATACGGATCTTGCCCTATAATAACAACCTTTACATCTTCAAAATGACAATGATTAAAAGCATTAAAAATCTGATTTTCAGGTGGGAAACAACTATGAGATTTATATTCAGAATCAACAAATCGCATTAAGTCTAAAAAATATAGCTTGTTAAACTCATCTTTTAAATAAGGCTTCCAACTTTCATGAATATCAATAGGCATCAAATTCTACTAATTAAAAATTCTTACTAGCAATTCTTTAAGTAAATCCCCTTGAGAGACAGAATTTGATCCTACACCTTTACTTTTTACATCAAACTCTCTCAACGTAGAAACAATGGTACTCACTTTTCGCATTGGGAAGTTTCTTGCTGCAGTTATATAATCATTAACAAAATAAGGATTCACTCTTAGAGCAGAAGCTACACTTCTAGGAGATTTATCTTTTAATCCATGAAAATGAAGCAGTTGAGAGAAGAAGCTAAATAGCAGGGATACCGTTACAACCATAGGATTATCCTTTGGGTTATCAGCAAAATAATGAACTATTTTATAAGCTTTAAGCGTATTACGTTCTCCAACAGCTTTTCGTAATTCAAAATTATTATAATCCTTACTTATACCAATATTTTCTTCAATATGATCTGGTGAAATTTGAGTCCCTTCAGGTAAAATAATTTGAAGTTTTTCTAACTCATTATTAATTTTACTCAAATCTGTTCCTAAAAATTCAACAAGCATTTGTGCAGCTTTAGGCGAAATAGTATATTTTTTGGGTGATAAAACACGTCGAATCCAATCGGCTACTTGATTTTCATAAAGCTTTTTGCTTTCATAAACGACACTTGTTTTCTTAAGTGTTTTATATAAAGCTTTGCGTTTATCAATTTTTTTATATTTATAATTAATCACTAAAACTGTTGTAGGCTGTGGATTTTGAGCATATTTAGCCAATTTTTCAATAGTACGAGATAAATCTTGTGCTTCCTTTACAATAACAACTTGATATTCCGCCATCATAGGATAACGCTTTGCATTCCCAATAATATCATCTACAGAGACATCTCTCCCGTATAAAACCATTTGATTAAAACCACGTTCCTCTTCTGCCAACACAGTAGTTTCAATAAAATCAGATATTTTATCAATATAATAAGCCTCCTCTCCCATTAAAAAATAAATAGGCTTAAGGTTTTTATTTTTTATATCGTTAACTAATTGTTTGACTTCGTCCAAATCCTAATAAAAATTTCTATGAAAATCACTTGAAGTGACATTATAATGATAAATTTGTGAGGTGCAAAATTTAAATTTCCCCACATATAACTTCCGATTCAAAAATAGCGAAAATAAAGTTTCCATTTTTGATACGATACGTAAAAAATTTATCGTTTTACAACCTGAAGAATGGGTGCGTCAACATTGTATTCAATTTTTAATTCAAGAAAAGGGTTATCCGAAATCTTTAATTAATATTGAAAAAGAGCTGACTATAAACACCTTAAAAAAACGTTATGATATTGTGGTGTTCAATTCGGATGGTAGTATTCATCTTATTGTAGAATGTAAAGCACCAAAAATTAATATTAATCAAAATACGTTTGATCAAATAGCACGTTATAATTTGGAATTAAATGCTACTTACTTAATGGTAACCAATGGATTAAATCATTATTATTGCCAAATGGATTTTAAAAATGAACGCTATCAGTTTTTAAAAGATATACCTGAATATAATTTATGAAATTAGCCATAATCATACTTAATTGGAACGGTAAAAAACTTTTAGAACAGTTTTTACCCTCAGTTATACAACACTCAAAAGATGCTGATATTTATGTCGCTGATAATGCGTCAACAGATGATTCAATAGTTTTCATAAAATCAAATTACCCTAGCATTACAATCATTCAAAACAAAGAAAACGGCGGATACGCAAAAGGCTATAACGATGCTTTAAAAAGTGTTAAGGCTGATGTTTTCTGCCTTTTAAATAGTGATGTAGAAGTTACATCAAACTGGCTAAACCCTATTATTAAAACTTTTAATAACGATAAAAACACGGCAATAATCCAGCCTAAAATATTAGATTATAACAAAAAAGATTATTTTGAATACGCTGGTGCAGCTGGAGGATTTATTGATAAATACGGATATCCATACTGCCGAGGCAGAATTTTTAATACACTAGAACAAGATCAAGGTCAGTATAATGATACTATCGAAATTTTTTGGTCAACGGGCGCATGTTTATTTATAAAAAACGACATCTTCAAACGATTAAATGGTTTTGACGAGTACTTTTTTGCCCACATGGAAGAAATAGATTTATGTTGGCGAGCAAAAAACTTAGGCTACTCCATAAAATATGTTGGAGCTTCTGAAATTTACCACGTTGGTGGAGCCACACTAAAAAAATCAAACCCAAAAAAAACCTTTTTAAATTTCAGGAATAGTTTAATAGCTTTAACTAAAAACGCTAATGGGTTTATTCTCGGAAAAATTTTTGTACGCCTCATTTTAGATGGTATTGTATCATTAAAATTTTTACTTGAATTTAAACCAAAACATACATTGGCTATCTTAAAAGCACATTTTAGTTATTACTACCACTTAAAGCATATTTTAACCCAAAGACAATCTATAAAAAATAAAATAAAGTACTACACCAGAACATCTATAGTGCTCGATTATTTCGTAAATAGAAAAACCAAATACAAAAGTTTATAACTAGTTAGTAAAAGTTTTGTTAAAATGTTAAAAACGACTGATTTTTATATATTTTTGTTATTACATTTTAGAAATTAATCCTTAATTATAATTATGAAAAAAATCCTATTACTTAGTGTCTCTGCAATGCTTTTACTAAGTTCTTGTGTATCTAAAAAATTATACACAGATCTTCAAGCAAAACAAAAAGAAACTCAAGATTTACTTAACTCTGCAACTGTAAAATTAAACACTTGCTTATCAGATGTTGCTGCTTCAAATGCACGTGTTGAAGCTATGAGAGAGCAACTTACAGATATGAGAAAAAGTAACGATGCTTTAATAAAAAGTTCTCAAGATTTAACCGAATTAACATCAAAAGGTGCAACAAACCTTGAAAAATCTTTAGAATCACTTCAAGAAAGAGATTTAAAAATCACAAGATTACAAGATGCTATTTCAAGAAAAGACAGTGTTACTTTAGCCTTAGTAACAAGTTTAAAACGCGAAGTGGGAATTAATGACCCTGATATTGAAGTTAGTGTAGAAAAAGGTGTGGTATTTATTTCTATAGCAGATAAATTATTATTCCAAAGTGGAAGCTACAATGTAAGCTCTAGAGCTAAAGATGTATTAGCTAAAGTAGCTAAAGTTATAAATAGCAAGCCAAATTTTGAAGCTATGATAGAAGGTCATACAGACAGTCAATCATATAATAAAGGGGTGTTAATTGACAACTGGGATTTAAGCGTAAAACGTTCTACGTCTATTATTAGAGTATTACAAAGTCTTGATGTAAACCCTTCGCAATTAATTGCTGCTGGACGTAGTTCTTATGTCCCTTTAGCAGATAATGATACTGCTGCAAACAGAGCAAAAAACAGACGTACACGTGTTGTAATACTTCCAAAAATCGATCAGTTTTATGATATGATTGAAAAAGAAATGAAAAACTTAGCAGCTGGGAACAACTAATAAATTTTCAAAATACATTAAAAAGCTCAATCGAAACGATTGGGCTTTTTTTTGCCAAATTATTATGTATTAAACTCTAATTAAAAGCAATTTAATCTATTAAATAATGCATATTATCTCCATTTTAATTATATTCTAATAAAAAAGAGATTATTTTTTCACATTGATTGTACTTATTTATGATAGACAAAAATTTCACAAAGAACCCAACCACTAATAAAATAGTATTTTATTTGTTAGTTGCTGACTTCGTCTTTATAGCTATTGATCTAATTTTTAAATATTTTACTTTTGAATATCCTTTATAAGTCATAATCCTGTGATATTAGCAATAACAAGCCTATCGAAGAGTTGGTCTCCAAAATATCTACGATTTAGTTTATAGACGAATTCATTTAAGTATAATTGGAGATATTTTCCTTTAATTTTATG
>NZ_JAQWOO010000036.1 GCF_029245835.1 Algibacter sp. | reverse complement strand
AAAAGTGAGTTTGGCGATATAGAAATCGCTTTGCTCTATTTTAACAACATTATTATTTACTATTAAAACAAAGAGCGTCAAAATAAAACCTAAATGACCAAAAATAAAAAGATCGCCTAAATTGTTTTTAGACGACCTCTTCTTTATAATTGACTATATTTGTTAGTAACCAACCGTTCACTTTTTAAAAATGCATAGTCCAGAATTATTATTAAGGCAAAAAATTCATGATTGTTATTCTGAAATTTTTGAAAAAGAATTAATAGATAAAATTGTTAAAGTAGGTCATTTTGATACCATTAAAGATGGTGAGCTTTTAATTGACATAGGGAGTGATATGACCCATATTCCTTTAATTCTAGATGGCGTTGTGAAAATTATTCGCAAAGAAAAAAATGGAGAGGAAATAGTACTTTATTTTTTAGAACGAGGGAGCACTTGTGCGATATCATTTGTAAACTGTATTAACAATAAAAAAAGCATTTTTAAAGGTGTTGTTGAATCTACTATAGAAGCTGTTTTTTTACCAGTTGAATATATTGATGAATGGTTAGCTAATTATAAATCTTGGCGTCATTTTATTATTGATAGTTACCATTTTAGACTATTAGAAATGGTAGAATCCATCGATGGACTAGCATTTATGAAAATGGATGAAAGAACATTAAAATTCTTAACCGATAAAGTCAAAATTAGCAACAATACTGATTTAAATATAACCCATCAAGAAATTGCTGATGATTTAAATACATCTAGAGTTGTAATTACAAGAATACTAAAACAATTACACGATGAAAACAAAATTTATTCAACAAGAAATAAAATTAGAGTATTAGAGTATTTCGAATAAATCTTGTCCCTTTTCTCCCAAAATACTTTCCAACAGTTTCATTTAAAACAAATCAAAATCGTTATATTTGCTTAGACATAACGATGAGTAAATGATTAGTATAAAAGAAGCTATAAATTTAGTTAAAACAAGCACTAAACCACTTTTAAAAAAAACTACCAAATCGGTTGAAAAAGCTGGTGGTTATGTGTTATATAAAGATATCCAATCCCCTATTAGTATGCCACCATTTAGGCAATCTGCTATGGATGGCTATGCGCTGAATTTGCATGATAATTTATCTTATAATCTCATTGGAGAAGTAAAAGCTGGTGATGGGCATCAACCGGTTTTAAAAAAAGGAGAAGCCATAAGAATCTTTACAGGTGCAGCTGTTCCCAACTCAGCAAATGCAGTCATGATGCAAGAAAAAGTGGAAGTACAAGGAGACACTATTGCTATTGCACATCAAATTCAACCAGAACTTAATATTCGTCCTTTAGGTGAGCAAGTAATATCTGGAGATATAGCTTTAAAAAAAGGGACTAAACTCACTCCTGCAGCTATTGGTTATTTGATTTCCTTAGGTATTACCGAAGTATCGGTTTTTAAAAAACCAAACATTGCGATAGTCACCACTGGTAATGAATTAATTGAAGCAGGTCAAGATTTAAGCTACGGAAAGATTTACGAAAGCAATTCAAAAATGCTATTGAGCACGCTTTATAGTTTAAAATTTTATGATGTCACATTACACAAAGTTGAAGATGATTACAGCAAAACTGTTGAAAAACTAAATACCGTAATTAATGAAAATGATTTAGTAATCATCACTGGAGGTATTTCTGTAGGCGACTACGATTTTGTTGGAAAAGCCCTTAAAGAATTAGACGTTGAAGCACTATTTTATAAAGTAAAACAGAAACCCGGAAAACCTTTATTCTATGGAAAAAAAGGTGATACTCAAGTTTTTGCTTTACCAGGAAACCCAGCTGCTGCCCTATCTTGTTTTTACGTTTATGTGTATATCGCTCTGCAAAAAATGATGAATCGTGATGCTGAAGAATTACCTAGAATTGAAGCAAAATCAGCGTCATATTTTGAAAAGAAAGGAGACCGTCCACAATTTTTAAAAGCTATTTATAAAGAAGGTGAAGTTAAAATTTTAGAAGGACAAAACTCATCTATGTTACAAACGTTTGCGCTATCCAATGCGCTAGTTTATGCGCCAGAAGCCATTACAAAAATTGAAAAAGGAGATACTATTGAAGTTATACAATTACCTGTTTAAAAAATTATTATGGGCTATAAAATAAAAAGTAGAATCTGGATTGAGTCTGAAGATAAAGTGCTTTTGGGAGAAGGTCGGGTGCATTTATTAAAAGCCATTCAAGACACCGGATCGCTTTCTAAAGCTGCAAAATCCTTAAACTTATCCTACAAAAAAGCATGGCAATTGTTAGACTCAGTAAACAAATCAGCAAAAAAACCCGTAACCATAAATAGTGTTGGCGGTAAAGGCGGTGGTGGTGCAGAATTAACTGAATATGGAAAAACTTTAGTTTCTGCTTTTGATGAAATTAATAAAAATTGTTGGGCATTTTTAGATGAACAACTGGAAAAAATAGAACGTATTTAAATGCTTCAAAACGATAACATATATCTATTTCTATTAATCCTACCTGTAGTATCCTTTCTATACTCTAGTGTTGGCCACGGCGGAGCTAGTGGCTATTTAGCGTTAATGGCGCTTTTTTCCTTCGCTCCAGAATCTATGAAACCCACTGCTCTATTACTCAATATATTTGTAGCTGGAATTTCATTTTACTACTATTATAAAGCCGGGTTTTTTAATAAAAAATTGTTCTTTTCATTTGCTATTGCTTCAATTCCATTGGCTTATTTCGGCGGAACTTTAGAGGTAGATGCTTCTATTTACAAAAAGATATTAGCTGTTTTACTCATCTTCGCTATTCTAAAAATGCTAAATATTTTTGGAAAGGAAAGTGATAATATCAAAAAAGTAAAACTTTGGCAAGGTCTTTTAGTTGGTGGTATTATTGGATTTTTTTCAGGGCTTATTGGTATTGGTGGTGGTATAATACTAACCCCTCTAATTCTATTATTACATTGGGGTAAAATGAAGGAAGCTGCAGCAGTTTCAGCACTCTTTATCTGGGTGAATTCTGCAGCGGCTTTAATTGGTCAATTGAATAGTGGCGTATCCATTGAAAAAGGATCTCTTCTTTTAGTCGCAATCGCATTAATTGGAGGTGTATTTGGAGGCTATTATGGTAGTAAAATAATTAAAAATCAACGTTTACGACACATATTAGCCTTCGTTTTAATTATCGCTTGTTTCAAATTAATATTCACTTAAAATGGTTGATAAAAAAAACATAACAGGAATAATTTTAGCAGGTGGAAAAAGTTCTCGAATGGGTACTGATAAAGGGTTTTTATTGTTGAATGACAAACCATTTGTTCAATACAGCATTGATGCATTACAACCATTAGTTTCGGAAATAATTATTGTTTCAGATGATTCTAAATATGATATTTTTGGATTAAAACGAGTAGATGACATAACAAAAAATGCTGGCCCTGTAGCTGGAATATGCTCTGGATTAGAAGCATCTTTTTCTGAATACAATATAATATTAAGCTGTGATGTTCCTTTAATTACTTCTAAAATACTTCAAAAATTAATTGATGCTATAGACGATACTTCAGAAATTATTCAAGTGGAAAGCAAAGGCAAAACCATGCCATTAATAGCCCTATATAAAAAACAAATTATAAACACGTTCAAAACGCTGTTACAAGAAGATGAAAGACGATTACGCGTTGCTATTATGAATTGTATATCGAAAAATATAGTATTAGAAAAAAAACAGGAGTTCTCAACAATGAATGTGAATACTCAAACCGAATTAAAAGCCATTGAAAATGCAAATTACTATTAAATATTTTGGACAATTAACAGAAATAACACATATAGAGGAAGAATCTATAGCGTTTTCTGGAACTTATATAAAAGAACTTTTAGAAACGCTTTATAGAAAATATAACACCTTAAAAACTAAAGATTTTCAAGTCGCACAGAATCAAGAATTAGTTTCATTTGAAACTAAATTAACTGGAGCAGACATTGCATTATTACCGCCTTTTGCTGGTGGGTAAAACCTACCTGAGAGGTTTTAAAAACCTTGTAGGTTTGAAGCATAAAAAATAAATCAAAAGGTTTATGAAAACTTATAGCATTAAAATGGTAGGAAGAGATTCCTGCCTTCACAGGAATTTATGAGTAGGTACAACAGACATATCATTTTATCAGAAATTGGTCAAGCAGGTCAAGACAAGATATCTAATGCCAAAGTATTGGTTATTGGTGCTGGTGGTTTAGGCTGCCCTATACTGCAATACCTAACTGCCTCGGGTATTGGAACTATTGGTGTTATTGATTTTGATGATGTTGAACTATCCAATTTACAACGCCAAATTTTATTTGGAACAGCTTCATTAGTAAAAAACAAAGCTATTGCTGCAAAAGCACGTTTGGAAGATTTAAATGATGATATCTCGATAATTGCTTATCCGATGCAGTTAACATATCAAAATGCTTTAGAACTATTTAATCAATATGATATTATTGTAGATGGTTCTGATAACTTTGAAACACGTTATTTGGTTAATGATGCTTGCATCATTACAAACAAACCTTTAGTCTTTGGAGCCATTTATAAATTTGAAGGGCAGGTTTCAGTTTTTAATTTTCAAAACGGACCAAGTTACCGGTGTTTATTCCCAACGCCTCCAAAAAAAGATGCGGTACCAAATTGTTCAGAAATAGGTGTTTTAGGTGTGTTACCTGGAATCATTGGAAGTATGCAAGCCAATGAAGTTTTAAAGATTGTTTTAGGCATTGGTAATGTGCTTTCAGGAAAGCTGTTATGTTATAATGCTTTGACCTCTCAAACATCAACATTAAAGGTGAATAAAAATGAAGCCGTTTTTCAATCTATCTTAAAAGAAAAAAATCACTTTCAAAAGAATCACTTAAATATCGATTGTAATGCTGACACACTAGAAGTTTCAATAGAAGACATCCTATCAGAAGAACTTATTATATTTATTGATGTTAGAGAATCTCAAGAATTACCAAAAGTCAAAAGTATAGATGTCATAAATATTCCTCTTAGTCAACTAGAACAGAATTTAAACAAGATTGATTCAGATACAAAGAAAATCCTTTTTTGTCAAACAGGAGTTAGAAGCAAACAAGCAGTTGAATTGTTAACTAAACTTAACATCAAAGACTGTTTCAGCTTAAAGCAAGGCGCAACAGAAATAAATAATTACATAAAAGTATTATCAAATGAAAGATAAAAAACCAAAAAGCGTATTTAAAGAAGGTGCAATAACTTCAGAATTTATAGGGAATTCCATTTATAAGCACCAAACCAAAACCAGTATTGGTGCACATAACATTTTCCTTGGACAAGTAAGAGCAGATGAGATTGATGGCAAAAAAGTTTCAGCGATTGAATATACCGCTTATGAAGACATGGCAAATCAGAAATTTCATGAGATTAGAGAATCGGCTTTTGAAAAATTCAACCTCACTTGTATGCATATTTATCATAGTTTAGGAACTGTAAAAGCAGGAGAAATATGCTTGTTTGTATTTGTATCATCACCAAGACGAAAAGTGGTTTTTGAAGCTTTAGAATATATTGTTGAAGCGATAAAAGCAGATGTCCCCGTTTTTGGAAAAGAGATTTTTGAAGACGAATCACATCAATGGAAAGTAAACTCGTAAAATGTATTTAGTTTAGTTGTTAGTCGTTAAGTCGCTAACAACTAAACAACAAACAACTAAATAACAATCGAAAAATGGTCGATATCACTCATAAAGTAACCACATTAAGAACCGCAGTAGCTCAAGCTATAGTTAAGGTTAGCAAACTAGAAACCATTCAAGCCATAGAAAACGATACCGTTCCAAAAGGCAATGTTTTTGCCATGAGTAAAGCCGCTGGTTTACTTGGTGTAAAACGTACACCAGATATTTTACCCGACTGCCACCCCTTGCCTATCGAGTTTACAGGTATTGAATACAAAATTGATGGCCTAGAAATTACAGTTTTATTTACAGTGAAAACTATCTACAAAACTGGTGTTGAAGTTGAAGCTATGCATGGCGCTAGTGTTGTAGCTTTGAATATGTACGACATGCTAAAACCTATAGACAAAGGTATTGAGATTCATGCCATTAAACTCTTGAATAAAAAAGGTGGAAAATCTGATTTTAAAGATAAATTTAGAAAGGATTTAACTGCTGCGGTTGTGGTTTGTTCTGATACTATTTCTGGAGGACAAAAAGAAGATAAAGCAGGAAAAGCGATTATTGAGAAGTTAGAATCTTGTGATGTTAAAATATCAGAATACATTATAATTCCAGATGAAAAAGATGTGATTCAAGAAAAAGCTAAAGCTTTCCAAGGACAAGGTATTGATTTAATTGTTTACACAGGCGGAACAGGACTTTCAGGACGCGACGTTACACCAGAAGCTTTAATACCGATTCTGGATAGACGCATCCTTGGTATTGAAGAAGCCATCCGGAATTACGGACAAGACCGAATGCCTTATGCCATGCTTTCAAGAAGTGTAGCAGGAACAATAAATAGCACATTGGTTTTGGCTTTACCGGGTTCAACAAACGGTGCAAAAGAATCTATGGAAGCCATTTTTCCATCAGTACTACATATTTTCAGAATTTTAAAAGGTGCGAGACACGATTAATGAAAAACGATAAAAACATATTACAAGATGCACACGGTAGAGACCACGCTTACCTGCGTATTTCTTTAATTGAACGATGTAATTTACGTTGTACGTATTGTATGCCCGAAGAAGGTGTGAAATTATCTCCAAAAAGTCGTTTAATGACTTATGAAGAAATTTATGAAATTGCTAAAACTTTTGTTAATAACGGCGTTACTAAAATTCGATTGACAGGTGGCGAACCTTTAATTAGAAAGGATATTCCAGTTATTTTAGAAAAACTAGCAACACTTCCTGTTGAACTTTCCATAACTTCAAACGCTGTTATTATTGACAAGTTTATAGACGTTTTAAAAGCCAATGGAGTCAAAAAGATTAATGTGAGTTTAGACTCTTTAGACGAAGGAAAATTTAAACACATCACTCGAAGAGCAGAATTTAAAAAAGTTTACAACAATATATTATTACTCGTTAAAGAAGGCTTCACTGTAAAAGTAAATGCCGTTTTAATGAAAGGGTTTAATGATAATGAAATTATTGATTTTATCAATTTTACAAAAGATTTACCAATCTCAGTGCGCTTTATAGAATTTATGCCTTTTGATGGGAATAAATGGAATATGGCCAAAATGGTTTCTTATGCTGAAGTTATGAGTTTTGTTAATGATGCTTTTCCTGAGCAACGTATTGAGCGCTTGCAGGATGCGCCAAACGATACTTCTAAAAACTATAAGATAAAAGGATATAAAGGCAGTTTTGCCATTATTAGTTCTGTAACCAATCCGTTTTGCGATTCGTGTAACAGATTGCGTCTAACAGCTAACGGACAATTAAAAAACTGTTTGTTCTCCTCTGGCGAATCCGATTTATTAACGGTGCTACGCGCAGGGAAATCGATTGAACCAATCATTGAAAAAGCGGTAAAAGCTAAGTTTAAAATTAGAGGTGGTATGGATACTTTAGAGAAACTAGAAGAACCTAAATTGCGTAATAATAACCGAAGTATGATTACTATTGGAGGCTAAAAGAAACCAGCACTTAAAAAAGTGCTGGTTTTGTAAATTGCTATTAACTAAAACGCTTCTCAGACGAAATAGAGTTTAAATATATAAAAAACGTATCAGTTAGATTATAATTTTCGATATATGACGATTAACTATAGATAGTAAACAGTCTTTTGTCGACTAATTGTATTTAATATTAATTTTCATGGGTATTATAATTTTCAATCAAATAATCAAATAATGTTTTTTTTTCTTTATAAAATTTATAAAGTGGCAAATAATATTTTACACCATAAAACATAATAGATTTATGATATTTATTCATTAATGCGGTATACATTTTTGAATCATTTTCTTGAACTTTAATACCATATTTAATTATGAAGGAAATTAATGCTTCATAACTTATGTTATTTTCGGTTTTTTTATTAGAGGTGTTTTGATTCGAATTCGAATTCGAATTGTAATTATAACCAGCAGAATTCACCACCTTTTTGTTTAATGATTTGTTTGATAACCTGTAATCTTTTAGGTGTATAATTTTTCCTCCCATATTAAATTAAAATCAATTCTTGAAAATTAGAAAAGCATTTACAATAAATAAAAAAACCTCAATAGCAATTGAGGTTTTTATTAACACTGAATTTGTTTTAATTAGCTATTAATCAATAAAATTCAAATAAATATTTCCAAAAAATAAAACCATGTATTAAAACTTAATAAAAAATCTCAATCTACTATAAATATTGGTCCCAAACTCTGAAATAAAAAACTGATTGAAATACTTTTATTCTAATACTATAAGAAACATTTATAACCCAAATATATTATATTTTTGATCTAACACGTTTTTATATTCGATGGTTGAACCTTTTTTGCACATGAATATACATATATACAAGTTGAATGGTAATTGGTAAGAAATTTTATTTAGAATAAGAATATTATAATAAATTAATCCGCTTCATTAGTTCAGTCTTACTAGACCTACTAATAGGGATTAAATCTTTATTAATTAGCACTGTATTATCTTCAATTCCTGTAATTTTATGAACATTAATGATATAAGATCTATGTACTCTAAAAAATAGAGAAGTAGGTAATTTATCTTTAATTTTTTTTAAAGAGGAATGAACTATGTAATTTGTTTTATCGGTTTTTAAATTAATATAATCTCCTTTAGCTTCTACTAAACATATACTTGAGACATCTATTTTTATTAAGCGCTTATCGATATTTATAAACAGTTGATTATCTGAAACTTTTTCAGAATTGCTTGCTAAACTAATTTTTGATTTTTGAGAAACTGTTTTTTTTACTTTCTTAATTGCTTTATTAAAACGGTTTGGCAAAATAGGCTTTAGTAAATAATCCATAACAAAATCATATTCGTAAGATTCAATAGCAAAGTTCTTATCAGAGGTTGTAAATATAATTTTAGGGACTATTGTAAGAGCTTGTTTTAATTCTCCATTTTCTAATGCATTAATAAAGTCAAAGCCTGAAAAATCTGGCATATGAATATCTAATAAAATAAGATCTACTTTTTTATGTTTTAAAAAATCTATTACTTGATCTACATTTTCAAATTCTGCAATAACATTTAAACCTGTAATCGCTGAACACAATTGATTTAAAATTGCTCTTGCCGTAGCTTCATCATCTACTATTATACAATTCATATAATATCTTATATTAAATTTAAATATTTCGTAATTGTGTTTAAAACCTCCTCAAATTTCTGTTCTAAACTATTATTGTTATCAGTTAAGTTTTCCTCATGTTGAGTTGCTAACATGTATCCTTTTTCAAAACTTAAAATACTTATTTTATGCTTTATTTTATGTACATTTTCTGCGGCTAATTTAAATCTTTTTAAACTTATATTTTTGTTATATAGTCTCTTTTCTATAGGAAATTCTGCTTTCATAACAGTAATCAACTTTTTTGAAAAAACGGCATCTCCGTTTGATAATTTATTTATATATATTAAACTTGGCGCATCCATTAATGTGTCTTTTTTATGGTAAAATAGAATGTAGTCCCAACTTTTGGCACAGAATCAACCCAAATTTCACCTCCATAAATTTCTATTATTTTTTTCACAATAGATAATCCTATACCTGTTGAATGTTTATTTTTAGTTATGTAATAAAATATTTTAAAAATTTGTTGATGGTATTTTTTATCAATTCCAACACCATTATCTTTTATATAAAACAAATATTCTTTGCTCTTTATTTCACAACCTAATTCTATTTCTCCTTTTTCTTTGTCAATGTGGTTTACGGCATTATTCAATAAATTTTGAAACAGTTGATGGAATTTTATTTTGTCTCCATATATATTTGGAAGTTCTCCTTTAATAGAAATATGTATATGTTCTGGAACATGAAGCATTTTAATAATCTCAAGAACAGTATGGTTTAAATCTATGGTTTGGTTTTGTCCAGACTCGGAGTTAATACTAGAATATTTTAAAATACCAGTAATTAAGGCTTCCATGCGCTCTAGCGTTTGTTCTAAGTGATCAAAATACTTTAAGCTAGTTTCATTCAAACTTGTAAAATTATCGTCCTTAATCCAAGTGGTTAAGGCACTTATATTCCGCAAGGGTGATTTTAAATCGTGAGAAACAATTTGGGCATATTCTTGAAGTTCCGCATTTTTATTTTTTAGTATTTCTACTAAATTTTCCTTTTCTAATTCTAGCTTTTTTTGATCTGTAATATCTAAGTGTATGCCTATGGAGCCAATAATTTTTCCGTTTAAATTATAATTTGGTGCGCCACTTATTAACCAAGTACGTTTTTCTCCAGCTTTATTATTTACTTCAATTTCGTAAGAATTTGATTGCCCTTCTAGCCGCAATTCACTTTGCTTCTGTAATAGTTTTAAAGCGTTTTCATCTAGAAACACATCGCCTCCCCGTTTGCCCAATAAAGCTTGTTCGTCATATCCCGAGATTTTAGAAAAACTTTGATTACACATTAGTATCCTATCATCATTATCTACCTCTAAAAGACCTAAATTCATATTAGCTATAATACTGCTGTATTTTTGTCTTTGGGATTCTAAACTTTTTCTATATTTTTTTTGAAGTGTAACATCCCTATAACTCCATAAATGACCTGAATAATGCTTTCCGCTAAATAATGGAATATAATCTCTTTCAAGAATTTTTCCATTACTCATTTCTAGTTCATCAGATAAAACGGTTTCTTTTTTTAATAAAATACTTTTTATGCGCTTAGTAAAACCATTGGGGTTTTCAAAAAGGTGTTTACTTTGTTCTGCTGCATCGGTACAATCTGCACCAACCATATGCTCTGGCAATGCAGGAATGTTAAACATCTCACAAAATTTAGAATTTGTTAAAACAATTTTTCTGTTTTCATCTTCTAAAAGGATGCCACTTTCAAGACTGGATATTAAGGTTCTTAAACGCTCCTCGGATTTTAAAAGTCTTTTTTGAGCGCGTTCTTTTTCGTTTAAACTTATGGCATTCTTTATTTTTAAGGCAATAATTCGTGCAATATTTTCAATGGTACCAAGCTGAACTTTAGTGAAATGGTTTTTATTTGGATGCTCAGAATCAATTACAGCAATTACTTCGTTTTCAATAATGATTGGCACGGTAAGTTCTGAGTAGTTTCGTGAAATATCAGTTATATAACGGGCATCTTTACTTGTGTCATGTATAATTTCAGATTTACCTGTTTTCGCAACCGAACCAACAATACCACTCCCTATATTAAATTTTAATCTGTTTACTATATCGCCAGTAATATCAATTTTCTCGCCACTGGCGGCAATTTGTTCTACCTGATTTTCTTCGTGGTTTACAGCATAAATAACGCAATCATCTGTTTTTAGGTACTTTGCTAATTTCTCAGTTATTTTTGAAGCTATTTCATAAATATCCATGGTGCCAAGAATGGATTGTGTAATATTATTAATAACTTCTGTAATGAATTCATTTTCCTTTAAAGCTGTAATGTCTCTTAAAATTCCTTGAGCTGCTACAGGAATTCCTTTATCATAAATAATACTGGCATTAATATGGGTAATAATGATTTTGTTATTATTATTTTTTATTTGTATTTCAAAATCAGTTAAAATACCATCTTTCATTAATTCTTGGAACGAATTTCCAACCCTTTTATAATCATGTGGTTGCACCATTTTTGACAAATTGTAGTCTGCTTTATCAGTATTAAACCCTAACATGGCCATAGCGGACTTGTTCATTTTAAGGATATTAAAATTTAAATCCATTATAATATAAGCATCTACAATATTTTCAAATACGCCCTGTAATTGGGAGTCTGATCTATTAAGCAACGATTCTAAACCAGCATTTAACTTTTCTAACGTTTTGTTTGAATTATAAAGTTCTGTAGCTTTTGCTTCTAGTATTTTTTCAGCTTCCTTCCTAGCCGCTTTTTCTCGGTTAAGAGCACGTTGTAATATGTCAATTTTATTTTTACTCATTAATTTTTAGTAATAACAAACTTAACCTCTGTACCATCTTGTTTTATTTTTTCTAAAACTATAGTCGCTTTAGAATTAAAATATTCAAAGGTTTTATGCATTAATCCCAAACCAAAATGATGCATGGCTCTACTGGATTTGTAAATCATTATTAAAGTATCTTGTTTTCTATAAACGACCTCAAAAGTTGGCAGTTCAGCATCTGGGTAAATTTTTAAAACCTCAACATGTATATGATCCTCGATAGAAGCCAACATCTGAATAGGGTCATGGTATACCGAAAAAAAACTTGGATAATTTTTTTCTAATAAATTAAAAAAATGTTCACCATAAATTAATAACAAATCATCTACTAATATTTTAGTTTTTAGACTTAAATTTTGAAGTAACTGTAACATTTCAGAAAACGCATAAGTGCCTACTGAAGTATAGGCACCTTGAGACTGCAAATTGGTATTTTCAATAATATCGTCAACCATTTCAAGTCCATATTTTTCTTCAACCATTTCTAAAAACTCAGTAAACACAATGCCTTTCATTATTTTTCAACTATTTCATTAATACTCCAATAGGCTAGTAATTTTTCGATTTTATAAACATAATCCTCATACTTTAAGGGTTTTATAACATACCCAGAAACCCCAATTTCAAAACACTTTAAGATATCTCTAGAATTATTGGATGTTGTTAAAATAATAGTTGGAATACAATTAAAATCTTTACTTTTTTTTAAAATAGACAAAAATTCAATACCACTTAATTTTGGCATATTCAGGTCGAGTAAGATAATATCTGGTATTATCGTATTTTGCTCTAAAATAGTGAGTGCCTCCTCGCCATTATTGGCTTCAATTATTTTGTGTTTCAGCTTTAAAGAAGATACAACTCGGTTAAGTTTCATTACTTCAATAATATCATCTTCTATAAGAAGAATTTTTAAAGATTTCATCATTTATATAATTTAAATACTAAAAGTAAACAATGGTCTTTTTATTTTCAATTAAATGATTTATCGAATCCCACAATTTAATACGCTTTTTAAGAGCTAATTTAGCAAAAATTAAAGCGAATTCCCATTTTTCATCACTATCCCCACAAAGTTCGGAAATCATTTTAAGAGATAATGGTCCATGTTCATCACCATCTAACTCAATATGTCGCTCTAAATAATATATAAGTTTGCTATTGGATATGTTATCAGAATCTGAATTTTTTAATATTTCAAGAAACATATCAGGAATTACATCTTCTCGTCCAAATGTAAATACTGAAGCTATAATATGAGATTCTTTACTAGCTATTACTTGAAACGTAAATTTTATAAAATCTGAAACGGCGTCTTCTATTTCTAATTGATCTAAAACATATTCCAAATCATTACCTGATGAAATAAGATTAATAAATAAGTCTATTTGCGAGGTATCTGCCCCTATTTGCTTCATAGCATCACAGTACATTTCAAAATGGCTTTTAGCTTCCCCTAGCTCATTAACATCGCTTTCTTCCCCATGTACAATCTCATTTATAAATCGTGCTAGTGTGCCATTTTTTTTGGGAATCCAAGGCACCTTAGTGCAAGTAAGTTCTAATTGAATAGCTTTTAATAACGACATAAAATCCCATACAGCAAAAACATGATTTTCCATAAACACTTTTATATCATCAACATGTTTTAGGTTTTCATATAGTTTATGTGTTTTTAATTTATACCGTAATTCTGCAATATTAGATTCTATGTATTCTATTCTGTTCATAGTTTAAGTTATTTTATGTGTTTAAAAAAAAATTATCGGTTAGTATCTCTTATAAAGTCATCCTTTAGAACTATAGAGCTAAAAGTGATGGATATACTATTACAGAAGCAAAATGCTTATTGAACTTATATTTTGCTTATTGATTATTGTCATTTTGTTGAATTTTCAAATTACTCCTATATACCCCAGTTCTTTTTTTTCTGCGTTTAGGGGAATACTATTACTTATTTACTCTTAAGGTATATTTCTCTTTATAACTCTTGCAGGATTTCCAGCCACAACAACATTATCGTCTAGGTCTTTGTTTACAACAGAGTTAGCCGCAACTTGTACGTTCTTGCCTATTTTTACACCAGGAAGAACTACTGCACCTAGCCCCAAAAAAGAAAACTCTCCTATTGTAACACCTCCTCCTATTAATACGCCTGGTGTTAAATGAGAATAATCCCCAATAACACTATCGTGTCCAACACCTGACAATGCACTAATTATAACACCTTTACCTATTATACTATCTGCACCAATAACTGACTGTGCATGAATCATAGTCCCATAACCTATAGACGAACTATTCAAAACTGTAGCTCCTGGATGTATAATAGTTGTTATTTTAATACCTTTTGATATTAAGTCATTAGTGATTTTTGCTCGAATATTGTTATCACCAATGGCAACAAAACCATGTACTATTTTTGCCGCTTGTAAATGAGATATATCATTTCTATACCCCACAATTTTATAACCCAAAATATCATTAACTTCGTCTTGGTACCCAAAATCATCTAACAAACCGTAAATATCCCATTTAGCTTCTGCTTCTATAATTCTAATTACAGATTTTGTATGACCACCTGTGCCAAAAACTACAATTTTAGGCTTTTCTTTTTTCATCTAAATTTTCTTTTCATTACTCAATACTATATTTTTTTTAAATTACAAATGCATCATTCAGTGATGAATAGTACCTCAAATTCTAAATAATCTATTGGGTAATTATTGATTAAATTCTTCATTCTTTTATAATCAAGGATATTACGCGCACCACTTACGCCGCTTTTCTTAATGTAGCGAAACATTTCGTATGGATTATTAAATGAAAGCGTATACTTTATAGTTTCGTATTTGGCATCAAAATATTTACTTGCAAGAGATGTTACTTCTTCTGATTTACGCAAAAGAGGAGGAATATTAGCAGTATCAAAAACAGTTTTAAATGTATTTGAAGTGAAAATAGCAAATGAAATTGGAGCATTAAGATTTTTGATGTATCGGAAAGATGCATCGAGGTCTGTAGCCCATTGTAAAGAAGATGTAGAAAAAATACGATCTACTTTAAACTGACTAAGCTTACGGAATAACTTAATGTCATTAAAATCTCCCTTAATACATTTAACTCCTTTCGGTTTAGGATGTATAAGCAACATGTCTTCTGAAAAATCAACAGCATAAAAATTCTTAACGGTCCAGCTAATAGAATTGCATAATCTTCCTGTACCACACCCTAAATCTAAAATTGAAATTGGTTTTGAATCGGTTTTATCTAAAAGATGCTTAATAACATTATTCTGAATTAAGTTATATTCATTATAATGTATTGCGTTTATCGAAAATTGTGTTTTTACAGACATAAATTTGGACTATAAAACATGAAAAACATGTTTTTTTTTAGATATTAAAACTTGCTACAAGGGTTTTTGGTACTGAGAAAAATGGCGAATGACTACTATCAATTGAATATACTTCTTTCCAACTAAATTTCGAATACATTCTCTTTTGCATTGTTTTAGAGATTGCTTTATCTTGTAGGCATTCAATATATATTTTTGGTATCAGTTCAAATTTTTCGTTATTAATATTTAGTCTGGTCTTAATGGGTTTAACGGCTTGGGGGACGATTAGTGATTTTGCACGAGAAATATCTTCATCAGAACAATCTTCATAAAATACTTTTTTAATAGCATCTTCTTTTAACCCTATTATACTCATATCCTTACTGAAATTAATATTATGAATAAGCAATGATTCTGAATCTTGCCTTATGTATGATAATATAGCTTCATCATTTTTTAAGACAAAAGCAGCAACGTAAATCAATAATTTTATTTTTTCTGGGCGGTATTCAGCAACTTGACTCAAAATTAAACCACCCATACTATGACCAACTAGTATTACTGGTTCGTTTAAAGTGTCTAGTATTTTACAAATATGATCTGTATAAGATTTTAACGACACCTCTTTAATTTGAGTATTATCTTTGCCATGTCCTGTTAAATCTGGAGCAATAACTTTGTGTCCTTGTTTTTCAAGAAGCGGAATAATTTTGTTCCAGCACCATGCCCCATGCCAAGACCCATGAATTAAAAGATAGGTGTTCATATGTTAATTTTTATTTCTTGCTTATAAAACAAAAAAATTTTGATTTAAAACGAATATTTTATTATGCTTTATTATGCTTTATTATGATTAATTATGTAAACATAAATTTTTATTTTTATGTAACAGACCTTTCTAAAACCCATAATAACAACGTTTATAAGACTTTTTCATAATATTATAAAATCAAAGAAACTATATTGTAGTAATATAGTTTCTTTGATTTTTACTCTGTGTTTTTAGAAATCTACTTAATAAAACAAGTGTTATTTTTTAATGAATTTTTTTGTTATAATTGTACCATCATCCAATGCTATTTTTGCAAAATAGACCGAACTGCTTTGATTTCTAAAGTTATATTTTTTTGAAGCACTATTGGCTTTAATATCAAATACATGTTGCCCCATTAAATTATAAATACTAATCTTTTTCATTAGGATACTATTACTGGTGCTAAACAGTATATCGTCGTTATTTAATTCAATAATTTTTATAGTATCACTGCTCATAGTAAAGTTTTCATTTGAAAGCGCTTGCCCATTAAATACAATTTCAAACCGTGTATTAAACTCCCCTATTTGAGAGGTAAAGGTATAATCACTAGCAGATAAATTATGCATTACATCAAGTAAATTATCTTTTAAATAAACGGTGTTTCTGCTTAAAAAATCACCTTGTAATTTAGCAATAGATATAGAATATGTAGTTGCTATGCTTGCTTTTAGCCCAATAGCTATTTTTTCGTTTTCATTTATACTATTTACATCTTTGGCTTGAATTACAAATTTATGGTTTGAGTTTTCAATAGTTGAATACAAAAAAGTTCCCGAACCTTCACCAAATTTAGTAGCATCAAAAACTAAACCATCATCTAAGTTTGTAGCGCCTTTTAAATAAGCTACTAATATTTGACTGAATATCCCATTATCAGCACTTAAATTAAGCCACAACTTGTTGTAAACAACATCAAATCCTTTTGGCGGAACCCCTGCACTTTTAAAGAATTGACTATTACTGTCAATATCTGCCATACGCATAGCATTGGTAAACCTAGCGTTACCTGAAGCCTTACTTGCAATAAAAAAGCTTTGAGCAGAGGGCGCATAACCATCAAATTCCCGATCTGGACTTGTACTTACACTCCCCGTGGCATTAAATGGAATATAATCTGTACCACTAAATTGACCTCCAACTGGCGCCGTTTCTTGAGACCAGAAATACGCTGCACCCTCAAGAACAGCCGCATTAGTACCAAGAAACTTATCTAAATCAATAGCTGAAGGATATGGATTACCAATTAAACTCCAATTTTCATCGTTAGCTGGATTATAAGAAATAGTAGGTGTTGTAATAGTACCTGTATTAAACTCGCCCTCAAACGAAACTGTTTGCACCCCAACTGCTGAACCTGTAATGGTATACCCTACTCCTGTTTGCATGGTTTGATTGGTTGCAGATTGCCATTTAGAAGACGTATCATCCCAATAGAATTTTCTTCTACTATTAGGAAAAGCAACTTCAATATCCATATTTTTTACTGGCGAACTCCAATAGGTATAATAATACCATGCATATTTATAAGGTGTACTTTTATTTACTTTTGATGTTCCTGTTATGTTAAACACGCCATCATTATCGCTTTGTACAAAAGCACCCTTGGTTTCTACAGTAAGGTTTCCGGCGCCTGATGTATTGTAGTTTACTTGTACAAAAGTATCATTAGCTATTGTTAATGTGTTGCCCGCATTAACAGTTAACGCTTTACACCTAAAGCTTGTTTGCGTACCACCAATACCAGTATTATAATCGCCATCAATAACAGCTCGCATGCCTAAATCTGGGCCATTTGTGTTAGACCAACTCGTGCCATTCCAAATGGCATATTGGGAAATAGCACCTTTAAATCCAAAATCTCTAATTCTAAAATCCACACCGCTATCATCTGCATCCCATCCATAAATTCTAAAAGTAATGGCTTCGGTAATATTTTGAAAAGCATCATCAGTTAAATCAAAATCCGCACCATCCCTTCCATCTGTTTCATCTCCAATATTTAAGGCAAAACCATCTACACTCGACCTCAATGCCACTTTATTTAAATCTCCATTACTATCTGAAGCGTCATACGAAAATTTGAAAAAGTTAATTTCGTATCCTGTATCTGGAGTTAAAGTAAACTCAAAATAATCGTTATCTGAAAGATTTAAACTGTTACTAGTATTCCAGTTCCTTGCTTCGTAATCATTATCATCATCATTTCCAATCAAACCAGAGCCTCTAGAAATACCAGACACTGAAATATTTGTAGCTACCTGATCGCCAATGGTATAAGGGTTATAAATGTTTGGAGTATCAGTAGTAATATCATTTTGCCAAATATCACCCGTTATTGTTGTTACATCATCTGCTTGATAAGCTTGAGAATAATACCATATACCGCTTGACACAGAATATATGCGGTAATAATAAACCGTATTAAACAACAAAAAATCATCTATATAATTGGTTATGGTTTCGGCCGTTACTGAACTTAAAAGTACTACGGCATTCCCTATTTCATCATCAATTTGGTACAAAACACCATCTTCTGGAACACCGAAATCATCTTCGGTATTAAAAACAAGCATTAAATTATCATTTAAACTGTTTGCTGTAGCTGTAAAAGAAGAATTGTTACTAGAGTTACTTGACGTTGCCGTGAAAGAGTTTGGTGCTTCAACGCCCGCAGTTGTGGCATTAACCTCTATACCTCGAGAAAAACCACCTGAACCTAACGACCATGCTTTAAAATAATAAATTGTATTTTGCTCTAATTGATTCAGTGGATTCGAATTAATTGTGCTGTTTATGTCAGCAACATTACCTTCAAAAATAATAGTACCATTACCGTTTATTAGGGCATTACCAGAACCATCAGTTGTAGGCGTTCCAAAAGAATTAACAGTATTATAAGCTATAATTATGGGGTCGCCACTAGAATTTGCTGTTGCAATGTAATCAAAAAATGTATATGGGGCAATTGCCGATTGGCTAACTGTAAAAGTAGCAGGATTGTCACTGGCAGGTTCTATTACATTAATGTAATTTGTTTTAATTTCATCGTCATTACCACCTGCATTGGTTGCCGTTAGGGTAACTGTGTAAAGCCCCGTTGTATTAAACGATACTTGAGGGTTTTGAGAAGTAGCCGTGCTACCGTTGACATATGTAACATTACCAGGGTTTGAAAAAGACCATACCCAACTTGTTGGAGTATTTGTTGATGCGTCTGTAAAAGCAACCACATCACTGGTATATGGCGCTGTATTATCTGCTGAAAAATCTGCTACTGGAGGTGATGGACTTGTACCTGTTATTGAAATTTCATCAAAATAAATATAATCCGATTTACCAGCATCGCATTCAAATCGTATTTCAGAACTATTTGTAAAAGTATAATTACTTGAACTTAAATTAATATTGGCTGTATATTTTATATTATTATCATTCCAATCATCATCATGCTTGTATGTTAAAATTGTAGTACCACCAAGCTTAACTACAAAGAAATCTTTATCGTTATCAAAACCATTTGATTTAAATGAAAAAGAAATAGTAACTGTTGTATAGCCACTTAAATTAAAATCTTTATAAAAAGAGGAGTCATTACCATCATCATTATATAACACCCAAGAACCTCTTCCTTGGGGAGCACCTGCAAAATAGTTAGCAATATATTTAGATCGATCACCACCATCGGTCCATCCTCCATTATTACCTTCAAAGTTTGTAAAGTATGGTAAATTAGTTTGGGCTGTGGTGGTTACAATACTAAATACTATTAATAAAATAAGTAAAATTTGCTTTTTTGGTGTAGTTTTAAAAATCATTATCATGTAATTTGGGAATTAACATTTTTTATGTATATTGCATTTAATCGGTATTTTTTTGCTTTTCAACTACTTAAAAATCAATACCTTAACAAATATAAAATTAGATTTTAAGGATGTCTACTATATTTCGATGAGTGGCTCTAAAATGTAATTGAAAGGCAATTATCTGTAGATGAGTAGAAAAAAGGTTTTAATACTACCATAGCAGGTTTTAAGGGACTAAAACCATACTAAAGCTTAGTTATAATTAAAATTGAAAACTAAATAATCTCAGGACTTTCTTTTATTTGCTCTAAGTACTTAATAACAGAAAATAGGCTTTCAAAAAGGGAAGTGTTGGCGCTTTGATTTTCTTTTGTTTCTATATATTGGCTAAAAACTTGCTCTTTGTTTTTGTTAACAGACGCTATTAATTTACTGAGGTTATGATATTTAGTATTCAATAAAATAGCCGAAATATACCCTATACAACTTAAATTTAAGGTATTCAACATATACTTAGCAGCCACTCGTATTGCTGAAATATCTGATTTGAATTTTTTCATATCAATAACTGAAACATTATTAGTATTACATATTTCCTTTATATCACATAGTAATTGATAAGTATTATCCTTACTACAATTATTTACTAAACAAATTTCTAAATTTTGAGCGCGCTCTATTTGTTGTGCTAGAAAGTTTACATTAAAGTCTTTTTCGTTATTATGAAACACAATTATGATTCCTATTTTCATTTCTAAATATGATTTGATTTTAGGTTTTTAGGTTGAATAACCATTCTTTTCAACTAAAATAAGACTATAAGTTAGGCTAATACATAAATTTAGCTCATACAACTTTTACGGCAGATGAATAGCAAATACCTATCGGTGAATAGAAACACTATTACAGAATCTATTAGCAACATTTACCAATGTAAAATCACTATTTTCTTTTACAGTAATTTCAATTAATAACTGCTGCACCACCTAGTGCAAGCCAAAGAGTAATTTTGAAGGTTTACATTATACATATAAAATGAAACACTTTATTTAAATTCCCGTTTTAACAGGAATAATAATTTTAGAGGAAACTAAAATGTAAGCATCGGGGAATTGTTTTTGATTAGAATTAACTAAGTACCAAAACCTATAATTTTACCAAAGTTTTCTTTTCAAAACTACTTTTCGGAGCTTCACAAAGTGAACATTCATAAGTATCTGGTAAACTTTCAAAAGTGGTATTAGGTAAGATATTTTGAGTAATATCTCCATATAATTGATTATAAACAGTCATACAATCTGAGCATTGATACACGTCTTCTTCTGTAGGTGTTTTTACAGTAGTTTGCATATCTTCATCTTCTCTTTCTGTTCCTAATTGATCAAAATAGAGCTGACTTAATTCCATTAATAATCCAGGTAATTCTACCATATCAATATCTTGAACATGCATGATGTATTTTCGTGTATTTGGATCGAAATTTTTGGCATACAATAAGTTATAAGTATCTCTTATTTTGAATCCGCCTTTAATTTCAGGTTTTTTGTTTTTTTCTATGACAATAGAAGTGAAATTATAAGTATCACTATCATGACTAGTTATACCAAAAGTTAATCCGTATGTACTAATATCATTTTGATCGAAATTAGTGACCAAATATTTTTTTAAGTTTAAAGCTTCTGGATCATTAACTGGTAAATGCCAATTCATTTCCAACATAGAATGACGTACATTAATTCCAAACTTTCCTAAAAACTTTTCCCATTTTAATTTTGAATGTAGGGGGATGCCCTTTACAATAAATGATTTCCATGGCGTAATGGAAATTTTACCTATTTTGTTTTCTGAACACAATTCGCACATCGCTTTCAGAAAAGGAATATCATATCTATTATTTCTCCAATATAAACCTAACCAATAACGGTCTGTTCCAATTCTATTCATGCCTTCGTAATATGGAAATGGGTAAAAAGGGACTTCCAAAGGTTTATCTACTGTGCGGTTGTTGGTGTCTATTGCGTCACTTACTAAATCGAATACCATTTCAATAGTTTCTGGCTCTTCTATCAAAATATTTTCAATAGCTAGTTCGACCTTATCCATATCCCAACTATAAATTAATGCGGGATACATTTTTGTTTTTTCCCAGTCCGGAAGTCGTAAATACAAATACCAATAGTCTTCATGTTCTGAAGCTATAAAATTTACGTTACCTGTAAATAATGGTACTAATCTTTGTTTTGGGTCTGTGACATTAATACGCAATCTGGTTTTATGCTTAAACTGTTCTAAAATATATAAATAACGATCACTAGTAAGCCATGAGGTACTTGGTAAAATTTCAGTGGAAACGTACGAAGATGCAATATTTTCAATACCATCTCTTTTCGGCTTTACAAATTGAATTTTATCGAACTGACTAAATTTAGTTTCATCTATTTCTTCAGGAAAAATAATATCCTGACGAGAACCAAAAGAAATGGCATCTAAGCCCAAAAATTCTGCTGCTTCACAAATATATTTTAATTCGCCAGGAGATAGAACACCTCCGTTAATTAGTAATCGATATGGTTCTTTCATGTGTTTATTTATAATATTTTTTTAATAGTCACATGTAACATCTATATACTCATTGCTTTGAATCATTAGTTTACTTAGCAATAGATGTTTCATTATACTAATACTTTTGAATTTTGAAGCATCTCTCTAACTTCAGTCTTACAACTACCACAACCTAATCCTGCACCTGTTTTATTACATAATTCTGTAAAATCTGTACAGCCTTTTAAAATAGCTTCTTCAATATTTCCTGCACCTACCTGACTACAAGAACACACGAGTTTTCCTAAAACGGGCACATCATTCGATGATCCGCGGAGTAATTTATCCCGCTTTTCTGCCATTTCAATTTTACTCTCAATCATGGTTTTAAATTCGGCAAATTCATTTTTATCACCCATTAAAACAGCCCCAACCAGTAAATCATCTTTTACAATACATTTTTTGTAATACCGTTTTTTAATGTCTGTAAATATGATTTCTTCGTAACTATCATCATTTTCGGGTACACTAATATCCCCGATACTACAAAGATTTAAATCGTTAAATTTTAAAATATTCATGAGTATCGAACCATTATAAAAGCAGCTAATATCGCCGGCAATAAAATTGGCTAGAATATTGGCTTGCTCTTCTGCCGCAGATGTAATGCCGAATAATTGATTTTTAAATTCTGCTATTTCTCCAATAGCAAAAATATCAGGATGAGAAGATTGTAGATGCTGATTTACCTTAACCCCTCTGCTGCAACTTATGCCATTTTCTCGAGCTATTTCTATATTTGGAATCGTTCCAATAGCATAAACAATAGCATTTGCTGTTATAAATTTGCCACTTTTTAAAGTGATGTTTAAATCGCCTGTATCTTCATCATCAAATACCGTACTTACTTCATTGTCAAAATAAATTTGAATGCCACGTTCTTGAACATCTAATGCTAGTAATTTACTAGAAACTTTATCTAACTGACGTTCCATTAAACGCGAACCACGTTGCACAATCGTTATTTTAGTGTTTTTATGTTTCATAGCTGCAGCCAACTCTAAACCTAATAAACCACCACCAACAATAACGACATGTTGCTCTTCTGGAGGTAGTCCCGTAGCATCTAAATAATCCTTAAAACTATCTGCATCGCTTTTATTACGCATGGTAAAACGCCCAGGTAAATCTATTTGAACATCTTTTGGAATAAAAGCGCGACTCCCAGTTGCTAAAATCAATTTATCAAAACTATGAGTTTTACCATGGCTATCTGTAACCACTTTGGTCGCTTTATCAATTTTTGAAATGGATGTTTCTGGATGTAAGCTAATATTAAGCTTGTTTAATTCCTTTTCTTTAATCTTTAAAAGTTGTTTCCAAGATAATTCTTCGGTAACATACTCAGGAAGTAATACTCTGTTATAAAATACATTAGGCTCTTTTGAAAAGACATGAATCTCATCCGTTTCATTTTGTTCTCTATAATTTTGAACAAATCTAAATGCCGCAGCTCCAGCACCTACAATAATAATTTTTTCAGCTACTTTTTTATATTTTGAAACGGCCACACGGGTAAACTTAAAATCGGGTTCTTTTGATATGGGGTCAACATGTGTGTTGGTTAAATTATTAGCTCTATTTAAATTACTTTGCAATTGTTTTCCCCAATGCATTGGTAAAAATACCACGCCTTTTTTAATGGTATCGGTCGTTTTTGCTCTTACTCTTACTATGCCATTTTCGCCTTTAATTTCTGTTATATCGCCATTTTTAATCTTATACAAAAAAGCATCCACAGGATTAATCTCTAGAACGGGCGTTGGGTAATGTGTTTTTAAACGGGATACCTTTCCTGTTTTGGTCATGGTGTGCCATTGGTCTCTAACTCTACCTGTTGTTAAAATTAAAGGATACTCGTTATTAGGTAATAGCGATGTGTTTTCAATGGCACTCGGTAAATTAAATTGTGCTTTTTGTGATGGTGTATAAAACTTTTTATCTTCAAAAAGCCTTGGTGTTCCTTGATGTCTGTATTCTGATACTGGCCATTGGAATGTACCTTCACTTTTTAATCTATCATAATTTAAAAACGACACATCAATATTGGTTCCTTTGGTCATGGATGCATACTCGTCGTATATTTCGCTAGCATTATTAAAGCTAAATCCGCGGAAACCCATTCGTTGCGCAAAATCACAGAATATTTCAACATCTGGTCTTGCTTCTCCTGGTGCTTCAATTTCTTTTGGTAAGTATGAAATTCTTCTTTCAGAATTCGTCATAGTGCCTTCTTTCTCTAACCATCCAGCCGCAGGCAAAACTAAATCCGCGAAAGCGACGGTATCAGATTTATGAGATATATCTTGTACCACAACAAACTTGGCGTTTTTCATGGCTTTTTCTATGCGGTTTAAATTTGGTAAACTTACTAACGGATTTGTACATGCAATCCAAACGGCTTTCATTTTCCCACTTTCAAGCGCATCAAACATTTCGGTGGCAGTTAATCCTGGTTTCGGATTAATTTTATCTACACCCCAAAACTGAGCGACTTCACTACGGTGTTCCGCATTAGATAAATCTTTATGCACCGCTAGTAAATTAGCCATACCGCCTACTTCTCTTCCACCCATAGCATTTGGCTGACCTGTAAGTGAAAAAGGACCAGCACCAGGTTTTCCAACTTGACCAGTAATTAATGATAAATTTAAAAGCGAAACGTTTTTATCTGAACCTATCACACTTTGATTAAGTCCCATAGCCCACATACTAATAAAACCCTTTGATAGTCCTATAATATCTGCTGCTTTTTGAATCTCTTTTTCTGATACGCCACACAATTTTGAAGCTTGTTTTAAAGAGGTTTTGAAAATTAAACTCTTATAATCTTGAAATCCTTCTGTGTGATTTTTTATAAAATCTTCATCAATTAAACCGCGTTTATATAAGCATCTTCCAATAGCATTGTATAGAATAACATCGGTTCCTGGTAATAATTGTAAGTGCAAATCTGCAAAATTAGCAGTATCTGTTTTTCTTGGATCTATAACTATAATTTTTACATCTGGATGGTCTTCTTTTCGTTTTTCTAAACGACGGAATAAAATAGGATGACACCAGGCAGGATTTGCTCCAGTAATTAAAAATGTATCTGCTAATTCGATGTCTTCATAAGACACTGGCACACTATCTTCGCCAAAGGTTTTCTTATAGCCAACCACAGCAGAACTCATACATAAACGAGAGTTTGTGTCTATATTATTTGTACCAATAAATCCTTTGGTTAGTTTATTAGCGATGTAATATTCCTCGGTTAAACTTTGCCCTGACACATAGAATCCTACATTATCTGGCCCATGCTTTTTTATAATCGATTTAAAAACACTAGCTGCTCTATCTAAAGCATCATCCCAACTCACACGCTCAAGAGGGTGCGATCGACTCCACCGCATTTCGGGATACAGAATCCTATCAGATGTATCATTAGCTACATAATGCAAATTCATGCCCTTAGAGCACAACATACCTTTGTTTACTGGATGATCTTTATCGCCCTCAACAAAAACGGTATTGTTATTATCTTTTTTAACAATAATCCCACAGCCAACACCACAATAGGAACACGTTGTTTTTACTTCGTTTTTAATCATTGAGACCAACTTTATTACTAATTAAAACAATAATTTATCTTAATACAAGCCTGTTTAATATTATTTAGAATACCTCAAATAAGACTGCTTTAATCTTTAATTCCATAAAAACTAAGTCAAAAATTTGCTTTTTTATCGTAAGCATTTAATAGTTAAACATTAAGCTTAATTAATACCATTACTTACAAATCTAAGTATTTATACTTAATTTCAATGTTAAAAATTAAGTATAAATATAAAAAATGTTAGTTTGATAATTTGAAGAAGTGAATTTTGCAGATTTAGCAAAATAAGATTTAAAATAAAGCTGTTTTTTATATTCTTATAAACTAGGACTTATTCGATAAAAGAAAAAAATTAATAATTAAATCAAACCAAACACCTTTGCCTTATTACTCAATTCCATCAGGTTTTTAACTTCAAGTTTTTTCATAAGATTAAAACGATGAACTTCGGCGGTTCGTTTGCTGATTTGAAGTTCATCAGCAATATCTTTATTGTTTTTTAATTGAAGCACCAAATTAAGTATTTGCTTTTCGCGTTTCGTCAATTTAAACGGATTTTCTTTTGGCGTTTCTTTTTGAGCAGCTATGGTATTCGTATTTCCGTTTACAAAATTATTCATGATTATAGCAGACACATCGCCCGTAAAATACTTACCACCCGAAGCTACCTTGTGTACCGCTTTTAAAAATTCTTCTTTACTAGCACCTTTTAATAAATACCCATCTGCACCTGCTTGAATAGCTTTAACAACATATTCTTCGGAATCGTGCATAGATAATACTAATGTTTTAACATCTTTATGTGACTTCGTTACTTCTCCAACCACTTCGATTCCATTCATTTCTGGCATTCTAATATCAACAATTAAAACATGCGGTTTGTTTCTACTTATAACCTCTAAAGCTTCTTTTCCATTTGATGCTTCATCAATTACAACGATTCCAGGTTGGTCTTCTAAAAGTGCTTTAATTCCATCTCTAACTAAAACATGGTCATCTGCAAGAACGACATTAATTATTTCCATAGCATTTATTAGGTTGACCCATTTCGTTTAAAACGATTTGGGTTTATTTTTAATTTTGATTCTAGATCTATAGGTTTATAAAACCTCTCAGGATTAATAACTACAAATGTAATAAAATTACGTAATACTACGTATTTAACTTTTTAGTGCTGTAACCTGAATTTCAATTTTCATATTATCGTCTGCAAGTCCTGCAGAAAACATGGTTGCAGCGGGCTTTATTGTACCTAAGTATTTTTGAAGTATTGGCCAGCATTTTTTAAAAGCATTGGCATCAGTCAAAATATAAGTGACACGAACAATATCTGATAGATTAGCATCAACCTTTTCTAAAGTGTCCTTTATATTAATAAAACACTGTTCTACCTGTTCAACAATATCATCACTAATAGTCATAGTTTCATAATTATAACCTGTAGTTCCAGAAACAAATATCCAACTGCCTTGAACAACCGCTCTTGAGTACCCTATTTTTTCTTCAAATACAGAGCCTGAACTTATTAGTTTTCTTTTCATATTGTACTTTTTTTATTAAGCCGTAATTACTTCAAATCCATTTAACTCAATATTATTTAAATAATTGTTATACAATAATGCATGTATAAATGCCAATTTTTTATAAACAGGTGCTGGAATAACAAACGGATAAATATCTGGTAAGCCCATAGACCTATTCAAGCTATTTGCAGCACAAGTTAATGCAATACTAGCATCAAAAATAATTTTAAAATTATGAATCTTATAAGGATTTGGACAGATGGTAGTAGTAATATTTTGTTGCGTAGGTGTGTTTGAAGCCGAAAAAGACATGCCCAAAGCATTAGCTGTTTCCAAAGTGTCCATAATATGCAAATAGTGCGCCCATGTTTCAGCCCAATCTTCCCAGGGGTGTGCACTGGCGTATTTACTAATATAGTTTACATTCCAATTTAGCGGCGCGCCATAACTATAATAACTTTTTAAAGATTCCCCATAGTCGCTCTGTTCATCACCAAAGAGGTTTCTAAAATTTTGCAAATCATTATTTTTAAAAAGAAGTGTCCAATAATAATGTCCTATTTCGTGCCTAAAATGACCCAATAATGTCCTGTAAGGTTCATCCATTTGTTTTTTTAGTTGCTCGCGATGGACAGAGTCTGCCTCAGAAAGTAATATGGTAATTATACCATTAGCATGCCCAGTAAGTTTTTTTTCTTTGTTATTTGCTGAAATAAAATCGAAAGCAATACCATCATCAGTCTTAATTTTTGATTGTAAAGGCAATTTCAATTTACTTAATTGATAAATCAATCTGTGTTTGGCTATTTCTAATTTCCGCCATTTTTCAAAACTTTCTTTATCTGATTCGTTTGGTATTTTTCTATTAAGCTGACAAGCCACACAGAACTTACTTTTGAGAGCTTTGTTCGATTAACCAATTGCAAACTGAATACTTATGATTAAAACAAAATTTAAGGTTATTATTAAACGATGCATTATAGGTTTGAGGAATAGCAAACTTATCTGTATACCAGTGATAACCTAAAGTATTTTTACAATTAACGCACTGTGTATTTTCAAAAAACACAGTCGAACTACAATTGGGACATTTAAAAATTTTCATCGTTAGATTTGTATCAAAGGGAGGTTACAAATATATTCTTAAAACGATTCTATTTGTAATGTGTTTAAAAAAAATATTTTTAAATTAACTTAACGGAATATTTAAAGTCACCCGAGTTCCTTTACCTACCTCAGAGGTTAAAAACAAACGGCCTTCAATGTACTTAATGCGTTCTTTCATAAAGGTCATCCCCATGCCACCATCAGCAGTCTTCACATGCTTTACTTGACTTGGATTAAATCCTTTACCGTTATCATCAATAACTATACTTAGCATATTTTCACTATGCGACATGGAAACTAAAATATGTGAAGATTCTGCATATTTTATAGCATTATTAATAGCCTCCTGTGTTATACGATAAATATTAATTTCTACAAGCGAATCTAACCGTTGATTAAATTCTGTTTTATTAAAAAACACAATAACTTTACTTGTAAGTCGAGATAATTCTTGTGTTAATTTAGCTAAAGCAGGAACAATACCATGGTCTGATAATTCTGGTGGTGTTAAATTAAATGTTGCGGTTCTTACGCCTTTAATAATATTTTCGGTTAATTCTTTAAGATGCTCTATCTTAACCGTTGCCTTTGCAACATCTTTGGTATCAATACTTTCTAGATTGTATTTTAAACCTGTAAGCATCTGTCCTATACCATCATGTACGTCTTTAGCAATTCGGTTTTGCTCCTTTTCTTGGTTTTCAATAATCTTACTCGAGATGATTTTCTGCTGACTTATCTTCTCCTCAAAACTCATTTCTGTAAGGCGTTCAATTTCTAATTGCCCAACTTTTCGTTCTGTTATTTCAGAAGCAATAATAAGTAACTCAGACTTTTCATCTGTTGGGCTGTAGGGTATAATTGCCATTTCTAACCAAATGGCATCATTGTCTTTAGTTGTGGCCTTAAACTCTCCTTGCCATCCTGTTTTTTTAAATTTCTCTATAAGGCCCTCAATAGCCTCTTTTTCATTTTCGTCAACGGTAAGTACGTCCCAAAAAAGAGCCATTTCATTAAATTTCGAATATTTAAATAAACGCGAAAACTTATTCCCCATATGCACCACACGTCCATTTGGCAGAATACGTGCAAACAACAACGTATCGTCCATGGCGCGACTTAAAGCCCGTAATTCTTTAATAGATTTCTCTTTAGA
This sequence comes from Algibacter sp., assembly GCF_029245835.1. GTDB lineage: Bacteria > Bacteroidota > Bacteroidia > Flavobacteriales > Flavobacteriaceae > Algibacter_B. The sequence goes on along the minus strand of NZ_JAQWOO010000036.1, from coordinate 20,018 downwards.
AATACTTAATGCATCAGCATCAAAAGCCATTTTTTTAGCACGCTTTTCAGCCGATAATAAATCGGCTAAAGTAGATTTTACAGATACTGCTGCGGGCCAAAAAATAAATAAGAATTCACCTAATAAAATAAGTAAGGTTAAAGCTGTTAACCAAATTTCTAATTTACCTAGCCACGACACTTTTTCATCAGCCTCCAAATCATATTGATTAACAATATCATCCATTATCATCAAAAAATCATCTTCATTCCCTTTTACCTTTTTTATATCTGAAGCATAATCCTCAAATGACAAAGGCGGAATATTTTCAATTTTATTTATAATAGATTGTGAAGCAACACGTATGGTATCAAAAAAAGGATTTAAGCGTTTAAATTTAGCAATAACCTTTCGGCTATTCTTTTTTGGTAACCCCAAGCTATCATTACCATGCTGAAGTGCATTATGAGAGACCTCCCAAATATGTAAGGTTTCTTTAATTTTGTTTTTTAAAAGAATTCTGTTTTCAAGGTCTGTTTCAGAAGCTAGCGACACAACATCTTTAGTTAATTTCTGACTTAACATACGTTGCCTACCCGCAACATTTATTAAGGTAGAATCACTTTCCTGTCCACTAAGATGTGTTCTAATTAAAATCTGACTCACAATTACCGAAACCGCAATCGTACTAAAACCAATAATGTACAAACGGCGTAATTTATCAAACGTTCTTTGGTCTAATGAATTACTTGGTTTCTTCATTTGCTTAAATTTAAGCTAGAGCCTGTTTCACTAAGGCTAAAGATTTCTCAGAGAACTTGAGTTTTAAAGCTTCTTGTTGCCCTTCATCAGACATTTTTATCCAAGTTTTTTGAAGAATATCAATTACTTTTTCATCAGGATGTTTAGCAGCAAACTCCTCAAAATAATAATCTAAAAACACTAAACATATAGTATCTTCTAAAGCTTGAGATTCTTCATTTTTTTTAATCAATTTTTTAAGAATGATTTTTCTAATTCTATCGACAAACTCATCATCATAGCCAACTTGTTTTAAAATATCAGCAGTTAAGTCTGCATGCATTTTCTTTAAAGTTTCTCGCCATTTTAAATACCCCACACGGTCCATAGGGTACTCACCGCGAGCAATTTTCCATCTGCAAATGTGTTGCGCACGTGCCGCAATTTGCAATGCCTTAGAAGCATCTGGGTTAAATTGCAGCAACTTTCTGGTCATTCGTTGAGAGTACAACAACTCCTTCGGGTAGTCTATTCCAGCTAATGTATAGGTGTTAATATCTTCAGAATTAGCTTTATCAATTAATGCAATCGCAGTTTCAAATCGTGTAGGCTTCATATAGTAAATTACTTATCGTTAATCCGAAAAGCCAATATACACATTTCCGTTTTCAATTTTAACAGGATAGGTTGCAATTTTTAAATCTTCACCAGCCAAATTACTGCCATCCTCCAACGAAAAATTCTTTTTATGCATCGGGCAAGCCACTTTAGGTATATCATCTTTATCACCAATCATCCCTAACGACAATACCATTTCCATTTTATGTGGACATAAATTTTGGGTCGCATACCACTTTCCTGTTCGTGCAAAATTATAAACCGCAATCTGCTTAGTTTTATACTTGATGCACGCCCCACTGTTCTCCGGAAAATCAGAAACTACTCCAACTTTAAACCATGCATTTGCACCTTCCTTAGTAACGGTTTGGTATTGTTCTAATATATCTTGCATATCATTAAATTTTAATTATTTTTTTATGGCGTTCACTTTTTCTCATACCTACAAGGTTTTCAAAACCTTGCAGGATCGCAAAAGGTCGGGCTTTACGTTACAAGTCCTCGCATTCCCGATAGTTATCGGGATCGCTGTGGGCTTTCCACTGCAATCCCTAACGCGGGTCAGTCTTCAGTCTACAGTCTTCAGTCCGCAGTCAATAACTTATCCGCAAACACCATCACTTCAAACTTCGTACTTCAAGCCTCTAGCTTTATTTAAGCCCATTGTTTAGGCATCTTTTGCCCACGCATTGGTACAAATTCTAAATTATCATCGGTATCATCAGAATTTACAAAATGCTTAAAACGCTTCATCATTTCTGGATTCTCAATAGCTTCTTTCCATTCACACTCATATCTATTTACAAGCCCTTGCATTTCAGTTTCTAACTCTTCAGCAATTCCTAAAGAATCTTCAATCACTACTTGCTTTAAGTAATCTATTCCACCTTCAAGTTTATCCAACCATGGTGCAGTTCTTACTAATGGTCCTGCAGTACGTATATAATACATTAAGAATCTATCTAAGTATTTTACCACCGTTTCATCATCCAATTGTTCAGCTAATAAAACAGCGTGTTTAGGTGTTGCTCCACCGTTTCCGCAGACGTATAAATTCCATCCACCATCAACAGCAATCAATCCAAAATCTTTTCCTCGGGCTTCAGCACATTCTCGAATACATCCAGAAACACCACCTTTTAATTTATGCGGCGATCGTAATCCTCGATATCTATTTTCTATATCAATGGCAAAGGTGACACTCTCATGCATACCATAACGACACCATGTAGAACCTACACAACTTTTTACCGTTCTTAAAGATTTTCCGTAGGCATGACCACTTTCAAAACCAGCATCAATCAATTCTTTCCAAATCATAGGCAGTTCATGAATCTGTGCGCCAAATAAATCAATTCGTTGTCCGCCAGTAATCTTAGTATATAAATCGTATTTTTTAGCTACTTCACCAATCACAATTAATTGCTGTGGCGTAATCTCTCCTCCAGCAACTCTTGGTACCACAGAATAGGTTCCGTTTCTTTGAATATTTGCTAAAAAACGATCGTTAGTATCTTGTATAACAGGTTGTCTATTGGCTGTTTCCATAGTAATTGTAGCAAAAATAGAAGCAACCAAAGGCTTACAAGTTTCACAACCATGACCCTCACCAAATAAGTTAAGCGCTTCTTGGTAATCTGGCACTTTATTAATTTTTATTAAATCATATAGTTCTTGTCTGCTAAAATTAAAGTGCTCACAAATGGTTTCTTTAACTTCTTTACCTAAGGATTTTAAAGTTTCATTTACTAAATCAACCACCATGGGCTTACACCCTCCACAACCTGTTGTTGCTTTAGTATTTGTAATAACATCTCCTAAATTTTGAAATTCCCCATCTGTAATCGAACAACAAATATCGCCTTTAGAAACACTCTCACAAGAACAAACTTGTGCGGTGTCAGGTAAATCTAAAACACTCCCAAATGATGAACCACCTTCACTAGCTGGTAAAATTAATTGTGATGGATCTTCAGGAATTGCCATGCCATTTAAATACATCTGATGCAACATATTATAATCTGAAGCATCTCCAACTAAAATGCCTCCAAGTAATGATTTACCGTCAAGACTCACGTTTATTCGCTTATATAAATGCTGTGTTTTATTCTCAAAAATAATAGAATGGCCTTTTGAAGCAGGCATAAAAGGTTCTCCAAAACTAGCCACATCTACACCAATGAGTTTTAATTTGGTAGACATATCAATATCATCTGGCATTAACGATTGTATTTTGCCAATAATTTGATCGACAGCAACACCTGCCATATCATAACCAGGAGCAACCAAGCCATATATCATTTGATTGTATAAAGCAATCTCACCAATTGCATAAATATGTTCATCTGAAGTTTGCATATTGTTATTAACCACAATACCACCTCGGACTCCAACTTCTAGTCCGCAATTTTTTCCTAACTCATCTCTTGGTCTTATACCTGCCGAAACTACAAGCATATCTACATCCAAAACATCATCTTCTCCAAACTCCATACCCGTAATACAGGTATCGCCTAAAATTTGGTTAGTTGCTTTACTTAAATGAATATTTAAACCTATAGATTCTAATTTTAATTGTAATACTTGACTACTTCTTGAGTCTAATTGTCTTGGCATTAATTTAGAAGCAAACTCCACAATATGAGGCTCTAAACCCATATCCATAACAGCCTTTCCTGCCTCTAAACCTAACAAACCACCACCAAGAACCGCAGCTCTTGCATTTGGCTTTTCTGCTTTAAGTTTAGCGGCATACGCTAGCATGCCTTCTAAATCTTCAATAGTTCTATATACAAAAACACCTTCCTTTTCAACCCCTTTAATAGGTGGCACAAAAGGCGCAGATCCTGTTGCTAATACTAAATAATCATATGAAAACTCACGGTCTTTTGCGGTAGTAATCGTTTTAGCAGATCTTGTAATATCTGCAACTCTTTCGCCTGTAATTAATGTAATATTATTATCGGCATACCATGCTTCGGGAGCCATCTCCAAAGCTTTTGCATCTTGATTTTCGAAGAATTCACTCAAATGAACTCTATCATAAGCTGGTCTTGGTTCTTCACCAAAAACTGTGATTTTAAAGTCTTTAGCTTCAGATTTTTCTACAAATTTTTCACAAAACTTGTATCCAACCATGCCGTTTCCAACAACAATAATATGCTTCATAATTACGTATTTAATCACAAAACTAAGTATTTATACTTATTTATAGATATAATTCTCTTAGAAATTTACGTAGAAGAGTTATTATTGTCAATTTCTCAAATAGCAATAAGAATAATTGATTATTAGCAAAATTAAGGGTTTAGATTTTACCGAAAATTTAAAGATTCGTAATAGTAATTTTAACACTTTTCGAAGCCGGTGTTTTAGCAGTATGCGCAAAACTATCTAGTGGCACTAGCACGTTAGTTTCAGGAAAGTATGTAGCACAACAGCTTTTTGGAATATCATAACCCACAACCTTAAAATTATCAGCCTTACGAACAACACCATTAAATTCTGATTTTAGATGAACCACTTGGTGTTCTTTTAAATTACGTAGTTTCATATCTTCTCTATTCATAAAAATAATACGCCTTTCATTAAAAACACCTCGATATCGGTCGTCTAAACCATAAATCGTTGTGTTAAACTGGTCGTGGCTACGTATAGTCATCATGATGAGTTCATCGTCTTTCAATTCCCAATCTGGAAGCTTATTAGCGGTAAAAATAGCCTTTCCTGTTTTAGTTTTAAATTTTCTAACACGTGCTCCATTTGGTAAATAAAAACCTGATGGGTTTTTTAATCGTGTATTATAATCATTAAATCCGTCTACAACCTCAGCAATATCCTCACGAACCAAATTATAATCGTCTTTATAGACCAACCAATTAACTTTTGAACGGCCTTTTAAAGTAGCATTTGCAATACCACAAACCACAGCAACTTCACTCAACAAATTATCAGAGCAAGGTTCTAAAACACCTTTTGTAGAAGATACAACCCCCATGGAGTTCTCTACACTTTGTGTTTGCACACCTGTTTTTTGATAGTCTTTCTCTGCGCGTCCTAAACAAGGAAATATTAAAGCTTCTTTTCCTGTTACTAAATGCGAACGATTCAACTTTGTACTCACATGAACCGTTAAATTACAATTTGCTAACGCTTGAGCAGAATATCCGGTATCAGGTACTGCAGAAATAAAATTCCCTCCCAAACCGAAGAACACTTTTACTTTCCCTTCATACATGGCTTTTATTGTTTCAATAACACTATAACCATGTTTTACTGAAGGTTTAAATCCGTATTTAGCTTCTATTTTATCTAAAAAAGCTTGAGGGGCGGCTTCCCAAACACCAACAGTTCTATCGCCTTGCACGTTTGAATGTCCACGAACAGGACAAGTGCCTGCTCCCTCCTTTCCAATGCTACCTTTTAATAATAATAGATTAACGAGCTCACGAATATTATCTACGGCATTTTCATGCTGCGTTAAGCCCATGGCCCAACAAATAATAATTTTGTTGTTATTTAGAATTAAATCAAAAGCATCATCAAAAATACTTTTTGATACACCTGAAGCTTCCAAACATGTTTCAAAATTATAGGTTTTTAAATCGGAAATAAAGGCCTCGTAACCTTCAGTATATTCATTAATAAATGTTTTATCAAAAACACCTCCTAGTCGTTCTTCTTTTTCTAAAAGCTTTAGCAGTATCGCTTTAAAAAAAGCCACATCACCATTTATTGTAATTGGAACAAATACATCAGATAATGTTGTACCGCCAGTTAACATTTTTATAGGGTTCTGCGGATCTGTAAACTTCATTAATCCTGCTTCTGGCAATGGGTTAACAGCTATTATTTTACCACCGTTTTTTTTTGTTTTCTCTAATGCTGATAGCATTCTTGGGTGATTAGTTGCTGGATTCTGACCAATAACCATAACCAATTCAGCTTTATATAAATCATCTAAAGTAACCGACCCTTTCCCAATACCCAAAGTTTCAGAAAGCGCATTTCCACTTGCTTCATGACACATATTTGAACAATCTGGCAAATTAGATGTCCCGAATTCTCTAACAAATAATTGGTATAAAAAAGCGGCTTCGTTTGTGGTTCTTCCTGAAGTATAAAAAGCAGCTTCATCTGGATGATCCAAAGCATTTAGATGTTTACCCACTTTTTTAAAAGCATCATTCCAAGAAATAGACTCGTAATGAGAAGCCCCTTTTGCCAAATACATAGGCTCTGTTAATCGTCCTGATTTACCAATTTCAAAATCGGATAATTTAGCTAATTCATCTACAGAATTAGATGCAAAAAAATCACGTTTAATGAGTTTATTTTGCATTTCCTCTGCCATGGCTTTAAGGCCGTTTTCGCAGTATTCACCTAAAGAGGAGCGCTCATCATCTGGATCTGGCCATGCACAACCGGGACAGTCAAAACCACCCTTTTGATTCATATTAGTAGATATTTTTAAAATATTACTAGGCTTAATATACTTAATAGCGTGTGATGTTGCAGCTATTAAACCTCCTAAACCGGCAGTATTTGTAGGTGGCGTTTTAGTTTTTAAGTTCTCAAATTTTTCTGGAGTTAATGCTTTATCTATTGGAGATTTGCTCATCAAAAATGATCGTTATTTGTTTAAAAGTACGAAGTAAAAAAAAATTACACGATTAAAGCCATTATGTTTATAGCATTTTTGGCAATACACCTTTTTTTTAAAGCAAAATAATGCTAAATATTAATTATCCAGTAATTTTTTCTTCAACATTCATAATAATCATATAAGGCTGTTTCGTCAAACGTTTGCCAGTGGCTTTATAAATGGCATATGCAACAGCTGCAACCACCTTTATTAAAACTAAAATCGGAGTACAAGGTATGGCACATCTACTTCTTTCTTAGCTTGTTGTAAAGATTGTCTCCTTTCTCGGAAAGTCCTTCTATAATTGTAATACTCATGCCTTCTGCTTGTGATACTTGGAGCAAACAACCCCGCATAACATTATATGCTCCACACTACCCAATGCCACAAGCATATTTTGAACCTACCATATTTAATATACCTCTTAAAACCCATAATAATGGTGTATCCATATCTGCTTAAACAATATAAGTTTCGTTGTTGATTTTTAAGTTGAATGTTGGCATAATATAAATTATGGTATTAAGATATTAAAGTGATTAAGAAGCTTACTCTTTAATTTAACACTCGATGAACTCGAATAAAAATATCTTAAAGTATCTCAATTTCAACTTTTATCCTATCTAAGTTTACTTATGTTTGTGTTTTTAAAATAAAAACTAGTTGGTCTCTTTCACAAAACTTAAGGCCCTTTTTTCATTATAATACACATTATTTTTATCAATAAATCCAGCATGACCACCATGAATTGGCATTTCTAAATACAAGTTAGAGTTGTTTTTAGCTTCTTTTACAGGATAACATTCTGATGATAAAAAGGAATCATTCAATGCATTAATAATTAACGTAGGTGTTTTTATACTCGGGAGAAATTGTAAACTGCTACATTTTACATAATAATCTAAGGCATCCTCAAAACCGTGTGCTCTGGAGGTATATACATTATCAAAATCTAATAATGTTTGAATATCTTTTATGGCTTCAATATTTAATTGTTCTGGAAAAAGTTGCTGTTTTTCTTTTAAATGTTTTACTAAATCTTTTAAAAACCGATCATGAAACGGTTTATTCTTTAATTTATGAAGTTCCTTACAAGAGCCATATAAATCAACAGGAACAGAAACAGCAATAGCGGATTTAACTTGATTGGGGATATTTATAGCTTCTCCTAAGTATTTCAAAATAATGTTAGCACCCAAACTAATGCCTTTTAAATAAATATCCGAATAATTTCTAGAGGTAATAGCATGTTGAATTACGGCATGCAAATCAGCTGTAAATCCTGAATGATAACTATGATAATTCAAATTATTCTCACCACTACATCCTCTAAAATTAACGCAAATGGCATCTATATTGTTAGTGTTGAAATATTTTGCAGTTCCCGTCATGTATGGTCGTTGACCATGGCCTTCTAATCCGTGTAATAAAATGATAAGTTTATCACTTTTTACTTCAGAAAAACTCCAATCTAAGTCTAGAAAATCGTTATCTTTTAATGTAATACGCTCTCTTTCTTGTTTTAAAGTAACCCGTCTGAATAAACCTGAATATACCGTTGAAATAAATCCGTTTTTAAAATAAAATGGTGGTTTATACTTTGTTTCTATTATTGGCATTTATTAGTTAATCGCTTTTGGTTAATGGGTATTAGTCTCTTTATAATTCTAATGGGGTGAACTTAAAATCGGTTCCGTTAAATAATCCTTTATCACTTAGTTTAATTGAAGGAATTACCAATAAAGCCATAAATGATAACGTCATATAAGGCGCATTCAATTTACTTCCTAGCGTTTTAGCCATTTTATCGAGTTCTGCGTATTGCTTTCCTATCACTTCTCCATCTTTATCACTCATAATTCCGGCAACTGGAAGTGGTACAATTTTTTCTTCGGAATTTGAAATCGCACAAATACCACCTTTATTTTCAATAATTAAATTTACAGCCTTACAAATCGCTTCATCAGAAACGCCCACAGCAATAATATTATGTGAATCATGGCCAACCGAAGATGCAATAGCCCCCTCTTTTAAACCAAAATTCTTTATAAATGCTATAGCAGGTTTTTGATTTAGATAGCTATCGGGATGATAACGATTTACAACCGTTATTTTTAAAATATCCTTATCCGTATTTGAAACTAAATTACCATCTATTATTGTTGCCTTTTCAATCAATTCATTGGTAACCAATTGACCTTCTATGGCCTCTATAACTCGAATGTGTTTTGTTGAAGATGCCACTCTAAAATCTAAAACCTCTTTTTTATTACAGTTGAAGTTATTTAAATTTTTGAAGGCTACCTGTTTAAATAAAGATTCGTCTTTATTAAAAACTAAATCACCATTTACATACGTTTGAAGCGTTTTAAAATCTTTTAAATCTTCAACTACAATAAAATCTGCATCATCTCCAACATGTAATAAACCAACATCCAAACTGTAATGCTTTACCGGGTTTATACACGCTACTTGAAGCACTTTAAAAACATCCATACCTTTTGCTATAGCTCTTGCACAAAGTGTATTGATGTGTCCGATAATTAAATCGTCTGGATGTTTATCATCACTGCAAAACATCATGTTTTTAAAATGCGTTGGCAATAAATCGATTAAAGCTTCAAAGTTTTTGGCAGCACTACCTTCTCGAATTAAAATTTTCATGCCTTTTTGAAGTTTTTCTAAAGCTTCTTCATAAGAAAAACATTCATGATCTGTTGAGATTCCTACATTAATATATTTTGAAATATCTTCTCCTCGAAGCCCTGGTGCATGACCATCAACTGGTTTATTATAATATTTTGCCCAAGCTATTTTTTTCATGACTTCATCGTCATCAAAAAGCACACCCGGATAATTCATCATTTCTGCTAAATACTTGATATCTGGATTTTCGAGAAGTGATTTTATACCATTAGAATCAATGACCGCTCCTGCCGATTCAAAATTGGTAGCTGGCACACAAGATGGTGCTCCAAAATTGAACTTAAAAGGCACCTGTTTTCCATTTTCAATCATAAACTCCACACCTTCAACCCCCAATACATTAGCTATTTCATGTGGATCTGAAACAGTAGAAACTGTACCATGTTTTACTGCTAATTTAGCAAACTCAGATGGCACCAGCATGGAACTTTCTATGTGGATATGTGCATCTATAAAACCAGGAAGAATGTAATGATTTACATTATGAGCTTGCTCTTGAATAGCGGTAATTTTTCTATTTACAATAGTGATTTCTCCTTTGTAAATGCGTTTTGTTTGTATATCAACTATTTGTCCTTGAATTTTCAAATTACTCTAATTCAATTTTTAAAATTTGTTTTGTGTTTTCTGTAACTCTAAATCGGTTATCTGCTCGCCTATTAATTACCCAAACAACATCATTTCCTGAGTATAATATCCAAGTGTTTTCTTTATCTAAAAGCGATAATTTTTCATCTTTAAAGTATTTACTAACTTTCTTTTTACCTGACATTCCGATAGGATAAAAAACATCACCTTCTTTATGTTTACTTATGGTTAAAGGAAATTCCAACTTCTTTCTATCTACATAAATCACATTAGGTTCTTTACTAAAAACAGCATCAGCTTCATCAAAAAACAAAGTTCCAAATGAGGTTTGTACTTGGTTTTGATTTTCTAAAATAGAAATCATTTCACTTCCTTCTATATTAATTTCACTCAAAAGCAACTGTGTTCTATTTTTAATTAAGCGGTGCGTTTTTGAAAACACTTGCTTTCCTGTTTCAGCATCCAATAAATCAACAACATCATTCCATTCTGTAAATCCGTAAGTATTAAAAACTTCAAACAAATAAGCTTTTGGATTATTTACTTTTTTAAACTCTGTAATCTTAAAAGCGATGTGATTACCGTCTATAGTTTCAATAGCTCTCTTTAAAACAGCGTTTGTACTTTCTTCAACAATATCAGATGTATCCTTTAAATTATTTAAAGTAGCTTGAAAACTCTGTAATAAACTCGGGTTAATTTCTTTTAAAATTGGAATAACTTGGTGCCGTAATTTATTCCTTAAATATTTTACAGATTTATTACTACTATCATCTCGCCATGTAATATTGTTTTCTTTAGCATAAGCTTCAATAGCCTTACTTGAGAATGGTAACAATGGTCGCACAAATTTGCCATTAATTTCTGGAATACCCGTTAAACCTTCTAAACCTGTACCTCTAGTAAAATTAATTAGAAATGTTTCTAGATTATCATCAGCATGATGCGCCGTTAAAATATAATCGAATTTTAATTGTTCTGCTAACTCTTCAAACCAATTATAACGGAGTTCTCTTGCTGCCATTTGTATAGACAGCTTATTTTCTTTAGCGTAAACTTCAGTATCAAAACGTTGTATAAAAACTTTAAAATCTAAATCTTCAGCTAATTGCAAAACAAAGTCTTCATCGTCATCACTCTCAATCCCTCTTAGATTAAAATTGCAGTGTGCCAGTGCTATGTTTAGTTTTAAATCTTTACATAAATGTGATAAAACTACGCTATCAATTCCTCCAGAAATAGCCAATACTATTTTAGCACTTCTAAGAAGCTCTAAATTTGAATTTACATGAGTCTTAAACCTATTAAACATAAGCCAAATATACAATGATATAATCATCTTTAACTAATTATCAAATGACAAATATCATGTGATTACCTTATAAATTTTGTAACTTTAAAAAACTAACATAATTCCTTAAACTATGTGCACTTCAGATAAATTAAACGATAAAGCTACCCAAACGGAATTCAATAAAAAAGTAGTTTCAGCAACGCAACATTTACAAGCATACATTAAGCATCGTTTGTATATTGCGGAATCTACACGGATTATACCAAAAAACATGTATAAATCTAACGATATTATTGATGAAGGTATAGCCAAGTTTTACGAGGCTGGTTATAACATTGATGACGATGCAGCGACTATAAAAATTAAACTTTTTAAAATAGTTGATTCTGATTTGGATGAATTGTTTAAAAAAGAAAAATTCCATCAAAACACAATGAGTACCAATTCAATTTTAGAAGACGAACTTGATGGGTTGGAGGAAACATTTACTGTTGATGGAGGTTATGAGTTTATAATGAATGATGAGTTAAACGATATTTCATATCATCAAGACAATGAGACTAAGCATGTATTTCTCTACGATGATAATAACGTTTCGATTAAAAATGCTTTAGAAATCTCTGACCTATCATTAAAGCGGAATAAGCATTTATTAGGGAAATTTTATACTTGGCTACCTTTAAGAGTTTCTGATATTGTAGATTTATTTGTATTTGGTAAATTAACTTTTGAAGAAATAGCCACAGTAAAATCTATTGAAACTAAACGTGTAAAGCGAGTTTTAGAATTAGCCATTGAAGATTTTAAAGAACATCTGGATTAATTCTCCAGAACCTCTCGCATAGCTTTGGCTTTTATCAAACATTCTTCATACTCTTTTAACGGGTCGCTTTTAGCTGTAATTGCACCACCTACAGAGTAAGAAATGTACTTTTTGCTTGCGTTATATAAAATGCTTCGAATAACTACATTAAAATCGAAATCTCCGTTTGGCGAGAAATAACCAATGGCTCCAGAATATATGCCGCGCTTGGTTTCTTCTAAATCTTCAATAATTTTCATTGCTGAAATTTTAGGAGCTCCGGTCATGCTACCCATTGGAAACGTACTTTTTATAATGTCTACAGGATGCGTACTTAAATCAATTTTTGAAGTGATTGTAGAAATCATGTGATGTACTTGATCAAAAGTATAAATCTTACATAATTCCTCCACTTTAACGCTGCCTTGCAGTGCTGTTTTAGATAAATCATTGCGCACTAAATCTACGATCATAATATTTTCGCTACGCTCCTTTTTATCTTCTGATAAATTTAGTTTCAACGTTTTATCATCATCTACATTCATAGAACGCTTTGCTGTACCTTTTATGGGCTGCGAAATTATAGTATCGCCTTGCTTTTTTAAATACCGCTCTGGTGAAGCACTAAGTACATACTTATCTTCTAATTTAATAAAGGATGCAAATGGGGGTTTTGATATTCTATTTAACTTATAATACGTTTCTAGCGGGTTAATTTGTGTGTTTTCAGCATAAAATTCCTGACAAAAATTAGCTTCATAAATATCACCTCGATGGATATGCTCTAGTATCATATTTACCTTATCGAAATAGGCATCCTTATGAATGCGTAATTTTATTTTTATATCTGAAAATACTGTGCCTCTTGCTACTTCTACGCCACGTTTTATAATAAATAAATCATCATCAATTTCATCATCAACAAAATTTAAATATTGAATTTCAACTTGATTATCTTTTATTAGAAACAGCTTTTTTGGTTGAAAAAAACATAAATCAGAAAAGCCTAAGTCATCAAAATTTTGAGACTTTAAAACTTCAACATCATTCTTTAAATCGTAAGCCAAATAACCAAAAATCCAATCTTTTGCATAACTTTGATACTCTTTAAGTTTTTCAAATCCTTGATGAAAATCCGTTTTAATACTTGTAAACGCATCTACTGCTAAAACCGCATCATAGCTGTAGTGTTTTTGGGTGTCTTTATTACTATTCTGATTAGAATCTAACCAAACAACATCATCAAACTGTTGCGCCCAGTTTAACAACTGGATTTTAAAATTTTCGATATCCTCGAAAGTATAAATCTGTTTTGTCCTCAATTAATTATATTATGAAGCAAAGTTACTTAGAATACTTAAAAAATTAAGACTTTTGTAAAATAGTTTAAACACGAAAAGCATGTACACTTTAAAAAATGATAAGCTTGAAATAGCTATTAAAAAAATAGGAGCTGAACTCTGTAAAATAGCCTCTATTAAAAATAAAACAGATTTTATGTGGCATGCAGATCCAGAGGTTTGGAGTAGTTACGCACCAAATCTATTTCCTATTATTGGAGCCTTAAAAGATAATACCTATGTTTTTGAGAATACTCATTATGAACTTCCAAAACATGGATTTGTAAGACATAATGAAGCTATAACTTTATATGCGCAAACTGAAAACAGTTTGACTTTTAAGCTAATTGCAAACGACAGTTTATTAAAAAACTATCCTTTTCAATTTGAGTTTTTAATAACTTATACACTTATAGATAATACTTTAGAAGTTAAGCACACCATAAAAAACAAGGATAATAAAACCATGTATTTTTCACTTGGTGGACACCCTGCTTTTAAATGTCCTGTTTATAAGAACGAGGATTATGAAGATTATTGTTTAGAATTTGAACATCCTGAGCATTCCAAAAGACATTTTATTAACATGCAAAATGGCTTAATATCTTCAAAAACAAAAACAGTTTTTAATAACACAAACAAGCTTTTATTAACTCATGATTTGTTTAATGAAGACGCTTTAATTTTTAAAGATTTAAAATCTAAAAAAGTAACTTTAAAAAGCAGTATAAACGGAGAAATCTTATCTGTTAGTTATCCTGGTTTTCCGTATTTAGGTATTTGGGCAAAACCTAATGGGAATTATGTTTGTATTGAGCCTTGGCTGGGAATTGCAGATAACGAAACTACAAACCAAAACCTAAAAGAAAAAGAAGGCATTTTGAGTTTAGATGCCAACAAAACGTTTGAGGCCGCTTATAAAATTGAAATACATAACAACCATTTAGTCTAAAGCCAAGAATAAGCTTAACTTTGCCAGCAAAATAATAGTATTTTGACGTTTCATTTGTATTGGTTTTTTTTAAAGATCACAGATTGAATTCATAATTATAAGAATTAGAATATACATATTAATAGCATGGCTCATTTCAAGGACCTAAACATAAACACCCCACTTTTTAACGCCTTAGACGATTTAGGCTTTACAACACCTACACCTATCCAAGAGCAAGCATTTAACGTAATTGCTTCAGGGAAAGATGTGGTAGGCATTGCGCAAACAGGTACTGGAAAAACCTTTGCCTACATGTTACCTATTCTTAAAGGCTTAAAGTATTCTGAGCAAGAAAACCCTAGAGTTTTAGTTTTGGTTCCAACGCGCGAGTTGGTGGTGCAAGTTGTTGATGAAATTGAAAAGCTTTCAAAATATATTAACAACCGTGTTTTAGGCGTTTATGGTGGTACAAATATTAATACACAAAAGCGAGCCATTGCAGAAGGTATAGATATTTTAGTAGCTACACCGGGGCGTTTATATGATTTGGCTTTAAGTCGTGTTTTACAACTAAAATCGATACAAAAATTAGTGATTGATGAAGTTGATGTTATGCTAGATTTAGGATTTAGACACCAACTGATTAACATTTTTGATATTCTACCAGGACGTAGACAAAACATTATGTTTTCAGCAACTATGACACAAGATGTCCATGTGCTAATTAACGATTTCTTTAAAAGTCCAGAACGTGTTTCTATTGCAGTTTCTGGAACGCCGCTTGAAAATATATCGCAACAACGTTATAACGTGCCTAACTTTTATACAAAGGTTAATCTATTAGTCCACCTGTTAAATGATACCGAACGTTATAATAAGGTTTTAATTTTTGTTGCATTCAAACGTATGGCAGACCGTTTGTTTGATAAGTTAGATGAGTTCTTTAAAGAAGAATTATGCGTTATTCACTCCAATAAAACACAGAATTACAGACTCCGAAGCATCGAGCAATTTAGAAATGGTGAAAACCGAATTTTAATCGCTACTGATGTTATGGCTCGTGGATTGGATATCGACAATGTGTCTCATGTCATCAATTTTGACACACCAGATTTTCCAGAAAACTACATGCATCGTATTGGTAGAACAGGTCGTGCAGAACGCGAAGGCAAAGCTCTTGTGTTTACTACCAAAAAGGATCAAGAAGCTATTGAAAATATCGAAGCTTTAATGAAAATGACCATACCAGTTTTGGAACTTCCTGAAGCTGTCGAGATTTCTACCGAGTTGATTGAAGAAGAGCGTCCGCAAATAAAAGAACGAAACAATCCTAACAAACGTAAGGATGAAGATGCACCAGGACCAGCATTTCATGAAAAATCTGAAAAGAACTCCAAAGAAAATTTAGGCGGTTCCTATAAATTTAAAATCGCAGCCAAGTATAAAAAACCTAAAACTAGGGGCGATAAAAATTATAATAAACGAAATAAGAGGAAGTAGTTTGTTTTTATTTACTAATTCTTGTTACAAACAAAAAATATCTCCAGTGTAAAACTAGTATGAGTTATTTATTTTATGATGCGCTATTATCAAAGAAATATAAACTCTATTTCCTAAAAACAACTTCCAATATTGCTTTAATTTTTAAAATTAATCGCCCTTGAAGTTAAAAGCAGCGTTAAGCCTACAGTCAAACTTTTTTTTATTAAAATTCAATTTTACAGCCAGTTTAGCTCAAAAAATATCCTTTAAAGAAACAAAAGCACCAAGGTTAAAACGACTCCTCCAACTGCAAAATATAAACCTTTTTTAAAGATTGGCATTTTTGGTGTGTACATCCAAAATGCCGACAACACAAAAAACAATAATGAAACACCAAAGAAGATATTTAAAAAATACAATGGCCTATTTGTTGTTGCTTTATGTAAACGTTCCATTTTTTGTAAAACCATTGGGAGCTTCATTTTCTTTATAGTTACAATCCCTGTTTTTTGGTTATAATTACCACGCCTAAAGTATAAGATATCCCCCTCCTTTTTATTTATTTTTCCAGCCTTTGATATTTTTTCACTTAGTTGATTTCCTGTTAAATTAGGTTCCAGTTGCTGTTCTACAATAACTTCACTTTTTAAGAAGTTTGTTTCTCTAAAAATAAGTAGAATTCCGCTTAAAGCGTATACGAACATTATGCCCGATAAAAAATAACCCAAATATCGATGAATTACTCTAACTTGGAATGAAAAGGGAGTTTTTCGTTTTGCCATTTATGACTGGTTTTTTAATGTTTACACGATTTAGACTTCAATTTTAGTTAAAGGTTTAAGCATGAAAATTACTTTTTTTCTAATATGTGCATGCAATAAAAATTCAAAAAAAAAAAAAAAACCTCTCTTCAAACAAATGAAAATGAGATATTTAGTTTGACTTAAAGCAGGTTAAAATAAATTCTAGATACATTCTAAAAAAAATCCCTTTCAAATTAATGAAAGGGATTATAGTATGCAGAGAGCTTTTTAGTTTACAGAAAAGTAACCAACCAAATTTTAACCCTAACTTAAAGTTAATCCTGCAAACTTACTTGACTCTCTACAATATCTTTAATTGGCACTATTAATTTTCCTTCTTTTGTTTTTATTGTTACTGTGATACCATCTATAGATTCAACTTCGCCTTTAATGTTATTAAATTCTATTTTCTGGCCTATCTCGTATGTTTTTCTTGTATAAAATGTTCTTAACAAATCACCTACTACTTTCTGAGCTCCAAAACCAAGAGCTAAAGCAAAGGCCAGTAAAAATGCTGCTAGAATCATAGTTAAATTACTTGTAATAATTTCAGTATCAATTCCGGCTTGGTTTAATGCTGTAATAGAAACAAAAATCAATATGATAAAAAATACAACTTGGCTTATTATTTTGGCTCCAGATAAATCCATAGATTCAAAAAATGATTTTAAACCTTTTTTAATAAGATTTGCTAAAATTAGTCCAATTGTAAATATGACTAAAGCAGCAAATAATTGAGGTAAATAACCTAAAAGGTTACTAATCTGCTCAGAAATCATAGTTAAATTCATAATATCTGATGCCATTATTAATAGCATGATATACATCACCCATTTTACAAAATTTGATACTACTTTTATAGTATCAAATTTCAGGTTTTTACCTTCAACAATTTCTATTTCATTTATAGCATCATCTAACTTATTAGCTTTTGCTAGTTTTAATGCTTTTTTAATTATTTTGACTATGAGCTTAGTTAAAAGCCAGCCTATAAATAACACTAAAATGGTTCCTATGATATTAGGAAATATTTTAGAAATTTCTAACCACATATTTATTAAAGATTCCATGGCTATATCCTTCCATTCTGTTGCTTTTTCCATTGTTAATATATTTTTGTTAGGGTTGGTTATGTTGGTTTTTTAATATACTAATTATTTGGTTTTCTACTTCTCATAACGGTTTCTATAACATTACCAATATTATATGAAAACAGTGCTGCTAAATCCATTATGAGTTTTGCCATAGCAATATCACTCATAACCTTCGACTTAAGCTCCTCTGGAACTTCTTTAAGCGGCTGGTTTATATGTTTAAATGGATTATCCACTAATTTTGGTTTTCGTTATACACTATTACAAGCTTGTCTTTAGCACGTTTAATTCTCATTTTAACTGCGCTTTCTCCAATATCTAAGGCACTTCCAATTTCTTTTATCGTTAAGAAATCTTGGTACTTTAATAATAAAATCATCTTCTCTTCAGGAGAAATAAGCTCTAATGCTAATTTTAATTTATCAACTTTCATGCTTAAGAAGCTATTATCATCCTCCTCTTCCTCTGAAAGGTTTTCTATGTCTTTATAATCAACTGATTGCTTTTCAAACTTCTTAGCCGTATTTCGAGTTACATAATTTACACAATGATTATAAGTAAATGCATATAACCATGTTGAAAATTTCGATTTCCCTTTAAAACTAGCCAATTTAACAAAAAGCTTTAAAAATACATCTTGTGTTAAATCTTTTGCTTCGTCACCATCTTTTGCAAAACCAAAACATTTATTATAAACTAGTCCTGCATACCTATCGTATAGAGTCTCGAAGAGCAATGTATTGTTTGTTTTCACAATTGCTTCTACTAGGTCTTCGTCTGACTGTTTGCTAATGTTGTTAAGAGTTTTCAAATTTAGCTTTCGCTATTTAGTTTGTTTAACGTTTAAGACACATTGTTTTTCTATGGGTCACTTAATTCTACAAAAAAATGTAAAAAAATCTGGAGCGACTTAAAAGTGTCTACATAATACTTACGCATTTATTACGCAAACGGTTCTTTTTGAGGTCACAATGATTTAAATTAAATTTTTGTTAACGCTTTTTTTAAATAAGGTTTTTAAATGTGATATTCATAAATTAGCATAAATATTAAGTTTATGAAATCAATATACATCTGTCTTATCACTGCTTTTTTTATTTTACCCTTAAAAAGTTATGCTGAAGATATTTTTTGGGGACAAACAGGACATCGCGTTGTTGGAAAAATTGCCGATGACTACTTAAAAGGTAAAGCTAAGCGAGAAGTTAAGCGCTTATTAAAAAGAAAATCGCTAGCCTTTGTTTCTACATTTGCAGATGAGATAAAATCTGATAGACGTTATAATGAGTTTTATACATGGCACTACATTAATATGCCATTGAATGAAAACTACGAGAATTCTAAAAAGAATAGTAATGGTGATTTAGTTACAGGAATTGCTTACTGTAAAAAGATTATAGTTGATAAAAATGCTTCAGATAAAGACAAGGCCTTTTACTTAAAACTTCTAATTCATTTGATTGGCGATTTACACCAACCTATGCATATTGGCTTAGAGGATGATAGAGGTGGAAATGACTTTAAAGTTCAGTGGCATTATGAAGACTCTAACCTACACAGGGTTTGGGATACTGAGATGATTGAAAGCTTTAATATGAGTTATAATGAATTAGCTGAAAATGCAGATGTTTTGACTAAAAAAGAAGTGAAATTAATTCAAGAAGGGTCGGTGATTGATTGGGTTAATGAGACACATGAATTAACAAAACAGGTATATGGTTCTGCTGATGTAGATGAGAACTTAAGGTATCGCTATTCTTATAATCATTTAAAAACAGCTAGAAGTCAATTACAAATTGCCGGAATTCGATTGGCTAAAGTTTTAAATGATTTATTGTAGGGTAAACTTAGGATAAAAAGAGGTCGTCTAAAAACAATTTAGGCGATCTTTTTATTTTTGGTCATTTAGGTTTTATTTTGACGCTCTTTGTTTTAATAGTAAATAATAATGTTGTTAAAATAGAGCAAAGCGATTTCTATATCGCCAAACTCA
>NZ_JAQWOO010000035.1 GCF_029245835.1 Algibacter sp. | reverse complement strand
TGAGTTTGGCGATATAGAAATCGCTTTGCTCTATTTTAACAACATTATTATTTACTATTAAAACAAAGAGCGTCAAAATAAAACCTAAATGACCAAAAATAAAAAGATCGCCTAAATTGTTTTTAGACGACCTCTTTTTTTTATATTCATAGTTTCTCTTATCTCTAATTTAAAATAGGAGGTACACCTGCTTTTATTAATTTGTTTTCGATTTCTGGTATATCGACTTCAATGAACTTTTTGAGTTTTAATTCCACTCTATTAAAAAGAGTTTTTGCCATTTGAAGACTTTCCATATGCATCGCAGTAGGGCCATAAGTAGTGTTAAAACCACCTTGGGCTACTGATAATCTTGAGGCTATTGATGGAGTATCCTTTTCTCCAATTTCTTTTTTGGATGAATTACCATAAAGTGTACTGTTAAGTATTTGCATCTGCTTTTTTAAGCCACTGATCTCTTTTTCTAAACGACCTGGTTCGCCTTGTGCATAAGCAGCGGCCTTTTCAAAAGCTAATACTTTTTTAGACGCATTATCGTAGGCTTTTATAAATGTTTCATAAGTTAACCTAAAGTCTTTAAGTTCTTCAACGTAAGTATCCATTTTACTTGCCATAGGATTATTTAAAACATTTTCTCTGATTCTTTCAACTTCAAAAGTTTGAGGATCTGATAAAGGATTTATTTGTCCTTTAATATTAGAAAACATGGAGACGGTATAAGTACCTGCCTTAGCAAATTGACTATTCGCATATTCAGAGGGACTGGAATTAATCTTCTCCATATTTAAGGAAGTTCTTAAAGATTTTTTTAAATTCCATGTTACACGGTTAAATCCTTTTCTATAAGGGCCATTAACACGTGTTATAAAGTGTCCATCACTATCTCTTATAACCAAAATTATTGAAGCGCCGTCCTCATTTTTTTCTTCGTCTAAAGCATCCCAACCAGGAAAAGGGATATTCTTATCTTCCTTTTTTAATATCTTTTCTGATTTTTGACGTTTAGATTTTAGGCTTTCAAATTTTTTAGGTAGATAGTATGTAAATGTGGCGCCATAATCTGGATTTTTTGCTGTGAAAAAACTTTCACCCTGACTTGATGTACCTCCACTAACAGGTTTATATTGTAATGCTCTTCTAGGTTTGAATAAAGTTGGGTTCGATAATGTAGATGCGTTCATAGTTCTTAAAGGACTATAATCATCTAGAACATAAAAACCACGACCAAAAGAAGCAGCAACCAAATCGTTTTCACGTTTCTGGATGGCTAAATCTCTAAATGAAATAGTGGGTAGCCCTTCAGAAAATTTAATCCACTTTTCACCTTGATTCATTGAAACATAAATACCATATTCCGTTGCTAAAAACAGTAAATTCGGGTTTATATGATCTTGAACAATACGCCATATCATAGTATCTTCTGGAATACCGTTTGTTATGGGTTTCCATGTTTTTCCACCGTTTTCACTTTTTAATAAATAAGGTTTATAATCGCCATATTTATGGTTGTCTAAAGCTACATATGCTACATTTTTACTATGCAAATCCGCTTTAATATCGTTAACAAAAGCTGTTGAAGGAACCTTTGGTAAGCTCCCAACAAGCACTTTAGTCCAAGATTCTCCACTATTTTTTGTGTATTGAATAATACCATCATCAGTTCCCGCATATAAAATATTTTCGTCTAATGGTGATTCTGATAGTGACGTAATAGTGTTGTAGGTTGACATGGCGTAAACATCCCAAGCGGCATCCCAACTCTTTTGTTTTCCCATAATTGGTAATGTTATACGCTCTTCATTTTTTGTTAAATCTTTAGAAATTGGTGTCCAACTGTCACCGCGATTATCAGATTTCCAAACACGCTGAGAACCAAAATAAATACGTTTTGAATCGTGGCTACTGACTAAGATAGGGGAGTCCCAATTTTGACGTTCGTATGGTTCATCAATACCAGCCTGAGGTCTTATAAAAATGGCTTCACCTGTAGTTCTATCAACTCTATGTAAATTTCCTTGTTGGGATTGCGCATAAACAATATTCGGGTTTCCAGGTTCAGTAGCAGGTTGATGACCATCTCCTCCCAAAAGTACAAACCAGTCAGCATTTTTTATACCAATAGTATTTAATGTTCTTGACGGTCCTCCTTGTGAGTTGTTGTCTTGCGTACCTCCGTAAATATTGTAAAATGGTTCAGCATCATCTACTGCTAATTTGTAAAACTGTGTTGTTGGCAAGTTGCTCACATATTTCCACGATTTGGTATCGTCAAACGATTCATAAATACCACCATCAGTTCCTATTAATAAATAGTTTGGGTCGTTTGCTTTAAAAGTAAGGGAGTGATTATCTGAATGTTTGTTTTTTTCATTCATGGTGTAAAATGTTTTACCACCATCCTCAGAAATTTGTGCACGTACATCCATCAAATATATTTTATCAAAAGCATGAGGCGATGCCACTAATTCTTGGTAGTAGTGCGGTCCAGTTCCGCCAGATACGGTATTAGACATTTTTGTCCAGCTACTTCCTTTATTATCAGAGCGGTAAATAGCGCCTTTTTTTCTATCTAACTCAATGGCGGCATATAAAACATCTGGATTAATGGGTGAAATAGCTAAGCCAATTTTCCCCATATCGCTTTCGGGTAATCCATTTTTAAGTTTTTCCCAAGTGTTACCTCCATCAATACTTTTATATAATGCCGTACCTTCGCCACCACCAACATAAGCGGCAACCGTTCTATGACGTTGCCATGTTGCTGCATACATGGTTTTGTTGTCTCTTGGGTCAATAACAATATCTGTAACACCTGTCCATTTATTACTACTTAAAACAAGTTTCCAAGTATCACCACCATCAGTTGTTTTATATAAACCTCTGTCACCGCCAGAACTCCAAAGCGGACCTTGTGCAGCTACCCAAATTTCTTCTGAGTTTTTCGGGTTAACTATTATTTTCGAAATGTGTTCAGATTTCTTTAAACCCTTATTTTTCCAGCTTTTACCACCATCGTAGCTAACATAAATACCATGACCAATACCAACATGTCGTCCTCCAACATTTTCTCCAGTACCTAGCCAAATTGTGCCAGAGTTATTAGGGTCAAGTGTTAAGCACCCTGTTGAAAAGAAAGATTGGTCATCAGTTAATGGTGTCCAAGTTGTACCCGCATTTACGGTTTTCCAGACACCACTTGAGCCTTCGGCAACATACCAAATATTTTCGTTTTCTGGGTCAATGGCAATATCCGCAACTCTACCAGACATAAAGGCAGGACCTAGGCTTCTGAATTTTAATCCAGTTAATGAAGAATCTTTTTTAGTTTCTGTTTTTTCTTGGGCATCAATTGAAAATAAAAAGCAAAGAGAAATTAAAAATGTAAAAAGTGTTTTTGAATTAGTCATGATTTTTATTTCAAAATTAAGACTTCACGAACCATAAAAATTAAGCTTTAATAAAAAAATAACATTTAGAAGAGAAAACCCCATCAGTTCTAATTTAAACTGATAGGGTTTTGAAGTTGTGGAGTCGGAGAGAATCGAACTCTCGTCCAAACAAGTAATCAAAGAGCTTTCTACACGTTTATTCTATTCTTGATTTTTCGATAATAAGCTGGTTACAGACAACCCACTTATCACTTATCTTCTTTAGTTTCAAAAGGGCATCAAAGCACTGCCCAATCTATATTGACATTTACGATGCCTCAAAATGGAACGCCGTCAATCAAGGCTTTCCGGAGACATAAAGCTTGTACACCTTGTGTACCTAGGCTAATTCTACTATAATTCGAATTATGCAGCTAAAGCGTAGTTATTCTCGCCGTTTAAAATTTGGTCTAGCCTTTTACGTGTTTCAATGCCATTACACGACGTGCTTACCGTTCAATTAATCTCGCTGTCAAAACCAGTCGACCCCGTTTTTTATTAACAAAATAGTAATTATTATTTTGGCGTTACCCTAAAAAGGGTCAGGCTTTCCGCTATATCTTTTTTGCTTTTAATGGCAAAAAAGGATACCGCTTCAATCCTTAACGCGGGCAGCAAAGGTATCAAAAAACTTTGTTTACCACTTCAAATCTATTACTTTTAGTCAAAATTTATACCAAAGTTTATTGGTGTCAGTAAAATTTTAACTTTATGAAATTCGCCATCGTAAAAGAACGCAAAAATCCACCAGACCGTCGTGTGGTTTTTTCACCATTAAAATTAGTAGAAGCTAAAAAACAATTTCCAGAAGCTATTTTTAAAGTGGAATCATCAGATATTAGGGTATTTCCTGATGCAGCTTATAAAGACGCAGGGTTTGAAGTTACAAATGATGTTACTGATTGCGATGTTATGATAGGCGTAAAGGAAGTGCCTATTGATGCACTAATTCCAAATAAAAAATACTTTTTCTTTTCGCATACTATTAAAAAGCAACCCTATAACAGAAAATTATTAAAAGCTATTTTAGAGAATAATATTGAGTTATACGACCATGAAACTATCGTAAACGAGAAAGGATTCAGATTGATTGGATTTGGTAGATACGCAGGGATTGTTGGTGCTTACAACGGATTTCGAGCATGGGGGTTAAAGTATAATTCTTGGAATTTACCAAAAGCAGGGCGATTATCAAACCAAACAGCTTTAATAAACGAGTTAAATAACTTAGAGTTGCCAAATATTAAAATATTACTAACGGGAAGTGGAAAAGTTTCAAATGGTGCACAAGAAATGCTAGATGCTATGCATATAAAAGCAGTTTCGGTTGATGATTATTTGGATAACAGATTTAATGAACCTGTTTACTGTAAAATTGATGTTTTAGATTATAACAAGCGTAAAGACGGAAAAGCGATTGACGATGTATTCGATTTTTTTAATCATCCTGAAGAATACACGTCTAACTTTATGCGGTTTGCCAGAGTAACCGATTATTATATTGCTGGTCATTTTTATGGCGATGGCGCACCCTATTTATATACTAGAAAAGATGTGAAATCTCCAGACTTTAACATTAAAGTAGTTGCAGACATAAGTTGCGATGTTGATGGTCCAGTAGCTACAACATTAAAAGCTTCAACCATTGCAGATCCTATTTATGGTTACAATCCAGAAACTGAAACTGAAATAGACTACAAAGATGAAAATGCCATAACCGTTATGGCAGTTGATAATCTTCCCTGCGAACTTCCACAAGATGCCAGTGAAGGTTTTGGTGAGCAGTTTTTAGAACAGGTTATCCCTGCGTTTTTTGATAATGATAAAAACGGCGTTCTAGAACGCGCAAAAATTACCGAAAATGGAAAATTAACTGATCGGTTTTCATATTTGTATAATTATGTTAAGGGTATTGAATAAATTAAATTTATAATTGTTTCATTATCAAATAAATACATTATATTTATATACTAATCAAAATCAAAATAATTATGAAAATTATGTATTCCATTTTATGTTTAGCCTTATTAATTGTAGGCTGCAAAGCAGAACCAGACAATTCAGCAAATGAATTATTTGCTAAAAATTCAGAAACCGCTTTACAGTCTATGTTAGATTGGGAAAGCGAAACACCAGATTATAGCATTTATGCTGATAACGCTGTGGCTTACAATACCTATTTTGGAGCAGAAAATGATTCTACAATGATTCAAAGCGAAGAAGCCAAAGCGCGAGATAAGTCAATGTTATCAAAGTATGATTTTAAATTGTTGACTAATCCTCCAGTATTTTTACCTGGTGTAAATGCAGATACTAAGTTGCCAGACGGTTCTGTACGTTATTATGGTGCATGGGAAGTGACTTTACCAGCAACAGATTCCACTGAAGCAAAATCTGGAGTTATTAGATTATATGAATCTTTTGACTTTGATACTGATGGTAAAATTGCTGTTCAACAAGGTTACGGAGATTATTCTGGTTTGATGATGTATTTAAATCAATAACGAGCTTAAAAACGTAACACTTTAATATAGCGTTACATAATAAATAAGCTAAAGGTAGTGATTTTATATCACTGCCTTTTTTAATTCTAATAGCTTGTCTACTTGTTTTAATATGAATTATATAGTGTGGGTGTTTAACTATCTAAAACCTCTTTTTGGAGATGATATATATCATTTTGTAATTGTTTAATATCAACGAACTTATAGCATATTTCGTTTAGATTTTAACAATTAAAAAATGTATTATGAATCCACCATTACTGTTAACCGTTCTTTTTTTTCTATTTCTATT
This sequence comes from Algibacter sp., assembly GCF_029245835.1. Taxonomy (GTDB): domain Bacteria; phylum Bacteroidota; class Bacteroidia; order Flavobacteriales; family Flavobacteriaceae; genus Algibacter_B. The sequence goes on along the minus strand of NZ_JAQWOO010000035.1, from coordinate 48,452 downwards.
ATCAGGAATTCGAATTGTTTTTGAATATAAACGTGCTTTAAAATTTAGGTTTGGTAAGTATATTAAAACTTTACAACCAGGATTTAGATGGGTAATTCCTATTATTGAAACGATACAAAAAGTAGATATTCGGGTTATTACAATTAATGTAGTATCTCAAGAAGTAATGACCGAAGATAATGTACCCTGTAGTATTGATGGTGTTGTTTTCTTTAAAATTGTCAATCCTGAAATGGCTGTATTAGAAGTTGAAGAATTTAAATTTGCAATAACCCAATTATCTCAAGCGGCTTTGCGCGATGTTTGTGGTAAAGTGGAGCTAGACACTATTTTATCCAAGCGAGAAGAAATGGGTAAGAATATTAAGAACATTGTAGAAGTAGAGACCAAAGAATGGGGTATTGAAATTAAAGATGTTAAAATAAAAGACATTCAGTTGCCTGAGAATATGAAACGTATGATGGCTAATCAGGCTGAAGCAGAACGTTCAAGACGCGCGCGTATTATTTTAGCCTTGGCTGAAGAGCAGGCTGCTGGTAAGTTATTAGAGGCTGGTAAATTAATAGATCAATCCCCATCAGCTATAAAACTAAGGTTATATCAAACGTTGTCTAATATTGCGGCAGAAAAGAACTCAACGATTTTATTTCCATTTCCTGAAGAGGTGTTGCCAAAGCAGTCTAAAAGTTAAAAAGATATTCACTTATTTAATGGTAAATTTTAAGTTAGATTTTAGTAGATACCCTTTTATTGTCTGGGAGTGATAAAACTATACTAATTGTATCAATAAAAAATGTTAAGAAAACAAACCTTTTCATAAATTTGAAGAAAAGAGTAATAGTGAAGCCTGTAGACGCATATTTTCTTAATCAAGGTGAGCCTTATCAATCTATCATGTTATATGTACGAAGTGTTATTTTAAATACACTCCCAGAAGTACAGGAACGGTATAGCTATAAAATTCCGTTTTATAATATTGGAAAAAAGCCAATGATTTATTTGAATGTTTTAAAAGGTAAAGAATATGTTGATGTAGCTTTTGTGCAAGGTATACTTCTTGAAAAAGATTTTCCAGTTTTAAAAAATGATAATAATAGAAAGCAAGTACGTTCTATACAATTAAAACAGATAGAAGATTTAGACCACGAAAATTTTGTGAAATTATTAAATGTCGCTTTTAAGGAACTTAAAAAAAGTAAAAGGGCCTGGTTTATTTAATTAATTTTTATTTTAATTATGAGAACCATCACAATAAGGCGGATTTTTTGTTTGCTTGCAGGTACAGAGGTAGGCGCTTTTATCTTCTTCTACAGTAAAAACCATAGATGGTGTTGCCTTTGCTGCTCTGTGCGATCCATTACAAAATGGCTGATCTTCACTATGGCCACAAGTACACCAAGCATAGTTTTTATTTTCTTCTAATTCGCATTTAACAGGAGCATCTCCTCCACGAGTATTGTTATCCATAATTTTTATTTTAAGATATTTCGTGAACCAAAATACTATAATTATAGATTATTAATCGTTTTTCTGATGGAAATTAGGTTAGTTAATAACGATTCTAAATTATCTAAATGAAGCATATTAGCACCATCACTTTTTGCATTTGCAGGGTCGAAATGTGTTTCAATAAATAAGCCATCTACATGATTTACAATTCCAGCTCTGGCTATGGTTTCAATCATATCTGGTCTGCCACCTGTAACACCTGCTGATTGATTGGGTTGTTGTAATGAATGTGTGACATCTAAAACAACAGGTGCAAATTTTCGCATGGTTGGAATGCCTCTAAAATCAACAATCATGTCTTGGTAGCCAAACATGGTACCTCTATCTGTAATCCATGCTTTATCACTACCGGCATCTTTTACTTTTTGTACGGCATGTTTCATGGCTTCTGGACTCATAAATTGTCCCTTTTTTAAGTTGACTACTTTGCCCGTTTTTGCAGCAGCAACTACTAAATCAGTTTGGCGTACTAAAAATGCTGGGATTTGTAAAACATCAACATATTCGGCAGCTTTTTGAGCGTCTGAAATTTCATGAATATCTGTTACGGTTGGGACATCAAAAGTTTTAGAAACTTTTTTAAGAATTTTTAGAGCTTTTTCGTCTCCTATTCCTGTGAAACTGTCAATTCTGCTACGGTTTGCTTTTTTGAAACTGCCTTTAAAGATATAAGGAATTTCTAGTTTGTTGGTAATATTTACTACCTTTTCTGCAATACGCATGGCCATGTCTTCACTTTCAATAGCACAAGGGCCACATAATAAAAAGAAATTGTTGGAATTGGTGTGTTTTAATTTAGGAACGTTGTTGAGGTTCATTGACTTAAAAATTTAAGCTGCAAAGTTACGAAAAGGAGTTTTAATGGTTTTAGAAAAAAGTCTTTGATTTTGCTGATATTGAAATGGTAATAGCAGGTAAGCCCGCGTTAGGGATTGCAGTGGAAAGCCCACAGCCCGACGAAGGAGGTGCGAGGACTTGTAACGGAAAGCCCGACCCCTTTAGGGTAACGCCCAAATGTTTTAAAAACTTTTATTTAAGCTGTTTTTTATAATCCATAGTGCCATGATGAAACTGGCAAAAACGAATAGGCCACCATACATCATGAGTTTTTTTATTGGATATGATAGTGATATGATTTGAAGTATATCTGAAAAGAAAGCCAATATTAGGTAGGATGAAACACATACAAACGAAATACCTAATGTTAAATTGAGGTTTTTGTTAGGTTTGATAATTTGCCATAAAAATGGGATTCCAAATAATAAAATAGGGTATGCGGTAATGCCTTCGCTTTTATTAACTATGGTGAACCAATAGGCGGTTATGGCAATAAAATAGAGGTATGGTATGAACTTTGTATACCGAGAGATTAGGGACATGTTTTAAAAATTAAATACGACTAGATTGATGAATTTTTTTTAAATAACGAAAACATTTATTAAAAATTATAATAGCTTTTAATTATAACATTTTTTTAACTAAATAACACGTACATTTGCACGCTTAAAATAAGGCACTATTATGGCTAATATTAAAAACATTGCAATTATTGCACACGTAGATCATGGTAAAACTACTTTGGTTGATAAAATTATGTATCACTGTCAGTTATTTCGTGAAAACGAAAACACGGGTGATTTAATTCTTGATAATAACGATTTAGAGCGGGAACGGGGTATTACTATTACTTCTAAAAACGTTTCTGTAATTTATAAAGACACTAAAATTAATATTATTGATACACCTGGTCACGCCGATTTTGGAGGTGAAGTAGAACGTGTATTAAATATGGCTGATGGTGTTTTATTATTAGTAGATGCTTTTGAAGGCCCAATGCCGCAAACGCGTTTTGTGCTTCAAAAAGCAATTGATTTAGGGTTGAAGCCTTGTGTTGTTATAAATAAGGTGGATAAAGAAAACTGTACGCCTGATGAAGTACATGAAAAGGTTTTCGATTTAATGTTTGAATTAGGTGCTGAGGAATGGCAATTAGATTTCCCTACAGTTTATGGCTCTGCTAAGAACAACTGGATGAGTGATGATTGGCAAAATGAAACGGAAAACATTGAGCCGCTTTTAGATATGGTTATTGAGCATATTCCTGAGCCTAAAATTGAAGAAGGAACAACACAAATGTTAATTACATCTTTAGATTTTTCTTCTTTTACAGGACGAATTGCTATTGGTCGTTTAACACGTGGTGAGCTAAAAGTTGGTCAAAATATTTCTTTAGTAAAAAGAGATGGAAGTATTCAAAAATCTAAAATTAAAGAACTTCATATTTTTGAAGGATTAGGGCGTTTGAAAGTAGAAGAGGTACAAACTGGAGATATATGTGCTATTGTTGGACTTGAAGGGTTTGAAATTGGTGATACGGTTGCTGATTGGGAAACTCCTGAAGGTTTAAAAACAATTGCAATTGATGAGCCAACAATGAGTATGTTATTTACTATTAACGATTCGCCTTTCTTTGGAAAGGATGGTAAATTTGTAACATCTCGACATATTAAAGATAGATTAACTAAGGAATTAGAAAAAAACTTAGCACTTAAAGTTGAAGAAACGGATAGTGCCGATAAGTTTATGGTTTTTGGTCGTGGTGTATTACACTTATCAGTTTTAATTGAAACCATGCGTCGTGAGGGCTACGAATTACAAATTGGACAACCGCAAGTTATCATTAAAGAAATTGATGGTGTAAAATGTGAACCAGTTGAAGAAATGACTATCGATTTACCTGAAACTGTTTCTGGTAAAGCCATTGAGATGGTAACCATGCGTAAAGGTGAAATGCTAAGTATGGAAGCTAAAGGCGATAGAATGGTTTGTGAATTTATAGTACCATCTAGAGGTATTATTGGTTTGCGTAACCAATTATTAACGGCTACCGCTGGTGAGGCTATTATGGCACACCGTTTTAAAGAATATCAACCATTAAAAGGGGGTATTCCTGAGCGTCAAAATGGATCTTTAGTATCTATGGAGAAAGGACAAGCTATACCTTATTCTATTGATAAACTACAAGATAGAGGTAAGTTTTTTGTTGACCCAGGTGAAGATATTTATGAAGGTCAAGTTATTGGAGAAAATTCTCGTGGTGATGATATGACGGTTAATGTTACAAAAACTAAAAAGTTGAGTAACGTACGTTCTTCTGGGGCTGATGATAAAGCAAAAATTGTTCCTGCAATTAAATTCTCATTAGAAGAAGCTTTAGAATATATTCAAAAAGATGAGTATGTTGAGGTAACTCCAAACTTTTTACGTTTACGTAAAATCTATTTAACAGAAGTAGATCGTAAACGATATAAATCAATATAACATTGGAATTCTTAGGGATTTCGTGGGTAGAATGGATTGGTTATGTAGCTATGGCAACCGTTTTAATCTCATTTTTAATGAAATCTGTAACTAAATTACGAATAGTAAATGCCTTTGGGTGTTTACTATTTGTATCTTATGGGTTTATGCTTCAACCCATATCCAAACCTATAATTATAACCAATATTGCAATTTTATGTATTAATATACTCTACATTTTAAAGCGGCAGAATTAATTTTATAAATATAAATTTTCATGTTATAATCACTTACCTTTTGGTAAAGTAAAATATTTAAACGTAAAATGATTTTGTATATTTGAATACTACATAATATTCTAGAAGAATAATATGTAGTTTACAGCGTTTATAAGGCATAAACTTATGTTTAGAAATTTAATTATCATGGAAATTATATATTAATTGAAAAAATTAATAGACTATATAAATAATAAGGTTTTAGTAAAAATAGTTTCATTACAAACCGCATCAGTACTAACCAGAATAATAGCTGGAATATTAACATCAAAGGCTATTGCCGTTTTTATTGGGGCTGAGGGTTTAGCATTGATAGGTAATCTACGAAACTTTGTTGGTTCTTTTCAAACGGTTTCTACGTTAGGTTTTTATAAAGGTGCCGTTAAATATGTTGCAGAATTTAAGGAAAACAGTATAGAATTAAGTAAAACGCTTTCTACGATATACTATGCGGGTTTTGTTTCTACAATTATAGTTTCTTTTTTTTGTTATTTCAATGCAGAGTGGATTAACAACATTATATTTCCTACGTATAATGATTACGCAAATGTTATTAGAGTTTTTGCCATAGTACTCCCTTTTTATGCTTTAAATATGTTTTCATTTTCTATAATGAATGGATTTTCGAAGTATAAGATTTTAATCATTATTAATATTATAGGACAGATATTAAGTGTTTCTATTGCATTACTTTTAATTTATCAAAACAAGATTGATGGTGCTTTAATTTCTGTTGTTATCGCAGAATCCTTGATATTTTTAATCACTTTAGTTGCTATAACAAATAGAAAAAGTTTAGTGTCAACGATTAAGGCTAGTAGGGTTAGCTATAGCGTATTAAAAAGTCTAAGCCCTTATTCTTTAATGGCGCTTTTTACGGCTGTCTTTTTGCCATTTGTTGCTATTGCAATTAGGTCTTATATTATTGAAAATATTGGTTATAAAGATGCTGGTTTTTGGGAAGCTATGACGCGGATATCTAGCTACTATTTAATGTTAGTTAGCTCGTTACTAGCTTTATATCTTTTACCAAGGTTTTCAGAAATAAATGATACTAAAGCGTTTAGGAAAGAAGTTTTAAGTTTTTATAAAACTATAATACCTATTTTGGCAGTTGGCTTACTTATTATCTATTTATTGAAGCATTATATAGTATTAGCAATCTTTTCAAAAGAATTTGAACCTGTTGAAGATTTATTTTTATTTCAATTGTTAGGCGATTTTATAAAAATATTATCTATTGTAATTGCTTATCAGTTTTTAGCTAAAAAAATGTTTTGGCACTATATTTTAACTGAAGCCTTCTTAGTCATTATCTTATATACCACTAGTGTTTATTTTATTGATTTATTTGATCATGTTAAAGGTGCAGTAGTTGCTCATTTTGTAAGTTACATGATGTACTATGGTATTATTTTACTAATTTTTGGAAGCTCTCTTTTTGGTCTAGAAAAAGAAAATAATAAATTGTCTTAGTTGTTTTTATTTGAATTGGAAATATTTGGACCTTGTTTAAGCTGTGAAAAATTAATTTTAACTACTTTTGTGATAAAATAAAATTTATGCAATTTCTTTATTTTGATCCAGGATTGGGAGCTATGATAGTTCAGGCTATTGTTGCGGCTGTGGCAGGTGTCTTTATGTTTTCTAAGAATTTAGTTTACAAATTAAAAGTCTTTTTTGGAATAACCAAGAAAAGTGATTTTTATGACGACATAGAGGTGTCAGATACTGCTGATGTAGAAAACGAATCTAAAAGTGATAAGTAAAAAAAATCATTCCGCTTCTTTTAGAGATCCTTCCGGGTATGTGTTTGTTGATAACGGTGTTGTTAAACGTAGAATCAACCCTATTTATTTTAAACAGTATCAAACTTTAAAAGAAAAAGAACTGTTTAAAAAGTTGTTTTCGGCTGGTTTGTTAATAAAGCACGAAGAAGTGTTTGCCGACACCTCTCAAATCGTTATACAACCAGAACAAATTCCTTTTGTTACCTATCCTTATGAATGGAGTTTTAATCAATATAAAGACGCTGCATTATTAACACTTAAAATACAGAAATTTTGTTTAGATAATGATATGTCTCTAAAGGATGCTTCAGCTTTTAATGTAACATTTCATAGTGGTAAGCCAATTTTTATTGATACTTTATCTTTTGATTTTTACCAAACTAATGAGCCATGGAGAGCTTTTAAACAGTTTGTTTCTCATTTTTTTGGACCGCTTCTTTTGGCAAAATATCATGGTGCCCCAACTTTAAAATTAATGAGTAATTTTATTGATGGTATACCTGTTAAAATGCTGTCTTCAATGCTTCCGCTTAAAACTTTTCTTAACCCATTTGTGTATTCAAATGTTCATTTATTGGCAAAATATGAAAACGACTATAAGGCAGATTATAAAGGGAAAGCAAGAAAAACGTCATTATCCAAAAAGGCCCAATTAAATATCGTTAAGAGTCTTTATGATTTTATAAAGAAAATTAAGCTCAATGAACAGTCAGAATGGGGTGATTATTATAACAAGATTAATTATACAGAATCAGCTTTTCTACAAAAAACAAAAATTATTAATCAATGGATAAGTAATCTAAAAACCAAAACATTGATTGATATTGGGGGAAATGATGGCACTTTTGTAAGACGAATTGAACAGCATATAGAGCATGCCTTAATCTGTGATATAGATAATAATGCTGTAGATTTTAATTATAAAATATTACATGATAAAACAGAAAGTTATATAACACCATTTGTTTTGGATGTGTTAAATCCCTCAGCGTCTATTGGTTTTAATAGTGAAGAGCGTGCGTCTTTTTTACACAGAATAAAAGCTTTTAAGCCGGAATTAACCATGGCTTTAGCGGTCATACATCATATGTCTTTATCTGGAAATATTCCTTTTGCAATGTCTGCAGAATTTTTTGCGTCGTTTTCAAAATATTTAATTATTGAGTTTCCAAAACGAGAAGATTCTTGGGTAGAACGATTATTAAATTCTAAAAGAGAATTTAAAGCATATTTTAATTTTTATAACATACAATCTTTCGAGGAGATTTATGAATGTTATTTTGATATTGTTGAAAAACTAGAAATAAACAATTCTAAGCGTGTTATGTATTTGTTAAAAAAGAAAGATGTTTAAGAGGCTAAGAACATATATTTTAAACTTTCTTAGCGATTCGAAACAGATACCATGGCTAGTTGGTTTATCGGCTGGAATATATCCTTTTTTTAAATACTACAATTCTAATTTTCCACTTGTAGATTCCAAAAGCCATTTTGTTGTATTAGTTTTATTGTTTTTATTACTTCCAATTTTCGGATCGTATTTCATCAAAATTATAGGAGCTAAATTACATGTTATAAAAAAACACGAAGCTCTATTATTTACACTCAACAATTTTGTTTTTTTTGCCTTATTTGTAATTATAAGCACTTGGGGTATAAGAAAAGAATATTTATTAATTGGGCTTGTTATTGCCACTATTTTTGGTTTTTTGTTAAAAAAGCATTTAAAAAAAGCCATAGTTTTTCAGTTATTAATGGCATTTCTAGTTGTTCCAAAATTAATCCTAGTTTTATATAGCCATTTTTTGACAAAAGATAATTGGAAAAATTTACCCGATAATATTGGTAATGTAAAATTAATAGAAAAGCCAAATATTTATTTTATACAGCCAGATGGTTACGTTAGTAAAAAAACTTTAGAAAATAAAGTGTACCAATCAAGTAGTGATTTGTACAATTGGTTAGAAAATAAAGACTTTCATGTTTACCATGATTTTAGGAGCAATTATTCTTCAACATTGGTATCTAACGCTTCTCTGTTTACAATGAAACACCATTATTTTGGAGAGACTTTGTTACCTGCAATGGAGATGCCAAGAGCAAGATCTATTCTAAATGGCGATAACAGTGTTATCGATATTCTCCATAATAATGGCTACCAGAGTTATTTTATTGTTGAAGACGACTATTTTCAGCAAAACTTAACAAAAAACAGTTATTCTTACCAAAATATTGATTTGAAAAACATTCCTTTTTTTAGTAGTGGACAGAATATAAAGAGGGATGTTTTTAAGGATTTGGAAAACGTTATCAAAAGAGATAAAAATAGTGTAAACCCAAAATTCTTCTTTATACAAAAACTAATTCCGCACCATGTTCACTATAAAGAATCTAAAGAAATTGAACGTAACGATTATTTAAATAAATTAGATAATGCCAGTATTTGGGTAAAAAAAATAATAAATCTGATAACTGAAAAAGACCCTAACGCCATAATAATTGTAGCTGCAGATCACGGAGGTTGGGTTGGTATAGAGAATTATAAAGATTTTTATTCTACTAATGATGAATTTCTTGTTAATTCTTTATTTAGTACTTTGTGTTCTATAAAATGGAATAAGATCGATAACTTGAAGTATGATAAAGCATTAAAGACCAATGTAAATATATTTAGGGTTTTATTTTCCGCTTTAAGTAAAAATTCAGCGTATTTAAACTACTTGGAAGAGGATGGAAGTTATCAGTTGCGTAAAGAAAATAAAATTGGGATGTCTATTTATAGATTAATCGACAAAAATGGACTTGTGGTTTCAGAAAAACTAGAAAAATAAAAGATGAGTAAGTATCAGGTTGTACGTTATACTTCAGACTTTTACAGTCAGTGGAATCTTTTTGTTGAAGGCGCTAAAAATGCTACATTTATGTTGCATAGAGATTTTATGGAATACCATGCCGATAGGTTTGAAGATTTTTCTTTATTGTTTTTTAAAAAAAATAGTTTGGTTTCTATAATGCCATTAAATAGAGTAAATGACACTGTTTTTTCGCATCAAGGATTATCTTATGGTGGGTTAGTTTTAAGTAAAAAAAGCACTTTAAAAGACGCCTTAAAAACTTTTGAGGCTATTTTATGGTTTTTAAAAGATTTAGGAATTAAAACAGTGATATTAAAACCAGTTCCTAGAATTTATAATACTTTACCAAGTGATGAAATTGATTATGTACTTTTTAAGCTTAAGGCAGAATTATTTAGAAAAGATATAACAACGGTAGTACATCAATTTAGTGTCTCCAGAATAAAGTCTTTAAACAGACAAAGAAATTTAAAAAAAGGAAGAGATTTAGGTTTGGTTGTAAAGGAAACAGATTGTTTTGAAGACTTCTGGTCTCAAATTTTAATTCCTAATTTAAAAGCTAAATTCAATGTTTCTCCAGTTCATTCTTTGGAAGAAATAACATTGCTTAAAAAGAGTTTCCCAAATCATATAAGACAATTTAATGCTTACCATGAAGACGATATTGTTGCAGGTATTACGATTTTTGAAACTGAAAATGTAGCTCATGCACAATATATATCTAAGCATCCTATTAAGAATTTTGATGGCGGACTAGATGTTATTCTAGATTATTTAATTAACAAAGTTTATAAAAATAAGCGATTCTTTGATTTTGGAATTTCAAATGAAGGGGAAGGACAGTTTATTAATGATGGATTGCAATCCTGGAAAGAAAGTTTTGGAGGTCGATCAGTTTCGCATGATTTCTATAATATTAATGTTGACAATTGTAAACTTTTAGAAAACGTTTTTGTATGATTAAATTCTTAGATCTTCATAAAGTAAATGAACGTTTTCAGGAAGCATTTCAAAAGCAGTTTCAATTGTTTTTAAATTCGGGAAACTATATTTTAGGTGAGCAAGTGTCAAAATTTGAATCTGAGTTTGCAAACTATTGTGGTGTTAAGTATTGTATAGCTGTTAGTAATGGGCTTGATGCGCTTAAATTAATTTTTGAAGCATACAAAGTTCTTGGAAAATTAAAAGAAGGAGACGAAATATTGGTTCCCGCTAACACATATATTGCATCGGTGTTGGCTTTAAGTCATTGTAGGTTAAAACCTGTTTTAATTGAACCTGCTTTAGATAGTTTTAATATCGACCCTAATGAATTGGAAAAACATATTACCTCTAAAACAAAGGCTATTTTAGGAGTGCATTTGTATGGGAAATTATTTGACGTAAATCGGTTGAAACTTTTTTGTGAAAAACACAATTTATTGTTAGTTGAAGATGCAGCACAAGCTCATGGAGCAAAACATTTAGACGGAAGAAAGGCTGGCAATTTATCACATGCTGCGGCATTTAGTTTTTACCCAACAAAAAACCTTGGGGGCTTAGGAGATGGAGGAGCTGTAACCACTAACGATTATGAGTTAGAAACTGTGATAAGACAGCTAAGAAACTATGGCAGAATCTCTACTAATGAAAATGAATATAAAGGCTATAATTGTAGATTAGATGAACTTCAAGCATCATTTTTAAGACTTAAATTAAAATATTTAGACCAAGACAATAAAAAACAACAAAGTATTGCCCAGTTTTATTTAAATAACATCGAACTAAAAGGTGTAATTCTTCCAGCATGTGAAAATATAGAATCTCATGTTTTTCATCAATTTGTGATAAGGCATAAAAAGCGTAATGAACTCAAAGAATATCTTAAAAATAACAGTGTAGAAACTTTAATTCATTACCCAATTCCTATTCATAAACAAAAAGCATACAGGGAACTAAATCATTTAAGCTTTTCAGTAACTGAAAAGATTCATAGTGAGATTTTAAGCTTGCCAATATATGCAACACTCGGTGAAAATGAAATCCGTGAAATTGTTTCTGTAATAAATACGTTTAATTGAATTTCTTTAATAGACATAAAGATTTATTTCTGATAAAATTATTTTCAGTTAATTCTTTAGGCGTTCTCGGAAGGTCTGCTTTAGTTATTTTTTCCCAAAAAATTGTTGCTGTTTTTTTAGGACCTGAAGGGATGGCTTTAGTAGGGAATTTAAAGAATGCCATGGCTTTATTAGGTTTGGGGGCCTCCTTTGGGGTAGATCAAGGTGTGTTAAATTACCAATCGAAACACGAAGGCGAAAATCAACATTTAAAAAAACTTTACGGAACGTCGTTGGCCTTCAGTGTTATTGGCAGTATTATAGTTTTTTGCGTTCTTTTTTTTGGTTCAAAATTTTGGAGCAATTACGTTTTTAATACAGCTAAATTCGATTATTTATTTATCATTCTCTCTTTTATATTACCATTTACAGCAATATATAATTTGTGTTTTAGTATCATTAGTGGGAAATCAAATTATAAAAAAGCTACTATAATTTCGTTTACAGCCAATGCTTTATCAACGCTATTAGTTTTATTATTTGTTTTTAAATATCAATTATCAGGAGTGTTACTTGCAGTTACGCTTACGCCAGTATTACAATTGTTGTCTCTTGTTGTTTTTGGTAGAAATGAAATCAAGTTATTACTTAAAAGTAAAATCCAATTCAATAAACTATTCAGGTCAAAATTAATGGGATTCATTATTATGGCCTTTGTAGCGGTAGTATTAAGTAACCTTGTTGATATTGAATTAAGGAATTACCTAACCGAAGAAATCTCGTCCCAAAATGCTGGGTATTGGACTGCTATCACTAGTCTGTCGACTTATTATTTATCTTTTATGGCAGGAATTTATACACTTTATATATTGCCCAAATATGCAAAAATAGAAAGTTTTAAAGCCTATAAACTAGAGTTGATTAATATCTATAAAATTATATTACCCATATTTATAATTATGTTTTTAGGTATATATTTAGGTAGGGATTTTATAATTGAGATTCTTTATTCCAAAGCATTTTCGCCAATGAAAGTGCTTTTTAAATGGCAGTTGATTGGTGATTTGGTGAAAATAGTAGCTGTAGTAATGGCTTATCAATTAGTAGCAAAAAATAAATGGAAGTTATTTATATTAACGGAATTCATGTCTTATGCGTTATTTTATTTCCTTGGTATTTATTTTGTCGAAAAAAATGGCGTTGAGGGTATAGTATTTGCTCACTTTGTACGTTACTTATTATATTTGTTGATTATAGTATGGTCGGTTAGGTATATTTTCAAAAAAAGTGATGCAAAATGAAGATAAAAAAGAAAAAAACGGAAGTTTTAGATATTCCAATAATTCATGACCCTAGAGGTAATCTGGCTGTAATTGAAAAGGAAGTTGTGCCTTTTGAAACCAAACGAGTGTATTATTTGTTTGATGTTCCTAGTGGGTCAAGTAGAGGTGGGCACGCGCATAAAGAATTAAGTCAGTTTTTAATTGCTTTAAGTGGTAGCTTTGATGTGATTATTAAAACAGGAATAAAAACAGAGAAGGTTACTTTAAACAACCCGTCTAGAGGATTGCTTATTACACCATGTGTTTGGAGAGAGTTAGAAAATTTTTCTTCGGGAGCTGTTTGCTTAGTGGTGGCATCAGATGTTTACAAGGAAGAAGATTATATATACGATTTTGATGAATATTTACTTTACCTTTCTGAAAAGGGACTGTAGTTTTCTAAAAAAGAGTAACTGACTCGAGAGGTAATTGATAAAATCGGAAAATGATCTATTTCCTTTAAGTACTAAGTACATTGTTTTCCCCAGTATTTTATCACCAAAAAAACCAGCAAAATATAGTTTAGTCTTATTCGAACTTTTTTTGTAATCTGATAAAACTGTTGAAGGTAAGCTGTATTTGTTTGAAAAGAATTTTACTAAATTTTGCATTTGTTCAAGTAAATCTAATTGTAGCTTTAAATCTTTTTTATGACTGTAAGAATCTGTATGAATTCTGTATACATGTAAAGATTCATTAATCCTTTCAAAATCCGTATTCATTAATAAATCAACTAATATCGGATAGTCTTCAAAAGATATTTTCATTTCCAAATATTTTTCAAAATCTACATAATTTAGAAGATGCGCTCTATTGTAGCAAATACCTATCGGATAAATTTGACCCGTTAGAACTAGATGCTTATAGTGTGTTTTACTACTTGTTATTTGTTTTTTATTATCAAAGGGTTTTACTTTTTTTGTTTTCATAAAAAGGCTATCATAACCACTATCAATAAAACCAAGATTAGGTTTTTTTGAAATAGTATCAACCATTTTTTGTAAGGCATATTCTTGTTTTAAACAATCATCTCCTGCAATATCAAAAACATAATCGCCACTACATCTGTCTAATGTTGTTTTAAAATTTTTTAGAATTCCTAGTTGTTCCTTGTTTTGTTTATAGTTAATAAGATTGGGGTTTTTCTTAGAATATAATTCTAAAATACTTGGCGTGCTATCTGTAGAGTTATCATCACCAATTACAATCTCGAATTTGAAAGTAGTGTTTTGTTTTAATATAGATTGTAGAGTCTCGTCTATATAGTTTTCGCAATTATAGGTTAAAAGGTGTACAGAAAGTAATGGTTTTGATGTCATGTTAAAAAGAGGAAACCCTAATATTATATTTCAAAAGTAAAAGTTTAATTTTATTAAATACTAAAACAATTATTCTGGGGCTTTTTAATAAAAACCGTTGTTTTAGAGAGAGGTTATTATAATTGATGTTTTTTAAAATGGTCCGCTTTTTTTTAATGCTTTTTTCCATTTTATATTGATATGCAAAAATATACCTATAAAGATCGAGGTATTTTTTTAGTGAGTTGTTGTCTTTTGTCCAATTTTCAAAATAATCTAAATCTGGAATTGTTTCTTCTGAGATACCTTTTCTGGTCATTTGACTAGGAACATTAAAATTCTTTTCTAAACTAGCTTTATAACAATATGCTGTTTTAAATTTAAACCCGAATCTTATGTAGAAATCAATATCTTCAGCATATGTTATATTTGGGTTGAAAACGTCTTGGTTTTTTGAGATATTCTTTTTAAAGGCTAGTGAACTCGGGCAGAATATGCATTGATACATATTGGCATTAAAAAAGTCATCAATTAGAAAGTACTTATTTTTTAAATTTTTTGGAATATTTTTTTGTGGTTCAAGGACGGTTTTGTTATCATATTTTTCTAGATAATCTGTACCATAAATACTCGCTTCTGGAAACTTCTTATGCAATAATTTTATGTTTTCCAGAAAATCAGGTAACCAAATATCGTCTGCATCAAGTAGAGCGATAATTTCTCCTTTAGCAAGCGATATGCCTCTATTCCTAGTAGCAGAAAGGCCTAGGTTTTTTTCGTTTTCAAAATACTTTATCCTTTTTTCTTGAACGGTTTTTGCCTTATTTAAACTCTTATCAGTACTGGCATCGTTAACTACAATAATTTCAAAATCGGTAAAAGTTTGATTTAAAACACTTAAAAGGGTCTCTTCAATGTATTCTTCTTTATTAAATAGTGGTATAATTACAGAAAAAAAAGGCATTATTTTTTTAAGTTTATATGACAAAAGTAACTTAATCTAAACAATTCAAAGATATGTAACGACGGACGTTTGGATGTTAAGTTATAAGTGAAAAAGCGTGATAAAATTTTATATGTTATGGCTAAGGGATAATTCAATTTAAATTTTTCTAATTTAATAAAAACCTTCAGGAATGTGGTAAATTCAGGGTCAATCATTTTGGTTTTATAAATAGAGTCTAGGTTTTCAAGCGATTTGTGCGTCTTCCTAAAATAGACCTCATTTAAATCTACATCACCATGCAAAACAGGGTTGTCTATATGTAAAATAGAAGCTTTAATTTTACTAAGATTGTAAGCGAAAACTGTGTCTTCGTGTCCATAAGTTGTTATGCTTTTTTCAAACCCAATAGTATTAAATACACTTTTTTTAATCAATGTATTATTAAATAATACGCTTTTATAAATACTTTTATTTCGCTTAACAGATGTGGTATCTTCTTTGTAAATTCCATATTTCCAGCGTAATTTTCTGCTAGAATTAACTGACTTAGGATGAATTCTGCCTCCGTAAATAACTTCAGTATTTTTTTTAATAGCTTCTAAATACTTTAAAATAAAAATGTCGTCGGGTAAAAGTGAATCTCCATCAATGAATAAAAGATATTCGTATTTTGAAATTTCTGCTAAAGCATTTCTATTATTACTTAAACCAACATTATTTTTTTGAGCTAAAAATTTAGAACTTTTAAGCGAATTTATTTTTTCATTTTCTGAATTTATAGAAGATTTTGATCCATCATCTATACAAATAATTTCAAACTCAATATCTGAAGCTAAGGCTTGCTTTTCAAGTTGACTTGCTAGCGGAAATACGTTATAATTATATGTAGGAATTAAAATTGAAAGCATTATCTGTTTGCAATTAATACTGTTTCTGGCGATTTAAAACCGAAGTAAAAATCATCATCTTTTCTTTCGAAAGAACGCTTTTTAACATGAAAGTCATTTTTTTCCAATCTTGTTTTCAATCCATCAGCAGAATAGATTCTAACATGATCATCCTGTCCAAAATGTTTTAATCGTTCTTCTGGTAAAACTATCGAATCATCTTCATAGATATCACCTGTTTTAAACGGCGTCTGAATGTAAATAGACCCATTTGGCTTTAAAACTCGATATAATTCGGTCATTGCTTTTTTATCATCTGTAATATGCTCTAAGATATGATAACAAATGATGGTATCAAAAGTTTCATTTTCTTGTGGAATCTTAGTAATATCAAATTTATAATCTGCAAGAAACTCATTTTCAAAATCGCTACTAAAATAATTTATCTTTTGAGTTTTTTTTAATCTTCGATAAAGGTTTCTTGATGGTGAAAAGTGCAATACATTTCCTTTTAAAGCATGATCCTTATTAACTAATTTCCAGAGTCTTCTGTTTCTGGATAAACTCCCACAAAAAGGGCATAATAAATCTTCATTCTCCAACTCAACAAAAGCCCTTAACTTCTTTTTGCAAATATTACATTGGTGTTTCTTTCCTAAATAGAAAACACCATAAAAGATTCTAAAAAACAGTTCGTTTTTAATTAAAAACTGCTTCGGGATTATCGATTTTAGACTTTTTTTTATAGAATTATACATGTTATCCTTTGCGTTGTACCACTTCATAAACTTGATTTTCATCACATTTTAAAGTTTTACTTGGGTATTTAAGGAGTAAAGCATAGTCGTGAGTTGCCATTAAAATGGTATTGCCGTTTTTGTTAATTTCTTGGAGTACTTCCATGACTTCAATGCTGGTTTGAGGGTCTAAATTTCCTGTAGGTTCATCGGCAAGAATAAGTTCTGGATCATTTAACAAAGCTCTAGCAATGGCTACACGTTGTTGTTCGCCACCAGAAAGTTCATGCGGAAATTTAAAACCTTTAGTTTTCATATCAACTTTGGCTAAAACCTCCTCAACACGCGTCGTCATTTTGTCTTTGTCTTTCCAGCCTGTAGCTTTTAAAACAAAAAGTAAATTATCGTTAATCGTTCTGTCTGTAAGTAATTTGAAGTCTTGAAAAACAACGCCTAGTTTTCGTCTTAAAAACGGAATATCTTTTTCTTTAAGATTTTTTAAATCGAAATCAACAATATGTCCTTCGCCTTCAGTAAGTGGTAAATCGCCATAAAGTGTTTTCATAAAACTACTTTTTCCAGTACCCGTTTTTCCAATTAAGTAAACAAAATCCCCTTTGTTAATCTCTACATTCACATTTGAAAGTACTAAGCTTTCACCTTGAAAAATAGAGGCGTCTTTTAATTGTAAAATGGGAGTTGGCATAAATTAAATAAGGTTCTTTTAGACTGTTGTAAATGTATTATTTAAAATTTGAAAGTAAAAGTTAAACGTGAAAAGTTTAAATTCAGTATTCAGTTTCTCATATTTACTTGATATGTACAAACTAAATGTAATTCCAACCAAAACTTTAAACTTCCGCCTTCAAACTTATTTCCCAACATTTAATAACTCGGTTTATAATTATGGCACGATTATTACGTTATAAGATTCATATTAAATTATCTTTGATTTTAAATTTAAAAATTAATCCTAAATGACTAAGAAAAGTATCGTTTCATTAGTACTTGCTATAAGTTTTAGTTTTCAAATCCTAGCACAACAATCTGCGACATATACAAGTAGTTTGGTAGATTATCAAAAGGCATTATCGCTTTATAATAATCAACAATACAGAGCAGCTCAGTCCATGTTTACTAATGTTAAAAAAACTGCAGAAGAAGATATTTTACAATCTAATTGTGCCTATTATATTGCCAATTGTGCGGTACGATTAAATCAGCAAAATGCAGATCAGTTAGTTGAAGATTTTGTAAAAGCATATCCAACAAGTACAAAAAGAAATACTGCTTTTGTTGATGTTGCTGATTATTACTTTGAAAATTCAAAATATGCTTACGCCAGAAAATGGTATGATAAGGTAGATGAAAAAGCTTTAGGGAAGAAAGAGCGTGAGAAATTCAATTTTAATAATGGGTACACAGCGTTTTCAACCAAACAATATAAAGATGCTAAAAAGTATTTAAGTAAGGTAGAGAACTCTCAAGAATTTGGAGCACAAGCTAAATATTATATCGGTTTTATGGCTTATGAAGGCGATGATTACGATAGAGCAAACGAATATTTTGAGCAAGTAAGCGACCAAGAGCGCTACAAAGAAAAATTATCATATTACCAAGCGGATTTAAACTTCAAACTAGGGAAGTTTTATAAAGCTATTGAACTAGCTAAAGAACGCTTAGAGTCTAGCGGCGCAGATGAAATTTCAGAGCTTTCTAAAATTATAGGTGAAAGCTATTTCAATTTAGAAAAATATGCTGAAGCTATTCCGTATTTAACGGATTATAAAGGTAAAAGAGGCAAATGGAATAATACCGATTTTTATCAATTAGGTTATGCGTATTACAAGCAGAAGGACTATGAAAATGCCATTTCAGAATTTAATAAAATAGTAGGCGGGAATAATGCTATTGCTCAAAATGCTTACTATCATTTAGCAGAAAGCTACATCAACTTAGATAAAAAGCAGGAAGCTTTAAATACGTTTAGAAATGCATCTCAAATGAATTACGATTTAAAAATCCAAGAAGATGCCTGGTTAAACTACGCAAAGATTAGCTATGAAATTGGAAACCCTTACCAATCTGCACCACAAGTTTTAGCAAGTTATTTAGAGAAATATCCAGAAACGCCTTACAAAGAAGAGGTTGTAACCCTCTTAATTGATTCTTACATCACATCAAAAAATTATAAAGAAGCTTTAAAACTATTAGAAAGCAAGAAGAGTTTTGAAAATAAAGTGGCATATCAAAAAGTGGCATTTTACAGAGGTTTAGAATTATATAATGAAGGCGATTATCAAGAAGCGGATTCGCTTTTTGATGCCTCTTTAAAAGAATCACAAGACCAAAATTATACAGCAAGAGCAACCTTTTGGAAAGCAGAAGCCGATTATAATTTAACTAATTATGATGATGCGCTCATTGGTTTTAAACAATTTAAACAACAAATAGGAACATCAGCAACACCTGAAATTGAAAACATTGATTATAATTTAGCTTATACATATTTCAAATTAAAAAATTATGGGAAGGCCACTGAATATTTCAATAATTTTATTTCAAATAAAAGCGAAGACAAAGTAAGATTGAATGACGCTTATTTACGTTTAGGTGATGGTTATTTTGTGTCAAGTCAATACGAAAGTGCTATTTCAGCTTATAAAAATGCTATTAAATTGAATGAAATAGACTCCGATTATCCAGCGTTTCAAAAAGCTATTAGTATTGGTTATGCAGGGCAATCTTCAAAAAAAATAAAAGCATTAGAACAGTTTGTTTCAGAATATTCTAAATCAAAATTAAGAGACGATGCGCTTTACGAACTTGGTAATTCTTATGTAAAAGCTAACGAAACGGATAAGGCGATGAAAGTCTATAATAAGTTAAGTAGCGAATACAGAATGAGTTCGTTTTTGCCAAAAGCTTTGTTGCGTCAAGGTTTAGTGTATTATAACGGAAGTGAAAACGAGCGTGCTTTAACCAAGTTTAAAAAAGTGGCAGGGGATTATCCAGGAACACCAGAAGCAGTTCAAGCCGTTTCAACAGCACGTTTAATTTATATAGATTTAGGTCGTGTTGACGACTACGCTAATTGGGTGAAGCAACTTGATTATGTTGAAGTTACAGATGTCGATTTAGACAATGCGACTTACGAATCTGCTGAAAAACAATATTTAGACAACAATACAGATAAAGCCATCAAGCAATTTAATGGCTATTTAAATCAATTTCCAAACGGTATTCACGCCTTACAATCCCATTTTTATGTGGCACAATTGTATTACAAAAAAGATTTACTAGAAAATGCTGCACCACATTATAAATATGTTGTTGATGCTAGCCAAAGTGAATTTACAGAAGAAGCTTTATCGCGTTTATCTCAGTTTTATTTGGAGAGTAAAAGCTGGAACAAAGCCATCCCGATTTTACAACGTTTAGAGGAAGAAGCAAACTATACACAGAATATAATATTTGCACAGTCCAATTTAATGAAAGCAAATTATCAATTAAAGAACTATGATAATGCGGTTTCTTATGCAGAAAAGGTATTAGGAAGCTCTAAAATTGATAATAAAATAAAGAGTGATGCCCATATTATTATTGCGCGTTCTGCGATGAAAACAGGTGATATGGCTAAAGCAAAATCAGCTTACGCAAATGTTGAACGTGTTGCAACAGGAGAAACGGCTTCAGAGGCTTTATACTTCAATGCCTATTTTAAAAACAAAGCGGGTAAACATGAAGCTTCTAATAAATCTGTACAAAAATTAGCTAAAGATTTTTCAGGGTATAAATATTACAGCGCCAAAGGTTTAGTCTTAATGGCTAAAAACTATTATGCTTTAAATGATGCTTTTCAAGCCACTTATATTTTAGAAAGTGTCATTCAGAATTTTCCAGAGTTTGATGATGTGGTTTCAGAAGCAAAAACAGAACTCAGTAAAATTAAAACCGAAGAAGCTAAAACAAATTCATCCATTTTACAAGAAGATTAATTTGTCTGGTCGAGCGCAGTCGAGACCTAATTAATAAATCAAAAATCGTCAATCGTAAACCTGTCCTGAGCGAAGTCGAAGGGTCAAAAAAAAACTATCAGTATGCGTAAGCAAATAAAAAATATTTTCACAGGAATTCTTTTATTAACCATCACCTTAGGATTTGCTCAAAGAACTCAAAACGATACTATAAACACAGGTGTTATTGATGTTGTTAAGCCTTATGCACCAACAATTTCAGATGCTTTTAAAGTGAAGGAGGTCCCATCTTTAGATGATGAAGCAACAGAAACAAAAAAGGACATTAAGTATAATATTTTTTCATTTCCTGTAGCGTCAACTTTTACGCCTGCAAAAGGAAAAGCTGCTATTGTAGAAAAACGAGCACCCGTAAAATTATTTGATAATTATGCCACTTTAGGTGTTGGAACGTACACCACTATTTTAGGTGAAGTTTACTTGAACCATGCCCTTAGTAGAAACGAAAATATTGGTGGTTATGTAAGTCATCATTCGTCGGCAGGTGGGATTGAAGGCGTGTCTTTCAATGATGATTTTTCTAACTCAAAAGTTAACTTGAATTATTCAAGTCGATTAAGAGATTTAGCATGGAACGTTCAAGCTGGTTTTCAACATCAAATGTACAATTGGTATGGTGTTCCAGAATCTCAAATCGCACAAGCACAAGCCAATAATATTGACGTCGATCATTCATTTTTTGATGCCCATTTTGGAGGCGATATTACTTTCGAAGATACATATATTAACTCAGGAAACTTTTTTTTCAGACGTTTTGGAGATAATCAAGGCTCTGGAGAAAATAGATTTATAGTAAAAGCTAAAGTGGATGTACCAATAAATGATATTGAAATTTCTACCGATTTTAAAATTGATTATTTAGGCGGTTCTTTTGATAGAAATTATACTACAACCGATGCCTTAAACTACGGAAATTTCCAAATTGGTATATCACCAACATTTCAATTAAAACAAGATGATTTAACACTAGATTTAGGTGTCTCATTATATTATTTAAATGATAAAGAGTCGGGCGATAATAATATTTATGTGTACCCCAATATTACCGCAACGTACAGATTAGTAAACGATGTGTTAATTGCTTACGGAGGACTTAAAGGCGATTTAATTCAAAATTCATATTACAGTTTTGCTAATGAAAACCCATTCGTATCTCCAACATTATTCATTGCTCCAACAGATCAATTATATAACGCTTACGTAGGTTTGAAAGGGAAACTTTCTAGCAATATGAGTTATAATGTTAGTGGTCGTTATATCGCAGATAGAAACAAGGCCCTATTCAGAAATAACGAAATCACATTAACAAACGAAGATTACACCTATGGAAACTCTTTCGGAATAGTTTACGACAATATAGATACATTTGGAGTAGCTGGAGAAATTAATTTAGATGTTAATAGAAACTTTAAATTAGGCATAAAAGCAGAGTATTTTAGTTACAATACAGATGATGAAGCAGAAGCTTGGAATTTGCCAGACGTAAAAGGCTCATTGTTTTTAGATTATCAAATAGACGAACATTGGTTTGCAGGAGCAAATCTCTTTTATACAGGCAAACGTAAAGACCAGTTTTTCTTAAATGATGGATCACCATTTACAGTCACTTTAGACAGCTTTTTTGATGCCAACGCAAATGCAGGCTATCATGTAAATAATCAACTTTCAGTATTTGTAAAAGCGAATAATATAGCTAATAATGCGTATCAGAAATGGCAAAATTTTCCAGTACAGAGTATTCAATTTTTAGCTGGAGCAACGTATAAGTTTGATTTTTAAATTCCTGCGAAGGCAAGAAACTCATCAAGCAAAACGTTATTTTTAGTAATATAGAAAATTTGTCAAGAAGAGTTTTTGGGCGTTACCCCGAAAAGGGGTCAGGCTTTCCGTTACAAGTCCTCGCTTTTGCGCTAGGGCGCAAAAACTGTGGGCTATCCACTGCAATCCTTAACGCGGGTTTACCGAAAGCTTATTTATTTTAATCAAAAATCCGTCAAATTCTTGTCACAATTTATTTCACAATCAACCGCGCCAAATAATCAAAATGGTCACCATCCATAACCAATTCACATTTCAAACCAACGGTTTCACAAGCTAATTTTAAAGTTTCAAAATCTAAATACAACCACTTCATTGGTGTTTCTTTTGCACCTTTATAAGACAAAAAGTAATCAAGCTCACCATAATAACCAGCATTCATATCCATCCAATAACCACCATCTTCATCCTCGTACATATATTTAATATCCGAAGAGTCAATTAAAATTTGTCCGTTTCGTTTTAAAAGGCTTTTTAAATGCGACAAGTATTTTGAAACTTGAGTTAATTCTTGAAAAATACCTGTGCCATTCATCAAAAGCAGAATCGTATCAAAAGTTTCCCTTTCATCTAAAATATTTAAAACTTTAGCATGTAAAACACCACGTTTTTTGGCAACTTCAATAGCACCTTTGGAAATGTCTAAAGCTTTAATTTTAAAACCCTTTTCTTGTAAATAAATGGTATGGCTTCCTGAACCACAGCCTACATCTAAAACATGACCTTTGCATAGTTTTAATGCGTGTTGCTCTAATTTTGGCATGTCTTTAAACTCACGAAATAAGTAGGGAAGTGGTAATGCATCTTCATCTGAAATATTCGTTGAAGTTATAATATCCTCAGAATAGTTTCCATTTTGAAAATCTAATAAAGCTTTCCCGAAAAGGTCTTTCATATTATAAGTCATTGCGAGACTTTTAAGTCGCGGCAATATGTTGGTTTAGCGTATTAATTTTAAAGATTACTTCGGTCACAAACTTCGTTAGGGTCTTTTTAATCAAAATATATTTTGATTTTCAATAGCCTTCGTGATGTCGAAAGTTACTATTTTTATACCATGCAAAACATCATTAATAATCTTCCAAAGCTCGCCAAAGATAAACATAACGAGAATAAAAAATTCTTCGCGAAGCTAAAAAAGAAATCACCAAAAAATCTGGATTATATCATGCAAGAGTTGCACGAAGAAGAATTCAAGCGTACAGATTGTTTAAAGTGTGCAAACTGTTGTAAAACTACTGGTCCGCTATTTACAGATAAAGATGTGGATAGGATTGCAAAACATTTCAGAATGAAAACACAACAATTCATTAGCCAATATTTACGTGTTGATGAGGATAACGATTATGTATTGCAAAGTGTACCATGTACATTTTTAGGAGCAGATAATTATTGTTCGATTTATGAAGTGCGCCCAAAGGCATGCAGAGAATTCCCTCATACAGATAGAAAAAAGTTTCAGCAAATTTTCAACCTTACATTAAAGAATGTTGCTTTATGTCCTGCAGCTTTTAATATTGTGGAGGATATGAAAAAGAGAATTAAATAAGTATCTTTAAAACAAAAAAAATATACTTTGGAAACCATCTTAAACTATTTCGAAACCATTCCACCACTTCATAGAGGTTTAATTATTGTGGGAGGTTTAACCTTCTTTTGGCTTTTAGAAGGGGCACTTCCTTTATTTAATCTCAACTATAAAAAATGGAAACATGCTATTCCTAATATATTTTTTACCATCACAACAATAGCTGTTAATTTACCCATGGCATTTCTTTTGTTAATGTCTGCCGATTGGGTAAATACCAATGATTTTGGAATTTTAAATTGGCTGCCAGAGATGTCTTTAGGATTATATGTTATTTTAGGCGTGTTTTTAATGGACTTTTTTGGAGCTTATTTACCGCACCTTATTGAGCATAAAGTACCACCACTTTGGATGGTGCATTTAGTCCATCATTCCGATCATAAAGTTGATGCTACAACAGCTAACCGCCATCATCCTATTGAGAGTATTGTTCGATATACATTTACTTTAATTGGTGTTATTGCTATAGGCGCACCAATTGGTATTGTTATGCTATACCAATCTTTATCAATTGTTGCTACACAATTTAGTCATGCAAATATCAGATTACCCAAAAAGGTAGATAAACTAATAAGCTACGTCTTGGTTTCACCAGATATGCATAAGGTTCATCATCATTACAAAATGCCCTATACCGATTCTAACTACGGAAATATCTTTTCAGTTTGGGACAGATTATTAGGTACTTATATGGAATTGGATACAGATAAAATAGTTTATGGGGTTGATGTATTCCCAAATGAAAAAGAAAATAGCAATATTAAAGATTTATTGAAGCAGCCTTTTCAAAAATATAAAAAGCCTACTTCAACTCAAGGTGGAAATTAATCCTTTTCTAAATCACTAATATGTTCTTCCCAAGCTCTAGCCGAAATTTGTATTTCAACAATAAGAAGTGCTAGAGATACAATTAGTAATATTAAGGCTAATCCAAAAATCCAAACAGCTATAGTATGTTGTTGGATGTAAATTAAAAACATGGTTAATACACAAAATAATAAGCTTGTAATGCCTAAAATTTGCATATATCTGGTAAGATATAGACGGTGTTTTATGTTTTTAATTTGTTTATAAAAACGCTTATCATGATTTTTTTGGTATTTATCAAACAAATCCCTAATTGCTGCTGTATATGCTATGAATCTATTAGTGTAAGCTAGCATAATTAAAGAAATCGCTGAAAATAAAAGGGCAGGGGTTGTAAGGGTAAGTTCTTCCATAATTCAAATTTCTTTTAAATTTCTCCAACTTCAAATAAAAAAGAGGAATATTTTTATATTTTAGTTGTATGCAAGAAGACTTCCTACATTATATCTGGAAACATAAAAAAATTCAGTTTAATAATTTGAAAACGACAACAGGAGAGGCTGTTTTAGTTAATACTGTTGGTCAACATAACCATAATTCTGGTCCAGATTTTTTCAATGCAAAAATCAAAATAGGCGAACAGCTTTGGGCAGGAAATGTAGAAATTCATATTAAATCTTCAGATTGGTTTTTACATAGTCATGAGCAAGATAAAGCTTTTGATAACGTCATTCTTCATGTAGTCTGGGAAGATGATACCGAGGTGTTTAGAAAAGATAACACGCCCATCCCAACATTACAGCTGAAAGATATTGTAGATGATTCAATGTTAAATAATTATGAGAAACTATTTGCCAAACAAAATAAATGGATTAATTGTGAAAATGATTTTGCTTCAACAGACGATTTTATTTTGGGTAATTGGTTAGAGCGATTATATTTCGAACGGTTAGAAAGAAAAGCGGAAACCATCCAAACCCTTCTAGAAGCTTCTAAAAACGATTGGGAAGCTGTGTTGTTTAAAATGCTGACTAAAAACTTTGGGCTAAAAGTAAATGGCGAGTCGTTTTTTAGTTTAGCACAGTCTACGGATTTTTCAATTATCAGAAAGGCACAATCTAACCCGCAGATTTTAGAGGCTCTATTATTTGGGCAAGCAGGTTTGTTGGAGCAAGATTTGGAAGATGCTTACTTTATAGATTTAGTAAAAGATTATCAGTTTTTAAAGCAGAAATTCAAAATAGAAAACATTCAAGTGTTACCTATTAATTTTTTTAGATTACGTCCGGCAAATTTTCCAACAATTAGACTATCTCAATTAGCCAGTTTGTATAACAAACAACAAAATTTATTTTCAAAAATTATTGCATTAAATAAATTAGAAGATTTTTACGAACTTTTTAAAGTAACTACTTCTGAGTATTGGAAAACGCATTACACGTTTCAAAAAGAATCGAAAGAATCAACTAAAATACTATCAAAGTCATTTATTGATTTGCTGCTTATTAATACTATTCTGCCAATAAAATTTAGTTATGCTAGACAAAAAGGGGAAGCGGTAGATGCTGAAATCATAAAAATAGCTTCAGCATTAGCCTCAGAAAAAAATAGTATTATCGATGCTTTTAATAATTTAAAGAAGGTTTCTAAATCATCTTTAGATTCTCAGTCTTTAATTCAACTTAAAACTGAATATTGTGATAAAAATAAATGTTTAAAATGTGCTGTTGGAAATCAATTTTTAAACAGATAAACTTTTAAACGAATAAACAAAGCCTTAAATTGCAGCATGAACAATATTTACAAACCCTTATTGTTTTTTCAAAAACATGGATATTATGTTTGCCAGCGTATAGCTGAGAGATTTGGTATTAGAGCCAAAGTGGTTAGAACCTCTTTTATGTACTTAACATTTGTTACCATTGGTTTTGGCTTTGCACTCTATTTGTTTTTAGCATTCTGGATGCGTATTAAGGATTTGATTTACACAAAACGCTCATCGGTTTTTGATTTATGAATCCACTAATTAAATTTTTTAGAACTAAAATTTATACTGCGGTATTTTTACTCGTTGTTATTCTGCTTATTGGCGTTTCAGGATATAAATTTATAGCGGGATACTCATTGGTTGACGCTTTTTATATGACTGTCATTACTATGACGACTGTTGGTTTTGGCGAAGTTGATCCGCTTGACGACCAATCGAAAATTTTTACCATATTTTTAATTTTAGCAAGTGTAGTTATTGTGGGTTATGCGCTTTCAATAATTACAGAGTATATTTTAAGTAAAGATCATATTGAAGAATTAAAACATAAGAAGATGCAAAAACGTATAGATAGTTTTAAAGGCCATATCGTTATTTGTGGCTATGGGAGAAATGGTAAACAAGCAGCAAAAAAGTTAATGGCTTACAATAAACAATTTGTTGTTATTGAGAAAAACAAGGATATGGAAGAGCGTTTTCGGTTTGACGATGTGCCCTATGTTATTGGAAATGCCAATGAAGATGAAATTTTGATTCAAGCAGGAGTAGACCGAGCTTCATGTTTTATTTCGGCTTTACCAAATGATGCTGATAACTTATTTGTAGTACTTTCTGCAAGACAATTAAGTAAGTCAATTAATATTATTAGTCGTGCCTCTCAAGAATCTTCATATAAAAAATTAAAATTTGCTGGCGCCAATAATGTTATTTTACCAGATAATATTGGTGGCGACCACATGGCTTCTTTAGTAGTGGTCCCCGGATTAATGGAGTTTATAGATAACTTATCAATAGTTGGGAAATCGAATATTAATATTGAAGAAGTAGATGTGGAAAAGCTTTTTAAATCAAATAAAGGTAGAACGATTAGAGATTTAGATCTTCGAAGAAAAACAGGTTGTAATGTTATAGGCTATAAAAATGAAAATGGTGAATACCTTGTAAATCCAGAGGCAGAGTTAGAGTTAGCACCTAAATCTAGTATTATTGTTTTAGGAAGACCAGAACAAATAGAAGCTTTAAATCACCAGTACGATATCGATTAGTAAAATCTATTTTAACAGCTATTCTTTTAAAAAATCATTTTTTTTTAGCATCTTGCTTGCTTATTAGTATGAATCCTTTCAATAAAAATTAACTAACATAAACCTTATGAGGAAGTATCTTCTTTCAATATTTACATTAATAATTCCATTTTTAACATTTGCTCAAGAAACTGCCGAAGAGGTTGGTATAGATCAAAAAATAGACCAAGTATTTGGCGACTTAACGGGATGGTTTGTGACAGCAGTCTTTTATAAAATCCCATTTTCAGATACGGTACAAGTTTATTGGGTTTTATTCCCGTTAATTTTAGGGGCACTATACTTTACAGTATATTACAAACTTATAAATTTTACAGGTTTTTTGACTTCGGTAAACATCGTTCGAGGGAAATATGATGATTTAGATCACCATGAATCTTTAGTAGGAGCAGGAGATTCTACTCCAGGTGGTGATGCTATAGAAACCATTGCAATAGAAGGCCATGATGGAGAAGTATCGCATTTTCAAGCCCTAACGGCAGCCCTTTCGGCTACAGTTGGTTTAGGTAATATTGCCGGTGTAGCAATAGCAGTATCTATTGGTGGTGCCGGAGCAACGTTTTGGATGATTATTGCTGGCTTTTTAGGAATGGCTTCAAAATTTGTTGAATGTACTCTAGGTGTTAAATATCGAGATATTGCAGAAGACGGGACTGTTTATGGAGGCCCCATGTACTATCTAACAAAAGGACTTAAATCAAAAGGATTAGAGAAACTAGGAAAAGTACTTGCTGCATTATTTGCAGTATTTGTAATTGGAGGTTCTTTTGGAGGTGGAAATATGTTTCAAGTTAATCAAGCATTTCAATTGGTTGAAAATATTACTGGAGGTAGTGAATCTTTTTTACACGGTAGAGGTTGGTTATTTGGACTTGTGATGGCTGTATTTGTTGGTATTGTTATAATTGGAGGTATTAAAAAAATTGCTAAAGTTACAGATAAAATAGTGCCGTTTATGGTTGTTATTTATGTTGCAGCTTCCTTGTTTGTAATATTTGCTAACTATACTATGATTGGTGATGCTTTTGCTCAAATTTTTAATGGAGCATTTAGTCCGGAAGGTGTAGCTGGTGGTGCTATTGGTGTTTTAGTACAAGGGTTTAGACGCGCTGCTTTTTCCAACGAAGCAGGTGTTGGATCTGCATCTATTGCACATTCAGCAGTAAAAACGAAGTACCCTGCATCAGAAGGTATGGTAGCATTATTAGAACCATTTATTGATACTGTTGTAGTTTGTACCATGACAGCCTTGGTTTTAATTATAACAGGTAATGTTACAGCTGAAAATGCCTCTTTAAATGATGCACAAGCTATTCTATTAACTTCTGGAGCTTTTGAGTCTGCAATTTCTTGGTTCCCATATGTGCTTACTATTGCAGTGGTGCTATTTGCCTTTAGTACTATGATTTCTTGGTCTTACTACGGTTTTCAAGGTTGGGCTTATTTATTCGGAAGAACTAAAAAAATGGAATACACCTATAAATTATTATTCTGTGTATTTGTGGTAATAGGTGCAGCGGCAAGTTTAGGGTCTGTTATAGGTTTCTCTGATGCCATGATTTTTGCTATGATGGTTCCAAATATGATTGGACTTGTAATTTTGGCTCCTAAAGTTAAAAAAGAACTGAATAAATATATGTCAGCTATAAAAGAGGGCAAATCTTAAAATAAAAATCAGTCTACTAAATTTTGACAGATTAAAAATATAAAATGCAAAATTTTAAATCTCATTTCACGTTTTCAAAAGAACAGCGGAATGGGATTTTTTTATTGTTAATTCTTATAATAATCTTTCAGTGCGTGTATTTTTTTGTCGATTTCTCTTCAGAAGAAATCCAAATAAATAAAGAAGAACTTTCAAAATTCACTAAAGAAATAGATTCCTTAAGGTTAGTGCAGTTAGAAGAAAGCAAACCGAAAATTTACCCATTCAATCCCAATTATATTTCAGATTATAAAGGTGCTACATTAGGAATGACGAATCAAGAAATTGATAGATTATTAGCTTTCAGAAGACAAGACAAATGGATTAATTCTACCAAACAATTTCAAAACGTGACTCAAGTATCAGATTCATTATTAAAAGCAATCTCACCATATTTTAAATTCCCTGAATGGGTAACCAAAACTAAGCCGGATCGAGCGTCAAGAAATTATCCAGTGGATAATTTTAGCGAAAAGGCCAGCTGGCGCCATGGCAATAATTATAAAAAAACGCTCACCTTTGCTCAGAAACAAGATTTAAATACAGCTACAGCAATACAACTTCAAAAAGTAAATGGTATTGGTAAAGTGTTTTCAGACCGCATTATTAAATACAGAAATAAATCTGTAGGCGGTTTCATTGCCGATGTTCAACTTCAAGAAGTATATGGATTAACACCAGAGGTTATTGAGAAAATTACAAATCAGTTTACAGTAAAAACACCAAAAGTTATTCGTAAAATAAATGTTAATTCAGCAACTGTTGATGATTTGGTTACCATCCCACATATAGATTACGATTTAGCACATAATATTATAGAACAACGTCAATTAAGAGAAGGTTATAAAACTATAAATGAATTAACAAAAGTTAAAGACTTTCCTGCAAATAAAATAGAGATAATTGAATTATATTTGCAAATAAAAAAAGAAAATTGAATGAATAGTATGTACTTCACTGAAGAACACAATCTTTTTAGAAAAAGCCTTCAAGATTTTTTACAAAAAGAAGTAGTCCCTCACATCGAAAAATGGGAAAAAGCAGGTAGCATCGAAAGATTTATTTGGAAAAAATTTGGAGATATGGGTTTCTTCGGTATTAATTACCCAGAAACTTATGGTGGTATGGATTTAGATTTATTCTACACCGTTATATTACTTGAAGAACTTCAAAAAATAAATTCTGGTGGTTTTGCCGCAGCTATTTGGGCACATGCTTATTTAGCTATGACACACTTAAATGCAGAAGGAGATGAAGCCATCAAACAAAAATATTTAGTACCAAGTATCACAGGGGATAAAATAGGATGTCTTTGCATTTCAGAACCTTTTGGAGGAAGCGATGTGGCAGGTATGCGAACAACAGCTGTAAAAAAAGACGATCATTATATAATTAATGGTTCCAAAACCTTTATTACCAATGGCATTTCAAGCAACTACTTAGTGGTTGCGGCAAAAACAACCCCAGAACTTGGTAATAAAGGCATTAGTATTTTTGTTATCGATAGAGATATGGCAGGCGTGTCGGCAACCAAATTGGATAAACTAGGTTGGCGTGCTTCTGATACTGGAGAAATTGCTTTCGATAACGTAAAAGTACCTTTTGCAAATCTTTTGGGCGAAGAGAATAAAGGCTTCTCATACATCATGCAACACTTTGCATTAGAGCGTTTAATAATGGGAATAAATGCCCATGCACGTGCAGAATTTGCTTTAGAATATGCACTACAATATATGAGCGAACGCGAAGCTTTTGGCAAGACTATAGATAAATTCCAAGCGCTAAGACACAATATAGCTGATTTATATTCAGATATGGAGATTAACAAATCCTTTAATTATACAATAGCCTTCAGATTAAATAAAGGTGAGTATGTTGTTAAAGAAGCCACCATGTCAAAACTAAAGTCTACTAAAATGGCCGACGAGGTTATTTACCAATGCCTTCAGTTTTTAGGCGGTTATGGTTACATGGAAAATTATCCTATGGCACGTTTACTGCGCGATAGTAGGCTAGGGCCTATTGGTGGGGGAACTTCAGAAATTTTACGTGAAATTATCGCTAAAATTATAATTGATAAAAAGGAGTACAAACCCGCAACTAATTAAATTAATTATAGTTTTAGCGAAAATTATATCACAATTTGCTAAAATTATAATTGATAAAAAGGAATATAAATCCGCAACTTAGATGTGAATTGTTGTCACTTCGAGTTATTCCGATTTTTTTTTTTTGGAATAGTATCGAGAATTTGGACGTTACCCAAGGGTCGGGCTTTCACTACTCGCTCCCTCCAAGGTCGGGGAGCTCAAACATGCCGTTCAATCCCTAACGCACATATTTACCAGCTATTGTATCAATTCGAAAATTGTTCTTTTTTTGTAGAGGTTCGTTTAATTCTCATGATATAAAATCGTTTTAATGTTTTATATCAGAAGTCAAGCCAAATTAGCTAATTTTTCCGACAAATTCAATGGCTTTTTTCTAAAAAAAAGCACATTAAAAAATAACATCCCACATCATTGCAAATTTTAAATTACTTTTTATATTTGCGCCTTGAAAAATCTAAAAGAGAGGAGGTTAAGACACTATGTTAAGAATTCCAGTTAAAGAAGGAGAAAATATAGATAGAGCACTAAAGCGTTACAAACGAAAGTTTGTAAAAACAACGGTTAAAAATCAGTTGCAAGAACGTAAACAGTTCACTAAACCTTCAGTTGAACGTAGAGCGCAAGTTAAAAAAGCGCAATACATACAAAGTTTAAGAGATGCAGAAGAAGTATAAATAGTACTTTTTTTAAAATCATACAATCCCGCTATGTTTACTGTTCCGATAGCTATCGGAATTCTTTCAGTATCTAGCGGGATTTTTGCGCAATAAGTATTCATTGGTTATATGTAGTTTTAAAGTTGCGGTATTGACTTTTAACTTTTAACTTTAAACTTTTAACTTAAAAAGATGTCTTTCAATTCCTTTACAGATTATTTATTACTGGAAAAAAATTATTCCAAGTTAACTGTGAATGCCTATCAAAATGATTTAGAAGACTTTTTAGAATTCATAAAAGGCGAATACGATACCAATTTAATAATAAATGTCAATTATTCTCAAATAAGAAGTTGGATAGTATCACTTGTAGAAAAAGGGTTGTCAAACCGAAGTATCAATCGGAAAGTTTCAGCTTTAAACACCTATTTTAAGTTTCTTTTAAAAACCGGTGATATTAAGCTTAATCCGCTATCAAAACATAGAGCACTTAAAACAAGTAAAAAAATTCAAGTCCCATTTTCAGAAGCAGAGATAAAAACTGTTTTGGACGATTTAAATTTTGCTGACGATTTTGAAAGTGTACGCGATAAATTCATTATCGAATTATTTTATTCAACCGGTATCAGGAGAATTGAACTTGTTGAACTCAAACTTACAAGTATAGATTTAAATACTAAAACACTAAAAGTATTAGGCAAACGAAATAAAGAGCGCATCGTTCCGTTATTAAAATCTGTAGTGGAAACAGCTAGTAAATATTTACATCTAAGAAATAAACTTGAGAGTATTTCGGATGCAGAGTATCTCTTTTTAACGAAAAAAGGCGTTAAAATATATGAAACACTTGTTTACAGAATAATAAATGAGTATTTTAGTT
Organism: Algibacter sp.; assembly: GCF_029245835.1. Classification (GTDB taxonomy): domain Bacteria; phylum Bacteroidota; class Bacteroidia; order Flavobacteriales; family Flavobacteriaceae; genus Algibacter_B. Next base: position 14,817 of record NZ_JAQWOO010000035.1, on the reverse strand, counting down.
TAGCATCTTCAAAAGTAAAAAAGAGTCCACATATACTCAGGCACTCTTTTGCTACACATTTGTTAAATCAAGGTGCCGATTTAAATGCTGTTAAAGAACTTCTAGGTCATTCCAGTTTAGCTGCTACACAAGTTTATACTCATAATAGTATAGCCGAACTAAAAAAAGTGCATATAGATGCACATCCAAGAAGTAAAAAGTAGTATTTGTAAAATTATTGTCTAACCAAAAAAAGGATTATGAAGGTAAACACACAATCAGTTAATTTTAATGCAGACCAAAAGTTAATAGATTTCGTTCAGCAACGCATGGATAAATTAGATATGTATTATGATAAAGTCATTAAATCTGATGTTTTTTTAAAAGTTGAAAATACGAGTAATAAAGAAAATAAAATATTTGAAGCAAAAGTAAGTGTACCCGGAGATACTCTAATAGTAAAAAAGCAATGCAAATCCTTTGAAGAAGGTGTAGATATGGCAGTTGCATCGCTTCAAAGACAACTTAAAAAGAGAAAAGAAAAATTAAGTGCACATTTATAGTAAAATTTCTCAAAAAATGTTTTGAATAAAGTAAAAAATCTATACATTTGCAGTCCGTTAGAAATAGCGGGCTTTTTTTATGTGGTTTTTTTGTAAAATAAACTCAGAAAAAGCCGATGTAGCTCAGCTGGCTAGAGCAGCTGATTTGTAATCAGCAGGTCGTGGGTTCGAGTCCCTCCATCGGCTCTTTAAATTCTTGCGAAAGCAGGAATCTCAAAACACAAAAAAATAGTTGTTTTGAGGACGTTCTTGAAAAAAATGAAATAAAGTTAATTGGGGAGATACTCAAGCGGCCAACGAGGGCAGACTGTAAATCTGCTGACTACGTCTTCGCAGGTTCGAATCCTGCTCTCCCCACAACTTTTTTTTTGATTTTTTTGTTGAAATATTGTAAACCAGATAAGTTTTAACTTATCAAAAATTGCGAGAGTAGCTCAGTTGGTAGAGCGTCAGCCTTCCAAGCTGAATGTCGCCAGTTCGAACCTGGTCTCTCGCTCAATAAATTCCTGCGAAGGCAGGAATCTCTTCTTTCATGTTAAAACAGTTTAAAAAATTGTGTTTGAGAGAATAGGAAATAAAAACTTTACGCCGGTGTAGCTCAGGGGTAGAGCGTTTCCTTGGTAAGGAAGAGGTCACGAGTTCAATTCTCGTCATTGGCTCTATTAAGAGTAAAAGAAAGAATACACAAAGTATTATTATATAACTAAGATTAAAATTATTTAAAAACATGGCAAAGGCAACTTTCGATCGTTCAAAACCACACTTAAACATTGGTACAATTGGACACGTAGATCACGGTAAAACAACTTTAACTGCTGCTATTACTAAAGTATTAGCTGATGCAGGTTTCTCAGAAGCAAGATCATTTGATCAAATTGATAACGCTCCAGAGGAAAAAGAAAGAGGTATCACAATTAATACGTCACACGTAGAATATCAAACAGAAAATCGTCACTACGCACACGTTGACTGTCCAGGTCACGCCGATTATGTTAAGAATATGGTTACTGGTGCTGCGCAAATGGATGGTGCAATATTAGTAGTAGCTGCGACTGATGGTCCTATGCCACAAACTCGTGAGCATATCTTATTAGGACGTCAGGTAGGTATTCCTCGTATCGTTGTATTCATGAATAAAGTGGATATGGTTGATGATGAAGAGTTACTTGAATTAGTAGATATGGAAATCAGAGATTTATTATCTTTCTATGAGTATGATGGAGATAATGGACCTGTAGTTTCTGGTTCTGCTTTAGGTGCACTTAATGGTGAGCAAAAATGGGTGGATACAGTATTGGAGTTAATGAAAGCTTGTGATGAGTGGATTGAAGAGCCAGTACGTGATATGGACAAGCCTTTCTTAATGCCTATTGAAGATGTATTCTCTATTACTGGTCGTGGTACTGTTGCAACTGGTCGTATTGAAACTGGTGTAGCAAATACTGGAGATCCTGTAGAAATTATTGGTATGGGGGCTGAAAAGTTAACATCTACTATTACAGGTATTGAAATGTTCCGTCAAATATTAGATAGAGGTGAGGCTGGTGATAATGCTGGTATCTTATTAAGGGGTATTGAGAAATCTCAAATCTCAAGAGGTATGGTTATTACAAAGCCAGGTTCTGTAACACCACACGCTAAATTTAAAGCTGAGGTTTATATCCTTAAAAAAGAAGAAGGTGGACGTCATACTCCATTCCATAACAACTACCGTCCTCAGTTTTATGTTCGTACTACTGACGTAACTGGAAACATTGCGCTTCCTGATGGAGTTGAAATGGTTATGCCTGGAGATAACTTAACTATTACTGTTGAATTAATTCAGAAAATTGCAATGAACGTAGGTTTACGTTTCGCAATTCGTGAAGGTGGTAGAACAGTTGGTGCTGGTCAGGTAACTGAGATATTAGACTAATACAGTTTAAATAAATATTATAAGCTAAGGTATTCCGTTTTTTTCGGAATACCTTGACTTGTATTTACGGGCGTAGCTCAGTTGGTAGAGCACTGGTCTCCAAAACCAGGTGTCGGGAGTTCGAGTCTCTCCGCCCGTGCAATATGAAATTGAGTACCATTTCAATTTAGATAAAAAAGAAAATAATATCATGGCTGGAATTGTAAATTATATAAAAGAATCATTCGGAGAACTAAAGAATAATGTGACATGGCCTACGTGGGCAGAAGCGCAAAGTTTAACAGTTTTAGTAGCTGTATTCTCTATTATATTTTCCCTAGCTATTTGGGGTGTAGATACAGTTTTTAGTAAAGTTATAGAAGCTTACTTTCAATGGATTAACGGTTAAAAACAAAATTTATGTCTGAAGTAAGTGAAAAAAAATGGTATGTTGTTCGTGCTGTAAGTGGTCAAGAAAGCAAAATTAAAACCTACATAGAAAATGAAATTGCTCGTCTAGGTTTACAAGATTATGTTGATCAAGTATTGGTTCCAACAGAGCGCGTAGTACAAATCCGAAACGGAAAAAAAATTCACAAAGAAAAAGTGTTTTTCCCTGGATATATTATGGTTCAAGCTAATTTAACTGGAGAGGTTCCTCATATCATAAGATCGGTTACTAATGTTATCGGTTTTTTAGGGGAAACAAAAGGCGGAGACCCCGTACCATTAAGACAATCTGAAGTAAACAGAATGTTAGGTAAGGTTGATGAATTAGCAGTAGAAGAAAGTGCAAATGTTGCCATTCCTTTTACTAAAGGTGAAACCGTTAAAGTTATTGATGGACCTTTCAATGGATTTGATGGTACTATCGAAAAGATAAACGAAGAAAAGCGTAAACTTGAAGTTATGGTTAAAATTTTCGGAAGAAAAACACCATTAGAATTAAGTTATATGCAGGTTGAAAAAGTATAAGAGTGTTACATTAGATAGATGAGTCTCTCGCTTCCAAATGAGAGATAACATCAAAAATTAAATTATTAAAAATGGCAAAAGAATTAGGTAAAGTAGTTAAGTTACAAGTTCGGGGAGGTGCTGCGAATCCATCGCCACCGGTTGGACCCGCTTTAGGAGCTGCAGGTGTTAACATCATGGAGTTCTGTAAGCAATTCAATGCCAGAACCCAAGATAAGGCAGGTAAAGTATTACCTGTTGTTATATCTGTTTACAAAGACAAATCATTTGACTTTGTAATTAAAACTCCACCGGCAGCAGTTCAATTATTAGAATCTGCAAAAGTGAAGAAAGGGTCTGGAGAGCCAAACCGAAAAAAAGTAGCTAAAGTATCTTGGGATCAGGTTAAAACCATCGCAGAAGACAAAATGGTAGATTTAAATGCATTTACTATAGAGTCTGCTATGAAAATGGTTGCTGGAACAGCAAGATCGATGGGAATAACTGTAACAGGAAAATTTCCTTCTTAATCTATTAAAGACATTATAAAATGGCAAGATTAACAAAAAAGCAAAAAGAGGCTTTAGCAAAAATTGAAAAAGGTAAAGTTTATTCTGTTGATGAAGCATCAGCTCTAATAAAAGAAATTACCAATACTAAGTTCGACTCATCAATTGATTTAGCAGTACGTTTAGGAGTCGATCCTCGTAAAGCAAATCAAATGGTAAGAGGTGTGGTTTCTTTACCGCACGGTACTGGTAAAGACATGAAAGTATTAGCATTAGTAACACCAGATAAAGAAGCAGAAGCTAAAGAAGCTGGGGCAGACTACGTTGGTTTAGATGAATACCTTGATAAAATTAAAGGTGGTTGGACAGATGTTGACGTTATCGTTACTATGCCAAGTGTTATGGGTAAGTTAGGTCCTTTAGGACGTGTATTAGGTCCTCGTGGATTAATGCCTAACCCAAAAACAGGTACAGTAACTATGGATGTTGCAAAAGCAGTAAGCGAAGTGAAAGCTGGTAAAATTGACTTCAAAGTTGATAAAACAGGTATTGTACACGCTGCTATTGGAAAAGCATCATTTAGTGCTGATAAAATTGCGGGTAACGCAAATGAATTATTAACAACATTAATGAAACTAAAACCGACAACGGCTAAGGGAGTTTATGTAAAAAGCATTTTTATGTCTTCTACAATGAGCCCTAGTTTAGCTATTGATCCTAAAATTGGTTAATTAAGTTAAAACTTTAAATTATGACAAGAGAAGAAAAATCACAAGTAATTGAGGACTTAACTGCAGAATTAGCTAACAATTCAAATATCTATTTAACAGATATTTCAGGATTAAACGCAGGAATTACCTCAAATTTGCGTCGTGCTGCTTTTAAAGCAAACGTGCAAATGGCAGTTGTTAAAAATACATTACTTGAAAAAGCAATGGAAGCTTCAGATAGAGATTTTGGAGACCTTGCATCTGTTTTAAAAGGAAATACATCGGTGATGTATTCTGAAACAGGTAATGCACCAGCTAAGTTAATTAAGACGTTCCGTAAAAAATCAGATAAACCTTTATTAAAAGGTGCCTTTATTGAGGAAACCGTTTACATTGGAGACGAACAATTAGACATGTTAGTAGATATCAAGTCTAAAGAAGAGTTATTAGGAGAGATTATAGGATTATTACAATCGCCTGCTAAAAACGTTGTTTCTGCACTTAAATCAAGTGGTGGAAAACTAGCTGGAATTATCAAAACACTATCTGAAAAAGAAGGATAGTATTAAATAGTACGCACTTTATTACAAATATATTATTACAAAATTATTAAAACGATAGAAAAATGGCAGATTTAAAAGATTTCGCAGAACAATTAGTTAACCTTACTGTAAAAGAAGTAAATGAGTTAGCAACTATATTAAAAGATGAGTATGGTATCGAGCCTGCTGCTGCTGCTGCAGTTGCTGTTGCTGGTCCTGCTGGAGGAGGAGAAGCTGAAGAAGCTCAAACTGAATTTGATGTTATTTTAAAAGCAGCAGGTGGTTCTAAACTAGCTGTTGTAAAATTAGTTAAAGAATTAACTGGTTTAGGTTTAAAGGAAGCTAAAGGTTTAGTTGATGATGCACCAAGTGCTATCAAAGAAGCAGTAACTAAAGATGAAGCTGAAGCTTTAAAAGCATCTTTAGAAGAAGCTGGTGCAGAGGTAGAGCTTAAGTAAGCTTATTTTCTCAACAATACAAAGGTTTAGGTCTATCCCGTTTATAGCGGGATAACACCTAGACCATTTTGCGTATATAATGATATAGCAGAATAAATTGCTGAATAGTGAGAAAATGAAACTATTTTTAAGCTATTTATCTAGTGTTTAAAACCACTATAACTATTTTTTAATCAAAATTCCGTCCATTGATGTTATCAACACAAGCTGAAAGATTAAATTTCTCGTCTATTGTAAATAAGACAGAATACCCAGATTTTTTGGATATTCAGATTAAATCCTTTCAGGATTTTTTCCAATTAGAAACAAAATCTGAAGAAAGAGGTGATGAAGGTCTTTATAATACCTTCATGGAAAACTTTCCAATTACAGATTCACGTAATCAATTCGTTTTAGAGTTTTTAGATTACTTTGTAGATCCACCAAGATATGCTATTGAAGAGTGTATTGAAAGAGGACTTACATACAGCGTTCCGCTTAAAGCAAGGTTAAAGTTATATTGTACAGACCCTGAACATGAGGATTTCGAGACCATTGTTCAAGATGTGTATTTAGGAACTATACCTTACATGACACCTTCTGGTACATTTTGTATCAATGGTGCAGAACGTGTGGTTGTTTCACAGTTACACCGTTCACCGGGAGTTTTCTTTGGTCAATCTTTCCATGCCAATGGAACAAAATTATATTCAGCAAGAGTTATACCATTCAAAGGGTCTTGGATTGAGTTTGCAACAGACATCAATCAAGTGATGTATGCATACATTGATAGAAAGAAAAAATTACCAGTTACTACGCTTTTCCGTGCTATCGGTTTTGAGCGTGATAAAGATATCTTAGAGATTTTTGACCTTGCAGAAGAAGTTAAAGTTTCTAAATCTGGATTAAAGAAATATGTAGGAAGAAAATTAGCTGCACGTGTATTAAATACATGGCATGAGGATTTTGTTGATGAAGATACAGGAGAAGTAGTATCTATTGAGCGTAATGAAATTGTGCTTGATCGTGATACTGTTATAGATAAAGAGAATATTGAAGAAATTCTTGAAGCTGATGTAAAAACTATTCTTTTACATAAAGAAAGTACAGAACAAGGCGATTACGCTATTATTCATAATACACTTCAAAAAGATCCAACAAACTCTGAAAAAGAAGCTGTTGAGCATATCTATAGACAATTGCGTAATGCTGAGCCACCAGATGAGGAAACAGCACGCGGTATTATAGATAAATTATTCTTTAGTGACCAACGTTACTCTTTAGGAGAAGTAGGTCGTTATAGAATGAATAAAAAATTACAATTAGATATCGGAATGGATAAGCTAGTGCTTACCAAAGAAGATATCATTACGATTATAAAATATTTAATTGAGCTTATCAATTCTAAAGCAGAGATTGATGATATTGATCACTTATCTAACCGTCGTGTACGTACAGTTGGTGAGCAATTATCGTCTCAATTTGGTGTTGGTTTAGCACGTATGGCCCGAACTATTCGTGAGCGTATGAACGTTCGTGATAATGAGGTATTTACTCCTATAGATTTAATTAATGCAAAGACGTTATCGTCTGTAATTAATTCTTTCTTTGGAACGAATCAGTTGTCACAGTTTATGGATCAAACCAATCCTTTAGCGGAAATTACGCATAAACGTCGTTTGTCAGCGCTTGGACCTGGAGGTTTATCCAGAGAAAGAGCAGGTTTCGAGGTTCGTGATGTACACTATACACATTACGGACGTTTATGCCCAATTGAAACACCAGAGGGACCAAACATTGGTTTAATATCATCACTTTCAGTTTTTGCTAAAGTGAACTCTATGGGATTCATCGAAACACCATATAGAAAAGTAACAGAGGGTGTTGTAGATATTAAAAATGAGCCAACATATTTAAGTGCAGAAGAGGAAGAAGATAAATTAATTGCTCAAGCAACTGTTGAAGTTGATGATAGCGGTAAAATTTTACATGATAAGGTAATTGCAAGAATGGAAGGTGACTTCCCTGTAATTGATCCTAGTGATTTGCATTATACAGATGTTGCACCAAACCAAATCTCATCTATTTCTGCGTCGTTAATTCCGTTCCTAGAACATGATGATGCGAATAGAGCCTTAATGGGATCTAACATGATGCGTCAAGCAGTACCATTATTAAGAGTAGATGCACCAATTGTAGGTACAGGTTTAGAGCGTCAAGTAGCCTCAGATTCTAGAGTATTAATTAATGCTGAAGGAATCGGAGAAGTACTTTATGTTGATGCCAATGAAATCAAAATAAGATACGATCGTACTGAAGATGAAGCTAAAGTAAGTTTTGATTCTGATGTTAAAACATATCAATTAGTAAAATTCAGAAAAACAAACCAAGGGACTTCTATCAACCTTAAACCCATTGTAGTTAAAGGAGATAAAGTTTCTAAAGGTCAGGTTTTATGTGAAGGGTATGCCACCCAGAAAGGAGAGCTTGCTTTAGGTAGAAATATGAAAGTAGCCTTTATGCCTTGGAAAGGGTATAACTTTGAGGATGCGATTGTAATTTCTGAAAAAGTGGTTCGTGAAGACATATTCACTTCTATTCATATAGATGAGTATTCTTTAGACGTAAGAGATACTAAATTGGGTAATGAGGAATTAACAAATGACATTCCAAATGTTTCAGAAGAGGCTACTAAAGACTTAGATGAATACGGAATGATTCGCGTTGGTGCCGAAGTTAAACCTGGTGATATCTTAATTGGAAAGATTACACCAAAAGGGGAATCTGACCCAACACCTGAAGAGAAACTATTGCGTGCCATTTTTGGTGATAAAGCTGGAGATGTTAAAGATGCTTCTTTAAAAGCTTCGCCTTCATTACATGGGGTTGTTATTGAAAAGAAATTATTCGCAAGAGCAGTAAAAGATAAGCGTAAAAGAGCTCAAGATAAAGATGATATTCTAGCTTTAGAAGCGCAATACGACAGAAAGTTTGATGAGTTAAAAGATGTTTTAGTTGAAAAACTATTTGCTATTGTAAATGGTAAAACTGCTCAAGGTATTTTTAATGATTTAGGTGAAGAAGTATTACCAAAAGGTAAAAAGTTCACACTTAAAATGTTAAACGCTGTTGATGACTATGCGCATTTAGTATCAGGAAAATGGACAACAGATGATCATACTAATAAATTAGTAGCAGATTTAGTTCATAACTATAAGATTAAAGAAAACGACTTACAAGGTGCTTTACGTCGTGAGAAGTTTACAATCTCTGTAGGTGATGAATTACCAGCAGGTATCATCAAATTAGCTAAAGTTTATATCGCGAAGAAACGTAAACTTAAAGTTGGTGATAAAATGGCAGGACGTCATGGTAATAAAGGTATTGTTGCTCGTATCGTTCGTCAAGAAGATATGCCATTCTTAGAAGATGGAACACCTGTTGATATTGTATTAAATCCACTTGGTGTACCGTCTCGTATGAATATCGGTCAGATTTATGAAACTGTTCTTGGTTGGGCTGGTCAAAAATTAGATCGTAAGTATGCAACACCAATTTTTGATGGTGCTACTATAGATCAGATTAACGAATTTACAGATGAAGCTGGAATTCCAAGATATGGCCATACATATTTATACGATGGTGGAACAGGAGCTCGTTTCGATCAACCTGCAACTGTTGGTGTGATTTACATGCTGAAACTAGGACACATGGTGGATGATAAAATGCACGCACGTTCTATTGGACCTTACTCATTAATTACGCAACAACCTTTAGGTGGTAAAGCACAATTTGGTGGTCAGCGTTTTGGTGAGATGGAAGTTTGGGCACTTGAGGCTTATGGAGCATCAAGCACCTTACGTGAGATCTTAACTGTAAAATCTGATGATGTTATTGGTAGAGCCAAAACTTACGAAGCAATCGTAAAAGGTGAACCAATGCCAGATCCAGGATTACCAGAATCATTCAACGTACTTATGCACGAATTGAAAGGTTTAGGTTTAGACATCAGATTAGAGGAGTAGTTAATTAATTAAATTCATTTCAACCATTTATTATGGCAAGAAAACAAGATAAAAATACAGTTAAGAGATTTAATAAAATCTCAATTGGTTTGGCATCGCCAGAGTCTATTTTAGCAGAGTCTAGAGGTGAAGTTTTAAAACCAGAAACTATCAATTATCGAACTCACAAACCTGAACGTGATGGTTTGTTCTGTGAGCGTATTTTTGGTCCTGTTAAGGATTACGAGTGTGCTTGTGGTAAATATAAAAGAATACGTTATAAGGGTATTGTATGTGACCGTTGTGGTGTAGAAGTAACAGAAAAGAAAGTACGTCGTGATCGCGTAGGACATATCAATTTAGTGGTTCCTGTAGCTCATATTTGGTACTTCCGTTCTTTACCAAACAAAATAGGTTATTTATTAGGGTTACCATCTAAGAAATTAGATATGATAATTTACTACGAGCGTTATGTAGTAATTCAACCAGGTAATGCTAAAAATGAAGAAGGAGAACCATTGCAAAAAATGGATTTCCTAACCGAAGAAGAATACCTAAACGTTTTAGAAACACTTCCTCAAGATAACCAGTATTTAGACGATACAGACCCTAACAAGTTTTTAGCTAAAATGGGTGCTGAATGTTTAATAGACTTGTTATCAAGAATTGATTTAGAAGCTTTGTCATACGAATTACGTCATAAGGCAAATACTGAAACATCTAAACAACGTAAAACAGAAGCTTTAAAACGTTTACAAGTTGTAGAGTCTTTAAAAGAGTCTAATTTAAATAGAGAGAACCGTCCAGAATGGATGATTTTAAAAGTAGTACCAATTATTCCACCAGAATTAAGACCTTTAGTGCCTTTAGATGGTGGACGTTTTGCAACTTCAGATTTAAATGATTTATACCGTCGTGTAATTATACGTAACAATCGTCTTAAAAGACTTGTAGAGATTAAAGCTCCAGAAGTTATTTTACGTAACGAAAAACGTATGTTACAAGAATCGGTAGATTCGTTACTAGATAACACACGTAAGTCTTCTGCAGTAAAAACAGATTCTAACAGACCGTTAAAATCATTATCAGATTCACTTAAAGGTAAGCAAGGACGTTTCCGTCAAAACTTATTGGGTAAGCGTGTTGATTATTCTGCGCGTTCTGTAATTGTTGTTGGTCCAGAATTAAGATTATTTGAATGTGGATTGCCTAAAAATATGGCAGCTGAATTATATAAGCCTTTCGTAATTAGAAAACTAATTGAAAGAGGTATTGTAAAAACAGTTAAATCTGCAAAGAAAATTATAGATAAAAGAGAGCCTGTAGTTTGGGATATTTTGGAAAATGTTCTTAAAGGACATCCAGTATTACTTAACCGTGCGCCTACATTACACCGTTTGGGTATCCAAGCTTTTCAACCCAAATTAATTGAAGGAAAAGCGATTCAATTACACCCATTAGCATGTGCTGCATTTAATGCCGATTTTGATGGTGACCAGATGGCGGTTCACTTACCACTAGGGCCAGAAGCTATTTTGGAGTGTCAATTATTAATGTTGGCATCACATAATATCTTAAATCCAGCGAATGGATCACCAGTAACGGTACCTTCTCAGGATATGGTACTTGGTCTGTATTATATGACTAAGTTGCGTAAGTCTACAGCAGAAGTCAAAGTTAAGGGTGAAGGCTTAACATTCTATTCTCCAGAAGAAGTTGAAATTGCTTTTAATGAAGGAATGGTTGAATTAAATGCAGGTATTAAGGTTAGAACTATCGACATTAATGAAGATGGTAAACTTGATAGAATGATTGTTGAAACAACTGTTGGTAGAGTGTTATTTAACCAACATGTACCTCAAGCAGCTGGATATATCAACCAAGTTTTAACTAAAAAGTCTTTAAGAGATATTATTGGTGATATTCTTAAAGCAACATCTGTTCCTGAATGTGCTGATTTCTTAGATAGTATTAGAACTTTAGGATTTAAATTTGCATTCCAAGGCGGATTATCATTCAGTTTAGGTGATATTATTATCCCACCAGAAAAGCAAAGCATGATTGATAAGGCTAACACTTTAGTAGACGGTATTACTGGAAACTATAATATGGGGCTTATTACTAACAATGAACGTTATAATCAAGTTATTGATATTTGGACCTCTACTAATGCAGAATTAACAGAGTTGTCAATGAAACGTATTCGTGAAGACCAACAAGGATTTAACTCGGTATTTATGATGCTTGATTCTGGAGCTCGTGGATCTAAAGAGCAGATACGTCAGCTTACTGGTATGCGTGGATTAATGGCGAAACCTAAAAAATCTAACGCAGGTGGTGGAGAGATTATTGAAAACCCAATTCTTTCTAACTTTAAAGAAGGTCTTTCAATTTTAGAATACTTTATATCTACTCACGGTGCACGTAAAGGTCTTGCAGATACGGCTCTTAAAACTGCCGATGCTGGGTATTTAACACGTCGTTTAGTTGATGTGTCTCAGGATGTTATCATTAATACTGAAGATTGTGGTACATTAAGAGGTGTTGAAGTTGAAGCACTTAAGAAAAATGATGAAGTTGTTGAGAAATTAGAAGAAAGAATCGTTGGTCGTGTATCATTAAATGATGTTCATGATCCATTAACGGATGATTTATTAGTTTCTGCTGGTGAATTAATTGAAGATGATATTGCAAAGGCTATTGAAGCATCTCCTATTGATAGTTTAGAAGTACGTTCTGCCTTAACTTGTGAAGCTTTACAAGGTATTTGTTCTAAATGTTACGGTCGTAACTTAGCTACAGGTAAAATGGTACAACGTGGTGAAGCTGTTGGAGTAGTTGCTGCACAATCAATTGGTGAACCTGGAACACAATTAACACTTCGTACATTCCACGTGGGTGGTATTGCAGGTAATATTTCAGAGGATAACAAATTAGCTGTGAAGTTTGATGGTATCGCTGAAATCGAAGATTTAAAAACGGTTAAAGGTGCAGATAGTGAAGGAAATGCGATTGATATTGTAATTTCTAGAACGTCTGAACTTAAACTTACGGATAAGAAAACAGGTATTGTATTAAGTACTAATAATATTCCTTATGGTTCTACCATTAATGTTAAAAATGGTGATAAATTAACTAAAGGTGATGTTGTTTGTACTTGGGATCCATATAACGGTGTAATTATTTCAGAATTTGCTGGTAAAGTGACCTATGAAAACATCGAACAAGGTGTTACTTATCAAGTTGAAATTGATGAGCAAACAGGTTTCCAAGAAAAAGTGATTTCTGAATCTAGAAATAAGAAACTGATTCCAACACTTCATATTGAAGATGGAAAAGGAGAAACTATACGTTCTTACAACTTACCTGTTGGAGCCCATTTAATGATTGATGATGGAGATAAAATTGAAGTTGGTAAAATTTTAGTTAAGATTCCTCGTAAATCTGCTAAAGCAGGTGATATTACTGGTGGTCTTCCTCGTGTAACAGAATTATTTGAAGCACGTAACCCTTCTAACCCAGCAGTAGTAAGTGCTATTGATGGTGTGGTGTCTTTCGGTAAAATCAAAAGAGGTAACCGTGAGATTATAGTAGAATCTAAGTTAGGAGATGTTAAAAAATACCTAGTGAAGTTATCTAATCAAATTCTTGTACAAGAAAATGATTATGTTAAAGCTGGTATGCCTTTATCTGATGGTTCTATAACGCCTAATGATATCTTGAATATTAAAGGCCCTTCAGCGGTTCAACAATATTTAGTAAATGAAGTACAAGAAGTATATCGTTTGCAAGGAGTGAAGATTAATGATAAACACTTCGAGGTTGTTGTTAGACAGATGATGCGTAAAGTTAGAATTATTGACTCTGGTGATACTATTTTCCTAGAAGATCAATTAGCTCATAAAGCAGATTTTATAAAAGAAAATGATGAAATTTTCGGAATGAAAGTAATTGAAGACGCTGGAGATTCAGAAAATCTTAAGCCGGGACAAATTATTTCACCTCGTGAGTTAAGAGATGAGAATTCTATTTTGCGTAGAGAAGATAAAGCGTTGGTAACTGCAAGGGATGCAAATCCAGCAACAGCTACACCAATACTTCAGGGTATTACAAGAGCTTCACTTCAGACGAAATCGTTTATATCTGCAGCATCTTTCCAAGAAACAACTAAAGTACTTAACGAAGCAGCAGTTGCTGGTAAAGTTGATACTTTAGAAGGATTAAAGGAGAATGTTATTGTTGGACATAGAATTCCAGCAGGTACAGGTATGAGAAGTTATACTGATATTATTGTTGGCTCTAAAGAAGAGTTTGACGAAATGATGCAAGTAAAACAAGAATTAAATTATAATTAAATGAGACTCAAGTTTTAATAGCTGAAAGGGTAGTAAAACTTGTTAGTCGAATTTATCCCAACGCAGGTTGGGATCTGTTTAAATAATAATAAAAAGTCCTGCTAATTATATAGTAAGGACTTTTTATTTTAAAAATGATTAATAATGAGACTTCCACTTTCGTGGAAGTGAAAAATATAATTTCCAATGGCTGAAGAAAAAGACAACCAAAAACAAGGACAGATTAATATAGAGCTTGATGAGAAAGTAGCAGAAGGAACGTATTCCAACCTAGCTATTATAAATCATTCAGTTTCTGAGTTTGTAGTTGATTTTGTAAACATTATGCCCGGGGTTCCCAAGAATAAGGTTAAATCTAGAATTATATTAACGCCGCAACATGCTAAGCGCTTATTAAAAGCCTTAGGGGAAAACATTACTAGGTTTGAAAACGCTCATGGTGAAATTAAAGACTACGAGCAACCACCAATACCATTGAACTTTGGACCAACAGGGCAGGCCTAATAAATGAATTTAAATTCTTTTAGTACCACTTATATTGTGGTGCTCGAGATGTTTTTTTACGAGCAACCACCAATACCATTGAACTTTGGACCAACAGGACAGGCCTAATAAATGAATTTAAATTCTTTTAGTACCACTTATTTTGTGGTGCTCGAAATGTTTTTTTACGAGCAACCACCAATACCATTGAACTTTGGACCAACAGGGCAGGCCTAATAAATGAATTTAAAACCTGAGTTCGATTATTAAAACAGGCAAACTTGATTGGAATTTATAGTTTGAAATTTAATAGACGGTTTTTTAGGCAAGAAGCTATATGCGATAAGCCCTGAAATCAGGTTGCTAAGAAAGTTCCCAAAGCTTCTG
>NZ_JAQWOO010000021.1 GCF_029245835.1 Algibacter sp. | reverse complement strand
ACTTGGTGGGAGAAGACTTAATTGAGACTGACTATTCGTCTTCCAAACGATGTTGCTTTTCATACCTTTAAGATACGAAAACCAATACTTTTTTTAAAATCTAAAACAATAAAAAAGAGACTGCCTTTTTAGACAGCCTCTTAATTAAAATTATAAAATTATATTTTAATACTATCCGAAATCTAAATCTTCAGGAGTATTATCATCTGTGTCATCATCTGTATCAGTAGAACTTGTATGTTTTGAACAATCTACATTAATAGATAAATTCTCTGGAGCTTCAAACTCATCTTTGGATATGTTTAATTCTTCATCTCCGTAACAGCTTTTCATATACAATCCCCAAATTGGCAAAGCCATAGAGGCGCCTTGACCGTAAGTAATGGTTTTAAAGTGGGCAGCTCTATCTTCTGCCCCTACCCAAACACCGGTAACTAAATTAGGTACCATACCCATAAACCACCCATCACTTTGATTTTGCGTTGTTCCTGTTTTTCCTGCAATAGGATTTGTAAGTTCGTAAGGATAACCAGTAATAACCTCTTTGTACTCTGGTCTATAGCTAGCCCAACTGTGTCTTAATCTAGTACCCGAACCTCCTTGAGTAACACCTTCCATAAGCTTAACTGCTACATAGGCGGTCTCATCACTTAAAACATCTCGCGTTTCTGGTTTAAATTGATATAAAATAGTTCCGTTTTTATCTTCAATACTTGTTACCATTACGGGCTTAGTATAAACGCCTTGATTAGCAAATGCGGAATATGCACCAACCATTTCGTAAACACTAATATCTGGAGTTCCTAAAGCTATAGATGGCACTGGAAGTATTTCAGACTCGACACCTAGCTTTTTCACTAAATCTGCAACTGTTTGAGGACCTACTTTATCCATTAATTGTGCAGTAATTGTATTTACAGAATTAGCCAATGCACCTTTTAAGGTCCTAGTTCCTCCATAGTCATTATCTCCCCCAGAGTTGCTTGGACACCATTTTTCTGGATTTCCAAATTTATTGGCTTCAATACAAAACGGGACATCTGGAAATTCATCACAGGGTGAATAATGTAATTGATCTATAGCTGCGGTATAAACAAATGGTTTGAAGGTGGATCCTACTTGACGCTTTCCTTGTTTTACCATATCGTATTGAAAGTGTCTGTAATTGATTCCGCCAACCCAAGCTTTTACATGGCCTGTTTGTGGATTCATAGACATCATACCTGTTCTTAAAAAAGACTTATAATAACGCATAGAATCTATAGGTTTCATAATGGTATCTATCTCTGAAGCTTTACCATCTTTCCATGCAAAAACACTCATTTTTACAGGCTTATAAAATGATTCTTCGATTTCTTTATCTGATTTCTTTAAATCGTATTTCAAGTGTCTCCTCCGTTCTGACTGCCTAATTCCTCGTTTCATTAAAGCATCAATTTCTTCTTTTTCAAGCTCTAAAAAAGGTGCTGTTGGATTTCTTTTGGGTGTGTTCTGATTAAAAAACTCTGCTTGCAACCTTAGCATATGTTGTTGTACAGCATTTTCAGCATAGGTTTGCATTCGCGAATCTATGGTCGTATAGATTTTTAACCCGTCGTTATATAAATTATATTTTGACCCATCTGGTTTTGGATTATTCTTAATCCAATCTTTCATAAAACCATCTAAATACCCTCTAAAATAGGTTGCAATACCCTCGCGATGTGATTCTGGAGAATAATTTAAATCTAATTCTGTTTTTTGAAGTGAATCTTTTAATTTCTCATCAATGTAATTATACTTATACATTTGAGCCAAAACCACATTACGTCTGTTTTTTACACCAACAGGGTTTCGCTCAGGTCTTGGGTTATATAAAGATGAATTTTTAAACATCCCAACTAACATAGCAGATTCTTTTAAACTTAAATTTTTAGGTTCTTTTCCAAAATATATGCGTGCTGCACTGCGAATACCATCAGCATTATTTCCAAAATCGTAGATATTAAAATACTGTGCAATAATCTCTTCTTTTGTATATTGACGCTCTAAACGTGTTGCTATAATCCATTCTTTTATCTTTTGAGTAATTCTTCCAAAGGTACTTCTAGAAGCCACTCCAGTAAATAATTGTTTTGCTAATTGCTGAGATACTGTACTTGCACCACCATCGCGCCCTAATGTAAAAATAGCTCTTAGTGTTCCACGAGCATCAATTCCAGAGTGTTCATGAAAACGTACATCTTCTGTTGCAATAAGAGCATCAACTAAATGCTGAGGAAATTCAGAATAATTTACAGGCGTTCTGTTATCATTTAAATAAAATTTACCTAAAGTTTGTGCATCTGATGAAATGATTTCAGTAGCTAAATGGGTCTTTGGGTTTTCTAAAACCGTATGATCTGGTAGATCACCAAAAATAGATGTGAGGAAAAAAATCAAGAAAATGGAGATAATACCTCCTAAAAAAACCATCCAAAACCAACGGATATATTTTGAAAAATCTTGAACTGCTTTTGTTTCTTTTTTTGCTTTTGCCATGAACTATAAATTAAAGAACACTTTGACTTTAGATTCTCTTAAAAAAAGACGAAAGACGCAGTGTGACAATTTTCTATTTATTATTTGGGTTTTCAATTCTAAACCCAACATCGGTTACACCATCTAATTCTATAACGCCATTTACCTTTCCATTTTCCCTCATAGCATGCTGGATATTAACGGTATATTCTCCTGTTTCATTAAAAATAACGTCTTCCTTATACCACAATTTATTTTCTTTAATATCTGTATAGCCTTCACCTAAAAGCTTTCCGTTTGGTTCTGCCATTCTATATTCTAAAGTATCTTTTATTGTTTTGCCGTGTGGAAAAAGCATTTCGACAATTAAATACAAATTGTTGTATTTGTATGCGTTTGTATTTCTTAAATTAACAAATAAATTATAGGCTTTTATCGAATCTGGTGGATTTATTTTAAAACTAACAATAGAATCTTTATGCCATCTATTAGGAACCGATTTGTAATTATCATAAACGCTATTAGAATCGCACGAAACCATAATAGAAAAACACGTTAAAAAAAACAATATGGCTTTATTTTTCAGCATTTTTACTGTTTTGTGGTTTTCTTTTAGTATTCTTTCTTCGTTTATTCTGGTTTGGATTTTTATTAGGTGTTGCACTTTTGTTTGATCCAGTATTCTTATTGCCTTGATTTCCTTTCCTTCTATTATTTCTACGTTTATTATTGCGTTTTGGACTATCAAAACGTGTTAAACTATCTTGACCCACAACGTTTTCAAAGACTTCTTTAGTATCTACTTCTATAAGATCTGAGGCATATTCTTCAAGGCTAGATACTTTTTTCTTTTGTTTATTTAATTCAATAATTTCGTTAGCTTGCTCTGTTGTAATTTTGTGCCAATTCATCCACTCCCCTTCATAAGCGTACCACATATGTCCTTTAAAAATATCTGTTTTTTGACATACTGCAGTTCCTTTTTGGGTATATAATTTTGTGTCTGTTTTAGGGAAACTTTTTAAGGCATCAAGATAAGTGTCTAACTCATAGTTTAAACAGCACTTTAACTTACCACATTGACCCGCTAATTTTTGCGGATTCAATGATAACTGCTGGTAACGTGCCGCTGATGTACTTACGGATCGAAAATCGGTTAACCAAGTAGAACAACATAATTCGCGTCCACAAGAACCAATACCACCAAGTCTTGCTGCTTCTTGTCTAAAGCCAACTTGTTTCATTTCAATTCGGGTTCTGAATTCTCTGGCAAAAACTTTAATTAATTCTCGGAAATCTACACGCTCTTCAGCTGTATAATAAAATGTTGCTTTACTAGCATCGCCTTGAAATTCGATATCTGAAATTTTCATTTGAAGTCTCAAATCGATTGCGAATTGACGTGCTTTCACCTTCATTGGCTCTTCTTTATCGCGTGCTACCGACCAAATATCAATATCCTTTTGACTTGCTTTTCGGTAAATTTTCAAGGTTTCCTCAGGCGTTTCTGAGATATTTTTACGCTTCATCTGAACACGTACCAATTCACCCGTAAGGGTAACCATACCAATATCATGACCCGATTTTGCTTGAGTTGCGACGATATCGCCAATACTTAATGTTAAATTTTCTGTATTATGGTAGTATTCTTTTCTGCCATTTTTATAACGTACCTCAACCCAATTAAAAGGTTTTTCGCCGTTTGGAAGAGACATGTTTGCTAACCAATCAAAAACGGTTAACTTATTGCAACTATCTGTACCACAAGTACCATTATTTTTGCAGCCTTTTGGAGAGCCGTCTTTAGTTGAGCAACTTGCGCAAGCCATATTTTTATATATTGATTCCGAATAGAACAAATGGTCTATCGAAAGATGGTTAATAACTATTTTTGAATCTCGCCCTACCTGTAAAGGCTTGATAATGAATTTTTAAAAATTTGTTTTTGAAAAGATTTTTTTAAAAAAACACCTTCTTGGACGTAAATATAAGGTTATTCTAAGAGACTATAAAGCAAAGCTTTTCTTAAATTTTTTTCAATTAAATTCAACTTTCTAATTAAGTTTATTAGACGTCGTACTAAGGGTCTTTTTAGATTTGAAAATATTAGAAAAAAGTAATTTACTCCTACCCATTTTTTTGCTAAAATCGTTAAAACCTTCTTTCCAAAAGCTTTTAGATGAAACATAGCAAAATGTATAGTCAAAAATTTACTGTAAAGCATTTGCCATATTGCTTCATAAATACTGTAAAAAATTAAAGTTCCTTAACTGATATAATTTTAACAGGACAAGCCTTTGCAGCATTATCACAGGTTTCAAAAATGAAATAGTCATAAGATTTTAAGGTAAAAAATCCTTTTTTTTCTTTTGAATGTAACAACACCGTTTTACCATCCTTTTTAGACATTTGAAACTGATTTGGTGCTAACTCCACGCAGTAGTTACAACCAATACATTTATTTCGTTGCAATGTAATTACTACCATTAAGCTTCTACTTTATTTTCAACAATTTTATAAAGTTTATCTGATTGACGGATTCTAAAAGGTAGTTTCATAGTTACCAAATCACCTTTAGTTCCCTCAGTTAATTTGGCATCGTTTACAAAAAACTCATCAATAACTAATTCCTGTGCTCCAGTTGTTGGGCCAGTAATTAATATAGTATCACCAACATTGATATTATAAGCTTCAATTTTAAATTCGCCCACTTTTGCTTTTGGAAAAAAATGAGTGCCTTTACCAATATACATTTTCTTTTGCGTAGCGTAAGACCCAGACCCTTTGCTCCATTCACCAAGTTTTTGTCCTAAATAGTAACCACTCCAAAAGCCTCTGTTATAAACAGTCTCTAAAGTTTGCATCCAGGAGATTACTTCTTCTTTGCTAAATGTGCCATTTTCAAAACTATCAATTGCTTCGCGATAACATTTAATGACTTTAGCAACATATTCTGGTGCTCTTCCTCTACCTTCAATTTTTAGTACTTTAATACCAGATTCGATAACTTCATCTAAAAAATCGATGGTGCATAAATCTTTTGGAGACATAATATATTCATTATCAAGTTCCATTTCAAAACCTGTTTCTTGATCTATGACCGTGTATTTTTTTCTACAATTTTGTTTACAAGCACCTCTATTTGCAGATGAGTTGTAAGCATGTAAACTCATATAGCATTTGCCTGAAACCGCCATACAAAGTGCTCCATGACCAAAAACTTCAATCTCTACTAATTTTCCTGAAGGTCCTTTTATTTGGTCTTTTTCAATTTGTTCGGTAATCTTTTTAACCTGTCGTAAACTTAATTCACGACTTAACACCATAGTGTCTGCAAACATGGCATAAAACTTAACCGTTTCAATGTTTGTTACGTTTATTTGGGTTGAAATATGCACTTCCATTCCAACCTCTCGTGCCGAAGCAATTACCGCTTGATCCATAGCTATTACAGCCGTAATATCAGCTTCTTTAGCTTTGTTTATCAAGATTTTTACAATAGATAAATCATGATCGTAAATAATAGTATTTAACGTTAAATACGTTCTAACATTTTTAGCTTTACATCGGTTAGAAATCTCTTGTAAATCATCTAAAGTAAAATTTATAGATGCTCTGGCTCGCATATTTAACTGTTCAACTCCAAAATAGATGGAATCTGCGCCATTGTCTAAGGCTGCCTGAAGTGATTCAAAATTTCCCGCAGGCGCCATTAATTCTATCTTTTGCATAACGCTTGCTTTAAATTTTATCAACTTTTAAAGTCTCAAAAATATTTCTCAAGTCCTTCTTATAAGGCAAATGGTCTGCACGTCCTTTTTTAAAAATATCGTTACTATTGCCTTGTCCCTTTCTAAGCGTTTTTTGCTCTTCAAAAGGTAAAGCGTGTATGTCCTTACAGTTTGTAGAACAGCAATTATTCATTTCTTCTTTACAGGCATCACATTGAATAAACAGCAAATGGCACGCATCATTGGCGCAATTGGTATGCACATCAAAAGGCGCTCCACATTGGTGGCATTGCGCAATCACATCCTCACTAATTTTTTCAGCCCTTCTTTCATCGAAAACAAAATTCTTACCTAAAAATTTATTTTCAAGATCACTTTCATTTACCTGTCTGGTATACTCAATAATCCCACCTTCTAACTGGTACACATTTTTAAAACCCTTATGCTTAAAGTAAGCACTCGCTTTTTCACAACGAATACCTCCCGTACAATACATCACCAAGTTTTTATCTTCTTTATGGTCTTTTAAATCGGCTTCAATAATGTCTAACGATTCTCTAAACGTATCCACATCAGGCGTTACCGCATTTTTAAAATGCCCAATTTCACTTTCGTAATGGTTACGCATATCCACCAAAACTGTTTTTTCATCCTCAATAAGTGCATTAAACTTATCTGCACCAACATGCACGCCTTTATTAGTCACATCAAACGTGTCGTCATTCAACCCATCGGCAACAATTTTATGTCGCACTTTCACTTTTAATTTTAAAAAAGACATGTTATCCTGCTCTACTGCAATATTTAAACGGATGTCCTTTAGAAAATCAATCGTATCCAAATGGGCTTTAAAAGCATTAAATCGATCTGCTGGCAAAGAAAGCTGACCATTAATCCCTTCCGTAGCCACATAAATACGTCCTAAAACGTCTAATGCGTCCCAAGTAATAAATAATTGATCTCTAAATTCTTGAGGATTTGTAATTTTAGCGTACTGATAAAAAGAAAGTGTTAATCGCTCCTTTCCGGCTTTCTCGATTAACTCTGCTCTCTCTTTTGCGCTTAACGTATTGTACAGTTGCATGCTATACTAATTTTTAAGGTTAAAGAAAATATTAAAATGCAAATGTACAATTTCTACATAATTAAAACAATTTGGGCGCTCCCCAAGGGTCGGGCTTTTCGTTATATCTTTTTTTGCCATAGGCGGCAGCAAAAAAAGGATGCCACTACAATCCCTAGCGCAGGTATCGGCAAGGGTCATTTCAAAACCTAAGCTTAAAATTCATCCATAAAAAAAGCACCTAAATAAAAATCTAGATGCTTTAATTAAGTTTAGAGTTAGTCTCAATTCAAAAATTCAATTGGTAAATTTGATAGCAAAATTTTTCCACTTTATTAACAAGATGCAAATTGTGCAAAAAGGTTGCGTCTTAAAATTGTATTGTGAAAAAAGATATAGTACTTTAGCATACAATTTTTCAGAAAACACAAAGAAATGAGCACCGACAAAGAAAAAGATGCAAAATTAAAAGCATTACAACTTACATTAGATAAACTAGACAAAGCCTACGGAAAGGGAACCGTAATGAAAATGAGCGATTCTGCCATAGTAGATGTAGAAGCCATTCCATCGGGCTCTTTAGGTATAGATATTGCTTTAGGCGTTGGTGGGTATCCACGTGGTCGAGTAATTGAAATTTATGGCCCAGAATCTTCTGGTAAAACAACACTAACGTTACATGCCATTGCCGAAGCCCAAAAAGCTGGAGGTATCGCTGCGTTTATTGATGCAGAACATGCTTTTGATCGTTTTTACGCTGCAAATTTAGGTATTGATATTGATAATTTAATTATCTCTCAGCCTGATAATGGAGAACAAGCCTTAGAAATTGCTGATAATTTAATCCGTTCTGGCGCTATTGATATTGTAGTTATCGATTCTGTTGCAGCCTTAACACCAAAAAGTGAAATTGAAGGTGAAATGGGAGACTCTAAAATGGGACTTCATGCGCGTTTAATGTCTCAAGCCTTAAGAAAACTAACAGCCTCTATTAGCAAAACCAACTGTACTGTGATTTTTATTAACCAATTACGTGAAAAAATTGGTGTCATGTTCGGTAATCCAGAAACAACAACTGGTGGTAATGCCCTAAAATTTTATGCTTCTGTAAGATTAGATATCAGACGTTCTACACAAATAAAAAGTACAGATGGTGCTGTTTTGGGTAATAAAACAAGAGTTAAAGTAGTTAAAAACAAGGTAGCTCCACCATTTAGATTAGCCGAATTTGATATTATGTACGGCGAAGGCGTATCTAAAGTAGGTGAAATATTAGATTTAGCTGTAGAACATGACATTGTAAAGAAAAGTGGCTCTTGGTTTAGTTATGATGAAACCAAACTCGGCCAAGGTCGAGATGCTGTAAAAGCCTTAATAAAAGATAATCCAGAACTTATGGATGAGCTTGAAGGCAAGGTTAGGAAAGCAGTATCAGAACAATAATTTAAAATCCCGTTAATTCGGGATTTTTTAATTAAAATAACTTCGTTTTTCACGCAACCTTATTATGTTTTTTGCATCTACATATTGCAAACATGTATTTAACCCCAAATTTATTTACCATGAAAAAGATTTTAGTTCTTTGCTTAACACTTGTATTTTTTGCATCTTGTAGTATTGATGATGATAATACAAGTTTCAGTTTTGAAGTATTAGCAGTTGAAAGTGTAGACATCCCTGATGCATTTATGTTAGGAGAGGTTTACCCAATTACAGTTTCGTATTTAAGACCTTCAACTTGTCATGCTTTTAAAGAGTTTTATTATTTAAAAGAAAATAATGAGCGTACCGTTGCTCCAATTACTTATGTTTTTGACAACAACGACTGCCAGACTCTTGAAGAAGACAATTTGGTTGAAGATACTTTTAATTTTCAAGTCACTAGTAACGGCTCTTACATTTTTAAGTTTTGGCAGGGTAAGGACGCTAGCGGAGAAACTCAGTATTTAACTATTGAAGTGCCAGTTATTGAGTAGTAAGTATTAATTAATACATGTTTAAAATTGAGTTTAAAACAACTCATAGAAAATTGTAAGGTTAATGATACTAAAGCACAAGGCGAATTATATAAACTCTTTTCGGGTAAATTATTCGCTATATGTTTAAAGTATTCACGAAACTATGCCGAAGCCGAAGATAATTTGCAAGATGCATTTTTAACAATCTTTAATAAAATTGAACAATATAAAAATAAAGGCTCTTTTGAAGGTTGGATAAAACGTATTACCGTAAACACCGTATTACAACGTTACCGAAAAGAAAAAGTGTTTGATATAATAAATGAAGATTCTATAGAGGATGTTGAATTGGAAGTTGATGAAGACACCATCTCCATAGATTATCTTTTAAAAATCATTCAAGAATTGCCAGATAGATACAGATTAGTTTTTAACCTATATGTACTTGATGGCTATTCACATAAAAACATAGCAGACATGCTAGAGATAAACATAGGAACTTCAAAATCTAATCTAGCTCGTGCTAGGTTTATTTTAAAGCAAACCATCGAAGATTATAAAGTAACACAACGCTCTCAATCATTATAAATGATTAATAAAAAACATATAGATAGATTGTTTCAAGAAGGTTTCAAAGATTTTGAAGCCACGCCTAGTGATGCTGTCTGGAAAAATATAGCAGCAACTCTAAGTGCGAAAAAGGGAAAACGCCGTGTTATTCCAATTTGGTGGCGTTATGCTGGTATTGCAGCCTTGTTACTGCTACTTTTAACTGTTGGCGGTATTTTTCTTAATGAAATAAATGAAGGTTCTACCAATCAAGTTGTAGATAATGAAAAGAATGCCCCTTTAAATGACGGTAACAAAACAAATACTATAGCTGTAGATAATAATACTCAGAATGATTTAAATGATTCAAATGATGATTTAAACACCCCTTCAAAAGTGCAATCTGAAACAATAACAGACAAAATCAATTTACCTAAAGAAGCTTCTATTGCTGAAACCTCTACTTCAAAAAATAAAAGTAAAACGAAGTTATCTTCCTCTGACAAATTAAATATCAATAAAAATATAGTTGATTCAAATAATACTGCTATTGCTAATAATGCTTCAACAGAAAAAAACAGTCTAAAAAATCTAGAAAAAACATCAGAAAATACAATTAATATCGCCAATACTTCTAAAAAAAACAACACGCATATAGATACTAATAAAAACGAATTGCCATTAGTAGTAAACAAAGAAAAAGCGAATACACTTATTAAAGAAACTTCAAAAGATAATACAGCTGTTGCAAACGCAAACGATAAAACTATTGATTACACTAAAACTGAAGAAAACAAACGTTCTATAGAAGACGCCCTAAACAATGCCAAAAAAGTTATTGAAAAAGACAACAACAACCTAAAAAACAGATGGAGTGTTGCTCCAAATATTGCACCCGTTTATTTTAATACTTTAAAAGATGGCTCATCCATAGACCCGCAGTTTAATAGCAACTCTAAGTCTGGTGATATTAATATGAGTTATGGTGTTTATGCTAGTTATGCTATAAACAAAAAGTTAAGTATGCGTTCTGGAATCCATAGTGTAAATTTAGGTTATAACACCAACGATGTTGTGGTTTTTCAATCTATAGGCATCAATACATCAAGTAGCGCTTTACAAAATATTAGCCCTGCTCGTGATAATATATCTCTTATTAGCTCAGAAACTATAAGTTCTGATACACCTACGGCAATAGCTTCATCTAATGCATCTATAAATCAAAATTTAAGATATATTGAAGTGCCTTTAGAAATTCAATACACCCTCTCTGATAAAAAATTTGGCGTAAACCTAATTGGAGGGTTTAGTTCTTTCTTTTTAAATAGCAACAAAGTATTTTATGAAGAAGACAATGGTAATAGAACCATACTTGGAGAGGCTAGTAACATAAATAAATTAAGCTATAGTGCAAATTTTGGATTGGGTTTAAACTATAAATTTTCTAAAAAATTCAATTTTAATTTAGAGCCTTTATTTAAATATCAATTCAATACATTTAATAATACTTCAGGTGATTTTTCGCCATTTTTTATAGGAGTATATACTGGATTTGCTGTAAAATTCTAGGTTTTTGGTTAGATCTAGATATGGGTTTTCATTTAAGCTTGAAAGCTCATATCAAAAAAGAAGCTGCTCGTCCCCTCGAGCAGTTTTTTTTATTTCGATTCTTTTTTACTTTGAGGGAAAAGCTGCTAAAACTAAATTTACTATTGGAATTAAAAACAGCCACTTTACAAATTTAGCATCATTCAATCTTCTAAAACCTAAAGTAATAAATGGGATTATAATAAAAATATTGATAACTAAAACGATTTTATTATTTATGTTAAACAGTCCCTTAAAAAAACCTATTAACCTGAGTTCGATTAATATTTAGATAAGTTTTAATAGTAAAAAAGATAGATTTTTAGTAAATTAAAGTACTGAAATTCAATTTATTAATCTAAAAACCTATCTATGTTTTGTTACTCTAAAATTACAGATTTATT
>NZ_JAQWOO010000005.1 GCF_029245835.1 Algibacter sp. | reverse complement strand
GAAGCTATAGAAGAGGTGTTTTAAATAAATATATTTTTGAAACCATAGAACAAGTTAGAGTGCAAACACAAATATGGATGGATGATTATAATCATTTTAGACCTCATGATGCATTAGGAAAAATACCTCCAGTAAAATATGTAGAAATTAATTCTAATGGAGCTAGCTCCATTAGAATTAAAAATAATAAATTTGATAATATTAGAAATTTAAGCAGTTCTAATTAAGGGAAGCCTACACTTTTTAAGGGGCTTTTGTTTTTAGAGTGACCTATTTATTATCAAAATTTGAAGTCTGCTAAAGATCTAATTTGAAATGTAAAAACCACAACGTCCCTTACACAAACACGTTATTCTTTATTATGCCCCGTCCTAAAATAAAAGCTACATAATTTTAAAACTTATGTACTGAAACATCAAGCTAATTATATTTTAAACGTCATTACAGGCAATGTAGAATGGTTTGCTACATCTTCACCAATACTACCTTCAAAGAAATGTGCAAGTCCCTTTCTGCCGTGTGTTGGCATAACTATTAAATCTGCGCCTATTTTGTTAGCACAATTTAGTATCCCGTCTTCTACAGTATAATCAGATACATACTGGACATCTTCTAATTTCCCTAAACTACCTTCTGCTTTAGCGAAAAAATTAACCACTTTCTTTTCAATTTCTAAAGAACTCATAAACTTTTCGTTAGGTAAATTTACATGAACCATATATACTTTAGCACCTACATTATCGAACATTTTCACAGCATTTAAATACGGCTTTATAGTTTCTTCTGAAAAATCGCAAGCAAAGGCAATCACATCAAAATTAACATCAGATACATTATTTTTAACCACTAATACGGGAATATTAGCATTTCGCACCACACGCTCTGTATTGGATCCAACAAAAAACTCTGCTAAACCGTTTGTACCATGAGAGCCCATAACTATTAAGTCTGCATCTTGTTTTAGAGCGATATTATTAACCTCACTAAACACCTTAAAATGTTTGATTAATGGTGTAATTTTTACATCTGATAAATAATCTTTATCTAAAAATTTGTTAAACTTCTGTTCTGCCAATTGAAGAAAAAATGCTGCTTTTTGATTTTGAAGTCCATCTGAAGCCGATAGCATAATATCAGACATTTCTAGCATATGTAAAACCAACAATTCTGCTTTATGTTTCTTAGCTAATTTTGCTGCCGTTTTAAGTGCATATTCTGAATGTTCAGAAAAATCTATAGGTATAATAATTTTTTTCATGGTTTATTTTTTTAGGTTCCGGTTTACAAGTTAATGACAATTTAAACAGTAATAATTAATTTTGAAAATCAATGAATATATTTTTAATTAAACAGTCATTGAAAATAACTTCGTATTAGGCTGCTTACGTTGCAGTAACACATCAAACGCCATACATATATTTCGAATAAATGGCTGTCCGATTTTGGTGACTTTAATAGTATTAGAATGGATTTGAATCAACCCATCTTTTTCCATTTCTTTTAATTGAATTAAAGCGTCTGGTAACTCTTTAAAATACAGGTTTTCTTTTGTCCAAGAGGTTTCAAACTGGCACATTAAATTCAAAATATGTTTACGAATTATTAAATCTTCATTATTTAAAATATGACCTCTATAAACTGGTATAATATTATTATCTAGTAAGTTATAATAATCCTCAATACCTTTAACATTTTGGGCAAAACCATACCAACTATCGCTAATTGATGACACGCCTAAACCAATCATACTTTGTGTTTTTGAAGCGGTATAACCCATAAAATTTCTATGCAATTTGCCATCTATCATAGATTTATAAAGCGAATCTGTAGGTAAAGCAAAATGATCCATACCTATTTCTTTGTATCCAACCTCTGCTAGTAATTCTTTTCCCAACTCATATTGATTTCTTTTCTCTTCGGCAGAAGGTAAATCTTCATCATTAAACCCACGTTGTCCGTTGCCTTTTATCCACGGCACGTGTGCGTAACTATAAAATGCTAATCGGTCTGGAAGTAACGCTTTGGTTTTTAAAATGGTTTCTTCAATATGTTCTATCGTTTGATACGGTAACCCAAAGATAATATCATGCCCCACGGATGTATATCCTATTTCTCTAGCTAATTCTGTAGCTTTCTTTACATTCTCAAAGGGCTGAATTCTATGAATAGCTTTTTGTACGGTTTCGTTATAATCTTGCACGCCATAACTTACTCGTCTAAAACCAACATCAAATAAAGCCTGCAAATGCTCACGAGTTGTATTATTTGGATGACCTTCAAAACTAAACTCGTAGCCTACTGCTAATTCAGAAGTATTTAGAATTTCAATTATTAAATGTTTTAAATTTTCTGGACTAAAAAAGGTTGGTGTACCGCCACCTAAATGCAATTCTTTTATCAGGGGTTTTTCATCAAATAATTCTAAATACAATTGCCATTCTTTTAAAACGGCTTGTATATATGGAGACTCTACACTATGTTGTTTGGTAATCCGTTTGTTACATCCACAAAATGTACATAGGCTTTCGCAAAAGGGTAGGTGGATATATAAACTAATCCCTTCTTTTGCATTACTTTCTTTAAAAGATTGTATTAATGAACTTTTCCACTTTTTTAGCGAAAACGACTCTTGATTCCAATACGGAACCGTTGGATAACTCGTATAACGAGGACCCGCAATATTATATTTATTGACTAATGATTTTAACATACCTAACAATTCTATACCAAAATTATAGTAATTATTTAATTTAAAATATGACATATATCATGGTAACTCTTGCAATTCAGTTATTAATATCTTAACTTTCGATAAATAAAAATTACAAAAAAAATGAAAAAATTAAGTATCCTACTAATAGCACTAGCCATAGGTTTCACCTCTTGTAAAAAAGAAAAGAAAGAAGTAAAAACTGTTGAAACTGAGGTTATCGAAACTGCAGTAACTGCACCTAAAAAAATAAAAATAGCTTTAAACGCTAAAAGCGGTAGTAGCGTAAGCGGTAATGTGGTTTTTAAAGAAGCAGGTGGTGAAGTTAGTATGACTGCCATAATAAGTGGTTTAACACCAGGAGAACACGCCATCCATATTCACGCGTCTTCTGATTG
The DNA here is from genome assembly GCF_029245835.1 of Algibacter sp. Classification (GTDB taxonomy): domain Bacteria; phylum Bacteroidota; class Bacteroidia; order Flavobacteriales; family Flavobacteriaceae; genus Algibacter_B. Next base: position 24,607 of record NZ_JAQWOO010000005.1, on the reverse strand, counting down.
CTCCTCTCCTGATGGAAAATCTGCTGGTGGTCATTGGAATCCTACAGCACAACCACATGGTAAATGGGGCGCAGAAACTGGTTTTCATAAAGGGGATATAGGCAATTTTACGGCTGATGAAAATGGAAACGGTACGATTTCATTTACTACAGATGAATGGTGTATTGGTTGTGGTGATGCCACTAAAGATATTCTTGGAAAAGGGATTATAGTGCACGCTGGTGTTGATGATTTAACATCGCAACCTTCTGGAGCTGCTGGTGCACGTGTAAGTTGTGCGGGTATTATTCAATAGTTACTATTTCATTAACTTGAGTCAATAAAATATGACAAATTAAATGAAGAATTTAGTACTGTTAATTTTACTAATAATACAAAACCCTATGACTCTATTTGATTTTGATTCTAAAAGCGATATTTCTAATTGGAAAATTGTTGACGACGTTGTTATGGGGGGGCGCTCTAAAGGTAATTTTAAAATTAACGACGCTGGTAATGGTTTTTTTTTCGGAGATGTTTCGTTAGAAAATAATGGTGGTTTTTCGATGGTGCAATATCGTTTTGATACCAAAAAAACTGATCCCTACTCTAAGGTTTGTATTAAATTGAAAGGTGATGGTAAAACCTATCAATTTAGAATAAAAGAAAATGATTCAGACTATTACTCTTATGTGGTTTCTTTTGATACTTCTAAAGATTGGGAAACTATAGAAATTCCATTTAAAAATATGTATCCTGCATTTCGTGGCAGAAAACTAGACACCCCTAATTTTTCAGGAAAACAAATGGAAATGATTGCTTTTTTAATTGGCAACAAGAACGCTGAAGTTTTTAACCTTGAAATTGAAAACATTGTTTTAAAATAGCTGTTATACGTTTTTTTAAGCAACCAATTACTTGCTCGATTTTTAATTATTTTTCTTTGTTTAAAGTGTCTTTTTCTATCACTCCATTGAATCTAAAAGGATTAAATAGTAGCTTAAATTCGCGTTAGGGATTGCAGTAGAAAGCCCACAGCCCGACAAAGGAGGTGCGAGGACTTGTAACGAAACATTTATGTTCATGAATTTTAAATATAAATGCCTGAATAAAAGCCCGACCCCTTGTGGTAACGCCATAAAAAATTAATTAATCGAACCGAATGGCTTTTACTGGAGAAATTTTTGTGATGATGTACGATGGCACAAGTAGCATGAGCAAACACAAAATTAAAGTACCAATATTTAGGGCTAAAATATACCCTAAACTGATATAAACTGGTGCTTCGGCTACATAATACACGCTTGGGTCTAGCGGGAAAAGTTTGAAATACTTTTGTGCAAATAATAAGCCTAAACCTAAAATATTACCCCACAATAAACCTAATAATATGAGGTACGAAGCATTGTATAGAAAAAGCTTTCGTATGCTCCAATTACTGCTGCCTAGTGTTTTTAAAACGCCTATCATTTTTGTTCGTTCTAAGATTAAAACGAGCAATGCGGTTATCATATTTATACCTGCAACAAGTATCATGATGCCGATTATGCCATAAATATTTTTATCAAAAATTTTAATCCATTCAAATATAGAATAATACTTATCGGTTATGGTTTGAGAGTCTAATAGCGAGGATATATTTTGATGAATTTCCGCACCCTTTTTATCGAGGGTACTATAATCGTTGATGAAAACTTCAAAATGGCCTACTTGGTCTTTGTCCCACCTATTGATACGTTGTAAATGACGAATATCTCCTATAAGGTATTGTGCATCTAATTCTTGAAATCCTGAATTGTAAATGCCAACAATGTTATAAGTAATAATATTTGGAAGCTTTTCAGGGTCGTTTTTCGCAAATATCATTTGAAAATTATCACCCACTTTAAAATGTAATCTGTTTGCTAAATATTTTGAAATAAGTACATCTTCGTTTCTTTTTTGTGTGTAGTCTGGGAGTTTTCCTTCTATAAGAAACTCTTTAAAATAACCCCAGTTATAATCTGCTCCTACGCCTTTTAGATACAGGCCTTCAAAATCAGTTTCGGTTCGGATTACTCCGAATTTTGAGGCTACACCTTGCACATAGCGAACCCCTTCTACAGCTTTGAAATCTGGATAAAAATCTTCGGTTTTTGATATTGGGATAACACTCTCTTGTGAGTTATTATTATCGTAATTTGTAATGGTTACATGACCATTAAATGCCACCACTTTATCGCGTATTTTTTGCTGTAAGCCAATGCCTGTTGCAATAGCAATCATCATAACAATAATTCCAATAGCAATTGCAGCGATACCAATTTTTATTATTGGTGCCGATATGCTACTTTTATACGCTTTACTACCAATAATGCGTTTAGCTAAAAAAAACTCGTAATTCAAAGTTGCTAATGAAATTTAATGTTTTCAAAAATACAGTTTTCCCAATAATTATAGGGATTGTTTTGGTAATGATTTCTTGTGCTTCTAAAGTAAAGAACGGCTTGAATGAAGAAACTGAGGTACCTAATCAATTTGAAAATGATAGTTCGATAGTTGTTGGTGCCAACCAGACTGAAATGTATTTGCCTTTATTGAAAGGAAAACGTATTGGAATTGTGGCGAATCAGACCTCAGTAATATTTAAAAATGATAACACTAATACACATTTAGTTGATTCTTTGGTTGCCCTAAATATGGACGTAAAAAAAGTGTTTTCTCCAGAACACGGTTTTAGGGGTCGTGTAGATGCTGGTGAAATAGTTAAAGATGATATTGATACTAAAACTAATCTACCTATTGTATCTCTTTACGGAAAAAATAAAAAACCTACTAAGGAACAACTTGAAGGTTTAGATATTGTAGTTTTTGATATTCAAGATATTGGAGTACGCTTTTACACTTATATTTCAACCTTGCACTATCTTATGGAAGCTTGTTCGGAAAACAATATTCCTGTATTAATTTTAGACAGACCAAACCCAAATGGGCAATATATAGATGGTCCAACTATGGAAAAACAACATCAAAGCTTTTTAGGCATGCATCCAATTCCTTTAGTTTATGGCATGACCATTGGTGAATATGCACAAATGGTTAATGGAGAAAAGTGGCTATCAAATGAAGCGCGATGTGATATAACGATTATTCCGTGTGCTAATTACACACATAATAAAACTTATAGTCTTTTAATTAGACCCTCCCCAAACATTCCTAATGACCAATCCATAAAATTGTATCCAAGTTTGGGCTTATTTGAAGGCACTAATGTAAATGCTGGACGCGGAACAGAATTTCAATTTCAACGTTATGGAGCACCTTTTTTAAATCCTGAAACTATGACGTTTACGTATACACCTCATGCAAATTTTGGAGCTAAACATCCAAAACATAAAAGTGAATTGTGTTATGGTGAAGATTTAAGTAATGCTACTATTAAAGATGAAATGACTTTGAAATGGATTATTAAAGCCTATGAAAACACAACAGATAAATCACTTTTTTTCTTAACCGATGGGTTTACAAAACATGCAGGAACTAATAAACTCCAAAAACAAATTGAAGCTGGATTATCTGAGGAAGCTATAAAAGCAACATGGCAAGATGACTTAGAACGCTTCAAAAAAACTCGTAAAACATACTTAATATATCCGTGAAACATATTTTAACTTCTTTAATATTATTCTTGACTTCAGCTGGATTTAACCTCAACGCAGACACCCTTGTTGATAAAAAAATTAATACCGCAAGAAAGCGTGCTAAAAAGTTTATGCGCCAACAAGGTATACCTGGAATGTCCATATCTGTATCTCAAAATGAGACATTAATATGGTCTAAAGGCTTTGGATATGCCAAACGTAAACCAAAAACTAAAGTTAATCCATCAAAAACACTTTTTAGAATTGCTAGTATTTCAAAATCAATTACAGCTTTAGCCCTTGCAAATTTAATAGATAATAATTCTATTAATTTAGATGAAAGCATTTACACGTATCTGCCTGATTATCCGAAAAAAAAATATGCTTTTTCCATTAGAGAATTAGGTGGACACATTGCAGGAATAAGACATTACAAAGGCAATGAGTTTACTATAAATAAAAAGATATCAATTACTGAAGGCGTGAAATTGTTTAAAAACGATCCGCTTTTATTTGAACCCTCAACTCAGTTTTCTTATAATACTTTTGGATATGTTTTACTAAGTGAAGTGATGCAAAAAATTTCGAAAACAGATTTTAATGATTTAGTAAAAAATACTGTTTTTAAACCTTTAGGAATGACTAACACCATGTTAGATGATTCTGAAATAGACGTTCCAAATACAAGTGATTTTTACAGAAAAAAACGCGTGCTTTCAACTCCTGTTGCAAACGAATATAAAGTTGCTGGCGGTGGTTTTTTATCGACATCAGAAGACCTAATCAAATTTGGAGAAGAAATAATTTCGCCTACAACAGTTTCTAAAAAAGCGTTGTCTGAAATGTTGACTTCCCAAATATTGAAATCTGGAAAAATTACGGGTTATGGTATTGGTTTTTCTGTTGAATACACAAAAAACAATACCCATAAATACTATCATACTGGTGGTGGTGTTGGGGCTACCACAATACTATTAATGTATCCTAAAGAAGGTGTCGTTATTTCTATACTAACAAACCGATCTGATATTGATATGGAAATACTAGTGAAGCAATTAGAAGCGATTTTTGTTGATTAAAAACTTTCTTAGCTAAAAATTAATTTGCATATTCAACTAAAAGTTTACTTTTACAATCTATATGATAATTGAACTATGAACCCATCATCTGCAGGTTGGATTAAAAAGCTCCTTAAAGAAATTGGAGCAAATAGTCGCTTTTTAAAATATGATGAAGAATTATTTTATGATTCTTTAAGAGCATGTGGTTTTATTTATGGCAGCAACCTAGATGTTGTTAACCAGGTAATACACAAAAAGGATCTTACAGAAGAAGAACTTTGTAAAACTAATTTATGCTTAGCCTTATATTACACGTATTATAATTCACATTGTAAAACATCTTTTGTTGAAAGTGTTAATAGTTTTTACGCAAGTATTAATGATATTAAAACCTCTTTCTTTAAAGATTTATTAGGTGAAAAAAAATCTAGTGAACAACTAGAAAAAATAATTCATAAGCGCATCCAGATTGATGCCAATTTACTTACCAAAAACTTTAATTATTTTATAATAAATGCACTTTTATTTGTGGATGTATTAGCTTATAAAGCTTACCTACAAAATCTTAAAATTTCCACAGATTATTTAAAAAATATGGAAGCTTCCATTACTTCAATATCGCTTGATGTTTTAAACTCTAAAGAAACAAAAAACCAATATGATGAAAGCTTAATAAAATTATTTGAATCCTCTTTACGTTATCAAGAAAACTCACATTTAAATTATAAAAAATCTATTAAAAATGTAAAAACTCAGCTTGAGAAATATTACATTTTAGACTTAGCATGTATGGCAACTTGGAGTGACCAGATGATTGATGTTGAAGAGCAACATTTTTTAGAAAAACTCGGTCAAGATTTAAACCTAAGTTTTTCCAAAACACAGCAATCTATTAAAGCGGTTAATCTATTTTATACCGTAAACAAAGATAACATTGCGCTTTTGAGTTCAAAAAATGTGGTACAAAGCTTTTATAACAACTCTAGTAAAATGGTTAATAAGCTCATTACTAGAAACAGTAAACGTTTATATCAAGAATTAAAAGATAGTAAAGAACTTATGGTTTTAATTAGCCAATCAACCGTTAGAGATTTGAATAAAGAAGAACAAAAAAAAGTACAAGATCAATTACTTGACATTTTTAAATCGATACCTAGTCTTGCTATATTTTTACTTCCTGGTGGTGCATTACTATTACCTTTAGTGGTTAAATTTATTCCGAAATTATTACCCTCTGCTTTTGACGAGAATAGAATTGAAGAATAAAAACTCTAATTTCTCTTTTTTTTCTAGTAGTTTTACAAATACACTAAAAAAAACTACATGGCATCTTATACTATACAAGAAATTAACGACTTATTAAAAGGGGAGTTAATTGGTAATACTACCAACTTAATTGAAGGCCCGGAACAACTTCAAAACGCTAAAAAAAACCATATCACCTTTATAGGTAGCAGTAAATATTTAAAATATTGGGATGATTCTGAGGCTTCTGCTGTTTTAGTCAATGATAATTTAACTTTAGAACCTGGTGATAATCGTGCCATCATAAAAGTGCAGAATGCCGATTTGGCTATGGCTAAAGTATTAGAATTATTTAACCCGCCAGCACCAGTATTTGAAACAGATATTCATCCAACAGCTGTAATCCACAAAACTGCTAAAATTGGAGATGGCTGTAAAATTGGCGCTAATTGTTATATTGGTAAAGACGTTATTCTTGGAAAAGGCGTCATTCTTTATCCTAATGTTTGTGTTTTTGACGAAACCACTATCGGAAACAATACGATAGCTTGGTCTGGAACCGTAATTAGAGAACGTTGTATAATAGGTAACCATTGTATTTTTCATACCAATGTGAGTATTGGTGCTGATGGTTTTGGTTATCGCCCAAGTGATGATGGTCGTGGATTAACAAAAATACCGCAAATTGGAAACGTTGTTATTGGACATTATGTTGAAATTGGCGCAAACTCTTGTGTAGATCGCGCTAAATTTAGTAGTACCATTATTGGTGATGGCTGTAAAATAGACAACCTTGTACAAATAGCGCACAATAGTGTCATGGGACGCTCTTGCATTATGGCAGGACACAGCGGACTTGCAGGCTCTGTAACTTTGGGTGATGGAGTTATTATTGGAGGAAGTGCCTCTATTAAAGACCACACTATTATAGAATCTGGGGCAACTGTAGGGGCTGGTTCTGGTGTTATGAATAATATTAAAGCCGGCGAAACTGTTTTAGGTTATCCTGCTCAAAATGCAAAAGCTATGCTTAAACAATGGGTTGCTATGCGTAGGCTGGTTAAGAAATAAATATTTTAACCTTTTATAAGAATTTTCATATAGCTAAAAGTTTGCAACGGTTTTTTTATCATAGAATCATTGATCTACATTTACAAATTCTAAAACATGAGCAAAAATCAAATTAAATTAATCTTTGTTCTTCTGGTTTTTATAAATATCCCAAATATTTATGCTCAAACTATTATTGAAAAAAATAATGGCAATTGGGAATTAATTGTGGATGGAAAACCTTATATGGTTAAAGGAGTGACTTTTGGTTTTGACAAAAACATAGCCAATTATGATGCATATTTTAAAGATTTGAAGTTTCTTGGTGTAAATACGATTCGAACTTGGGCTACTGGAGAAAACACACCCAAATTACTTGCATTTGCTCATAAAAATGGCATTAAAGTTATGCTTGGTATATGGATGCGTCATGGTCGTCCGGGAATGGAAGATGATGATCGTTTTAATTATCTAGAAAACACTCAAGGTAAAGAAGACATGTTTCAAAATGCTTTAGATGTTGTTGAAAAGTATAAAAATCATCCTGCAGTTTTAACTTGGGGTATTGGTAATGAAGTCTACTTAAACACGGCAACAGATGAAGAAAAAATGGCCTATTCGAAATTATTAGAACGCATTTGTAGTGCCATCAAACAAAAAGATTCTTCTCATCCTATAACGTCTGTTGAAGCATGGACTTTTGGATTGGATTGGTGGCAGAAGTACGTGCCTTCTCTCGATATTTATGGCTTAAACAGTTATGGCCCAGGAGCGAACTTACTCGCTGATGAACTCGATAAAAAAGGCATTGACAAACCCTATATATTAACAGAATTTGGTATTACTGGAGAATGGGACATTAAACAGGAAATTAGTGGCGTAAAAGTAGAGCCCAATGACCATCAGAAATATGATGCTATTTTAAACGGTTATAACAACTGGATAAAAAATAAGCCAGCAAATTTGGGTGTGTTTGTGTTTCATTACGCTTCAGGACAAGATTTTATTGCACCTTGGTTATTCACGCATTACAACAATATGACAAGGCCACAATATTGGGCAATACGCGAAGCTTATACGGCTAACAAACCCATTAATCATGTACCAGAAATTAAATCATTTAACCTGCCAAAGGATACAGTTAGCAGCGGCTCATGGGTTTCGGTTGATTTAGATATTGCGGATATAGAAAACGACGTTTTACAGGTGCGTTTTAGTTACAACCAGCGAACAGGTAGCCGTAAACGTCGCGATCAAATAAATGCGTTGCAGTTTCGAGGAAATATAACCAATAGTTTTCAAATACAATTACCAAAGGAAGATGGTCCAATAAAAGTATATGTTTTTGTAAAAGACACATATAATAATGTTGGTATTGCCTCCACTGGGATTGTTGTAAAAGATAAAGATGCAAAAAAACGCAAATATCTCGTACCAAAAGTCAATTTACCTTTTTACGTTTATAAAGATGTTGAAAATGAGCCTTATACAGCTTCAGCTTTTATGGGGAATTATAAAGTTATGACAGTAGACTCACAACATAAAAGTGATAAACATTCTGGAAAGGCAGCTTTAAAAATTAGTTACAATCAAGAATACGATTGGTATGGATTGGGCTTAGTAAATCCTGCAAATGATTGGGGCGACATACTTGGAGGTTATGACGTATCTGGAGCAAAAAGATTTAGCTTTTGGGCAAAATCCAGTAAAAACAATGTTGTAGCAACTATTGGTTTTGGTCTTATTGGCAAAGACAAACCCTATCCAGATACAGCAAAAAAATCTAAAGAAATCAAGCTCTCTACCAAATGGGAAAAATACTCATTTAGTGTTAAAAAATTAGACTTAAGTTGTATTAGGTCTGGACTCACTATTTTTTCGAGTAGTTATCGAAGTAGGCAAGATATTTTTATAGACGATGTTGTTTTTGAATAAATTTATATTACAACTTAAAAAAGTTCAAGAAAATTATTCTAACCAAGCCTTAAAATCTTTGACACGCTCTCGAGCTACAATAACCTCTTGGTCGCTATAAGAATTTAATTTTACTTGTAGTCTTGAATTAGTATAACTTATCATATCTTTTATAGCATTGATGTTTACAAAGAATTTTCGATTAATTCGGTAAAAGGTTTGAGGTTCTAGCTCGTCTGCTAAATGCTCTAGCGTTGTATCTAAAAGATAATTTCTACCTTCTGTGGTGTATAAATATGTGCCTTTGTTTTCGCTATAAAAACACTCTATCTCATCTATATTTATGAGTTTTAGATGTTGCCCTACTTTTACTGAGAATCGTTTTTTGTATTCACGATCTAAAGGATTAACCAATAGTTTTTTAATATCATTAAAGTCTAAGGTTACAGCTTGTTTTTGTGGTGTGCGTTCCTGATACTTTTTTACTGCGGTTGCTAAATCGTCTTCATCAATAGGTTTTAATAAATAATCGATACTATTTAACTTAAAAGCTTGAAGCGCATATTCATCATAAGCTGTTGTGAAAATAATAGCTGATTTGATATCGATAGTTTCAAAAATCTCGAACGATAGTCCGTCACTTAATTGAATGTCTAGAAATATTAAATCTGGATGTTGATTATTCTGAAACCAGTCGATAGATTCTTCAACGGAATGCAGCATAATCTGGGTTTCTAAATTTAACTTTTGAAGCATCCTTTGTAAACGTCTTGCGGATGGTCTTTCATCTTCTATAATAATTACGTTCATGGGTTGTTATATTATTTAATTTAAAATAAAAGTTTGTTAGAACTTAGGGGTTAATTTGGTTAGGCTTTTGGCTAGGCGTGCATCGAGCCAAAACTAGTTACCTTTCGTCTGCGCTCAAGACAGGCTTCAAGCCCGACTCTTGGGTAACGCCCAAATTGTATTATTTCCATTGTTCTTTATCGTTATCCATGTATTCTTTAATTTTTCTTTCTTCCCAAGATTTGTTAAAAAGGACATTTTTACCAAATACACCTAGCGCGTGAAAACCCAAACCAATCCCCCAAAAAAGAGCGGTTGAATAGGTGCCGAAATGGAATAAATCACCACCGTTAGACACAATCATGAACACGATAAAAATATTTACTGCAACATACCAGAAGGCATGCCAATAAAAGCCTTTTAGCTCTTTTACGCGCTTTTTGGCACGTACATAGGCTTGTTCTTTTCTATGATCTTTATTTTCGTAAGGTTCTAATTTATAATTTTCCATAATCTTAGTTTTTTAATCCCACTTATTTTCTTCTTTACGCATCAATTCATCAATTTTACGTTTTTCCCACTTGCTTCCAAACGTACCTTTGTGTACAAAAATTATAAAGCCATGAATGGCTACACCAATACCCCAACCTATTACTGAAAACCAAAACCATTTATAGTCCCAATAGGTATGATAGTTAATAAAAATTATAAATGGCACAAATAAACAGTAGGCAAGCAGGTGCTGATAAAATCCTTTTATTTCTTCAATGCGTTTACGTGCTCTTGCGTATTTTTTGTCTGTCTCAAAATCAGGTAATCTTTGCATAATCTTTAAATTTTTAATCCCAATTATTTTCTTCGTTGTTCATATATTCTTCCATTTTACGCTTTTCCCAATTTCTGCCAAATGCGCCATCGTTAACAAAAACTCTAAAAGCTTGAATTGTTAAACCTATGCCCCAACCGAACATGGGAAACCAAAACCATTGAAAGCCCCAATAGGTTTTGTAGTTTATAAAAATTAAAAATGGTATGACTAAACAATAGGAAATGAGGCTATAATAAAAGCCTTTTAGCTCGTCTACGTGGTTTAGTGCTCGCATATAGCTATCGTCTAGTGGCGATGTTTGTTCTGTTCTCATTATCGATGTTTTTTTAGTAAGCATTGGTATTGCTACTGCAAAACGGCTTGCTTCTTTATTAATGTTTACTTTTTTGTTAGTTAATAAATTGTAACGCTGTTTTATGTTACTTAAGCCCACACCAGTACTCTTTTTAACTATTTGCTTAGGTTGCAAATTATTTTCTACCACCAAACTACCCTGGTCTTCATAGATTTTTATTTTAAGGGGCTTGCTAGAGGTTACCATATTATGTTTTACTGCATTTTCTAACAACAATTGTAATGACAATGGCACCACTTTAGCATCTGGGTTAGAGGCCTGCTCTGGCATAGTAAAAACAATACTATCTTCAAATCGCATTTTGAGTAATGACATATAGGTTTTTGCGAATTGCAACTCTTCATCTACGGTAACTAATTCTTTGTTTTTTTGCTCTAAAACATACCGATATACTTTTGACAATGAGGTGGTAAACTTTTGTGCATTGTCTGGATTCTCTTCAATTAAACTGGTTAATACATTTAAGCTATTGAATAGAAAATGCGGGTCTAATTGATTTTTTAAAGCATCAAACTTTGCACTTGCCGTTCCTGCAATAACTTTTTGTTCTTTAATTCGGTTTTGTTGATACTTATTATAAAAATAAATAACATGAAAAATAACAACGATGGTTAGCGTTACCCATAAACCAAATTGATAATACCTAAACTGCTCGGTGGATAGAAATTGATTAAAACTAATACCTCTATAAACTATGGCTATGGAAGCTCTAAGTAAAAACAACCCAATTAATGTAATAATAATTGCACCAAGAATACCGATAATTAAGCGCTTTAACGTATCATTCTTTTTCCAGTTCCGGCGCTCCATATAACCGAAAAAATACATATTGGAAAAACCTAAAACGAATGAATACAATTGATAAAAACTAAAATCGATTAAAAACTCATTAACATTTTTAAAATTGAATCCACCAGAGAACAGGTTGCCAATTACGAAAACAGCAGATCCAATAATAATTGTAATGGTGATATATTTTTTCATAATAGTTTTTATATAATGTGCTTACTTTTCACAAGATTCTAATAGCATTTTTACACGGTCTGCTCCCCAATTAGGGTGAAATACTGTTTCTGGTTTAAAGTTAGCAAAAAGTTCTAAGGAACGCTGAAGATCTTTACAAAATGGTGTAGTGTCTTGTCCAAAATATTTAGCGCCACCAATATCCCATTCTGCTTTACAATACACCACTCTTGGATTTTTTGGCGCAAGCATATTGGCTTTTGTATAAAGCTCAACAACTTTACCAGAGAGTGTCATGCCATAGGTAGCACCATCAAAAGCCACCCAAGCGGTATGTAATAAAGCTTGTAAAACCAGTATTTCTGGGTTTTCTTTTGAAATCGCTGTAGCATCATTAATTAAATTTTGTGCTTTTTTAAGTTTTGCAGATAGTTTTTGCTCGTCTCTTTCTCCAAAACTACTGGTTATATTTATTTGTGCAGCATAATAAAGTGGCAACCAATTATCTGGTTCTGCGGTAGCAATACGCTCAAATAAATTTGATGCTTCAATTGCTTGGTTAGTACTCCAAAGTTCGAAAGCTTTTTGCATGCCTTTGTCATAATTAGTTTGTGCACTTACAAACCCTGAAATTAATAGTGTTACGATAATGATTAGCTTTTTCATGTGTTTAAAATATTAAAGTGTTATATGTTGTGTAATTGATTTATTGTTGATTTGAAATTTAGCATCTTCCCATTTTGGTGGCCCCATAAAACCTTTGGCATTATTTGAACAACCATAATCTTCTTTTGGAATGCCAAAAAGATTCGTGTCCATTTTATTATTATCATTCTCGTCATGAAACATAGAAATAGCATAAACACCGTTTGGTACCTTTTTGAAAGTAACTTTACAACTATTATTATCAATTTTTTTGAAAGTAGATTCAAAACCTTTTTTTAAAAAATTAGCTTCAGAATTGTAAAGTGCTATATAGGCTTTTCCTTGATTTGTATCAAAGTTTGAAATAAGTACAGTAATATCACTTGTTTTTTTGTCTTGAGCTTGAAGACTAGAAAATATAAAAAGGGATAGGCTAATAATGATGATTGAATGTTTCATAATGGTTTACTTTTAATTATGAAACAAATATCCAACAGAACTCGTTTTTTTTAAAAAAGGATTAACCGAACTGTTAATTTTTGTTGATGAAATGTAAAACCCTGAAAAATACTTTATTTAATTAAAAACAAAAGACAGTTTGAAAATTTTCAAACTGCCTTTTTTCATATGGATATAAAACCTTTTTATAAACTTAATCTCCTTGAAATTTGAAGAATATAGGCACAGCATAAGCTACTTTTACAGGTCTTCCACGCTGCTTACCAGGTTTCATTTTTGGTAAAATACTAATAATTCGTTCTGCTTCTGTTTGTAACATTTTGTCAGGACCCCTAGAGCGTACGCCTTTAATAGTACCATCTTTATCAATAATAAATACTACAGATACTCGCCCTTGAATGCCTAAATCTAAAGCCTCCTGTGGATAATTAAAATTTGTGGCAACATGCGCTTGTATTTTTTTCTGAAAACAATCTTTTGTAGCCATTTTTGATAAACCCTCACATCCAGGATATACAGGCACATCTTCAATAATTGCAAAAGCCACTTCCACATCTTCATCTATTTCATCAACTTCAACATCACTTACACTTACTATTTCGCGCTCTACAATAGCATCGTTTTGATCTGTTTCGGTACTTTCAAAAACGGTTTCCTCAATTTCTTCAGTGTCTTCTACAATCTCTACCGATTGAGTCACTATAGCTGGAGGTGGTGGAGGAGGTGGTGTAGCAATAGAATTAACCAATGGTATTTCCTCTTCAAACTTGCTTTCCATTTCCACAAGATCAATAACTACATCTTCTTTTTCATACGATTTATACTCTAAAGCTTGCCAAGATAAAAACAACATTAAATTAAGTCCAATCGCAAAAAAAATGCTGCTATTTCGTCCTATTTCTAGTTTTGGATTTTTTTTAGTTTCCATGATACTTAGTTTTAGCTTATGACTTAATCATCACATATTCAACAAACTAAAGTTATTAATTACTAAGTAAAATAAAAATGATATTTGTCATATTAGGGAATACTAGGTTTTTGAAGGTCTAATGTAAAGAAGGATGCTTTCTTGTTTGAATTTTGAATTCGATTGCACTTGACTTTGTCAGTAAAAATGAATAATTTCGTTTACGGATGGATATAAAACAATGAAACGATTTCATATTCGCGAAACAATAAACTTACTTTCTATAAACAAAACTCTTTCAGTTAAAAAACTAAGCCAGCAGATATGTCCGCGTTAGGGATAGTAGTGGAAAGCCCACAGCCTGACGAAGGAAGTGCGAGGACTTGCAACGGATAGCCCGACCCCTTTTGGGGTAACGCCCTATAAATTATCTAATTGATTAGACTTTTTATCTTCGCTAATGGTCCAGAAGAATCCCACAAAAAAGAATTGATCTGTTGCAGGCTGTAATGCGCGCCTATTAAAATTGCCATTTGCATTTGGTGTATTCGCATATTGGTAGCCATTAATATTTTTAAATCCTAAGACATTATTTACGGAGGCATACAATATTTTTTGCGGACTTATTAAATACGCCCAATTTAAACTCAAGCTATTAAAGTCTTTGGTTTTATCATTTAAAAAACCTGTTTTGTTAGGATTGGTAAATGTTCTTCCGGAAGCATACGCATAACTAAACCCAACTTGACTGCGCCATTTGTCTACCCAATATTTCCCAACTAAAGATACATTATGCGTGTTTGCAAAGTTAGGTTGTGCTTTAGTTAGGTAGTTTTGATAATCGCGCTCGGTATCCAAAAAAGAGTAACTCATCCAATAATCAAAATTCTTGATGCTTTTACTGTCTCTCCAAAAGAAATCGATACCTCTTGCAAAACCGCTTCCATTGCTGTTGTAGTTACTATCAAAACTTGCAAAATCGGTATCATACTTCACCAAATTGTTATAATTTTTATAATAGGCCTCAGCTCTAAACAATTTTCTATCAGCATTGTATTGGTAATTAAAAATATAATGCGAGGTATTTTCAGCTTTCAATACTTGGTTAAACTTTAAAATATTACTTGATGGGTTTTGATAAAAATTCCCATACGCCAAAGATACCTGACTTTTATCATTCGTTTTATAGGCCAATGATACTCTTGGAGCCAATGTAAACTCTTTAAACAGCTCGCTATACTCAACGCGCAAACCTGTTTTAAAGGCCATTTTTTTAGATATAAAAATATCTGCCTCTGCATAAGCGGCTGCAATGTTATTATTGTAACCATAGCGCTCCTTACTAACGGTTTCATCAGCATACGTTTCGTTATAATCGGTTGCAAAATACTCGGCGCCAAAATAGAGTTTGAATCGGTTACTAATTCTATTTTTTAATTTCAGCTTAGCGTGTAAAGAGTTTTCATCGTCATTAATGTCACTATTAATGATGTCTAAATTGTTTTTAGCTCGTGTGTAGCTAAGGCCTCCAAAAAGGGTCCATGTATCGTTTAAATCGCCTTGATACGATCCGTTTACATAAAAGTTATTATTATTTAATTTAAAATAGGCACCTTCTGGTTCGTTAATATCTTCTTGAGTCAATTCAAAGTTTGTAGTATCAAAGGCACCATACAACTTAAATAAACCCGACCTTGTTTGCTTTCTAAACACCGCTTCACCAGAAGCCGTTTCAAAGGGTTTTATCCAATCATTTCTATTTTTAAAAATAGCGTTATAAGGCGCTAAGTTGATATATGATGCATTTACACTTAATGAACTTTTCTCCCATTTTTGGGTATTACCAAGTGTTGCACCAACACTCATAATTCCAATATCTGTTTTCTCTTGGTCTGGTTCATTAACGGTATTTAAAAGCAAAACACTTGATAAGGCTTGTCCAAATTCTGCTGAATATCCACCCGTTGAAAAGGTAATCCCATCAAATAAAAATGGCGAATACCGCCCTCTTGTAGGTGCATTATTGGTTGTTGGTGAATAGGGCGTAAACACACGAATACCATCAATAAAAATCTGAGTTTCATTGGCATCACCACCACGTACAAATAATCTACCATCTTCGGCAACAGTTGTTGTTCCTGGTAAAGTTTGTAGAGCACCAACAAAATCGCCTAAGGCACTTGCTGTAGTTACTACATCAAGTGGCTTTAAAACGTTTACTTTACTATTATCGCCTGCAGAAAATGTTCCTGCTGATAACACAACCGCATCTAAAGTATTAACATCATCATGAAGCTTAACAGTCACGTCCTTCATAAAGGTAACGTCGCCTATCATTGTAAACGTTTCGTATGATAAAAACGACACCACTAAAGTTTGTGTCCCGGTTTCTGAAGTCCTAAATGAAAAAGATCCATCTTCCAGAGATGTACTTCCGTCGTAAGTGCCTTCCAAATATATATTAGCACCATTAATAGGTTCATTTTTTGTGTTAAATACTTTTCCGCTAATAGGGGTTTGTGCTGCTATTTGAAAACTAATTAGAGTGATGAAAATGATGGTTAATTTTTCCATGATTGATTAATTTTTACTGTTCGTTTTTTGATTTACTGATGTTTAAAATTCAGATTGATGCCACAAATTTGCAACACTAAAATGATAGCCAAAACACTTAATTACCGAACTGTAAAATTTGTATGATGAATTGAAATTTTAAATATTAAAATCACCAAAATCCAGAAGTATATATAAAAATTTAATCTTATAATTGAACAAATATTAAGACTAAAAACTTTTAGAAGTTCAAAATATTTTAAAAAACTTCAGTCCAAAAATCGCTAATTTATTTTTTTATATATTAGCTACCATCCATAGCTCTAAACCGCTAAATACAAACTTAAAACACGTTATAGTTTTTATCTATACTGCGTTATTAAATTATTGAAATCCAGCAACAAAAGCAGATTATACAAACTAAAAGTTTAAGTATTTATAAAATATCTATTTTTATAAAAAACTTTAAAGTATAGAAGTAAAAAAATATCAAATATTTTATAAATAAATAAATCAAAATCATTGTTTTTAAAATTTATTTTCGATTTACATGTAACGTTTTAAAAAATTTAGCTACTTACCTAGTAACTAAACCACACCATTAATATTGAATAAAGAACTAGAATATAGTTTTGTTGAATTATTAGAAAAGCATCAAAATATTGTGCACAAAGTTTGCCGTTTGTACACTAATAATTATGATGCACATAATGATTTATTTCAAGAAATAACCATCCAACTCTGGAAGGCATATCCTAAATTTAGAGGGGATGCAAAATTCAGTACTTGGATGTATCGTGTAGGTTTAAATACCGCAATTACACTCTACAGAAAATCTAAACGCACTATAAATACTCAAGATTATGCTGGTGTAGAATTTAAAATAAAAGCAGAGGATTATGATAACACAGAAGAACAACAACTGAAAGTGCTTTATAAAGCTATACACCAACTAAACGACATTGAAAAAGCCTTAGTCTTTTTGTATTTAGAAGACAAAGATTATAAAGAAATTAGTGAAACATTAGGAATAAGTTCGGTTAATGCACGTGTGAAAATGAACAGAATAAAAACGAAACTTAAAACCATTTTAAATCCGTAACATTATGGATGAATTAGATTTATTAAAAAAAGACTGGAATAAAGAGTCTTCAAAAAAGAAACTTTCGGTTACAGATATTTACCCGATGCTACAAAAAAAATCGTCTTCCATAGTCAAGACCCTTTTTTACATTAGCATCGCAGAACTCATCTTTTGGATTTTAGTGAATTCCATTCCCTATTTCTCATCAGATACTTACAAGCAGCGTCTAGAAGATATTTATCAGAACGATTATGCCTTAACAGTAATCTCAATCATTAGTTACGCCATCATCCTACTATTTGTTTATTTACTATACAAATCGCATAAATCTATTTCTGTTACAGACAGTGCAAAAAAACTAATGGAAAGTATTTTAAAAACACGTAAAGTCATCCGTTATTACGTGCTTTACAACCTTATTATAGCAGGTTTATCCCTTATAATAGGCTTCTATTACGCCATGCACAACAACCCCGAAATCTCAGGTAAACTAGAAAATTTCAGCGACAAACAAATGCTAATAGCCATAAGCATCATGACGCTTTTTACCGTAGTTTTTGTGCTTGTTATATGGCTATTCTACAAGCTTATTTATGGATTTTTACTTAAACGCTTAAACCAAAACTATACAGAATTAAAAAAACTAGAAGTTTAAAGTATTTGGCCGTTACCCCAAGGGGTCAGGCTTTCGGGAGTCGCTCCCTCCTTGGTCGGGGAGTTTCAACAAATCCCTCAATCCCTAACCTTTAGTTTGTAATTAGTAGCTATAATCTTTAAAATTAAGTAGTTTCGCTTAAGACTTCACTCTTCCAAGTCCCAACTCCAAAACCTCAACAACATCGCCAGCCTGCATATTATTTATATGAATATCGCCTACTCTAACACGAACCAATCGCAACGTTGGGAAACCAACAGCAGAAGTCATTTTTCTAACCTGCCTAAACTTCCCTTCTTTTAACGTAATAGACACCCAAGAAGTTGGACCATGCCGATTATCTCTTATTTTTTTTCCACGATTAGGCAACTCAGGAATGGCTTCCAATTCAAAAGCTTTACATGGTTTGGTGTTATAGGTTGTACCTTCAACACTAATTTTAACACCGGTTTTTAACTTCTGTATAGCCTCCCATGAAATAGCGCCATCAACCTGCGCATAATATTCTTTTTCTACTTTTTGGCTATTTATGTGAGCACTCATTTTGCCATCTGTAGTCAGTAACAACAGCCCTTCAGACTTTTCGTCTAACCTACCAATAGCCATAATCCCAACAGGAAAATCAGCTAAGCTTCCTAAAAACTTTTTTGATTGTTGCTTGGAGTCGTTACTTGTAAACTGACTTAAATACCCGTAAGGTTTAAAGATTACAAAGTGTCTATGGCTAGTTTTAGATGCTTCCATTTAAAATACTATGCACAAGTTCTTTAGTTGGTTTTTGTCCGTTTATCTTTGCTCTAACAGCATCAAAGGTGACTTTAAAATCACAACCTGTTTTATAGGCGCTACAGCCATAAGCCGTTTTTCCTTTAATAACAGTTCCTTTTTTGCATTTAGGACACGCCAATTCATTAGGTTTTGTTTTAGCTGCACTTTGTTTAGGCTCTAATTTTAGCTTGAAATTTTCATCAAATCGAACTAAACCCTCTACTCTACCAGAATCTGTTTTAAACCCTTTTAAATTAACTGTAGAACCCTTTTGAAGTAGTCTTATAAATTGTTTCTCTGAAATCTTTTTTCCGGCAAAGCTAAAAGGCATCACAAAATCGCATCCCGTTTTATAAGCACTGCACCCATAAGCCGATTTTCCCTTGATAATTTGTCCTTGTTTGCATTTAGGGCAAGATTCAGCAGTAATACCTGCTCCCTTTTTAGCTTCTGCTTTTGCAGCACGTTTCTTAACGGTTGTTGCATGCGATATATTAGCACGTTTTTCGCTTCTTACCTCATACACCAAAGCATCAACCATGCGCTTCATATTCTTTATAAATGCACTTGCTGTATATTCACCTTTCTCAATATCTTTTAATTGCTTTTCCCAAGACCCTGTAAGTTCAGCAGATTTTAATAAATCATTTTGAATAGTGTCTATCAATTGGATTCCAGTAACCGTTGGTAGCACCTGTTTTTTATTTCGCTTTATATATTTACGTCTAAATAAGGTTTCAATAATATTGGCACGCGTTGATGGACGTCCAATACCATTTTCCTTCATTAAATCTCGTAATTCCTCATCATCAACCTGTTTCCCTGCGGTTTCCATACCACGTAATAATGTTGCTTCTGTAAACTGATTTGGTGGTTTGGTTTCTTTTTCTAAAAAAGAAGGTTCATGTGGTCCTTTTTCGCCTTTTTCAAAAGCTGGCAAAATCCCTGATTCTTTTTGTTTATTATCCGAATTTTCAAATACAACGCGCCATCCTTTCTGTAAAATCTCTTTGCCTGTTGTTTTAAAAACCACTTTTGCTGCACTTCCTAAAACTGTGGTATTAGACACCGTACAATCATCATAAAAAACCGCTATAAAACGTTTTACAATAATATTATAAACCTGTTGCTGGTTGTATTGCAAATTGGTTTGCATACCCGTTGGAATTATGGCATGGTGATCGGTGACTTTTTTATCGTTAAAAACTTTAGAAGACTTCTTAATTTTTTTACCTAAAAGTGGTTGTGTTAATTTTGAATAGTTGGTTAATTTCTGAAGAATTCCAGATACTTTAGGATATACATCATTCGGTAAAAATGTGGTATCTACTCTAGGGTAAGTCACCACTTTTCGCTCGTATAAGGCCTGAACAATTTTTAAAGTCTCATCAGCCGAAAACCCAAACTTGGTATTGCAATACACCTGTAGCCCTGTTAAATCAAATAATTTTGGGGCATACTCTTTTCCTTTTTTCTTAGTAATAGATTCAATTTCAAAATCACTTTCTTTTACTTTATTAGCCAGAGCTTCTCCATCTTCCTTTTTAAGAAAACGCCCGTCTTCATAACTAAATAACGTGTCTCTGTAAAGCGTTTGTAATTCCCAATATGGTTGTGGTTTAAAGTTTTCAATCTCTTTAAATCGATTAACAACCATAGCTAATGTTGGTGTTTGCACACGACCAACCGATAACACTTGTTTGTACCCGCCATGTTTTACGGTGTATAATCTAGTCGCATTTATACCCAACAACCAATCGCCAATAGATCTAGAAAAGCCAGCATAATATAAATTATCGTAATCTTTTGATGGTTTTAAGTTTTGAAAGCCTTCTTTAATAGCCTCTGTAGTTAACGAGGAAATCCATAGACGCTTAACTTCACCTTTGTAATTGGCTTCATTCATCACCCAACGTTGAATTAGCTCTCCTTCCTGCCCTGCATCCCCACAGTTTATAACCATATCGGCTTTATCAAAAAGACTTTTTACAATGTTGAATTGCTTTTTAATACCAGAATTAGAAGACACTTTGGTTTCAAACTTTTCAGGAAGCATAGGGAGATTATTTAAATCCCAACTTTTCCAATAGGGTTTATAATCAACCGGTTCTTTGAGGGTGCATAAATGCCCAAACGTGTAGGTAACTGCATAGCCATTGCCTTCAAAATAGCCATCGCGTTTGGTGTTTGCTCCTAATACAGCAGCAATTTCGCGGGCAACACTAGGTTTTTCGGCAATACAGACTTTCATTTTAACTCATTAGGATAAGACATGCAAAATAGAAATTCTTAAGAGTCTTTTGGTAGAGAATTGTTACGAGTTATTAACCGCATTTGAAGTTAACAATAAACAGGCTTGTGTAACGATTTTGTAAATGATAAGAAAAATGAGGATTCAAAACTGTCTATTTAGCTAATTCCTGACTCTAAATTTATGAAGTTCACCAAAGTTTTGACTATTACAATATTCCAGTGAAAATGAAAACATATTACAAGCCAGTCAAAATAAACACGACACCCGCAACTGTTCGCATGACTTTTTCGATTTTAGTAATGCTATTGTAGAATACCCCAATTTTTGTTACTGTAAATGCCAATACGTAGGTAAAAAGAATTACTGGCAATCCGGTTCCCAAGGCAAATATAATGGGCAAATAAAGGCCGTCTGCTGATGCCATAGTCATGGGAATTAACATCCCAAAAAACAAGGCACCGCTATATGGGCAAAACGCTAAAGCAAAAACTACACCAATCAAAAAAGCCCCTAAAAGTCCTTTATCCTTAAAATAATCTGATAATTTTTCTTGAAAATTCGATTTTCCTAAAAAATTGAGTTTTATAAAATTTAACATAATCAATCCAATGATTATCAATAAAGGCCCTAAGAATTTCTCTCCGTTTTGATTGAAAAATCGAGCTATATGGAACTTACTTGCTCCAAAATATAAAATCAAACCAATGGCGGTATAACTAAACCCGCGTCCTAAAGCGTAAAGCAATCCACTTAAAAACACTTTTTGTTTACTCGAAATATTTTTAGAAATAAATGCAGTTGCAGTGATATTGGTTGCCAACGGACACGGACTGATGGCCGTCATTAGTCCAAGAATAAAAGCAGATAAAACAGGAATATTATAATGCTCTAAAAGAGACTTTAAAAAATCCATTTAGAGTGTCTTTAATTCCATATCAATTTTAGCTTTTAATTCTTTGGAAAATACATTTTGATCGTTACCCTGCATAAAAGCAAATTCAGTCAAGTTTATTTGTTTTTCTTTTCCGTTTTTTATCACATTCAAAATTAAAGCTGTTCCAGAAGCTTCAAATTTTTCAGCTATTTTTTCATTCGCTTCTTCATCCACATTAATCACCTGAAATGTAATTTTTTCATCTTTAAGTTCTTTTTCAAAATATGTATCCAATGTATATTTTGTATTTGCTTCAATGGCATTACAAGTCATACACCGGTGTGTGGAGTGAAAATCCAGCACTTCTATTTTTGAAACGGATGTATCAAAAGACGTTGTTTTACTTTTTGCTTTATTATTACAAGAAAGGAGCATGATACAAATTGCTAAAACTGTAAAAAATTTGATTGCTTTCATTTTTTTATTGATTTAAGTTTTATAATATGAGGTTAAATACATATCCTGAAATGATGATGCAAAGTGTTACCACACCAAAAAATATGGCAATAAGTTTAAAGGTCATTATTTTTTTTAAAAGCATGGCTTCTGGTAACGAAAGCCCTACCACACCCATCATAAATGCGATTGCTGTACCTAAGGGAATGCCTTTAGCGACCAATACTTGAACTATGGGAAGTATGCCAGATGCGTTAGAATACATGGGTACAGCCAACACTGTAGCAATAGGAACCGCAAACAGATTGTCTTTGTCCATATATTTTTCAAAAAAGCCTTCTGGAATATAGCCGTGCATCAATCCACCTATGGCGATTCCTATTAAAACATACGGAATGATACCCTTAAGAATTTTCACAACTTCTGCCCAAATAATTGGCAAACGTTGTTTAAAGGTTTGTTGTTCGGCATGAAATATATCTTGTTCTCTTTGTGCGTTTACCAATACCTCTTTCACCCAAGGTGTGAGATAGCGTTCCAATTTTAAATTTTGAAGAATAATACCAGATACTGTGCCCAATAACACCCCACTAACTATATAAATGATTGTTGTTTTTAAACCAAACAAACCCACAAAAAGTCCGATAGCAACTTCATTGACCAATGGCGATGTAATTAAAAAGGCGAAGGTGACACCTAATGGGATGCCTCCTCTAACAAAACCTATAAATAATGGCACCGAAGAACAAGAACAAAAAGGTGTGACCACGCCAAAAAGACTTGCCATAAGGTATTCTAATCCGTATAATTTATGTCTTGAAAGGTAGTTTTTAACTTTGTCTATTGGAAAGTAACTATTTACGATTCCCATAAAGAAGATCACCACAAAAAGAAGAATCAAAATCTTTGTGGTATCATAAATAAAGAAATTAAGGGCTTCTGCTAAATGCTGGCCCTTGGTTAAATGTAAAACATCATAAACCAACCAATCGGCTATATTTTGTACCCAATCAAACATAAACAGGTATTAACAACATTTATCTTGAGAGCAACAACCACTATCTGGGTTGTTGGTTTTTATAGTAAAGTTGGCTTTCAAAAGCTCTAATACTTCATTTTTATTTGGCACCCTCCCTTTTATTGTAATCACATCATCGATTACTAATGCTGGCGTAGTCATGACGTTATACTTCATAATTTCCATAATATCTTCTACTTTTTCGATAGTGGCATCTAGGTTATTTTCTAATACCACATCTTGAACAATACCCGTCATTGTTTTGCATTTTGGGCATCCTGTACCTAATACTTTAATTACTTTAGTCATAATCATTTTATTTGTTTATCGCCAATAGACGATGTGTTTATTAAAAAAATATCAATCAAAAAATTGTTGGAATAATACTTTTGCAGTGTTCCAGTTTTCGTGGTTGATACAGTATTTTATTTTTGGCGGTTTTAATTCTCCTTGAATAAGACCTGCGTTTTTTAATTCTTTTAAATGTTGCGATACGGTGGATTGCGAGATTGGTAATACATCAACCAAATCGCCAGTAAAACAACAGGATTGATTTTCAAGATGTTTTAATATGGCAATACGCGTTGGGTGTGCCAAAGCTTTAGCGAATTTCGCTAATGCTTCGGTATCTTGCTTATAATCTATTTGTTCTAAACTCCTTTTCATATTGCTTATCGCAAATATACGATTGATATTTGAAATAAAAAAAAAAGACAGGATCATTTAACTCAAAGATAAGTTTCCGTTTTAATGAAGTTCGCGAATTTTTTTAACAAAGTCAAGTTTTATAAACTCGTACTAAATGTTTTTATGGCAAACGTATTTGGTATTCTATGATAGAAAACAAGTAATTTCCATAAAAAATCAGGCTACAAATTTATAAGTATCTACAAAAGGGGAATCTCTATTAATAACAGCAAAGATTCGACCTATAATTTTACATCTCACATTGTTTAATACCAGCATTTTATTTTTTCCTTCATCTTGTTTTCTTAAGTAATATGCCTTTAACTGCGCATCGTGCCTTACTGCTGAGAGCGCACACATTTGGAGCAACGATTTCATGGTTTTGTCCGCCATATGGTTTACCTTAGTACCACCTCTAATACTGGAACCCGAGCTGTATTCA
>NZ_JAQWOO010000094.1 GCF_029245835.1 Algibacter sp. | reverse complement strand
ATTTGCCTTGATTCATTTTCGTAATTTTGAATTACGAACATAATATTCATTTCAAATCGTCACGCTTCAAAATGAGACTTAAAATACAGACTTACAATAATTTCAAAGAACTTTGTTTAATTTTTAGTGGACACTAGTGATTTAAGGTATTAAAAGAATAAAACTCTTGGTTATATTAATAATATTTTAGAAAATTCAAAAGAATTACATCCTAGTACCGATGTTGTTTCAGCATCATACTGTGGTATTGTAGGTAAAGAAGGCGCAAGTGAGTTCATTAGAAGATATTACAAAAATTCAAAAAAAATAATCAGTTTTAACATATCATTAGTCATAAAACTCATAAAAAATGCGATTAACACAAAATTTATGCGATTATTACAAAAATTAATACATAAAAATAATTCTAATTACTTTAGTAAAATAGACATTAAAAGTCACTCGTAAAAAAAAAATGTTTTTTAAATTTGTTTAACAAAAATAATAAATAGCTCAACAAGTTATTTTTAACGAATAAATTAGGTTATGGTTAATAGCACTCCGAAATATATTGCAGTTAGCGTAAAGGAAGGTATGAAAGTTTTGTCTGTTGATAAAATTATGTATTTACAATCATCTGGAAGATATACATCTATACATTTAGTAGATAAGACTAGTATTGCAGTTTGTAAGAATTTAGGGCATTTCGACAAATTGTTTGAATCCCTTTATTTTATTAGAGTGCATAATAGCTTCTTAATTAATGTTGATTATTTGGAAACTATTGTAAAAGATGGTGGAGGACAATACTGTTTACTAAACAAAAAAATTATGATTCCTATTTCAAATAGAAAATTCTCTTATGTTAAAGAATACCTCCATTACTGATTTTATGGTCTTGTTTAAACATTTTCTAAAAGCATTAACGAAATTTCTATTAATTATTTTGGGCTTCATTCATAATATTATGCTTTCACTAGTTAAAATTTTAGGGGTTCAAATTAAATTAAAATTAGTATCATGAAAGAAATCAAACAAGAAATTGTTTTATCACATACAAAAAAAATAAAAACTTCCTTTGTAGAGACAGCTGTTTTAAAAACTTTTGCTATTGGCTTTTCTCAATTAGATATTCAAAATCTTTTAGATATTGATGAAATTGAATATGATAAAATAATAGCCGACTTGTACCTGAAATATAAAACAACAAATATGTATGATACCATAGACTCTGCTGTAAAAAGCGGACAATTGCAGAGGTATGATTTAGTAAAAGAAGAAGTGAAGAAAATAGCAATAAATTACTCAAAATCTTTATTTGAAAATTTCAATACTCTTTTATATTTTAAAAGGGAAAGTATTATATCCAATAAAGTTTTCCCTAATTTTCTTAAAGATGTAAATAAATTGTTTATTGAAAATGCTACTTTTAATGAAATAATTCCTTTATGTTCGAGTGACACTAGTTTTGGAAATTATAACATAATTGATATTTTGAAAAGAAAAAATAGAACCACACCATTTTTAAAAGAGTCTAAGATAATTAAAAAAAAGTTAAAAACTAAATATAATACTAATAACTATTTTAACGCAGTTCGTCGTGTATTTGAACTAAATCATGTCGATAAATTACTAGTTTGCAATGATTATGATTTTATTGCAAAAAGAATGCAAAAAGATTCACTTGAAAAAATGGAATCGATATTTATAATTGATAAGTATTCAAAAAAAGAAAAGCAGTTATGTATATATTTCGATCTAGTAAATTATTATAACAATCTAGAAGATTTGCTTTTATTTGGCGGTAATAATAAATATGATGATTTTATTTAAGAAAATCAGTGTAGTAATATAAGGCCTTTCTATTCAATTTAAAGAATTTCTAGTAGTTTAATCTGAATGCTCAAACGGATATATTATGACAATTATGACACCTACAGAAAATTAAAGTGCATAGTGGGGTGGGTGAAAGTGAACTACCTACAGCGGAAGAAAGTCAATACCTAAAAGTCAATTCTGTTTGTTTAGCTTTAAATGTCTTTTATAAAAAGGTATTATGGACAACAAGCAAATAGATATGCGAGAAATAAAACAGATTTTCAAACTTTATACAGAGAAGGAGTCATCAGTAAGCGTAAGATAATCCCACAGTAGGAGTTATCCCGCAATACCGTCACTATTATATAGATTTTTTTTTAAGCGTTATCAACTGACTAGTTACAAAGTGTTCGCCATGACACTTGAAGGGCTAAATAAGGTTTTTAAGGCCTATCAAAAAGGCAAGAGCCAAAATTATTAACCTTAGAAAAGTATTTCCTATATTTTAACAAAGAACTACAACAGACAGAGGTAGCCAAAGTAGTTTCCCTTAATTTTGGATAATTTTCCGACACTATCCCAAAAAGTGTATAAACTAAAATTACGAGGGTTTAACTTTTTTATAGTTGAACCCTTTTATCAAATATATTTAAAAACTGGTTTAAAATAAGGCCCCAGTTCCTAATAGGCATCGACCATTTTTTAGTGGTCTCTTTTAAAGCTAAAAATGTTGATTTTAGAAACGGAATAATTTGGAACACTTTTAACTAAAAAATGAAAGTGATTAGACTCATAACCAATTTCTACAAAATGTAACTCATAGCGTTCTGAAGTTTCCAAACAAATATCTTTTAAGCCTTCTCCTATTACTTTTGTGATAACTACCTTTCGATATTTCAATGGGAAAACAAATGATAAAGTAACAAGCTTTTATTATGCCTTTTTAAAATATGTTCGCTTATTTCTCTAAAATACACCTTTTCAAAGTCTTTTGAAAAAATCTGCGTTTTTTAAACTTTTCAGCTAGACCACAAGGCAGAGCCTAGAGGTATTCTTTAGATTAAAGCCTTTAAAATTAATTTTGGGAATAATTTTAAAACCTGCATGTTGTAAACGATTTATAATTGCCAAATCTGTAGGACTGTTATTACCAATAACAATTATTTAAAAAAAAGATAAGTATTATTGCGAATCATACCTGTTTACGCTTTTCCCCGTAAACCTCAAAACTACAAACTTGACATAATTGACCTGCGGTTTCAATATAATTTATACGCTCTTCAATTGGGGTTTTTAATGTATACTCTGTGCTTTTACCACAAAGGATACAAGAATCTTTAGTTGTATAATCCATTTTAGATAATTTTAATTTTTTTTAACATTAAATCCTATATGAGTTATTTTTTCTTGGCAATAAGAAAGGGAATAATAATAAAAGACTTGATATAAGCAGCATTATAAAAAAAGTATAGTGAATTTTATACTTTGACACAAAAAGAAAAAAAATACAGAAGGATATATATAATGGATGAAACTAAAAATAAAGATGTACATAATGAAAAATAAAAAAATTTGAAAAGAGATACTAATAACTTAAACCAACTTTTAGGTTAAAAATAGATTCATTTTTGGCGCCACTTCAATACAAAATCTCAAATTGACCTTAACCGATTTTTATTTGAATTAAAAATTATTTATTGTACGTTATTTTTAATTTATATCCTAAATCTTCTATTGTAATCCAACAATATGTTTTTGACTTTTTTTCTACTGTTCCGGCCTTACCTTCAAAACCATATAGCTTTAAATCACTAGTATATCCTTTTTCTAACGTTTCTAATTCATGATATTCAACATTTAAGTCACAACTGATAGCTACCAACTGGTTTATAACATGATTTTTAATCAAAGCTGGTTTGCCTTGAAAAAACAAATATTTATTAGTCCCTGGTACTTGAAAAGCAAGCTTTTTATTTATCTCATTACTTTCTACTAGTACTATTGAAGGCAGCAACGGGACTCTTACTTCTTTTTTTACACCGCTCAATTGCCTAATTTCTGTTCTTGAAGGCACAAAAGCTCTTATAGTTTTACTATTTAATTGGTTGATGTAATATTCTACCTTAAACTCATTTTTTGATTTAACATTTAAGACGTACCAATTTTTTCTATTATATAATTGTTCTTTATCATTCAAATCTTTAAAATTTAGGTATTAAATGTTTACCTCTAATAAAAGATCAAAAATAATGGCTGTAAGCATATTAAAAGCTAGATAAGTAATAACTGAAATATATGTGTAATAAACGTATCATTTAATATCGATTGATAGCAAAGAATAATTAGAGAGGTATTCTGGTGAGTCCAAATGCTGATTATTCGAACTTTATTGAGGATACCAAAAATATTTTATTATTCGGTTTTTGATTGTTTAAATTATATTGTATAAAAATATGTTTTCATGTTTTTTTAATTTTTGTTTTAAAAGAATCGTGGTGCTTTTACATTATTATTTCTAAATACTTCGTAACGTAAGAAAACCTCATGAGATCCTGAATTAAAGGTATATAGATTTGTGGTGTCAAAATCATAACCATAACCTAAAAACCAATTAGGATTCAACTGAAATCCTGCTAAAAAACTCACTGCCGCATCTAATCTATAAGAAGCTCCTATGGTAAACCTATCATAAAATTGAAAGTTAGAGGAAACATCAACCTGTAGTGGAGATCCTGAAACAATCTTTGTTAATACTGCTGGCTTAAATAAAATATCTTGAGTAATATCAAACAAATAACCAGCCGTAAAATGATAATGCAAACGTTCTTTTGAGACAGAGCTAGCAGAGGATCTTAAGCCTTTGTTGATATGTTTGGTCTCTAACAAATTAGGTATGGAAAAACCTAAATAACTTCTATCTGAATACCAAAACATACCAAAACCAATGTTAGGAGATATCCTATTATTAATGTTATTCTGAGCTAATACATCGCCTGGATTAAAAATATTCAACTTATTAAAATTTACATTTAACATATGAGCACTGGCGCGCAATCCAAAAGCTAAATTATAACCATATGATGTTTTTATACTATAAGAAACATCTAATGATATCATATTCTCCAATACTGGACCTATCTCATCATTGAGAATACTCAAACCTAAACCTAAATTAGAAGATCCTATTGGTACATGGTATGAAAGTGAATTCGTTTTTGGAGCTCCCTCTAAACCTATCCATTGAGAACGCTGTGATAAATAAATACTAGTAGTACCACGTGAACCAGCATAAGCAGGATTAAAACTCAACGTATTATACATATAATTAGTAAACTGAGCATCTTGTTGAGCATAACTCAATCCTGATGAAATTAGAATAATCAGAGTGAATATTTTTTTCATTTCTTTTTAATTTTATCTATTCCTTTTATATTGCTTTTTTGAAGTATTACCTGGTTAGGTATAAATAGCCTTTACGATCTTTAAAATGTCCTGCGCTTGGCTTATTATATCTTAAAATATAAAAGTAAGTCCCTGCGGGTAATAATGATGATTGCGAGATGACTCCTCTTCCATTTGAAATACCCGTGAAATACATTCCGTTTTGTCCATATCCCGATACACTATAGACCTTAACACCCCAACGGTTATAAATCTCTAAGGTGTTTTCTGGATACAACTCAATATTACGTATCACAAATACATCATTCTCACCATCATTATTCGGTGTCAATAAATTGAAAACTTCCAAATCATCTTCTATTGAACTTGTGTGATTATTGAACTCTAAATAATCCGTAAGTCCATCATCATCTGAATCAATAGGTTGTTTTGGATCTGGTCCAATCTCATCGCCATTACTCAATCCATCGCCATCACAGTCTGCCAATAAGAACTCTTGACCCTGCATCATCGTAACACTAAATGGAACTGAAGAACAAAAACCTAACGGATCTGTATTGTCTGTTTTCTCTGTGCCATCAATCACTCCATCGCCATCACTATCTGGATTCAATGGATCGGTACCATCGATTTTCTCTTGTACATTTGTTACTCCATCATTGTCACAATCTGACGCATTCCATACTGCTCTTGGTGTAAATGTTTGACTTGCCAACACAAAATCACAGGTATCTGTTGGATTTGTACCATCAATCTCTTCTATATCATCAGCAACCCCATCGCCATCACTATCGATTCTGATAATCCTAAAAATGGCATCGGTCTGAATATCTAAAGTGTAATTATCTCCTGCACTTAACGTACCTGGGGTTATTAAATACTCTCCAACGCCATCGCCGGATTCTCGGGATAATGAGCCTGTAAATACATCCGAACCAAAAAGTGCGGGATCTGCTGTAAATACGAATACAGGATCTTGAGCGGCATAATCTTTCTCTTGATCTGCTATTAAAATACTTATAACCTTTGGTACAATCGTAAAGTTAACTTCTGTGTCGCCTTTATAATTACCAATTCCGCTAACCGTTACAGTTGCAACACCAACATTAATATTATTACTATAACTTAATGTATAGTCTCTACCCTCTTTTAAAGTATTCGCCCCATCTTCTACAATAGATTTAGGTCGTTGAGAAGAACCGTTGTAAACCAAGTCTGCTATCGGAGCTATTGCAATATCTGCTTCCGTAATCGATTTGCTCGTAATGGTAAATCTCCCTATTGAATAAGTAATCGCATAGTTCGTTGACGTTAAGCCTGAAGCTTCAATAGCATAATTACCTGCCAACTCACCCGTAACTCTACCAATGGCTAAGGTCCCTGTTAAGTCTTCCTGATCCTCTCCGGTTACAAAGCCTATATAGCTTATTGTTAACGTAGGATCCAACTCTCCAAACTCCTTACTCTTATCATCTGCAGTGATTGTAAGTAAAGATGGAAAAATATTAAAAGTAACAACTCTATTACCATTGTAATTTCCTTTACCGGTTATGGTAATCGTAGCTTTGCCTGCATTTGTATTGTCTGCGTAACTTAACTCATAATCCGTGTCTTTTACAAGCAATATTGTGCCGTCTTTTACCTCTGGACTTGGTGTTTGACCTGGACCTGTGTAAATCAAATCTGAGATAGATGCAACGGTTATATCTGTATCAGTAATCGATTTAGCGCTAATCGTAAAGTCTAACCCCGAAGTAAACACAAGCTCGTAGTTGTCCTTCAAGAAGACTCCATTATCTCTCATCAATTGGCTACCTTGTGTGATCTCATAAGAACCTACTGCTTCGCCTGCCTCTCTACTAAGCAAACCACTGAAGAGCGGTATCTCTGGATATAGCGCTCCACTTGAGTTATAGGTCAGCACCGGATTTAATTCTCCAAACAACTTGGTCTGGTTTGCATTTGGAGTTACAATCAGGGTTCGTGGAGTAATCTCTCCGTCCGTACCCATGATACTTGTATTTACACCTCCTTGAGTAAAATAATTGTCTGCATCCGCTCCGCTTAGAGTTATACCAGACACTGTGTAATTTCTTGTTCCAGCATCCTTACTATCATACACGCCAGCTCCACTTGCCAAAACAATATCTCCAGTGATTGGAGTGCTCAAGGCTAGGGTTAGGTTCAACAACTTATCATTGCCATCATACACCTTAGCCTTGATACTGTTTACTGATGCAATCAGTGCTTTTGGAATTACATTCAGGTTCCCCTGAAGTATAATTTATTACGGCAGTATCTCATAAACTGTGTAAGTTTTAAAATCTCAGGTTAATATTTAGCCTGAGATTTTTTATTTATTAATTTTAAATTTTACACATTTATGAAACCAGAAGATTTATTGAACGAAGATTTTTTAAAGCAATTTAAA
>NZ_JAQWOO010000086.1 GCF_029245835.1 Algibacter sp. | reverse complement strand
AAATAAATCTGTAATTTTAGAGTAACAAAACATAGATAGGTTTTTAGATTAATAAATTGAATTTCAGTACTTTAATTTACTAAAAATCTATCTTTTTTACTATTAAAACTTATCTAAATATTAATCGAACTCAGGTTATTAATTATAAGCTTCTTAAAAACCCTCAACCCACCTTAAAACCTGTTTTGTATATGGGTTTGTGTTAGTGATAATAGTAGCACCCTTTTTAAAAATATGGAAACTTTAAATTTGAAAAGTTCTTGCATTTTACAGATAGCCACCCTTCGACTGCGTTCAAGATAAACTACTAGCTGGAACCTTTTCGGTTAACCCGCCTAACGGCAGGCAATCGCCCAAATAATTATATGATGCACTAATTAATAATGAAAAGATTAACACATCCTTTGCCCTCGCCATGTCGACTAGAATTTTAATTATTATCTTTTGCTTGTTCAGACATGTAATACAAGCGTTTTAAACTTTTTTTAAGCAATCTGAATCGAAAAACCCCTATTATAAAAAAGATGGCACTAAATACTAAAGATGCTAAGGCTAAATATTTGAAATTTGGAAAGTCTTTTAATTGAAAAAAAGCGATACTACCGATTAACAAATACAAGGACGACCGAATGTATGATAACAAGGTACGCTCGTTTGCCAAACGTGTACGCTCGATGGCTAAATAATCTCGAAGAATTACTTTTTCGTCGGGTTTAAAATCGCGACCAAATTTTAAGAGTTTCATTATTATGTATGTTAATTGTATATAAAAATACAGTATTGTTTTGATGTATGAATCATTTTCAGACCCAGAACTTACTACAAACTGTATTAGAAACCTTATAAACTTTAACATTTACTTAGGCTTTTTATAAAATTTTTAAGATAATTTCAGTTTAACTTTATAGATGATTAAAACCTTAAAACTCATTATGAAAAAATTATCGTTTATTTCGACCATCGCTTTTGCATTTATTATGCTCTTAACTACAAACGTACATGCGCAAAAATTCGCAAAAATGGATAAAAGCCCACTAGATATTGCTTATTACAAAACGGATAGGAATTCACCTCCAATGGTAAAAGTTATTTACAGCAGACCTCAACTTAAAGGCAGAGCGTTAAGTACACTCGCGCCAAATGGAAAAGTTTGGAGAACTGGGGCTAATGAAGCTGTTGAAATTAAATTTTTCCAAGACACAAAATTTGGAGGTAAAACCGTTAAAGCGGGAGTGTACTCATTATTTACTATTCCTGGTGACACAGAATGGACTATTATTTTAAACAAAGATTTAGATATTTGGGGCGCCTATAACTATAAAGAAGAACATGATGTATTAAGAACTAAAGGCACTGTAAGCAAAGATGAGGCCGTTGAAGCATTTTCTATAGCGTTTGGTAAAGGCAATATGTATTTAGCTTGGGGCACTGTTAGAGTAGCTGTACCTGTGAGCAAGTAATTTATGTTCAAATAAAAGAAAAAGGTCTTGAAATTTCAAGACCTCTTTTTTATGGAATATTTAAATATTTATGAGTTTGTAAAGACACTTTCCATTTTGGATTAGCCATCACATAATCTACAATTTCTGGAACCACTTTATCGCGTTTACTCCACTCGGGTTGTAAATATAAAATACAGTCTTTATTTACTTTGGCAGCTTGTTCTTCCGCAAAACGAAAATCGTCTTTGTTGTAAATAATCATCTTTAGCTCATGAGCCTTATCATAAACTTCTTGAGTAGGAAGCTTCATTTTTTTTGGTGATAAACAAATCCAATCCCAAATTCCGGTTAATTTGTATGCTCCAGAAGTTTCAATATGCACTTGCATCCCTTCTGCTTTGAGCTGGGTTGTTAAGGCTGTCATGTCCCAAGTTAATGGTTCGCCTCCTGTGACTACAATAGTATCGCTATACTTTTTGGCATTTTCTACTATTTTTACTGTTTCTGTTGGAGGGTGCACATTAGCATTCCAACTTTCTTTAACATCGCACCAATGGCACCCAACATCACATCCGCCAATGCGCACAAAATAAGCTGCGGTGCCTTTATGAAAACCTTCCCCTTGAATGGTGTAAAACTCTTCCATTAAAGGTAGCATTTCACCTTTACCAACTAATATTTCAACCTCTTTTTTCATAGTTTGCAAAGATACAGTATTTCAAGAAAAGTGATGACTAATGACCCATATTTCACCAAAATAGGTCAATAGCGTCCTAAACGTTTAATAAAAGAGAAAGGGAAATTTGTTCCGCAAAGTTATCTTTGTGGTGCAACACAAAAAACACCTTTCTCCTATGACAAATATAACTTTGTTTTCTCAGATAATTTCAAAATTAGACTCTT
>NZ_JAQWOO010000039.1 GCF_029245835.1 Algibacter sp. | reverse complement strand
ATGTGGTGATACCAACACCCATTCATTAGTAAGTATATTTAAGCGCTTATGTGA
This sequence comes from Algibacter sp., assembly GCF_029245835.1. GTDB lineage: Bacteria > Bacteroidota > Bacteroidia > Flavobacteriales > Flavobacteriaceae > Algibacter_B. The sequence continues at coordinate 43,312 of NZ_JAQWOO010000039.1, read as the reverse complement.
ATAGTCTTGTAAATCTGGATTCATTTTCTATACTTCAATTGAGTTAGTTATAAGATGTGTTCCATTAGAAAGTTTAACTGAATATATAGAACATGCCTTGTTGAATTTTTTCTTGTATACTTCTGAAATAAAGGTTTTAAAAGAAGACGTTTCTGTTTTCAAAATTAGATTAATGGTACAGCCACCAAAACCACCACCCATCATTCTCGCTCCTAAAATATTAGGATTTATTTTTGCTTGTTCAACTAAAAAATCTAATTCTTCACAGCTTACTTTATATTGATTTTGCAATCCGTTGTGAGAAGCGTAAATCAGTTCTCCTAAGGTTTTTAAATCTCCATCTTGCATGGCTTTTGAAGCTTTAACTACCCGTTCGTTTTCTTGAATGACATACAATGCTTTTTGATAATTCTCTGGCGTAACCTGATCTTTAATGGTTTCCAAATCAAACGCTGTAGCATCCCGAAGTGCTTTTACCTTCAGCATTTCTGCAATAGTTTCACATACAGAACGTCTGTCGTTATAGGCGCTATCAGATAAACTGTGTTTTACATTGGTATTAATTAAAATGAGTTCATAATCTTTAAAATCTATCTTGAAAGGTTTGGATTTTACAGTTCTACAATCTAACAATAAGGCATGGTTTTCTATACCAAACATACTAGCATACTGGTCCATAATCCCACATTTTACACCCACATAGTTGTGTTCAGCTTTTTGTGAAATTAAAATCATATCATCTTTTGATAACCCTAAACTAAAAAGGGTGTTAAGTCCAAAAACTACACTGTTTTCTAAAGCTGCTGAAGAGGACATGCCCGCACCTCCTGGAATATCGCCCCCAAATACAATATTGAAATTGCCTATAGTTTTACTTCTATTTTGAATTTCTGCAACAACACCAAGAATATAATTTTGCCAGCTTCCTTGCTGTAATGGTTTTATGAGATTTAAATTAAATTCTAAGATTTCTTCTTTATCGGCTGCAAAGGCTATGGACGCATTAGAGTCACTCTTACCAATAGCAGCAACAATGCCTTTGTCTACTGCCGCTGGAAATACAAAACCATCGTTATAGTCGGTGTGTTCTCCTATAATGTTTATTCTTCCTGATGAGAAAATCATTAGTGGTTCTGTTCCGAATTTATTTTTATAAGTGCTTTTAATGCTTTTTATTAATAAAGTATTCATTTCTAATTTAGTTTAAGCTTCCAATTAATATAATAACTGCCGTTTGGTTTTAAGGTTTTTAAACCTATCTTATTACTAAAACTATTTGAAACTCCGGTAGTTGGCTCTATAGCTATGGTATTCGATTTTGGCGGTGTGTATAATTGTAAAAAACAATCTTTTTCAGAAGAGGTCAACTCAAAACTATAATCCGGCGTTTCAAATAAAATTTTATTTGAGTCTAGTACAAAACAATCATCTAAAGACTTATTTTCAACCTTAAATTCATCATTTATTTCAAAATCTCTTAATCCTTGAGTAATATTTCTTTCATCAAAATAAACCTGTTTATGGCTTTTAAATCGAACGATACTGTTATATAAATCTGAAGTATTAAAATAAGGATGCCAGCCTAAAGTAAAAGGGAATTTATTAGTGTCTGTGTTTTTGACTGAGACTGATAAATCTAGACTTTGCTTAGTTAAAGTGTATTTTAAATCAATTTTATAGGTATAAGGAAATCCTTGAGTATGCTCTTTTTCTTCGTATTGTAGTAAAACTGAAGCTACTTCTTTTGTGGCTTTTTTTTCAACTAATTCAAATGTTTTATTATAAACAAAGCCATGTAAAGCATTATTTTCTTGGGCTTGATTTATATCTAATAAATAGTCCTTTCCTCCAAACTTGTAAACTCCATCCTCAATACGATTTGCAAAAGGAAACAAAATTGAAGAGGCATAAGTGCTATCATAGGTTAAAGGACTTAAATCTTTTATGATATGGTGTTTATTAAGTAGCAATTCTTGCAGGCTTGCCCCTAAATTCAAATGAATTTTGGCATAGCATATTTTTTCAGAATCCTCTATCTCTATATAATCAAGATTTATTGTTGAGTCTTTGATATGTTTGATATTGCACATATATTTAAATTTAGGATCGTTTCAAATTTTAATTTTTTTTGTTGCACCTGAAAATCAATAGTGACTAACTCGTAGTCTGGAAATAAATTAGCTGTTTTATACTTTTTATATGATAAAATGCTAATAGACAGACACATTATACAATGAATAAATCCTTTTTATTTCATTTTCTTTGAGAGTATTTGCTAAATATGAGAAACAATAAACCACATAATAACCAAGCAGGAAGTGTAACAAATGATAGAAATACATCAAACTGAACTGATATAAAGTAGAATATTCCAAAGCTAATAGCCCAAGCCAAAAACACAGATTTATTGAATGAGAGGTTAGCTACTTCTGCATAATTTTTCACAATACCAGCTTTTTTATGGAAGAAGTGTTCAAACACTATAATCGCTCCAAAAGGTGCTAAAATAAACCCATAAAGGGCTACAAAACCTAATAACTTCATTGCAAACGCTGGAAATAAACCTGCAATTGTTGCTATTGCTCCGGCAAGTATAGTAACTTTTCCAGTTGAAAGCTTAGGTAAAATAGCTTGAAACGCTAAACCTGCTCTATAAATGGTTGGGTTTGCAGTTGTCCAACCAGCTAATACCACAGCAATAATTCCAAAAACACCACTCGCATTATTAGCTAGAGGTCCAGGAGCCACTGGAGGTGCATCGCCTACACTTAAAAAAGCTTGTGCTTCAGGAGATTTTAAATATACCGCATATAATAGAGCTGCTGCTATCCACGCCATATAATGGCCAACATACATACCTGCTGCGGTTGTCCAACCTGCTTTTGCTTTCTTAGCAAATCTAAACACTGATAAATCAGACATGCCTATATGCATAGCTCCATTAGCAAACCATGACCAAATAACAACATGCCAAAATGTGAATTTTATTTGTCCTGGAAAAGGCTCAGCTCCTTCTCCCCAAATATTCCAAAAATCAGAAAAACTACTTACGCCTAATTGATTTAATGCAACTATCCCACAAGCAATAAAAGCTACTACGATTATTGGTGACATCCAGTTGGCGGCTTTAGTTACTGTATCATAACCACGAGCTGCAATAATAGAAATTACTGCCCCTATGAGGATAACAATAATAACCCAAGTTGCACCATTAGGTATGGTGTCGGTTAACTTTGGCATCGGCATATCAAATGGAATACCCACCGCAGTAGCTGAAACAGTTATCATTGAACCTGCTAAAAAACAAAATAAAATACCATTGGCTAGATTGTAACCTGTTACTAGTTTTTTACCACAGATTTTTTCTAATTGAAAATATAATGTCAATCTATTTTTAACGGCAATTTCAGCAGTTAAAAAACGCCAACTTAAAACAGCTAATAGATTTCCTATTAATAATCCAACAATCAAATCAAAAGCACTTACTCCAGCAGTCAAAAATAAGGGACCAATCATAAATTCAGTGCCTGCGGCGTGCTCACCAGCATACATACCTATAAAACTTTTCCAACCTTTTAATTTTGATTGAGGCACGGGAGTTCTTTCAAATTCTCCTCCTGCTATCTCTTCAATCATATCTTCTTCAATGCTTACTTGGCTCATAATTATTTAGTTTTATTTAGTGTTGGTATTCTATAATAAATTAGTTGATTAAGTGATATGGGAAATCTGATGTCTTTTCGCAGCACAGTTGCTCCATAACTTGCTGTAATTCTGTTTTTAATAAAGATATGGTGTGATTTCCGCCTTTATTTCCTAATGCCGAAACGCCATACATAAATGAACGTCCCATAAAAGTGAATTTAGCCCCAGAAGCCATAGCTCTGGCCACATCAGGCCCTGATCTAATTCCGCTATCCATCATAACCTCTATTTGATCTCCGTATTTTTCAGCTATCGTCGTTAGTGGTTTAATTGTAGATTGTCCAGCATCTAATTGTCGACCTCCATGATTGGACACAATAATACCATCAATCCCTAGTCTGATAGCCTCTTCTGTATCATATTCTGATGCTACGCCTTTAAGTACCAATTTCCCTTTCCACATATCACGTATTGGTTTTATTTTTTCAGCATTTAATCGGCCACTAAATGTTTGATCCATAAATTTCCCAAGTTGTTTTAAATCTAAACCTTTTGGCATATAAGGTTTTAAAACTTCGAAAGTTGGTATGCCATGTTTTAGAGTTTGTAAGCTCCAATGCGGTCTTCCAAATGCTTGTAAAATATTAGTTAAATTCATTTTAGGTGGCATTGCCAAACCATTTCTAATATCTCGTGGTCTAAATCCAAAACTAGGCACATCACATAGAATAACCAAAACTGGACATTCAGCAACTTCTGCTCGTTTAATAATATCATCTCGTAATCGATCCTCTGCTGGATGGTATAATTGAAACCATGCTTTCCCTTCGGTTAATTCACTTGCACGTTCGATACTTGTTGTGGTAACTGTACTAAGAATAAAGGGGATATTATGCTTAAAAGCTGCTTTGGCTAAAATTTCTGGTGAATTAGGCCACATAAGACCTTGCAATCCTACAGGAGCTATTCCAAAAGGCGCATCATACTCAATACCAAATAGTTTTGTTTTTAAAGACGAGCCGTGATGCGTTCTTAAATAGTTTGGTTTAAGCTGCACATCTCTCAGTTCTGAGGTATTTCTAATTAAATTAACATCTTCATTACAACCCCCATCTAAATATTCAAAGGCAAACTTTGGTATTTTCTTTTGAGCTTTGGTTCTTAAGTCATCTATAGATGGATATCGAGTATCAAATGTTAAGTCCATAATTAGTTATTTTAAAATAAAAGGCACATGTTTTTTAAGTGCATAATTCTGTTTTAAAAATTTTGAATTCAGTTTATTATCTGAAATTGAAATGGCAGCACCTAAAGCAGAACCTAAAGATGCATCTGTAGTACTTAATTTTTTATCTTTAAAGTGATGAGATAGCAACTTTATATAAATATCATTATTGCTAAAACCACCATCCACATAAATTCGAGCAATACTGTTGTTGCCTAAAGCTTCTTTGATGGATTTAATTTGAAGCATTACTAGTTCTGTCATTAACTGATGGTAGGCGTGTTCGTATTTATGGTAAGAGATATGAGTTTTCTCAGGCATATCAACATCTGTAATACTCTCCCATCTGTAACAATGTTTAAAGTCTTGAATGATTTCAAAACAAGTATCATAATCAAACTTAACACTCCGGTGGTAATCATCGTTAACACCAAAATGTTTATCAAGTTTATTAACCTGAACTTTGTATTCATTTCCTAAAAACATGCGCGTTGCTTTAACAGGCTTTCCATTAATACGCATATAATTAATAGCATCTTTATTATCAGTCTCTTCAGAAATTGGTTTTTCTGTAAATGGATTAAAAACAATACTCCATGTTCCTGTAGATACTAAAACAAATTTTTTCTTGATACTTCTTACGTAAGGAAGTAAAGCTGCTGAACTATCATGAATACCAACACCAATTTTGATACGGCTACCATTGTAGTTCATATTTATACTTGTTTCGGTTGAAACTATTGGTGGTAAAATTTTATCAATCCCTTCTCTATACACCCAAGTATGGTAATCTTTTTTACTATAATCCCATAATGCTGTGTGGCAACCAATACTGGTGTATTCACTTAAAGGAATACCCGTAAAAATATAACTGAGATACTGTGGTAAGTGTAATGCATATTTTATCTTACTATAAACCTTTGGCTTAGATTTTTTCAACCAATACAACTGTAATCCAGAGTTTAACATACTTAAATCTGCACAACCTGTGTCTCTAAGAAATTCTTCTCTAGGGCCATATTCCTCAAAAAATTCAGTGACTATGTTTTCAGGCAGTGGCTTTGTATAATTGTAAAGTGGTGTTAATCGATTACCATGTGCATCAATATGTACAAAACTTGCTCCATAGGTTGAAAAATTTATCGCTTTAACTTCAAACACCTTAGCCTCAAGAATGCGATTAAAAACGTCTTTTAACCATTTTTGTAATGCAGGAAGATTTTCTGTTGGATGCCCGTCTTCATCTTCTATCTCTTCAAAAGACGTGTATTCTTTATGTACTTCTTTAAAATTAGTGTCAAATAAGAAAAACTTTTTATTGGTTTTACCAATATCGAAAACAGCAGTTACTTTTTTTTTCATACTATAACCATTAAAGTCCTGTAGCTACAGTATTTTTACCTCTTTCTTTTATAAGTCCGCCTCTAACATCTAAAGCTCTATAGGCGTTAATTGGACTTAAAACACCGCCACTATTTAGACGTGCTTTTTCGAGTAAAGGTCTTACGTCTGTTCTATAAGCACCTTGTAAAATTTCTTGGCATTTAACCACATCATTATTAGATTGAGCAGCTTTTAGTGCAGCTTGATCAATAAGCATTGCTTTGGCATAAGCCTCTTGTATCGCCTCTAAAGATTGAATTAAATCCTCTAAAGGATCTTTGACGTTATGACTTGCATCTATCATCCACGCTAAATCTGGATTCTGAGGGTTATTTGCCATACCGTACACCAACTCATTAAAAATTAAGAATAAGGCATAGGGTTTAATACTTCCTACGGTTAAATCATCATCACCATATTTACTATCATTAAAGTGGAAGCCTCCTAATTTTCCTTTCAATTGTAAAATAGAAACAATTTGTTCTATGTTAGAATTTGGAAGGTGGTGTCCTAAATCTACTAAGGTGTATGCTTTTTTACCACATGCGTTTGCTAGCATTAATGAAGCACCCCAATCTTGGATAACGGTGCTATAAAAGTTTGGTTCATATGGTTTGTACTCGATTAACAATTTCCAATCATCTGGTAAGCCTTTATATATAGCTTTAAGGCTATCTTCTGTGTTTTGAAAAGCCGTTTGGAAGTTATTTTGCCCTGGAAAACAAGCCCCATCTGCCAACCAAACGGTTAAGCTTTTAGAACCTAATTTGTTTCCTATATTGATAACATCTAAGTTATGTTGTATAGCTTGATCCCTAATAGATTGATTTACATTGCTTAAAGACCCATATTTATAACTTTCTTTGGCGTCTTTTTGATCCTGAAAGGTATTAGAATTTACGGAATCAAATTTTATATTTAAACTATCAGCTTGTTCTTTTATAGCATTATAATCTGAAGGGATATCCCAAGGAATATGGAGCGATACTGCGCCAGCAGTTTGTGTTAGACTATGCAAAACACCAACATCTTCTATTTTTTGTTCTAAGCTTGAGGGTTCCCCAAAAAAAGAAAAGCGCCCGAAACGAGTTCCGCCAGCGCCCAAAGCCCAACTTGGTATTGCAATTTGAAATTCTGCTAGTCTAGATATTATATCATTAACATCATGGCCTTGTTTACTTAGCTTACTTGATAAAAAATCAAAACTTTCATTGTGGTTTTCTATAGCTGACTTATTATAATTTAAAATATGCTCTTTATCTATTCTCACCTGTTCTTGATTTTAAAAAAAACTTCTACAAATTTATGATTGAAACTTGTAGAAGTTTACAACTAAACTAACTCAAACTACTAAACAATTAATTATCTTACAAAAGCATTAGCCATACCACCGTCAACATTTATTATATTTCCTGTTGACTTATCTAAAACTCCTACAAAGGAAAATACGCCATTAGCAATATCTTCTGGAGTAATGATTTCATTTAATAAATTTCTTTTTGCATAAAATGCTGGTAGCTCTTCAACAGTAATTCCATTAGCCTTTGCTCTTCCTGCTGCCCAAGCACCTTCCCATATTTTACTTCCTACAATTACACCATCTGGGTTAACTGTATTTACTCTTACTTTATCTTTAGCCAATTCTGCGGCTAATAACCTTACCATATGTTGTTGTGCTGCTTTAGCAGTTCCGTAAGCCACGTTATTTGGTCCAGCTACTAAACCATTTTTACTTGCAATTGCAATGTAATCGCCTCCAAGGCCTTGTTTGCGTACAATAGCAGTAAATTGTTTTGCTAAATCGAACTGACCTTTTACTAAAATACTTTGTAGAATGTTCCAATCTTTATCGGTAGTCTCTTCTAAAGGTTTAGAAATTGCTAATCCAGCACTGTGTACAATAATGTCTACACCACCAAACTCAACAACAGCTTTCTTGTATGCGCTTGCAATTGATTCTGTATTGGTTACATCACAAATAGCATAAGTTGAAACATCTCTTTTATAAGTAGCGTTAGCTGTAATTAAACTCTCTTCATTAATATCAGTAAGCACTACATTCGCTCCTTCAGCAGCTAACTTATCAGCAATGGCTTTACCTATTCCTCCACCTGCTCCTGTAACAAATGCTACTTTACGTGATAAGGGTTGTTCTTTAGGCATACGCTGCAATTTAGCCTCTTCGAGTAGCCAATATTCGATATCAAAAGCTTCTTGTCTTGGTAATGAGGTATATGATGTAATGGCCTCAGCACCACGCATAACATTGATAGCATTAATATAAAATTCATTAGCTACACGCGTAGTTTGTTTGTTTTTCGCAAAACTAAACATACCAACTCCAGGATAGATGATGATTACTGGATTGGCATCACGCATGGCTGGACTATTAGCCTTTTTACAGGTGTTGTAGTAATCAGCATATTCTTTTCTATAAGCTGCAAATGCTGGTTCTAATTTCTTTAAAATCGCATCAGCATCTGATACATCTTCATTTTTATCTAATGTTAATACTAACGGCTGAATTTTTGTTCTTAAAAAATGATCTGGACAAGACGTTCCCATAGGCGCTAATCTTTCTAAATCATGACTATTAATGTATTCCATCACCACATCCGTATCAGAAAAATGCCCAATCATTCTATTTTCAGAAGAACATAAACCTCTTAATAAAGGCATAATTTGAGCTGCTTTTTCTAAACGATCTGCCTTTGGTACGCTTTCTAGTTTTTGTCCACCAAATACGCTACCTTTTTCTTTGATTTTATCTTCAATGAATTGAGAAGCCATTTCTATAACTTCTAAACTGTTTACATAACATTCATAAGATGTATCTCCCCATGTGAATAAACCATGAGAACCTAATACAATTCCTCTTATTCCTGGATTATCTTCTAAGCACTTTTCTATTTGAAGACCTAAATCGAATCCTGGACGTTGCCAAGGTACCCAACCCATAGTGTCTCCCCAAATTTCTTTAGTTACTTGCTCACTATCTTTTGCCGCAGCAACTGCAATTAAAGCATCTGGATGTAAGTGATCTATATGTGCAAATGGTAACAAACCGTGAAGTGGTGTATCTATTGAAGGTGCTTTACTATCTAAATCGTAAATACAGTGATTGAACAAGCCTACCATACGATCTTCATCTTCTAATCCGCCATAAACATTTTTTAAATCACGCAATCTATCAGTGTAGATTCCTGCAATGCCTGATCTATTTAAAGTACCTATATCGCCTCCTGAACCTTTAATCCACATCACTTCAACTTCTTCGTTTGTAAGTGGGTCTTTTTCTGTGGTTCTACAACTCGTGTTGCCTCCTCCGTAATTGGTAATTCTTAAATCTGCTCCTAAAATGTTCGATCGGTATAAAAATAATGAAACTTGGTCATCCCCTAAAGCATCTGCTTTCTCATCATCCCATAGGTAATCTACATATTTAAATTCTTTTTCTAATACAATCATAATTTAATATTGAATTTATTAATTTTAGGTTTAAATTTATTATCAAATGTATAAAAGATGATTTCTTATATTGGTAAAGAATTGACTAAAAAGCAGTGACAAAATGACTTAAATCCCACATTTTCGGATCCAAAGTATATAATCAGAGTTTAGAATTCCAAGAAAATTACTAGTAAATACCCTTATCTGAAAATTTATTCCCAGGAATATATATTTTAGATTACATACTAATAATGGTACAATAACGAAAAAAATATTGGTTACTAGATAGATGACAATTTACTAGTTCGGTAAATCAATAAAGTCAATGACGATTTTTTAAACAATTTAATATTTATATATCAATTAACTAAATGTCATGTATTATATGTCAATATATAACCTATTTGAGTGAAACTAATTGATCAATTTTACAATCTATAAAACTAAATATTTAAACATTAACAATTATGAAACAAAATGAATTACAAAGAATTGTCTTATTATTTTCAGTATGTTTTTTTTCAATCACCATTGGTTTTTCTCAAAGTAAAACGGTCAACGGAGCGGTTAAGTCTGCAAATGATAATATGCCATTGCCTGGTGTTTCAATTATCATAAAAGGCACCAATATAGGAACTACGACAGATTTCGATGGAAACTATTCAATGAAAATAGAAGATAATGAGTCTATTTTGGTTTTTAGTTATTTAGGCTACTCAACTAAAGAAATAATTGTTGGTCAAAACAGTCTAATCAACATTTTATTGGATGTAGATCAAACAACCTTGGATGAAGTTGTTGTTGTTGGCTATGGCACAACCAAAAAGGCTTTTCTCACCTCCTCCGTTTCGTCTATCAAGTCAGATGAAGTAAGCTCAATGGCGGTTCCAAATGCGTCCAATGCGCTTTCAGGAAGAGTACCTGGTTTGATTACCGCCCAGACTAGTGGGGCCGTTGGTAGTGACCAAACATCAATAAGAATTCGAGGTATAAGTACTACGGGCAACAGTAGTCCGCTTATTGTTATTGATGGGGTTCAAAGAAATAACCTGAATGAACTCGACATGAATAATGTTGAATCCTATTCTGTCTTAAAAGATGCTGCAGCAGTATCAATGTTTGGGATTGCTGGTGCGAATGGTGTAATCCTTATCACCACAAAAAGTGGAAAAAGTGGAAAAGCAAAAATCAACTATAATGCGTGGACGGGATGGCAGAACCCAACTCAACTTACCAAGTATGCAAATTCCTATCAACTTGCTTCAGCAGTAAATCAGGCAGAGATAAACGATGGAATTGATATTGCAAGCAGAACCTATTCAGCTGATGACTTAGAAACCTATCGCAACCTTGTGAATGGTAATATAGCAGGTATCGATCAAAATATTTATGCGAATGCGAATGCGGCAGATTTTATTCTGCGAGACAATGCCCCAATTTCTAATCATCACTTGGATGTCTCTGGAGGCACTGACAAAAGTAATTATTATATTGGGATGAATTATCTAGATCAGGGGGGATTATATTCAGCAACAAACCTTAAGAGACTAGGGCTTTCGACCAAGTTTGGTATTGATCTGGGGTCCAAAACGAAATTGAACCTCTCTATAAATGGGTGGAATGAAAATTTTGACAAACCAACAAGTAGCGCCGACGGTATTTTCAACAGTATTCAGGCCTGGTTGCCTACAGAACCAATAAATTATACCAATGGATTATTGGCTGCTAGTTCTACTGGTCTTGTACTCCCAGACAGGGTCAACAAAGGAGACCATCAAAGAAAAACAAACAATTTATTAACACAGCTACGTTTAAAGCATAACATACTTCCATCACTGTCTATTGAGGGAAGGGTTAGTTATGACCATACTGCCAGAAGAAACAAAAATTGGAATGAACCTGGGTCAATTTATTATCAGATTAATCAAAATGACGATCCATACACATTTGATGAAATTGAAAACCCCGGTACTTGGAGTCTAAGTGAGCAATACTTCGAATCAAATCGGTACAGTTTTCAAGGCCTGATCAATTATGACAAGGTATTGGGTGACCATAGTATATCCTTTACAGGATTAGCAGAATCATTATATGTAGAGTCGGAAACTTTTGGGGCCAGCAGAGACCAATTCGAGTTGCCAATCCCAATCCTTAATTTGGGAACTCCCGACAAAGAACAACAGTCAAATTTTGGCTCAAGTAATGAGGCTTCACAGGTAGGTTTTGCATATCGGTTAGCATACAGCTATCAAAGTAAGTACTTGCTAGAAGGTTCTGCTCGATACGATGGACACTATTATTTTGCACCTGGAAATCGGTGGGGTTTTTTCCCTTCTATGGCTATAGGGTGGAGAATCTCAAAGGAGCCTTTTTTATCATCAGTTAGTTTCATAGATAACTTAAAGCTTAGAGCATCTGTAGGTGAGTCAGGCGCATTGGCCGGGGGGCCTAATCAGTTCAGTAGCGCATTAATATTGTATGGAGATTCTTATCCAATAGGTGGACAAGCAACTCAAGGACTATACGCCTCAAGTGAAGCTAATCCAGATATTACATGGGAAAGAGCAACTAAGTACGATGTTGGCCTTGACTTTAGTTTTTTTGATGGACTGATCGATGGACAAGTGGACTATTTCTATGAAAAAAGAGACAATATGTTGGTAAATCCAGGTGCGAGTGTACCTGTAGAATATGGTATTGGATTAGGTCAAGTAAATGCAGGTAGAATGCAGAACAGAGGGATCGAGCTATCTCTTGGTTCAACTAAATCTTTTTCCAATGGTTTAGAAGCTAACTTGAACGTGACATTTACTTATACAAGAAATGAACTGCTGGAAACTTTTGAAAATGAAGCCACCAGAGATGATCCGAACAGATCAAGAACGAGAAATCCACTCAACTCTATTTTTGGATTAGAAGCCATCGGATTATTCACCGAAGCGGATGATATTAATAATGATGGTGTGATTAACTCTGATGATGGGTTTCCTGTACAAAACCTTGGAGGGATAATTCGTCCTGGCAATATTCGATACGCTGACGTCAATGGTGATGGTGTCATTGATTTGACTGATGAGAAGAAAATTGGTTTTTCACCTTTTCCAGAAATCATATATGGAATTAATGGAGGTTTTAAGTGGAAGGGGTTTGATTTAAATTATTTATTCCAAGGAACTGGAAATTCTAACATGTTACTGGAAGGAACATTCCTTACAGCCTTCACTACGGGTAGTAATCTTACTGTTGACATGGCAGAGAATAGCTGGACCCCTGAAAACCAGGATGCCATTTATCCAAGACTAAGCGCCAACGGAACAATAACAAACGACTCAGCTGCTTCATCATTCTGGCTGATTGATACTTCTTATCTGAGATTGAAATTTTTACAATTAGGGTACACAATACCTACTAATCTTTCGCAACGCATAGGAGTAGAACGGTTGAATGTTTATGTGTCCGGTACTAACCTAATTACCTGGTCAAAAACGAGAGATTTATTCGATCCTGAAGTAGACCAGTCGAGTTCGGTTGGTAACAGTACGGCAAGGGGTTGGTATCAGCCTCAGAACAAAACAATTTCTATTGGATTAAACATGACATTTTAAAAATTAATATTATGAAATATAACAATTTAAAAACAGTAATTTTCTCAATTTTTGGTTTGCTCATATTTTTCGGATGTGAGAGTTTTCTTGAGGTAGAACCATTAAACGAATTATCCGCAGATTCTGCATTTTCAAGCGAAGCAGGTGCAGATTTGTTCCTAAATGATCTTTATGTAAGGCTACCCGATTATGAAGGAAATTTTGGAAACGATCGCACACAAACTCATGGAATTGCATGGGATAATTGGGAATACTTTTCTTCCTTTTATATAAGTCGAATTCCATTTGCCACTACAGTAAGGAGGTCGAAAGATAGAGCTTTTACTCCATCGTCGTTTAGTGGTCCTACAGGAATTTACAATAATAATTTCCCTTCGGTAGATTTTCGGTATGATGTTATTCGACAAAGGATTAGGGATTGCAATTTCTTCATAGAGACGCTTACAGAGAATCAATCTAATTATTCAAATACTTTCTTCGAAACGCGAAGAGCTGAGGCTAAATTCGTCAGAGCATATTTATATATGCTTATATGGAGGGCTTATGGGGGTGTTCCTTTAGTTACCGAAGTATTGAATCAAAACGAGATGGGTGATGATATTTTTGTGGAATCCTCAAGTATTCGAGAAGTATATGAGTTCATGTCAGGAGAGTTGGCTGAAGCATCAGCAAGCTTGCCAAATGAGGTTGGAGAGGGACATGCCACTCAGGGTGCTGCGCTTGCATTAAAGGCCTACATAGATCTTTTTATGGGTGATATAGCAAGAGATCCCAGACCATCTGCAATAGGAGCGCCTGACATTGCTTATGCTACTGCTGCTTACAATGCCGCAGCGCAGGCATGTCAGGATATCATGGATCTAGGGATTTATGGTCTATTACCCAATTATGAGGCCGTTTTTACAGAAGCTAACAATAACAGTATAGAATCGATATTCGCGTACCAGCATATTGCAGAGACCAGGAATTCCGGCAGGTCTTCTCGATTTGCTCCATTTTCGAGTTGGAATAATACTGGGGTTAGTGGCATTGGAATACCAACACAGCAACTGGTTGATAAATACAAGATGAGCGATGGATTGCCAATTTCAGAATCACCGCTCTATGATCCGTTAAACCCATATGATAATAGAGAGCCTCGTTTTTATCAAAGTATACTGTATGATGGGGCCAATTGGGCCGGAGCAGACTGGACCCTTGAAGGTTCTGGCGCTGCTGAAGCACTTAATCCGCCAATTAATAATAGGCAAAGTACAGGATATGCGAGAAAAAAAGGAATTAATGAAAGTTTGAGAGGGCCCGATGTAAGCTCCGATGCTGTAAACTTCATGTTCTTTAGATATGCAGAAGTTCTATTGATGTACGCAGAAGCCAAGATCAAATCTGGTAATGCAGACCAAATGGCTATAGATGCTATCGATCAGGTGCGTGCCAGAGGGGGAATACCAACCCTAGAGTTTGCCAACGGTGTTAGTCCATTGACTTTTTCACAACAACAATTAGAAGATATCATTTTTGACGAAAGGGCTGTTGAGCTTGCGTTTGAGTTGAAATCCTATTGGGATATTATCAGGAATCGTAAAGCGGGAGATATGCTCAATGGACCTGTTTTAGGGGTGCGAAGAAATGTATCAAACCAGTACGAAACATTCAATGTTCATGGATCCATTTGGTCTAGTGACACTTATTATTTGATGCCCATTTATATAGAATGGTTAGAGCGAAACCCAGCATGGCCTGAAGACCCTACGCAGCCTAATGGTCGTGTAGCAGGACAGAATCCCGGGTATTGATAAACATTCATTCCCAACAAAAAGCTGAGTCGTTAATCGACTCAGCTTTTTAGTTTAAACATTATATGCTATTTCTATATGTGATAGTAAGGGCTTTTCTAATCTTCTCATGTAAGCAAAAAAGAGAATAAACTAATAGCACAAACATGGAGCTCTTTTTTTAAAATATTAAATTTCATCCTACATTATTTAGTCGAGCCTTAAAAAAGAGTATTTGCCATTTATTATAATCATCTCTATTTCTTGTGATTCTGATTTGAAAATAAAGCCAAAGCACATTTTCGTTGAGGTTTTTCATTAATTTTCTATAATTAAACCCAGTTGGAGTCTTAACAAAGTTGATCGTATTTTCTGTTTGTGCTTTAAGGAAATTTCAAATCACTCTATGGTCAGATTTAAGGTGCCTTATAATTGGTTCAATAGTTGCACGTCGTCTGAAGTGTTTTCTTTTTTTCGTTTTTGATACTCATTGTTTTTATTTACTGGAGGTTTTGGGATATTGATTTGAGTATTGGCAATCATTTGCTAACCTTTATGACCTCTATCTACTATGACCTCTATCTACCGTTCTGTTTTTGTTGTTTTCCTGTAAGGTTTTTGTTCTGTTCTAATACATCTTCTAGATTATGCCCATCATAAAGATTGGATGTAAAAGTCATTGCTACTAAAAATATTGCCTTTCTTTTGGGTGAGCACCACAGATGATTTGCAATCATATTCATATTTCTTATGTGCTTTCCCCTTACTCATGCAATAAACCTCAGGCTCGTGTAGGCTATAAATTTTATGCTTACTGTTTTTCTCTTGTGCTAGCACCTTTTTATAGAGTTCTAAATCGCTATTGTAAATATCTTCTGATAATTTGCGTTCTTATTCCCTAATCAAGCGTCCTGCAATGGTTCTTAGCAATTGGATCTCTTTCTGCGTTTTGGATGTTTACCATTATAAGTATCCTTGACCGATTGTATACTTATTCGTTTGTAGCTTCTGCGTAAGGTAATGTCTAATTTATTGGCTTGTTTGACATATTTGTCAATAATCTTTTTGTGCTGTTTTGCATCCGTTGGATAGGGAACATTCTTTTCCTTTGCAGTACTATCGATGCTAACATGTTTGTCTTTTCCATCCTTGCTATGCTTGTCTATGGAGTGTTTTAATATTTTCTTTACAACTGATTCGATTTCGCGTTGACAAAAATGCAATAGATCACTTGATACACAGGGCTGTCCCCATTGTTGTACTTGTTTGCCTGTAAAATATTGAAAATAGGCATTCATCTCCCAATGCTCTTCTACTAACTTTTAATTAGATAAATGTAAATAGCCTTGAGGATCATAAGACGTAAGCTGTGTGCTGAACGCCCTTTATGGGAATTGAGTTTTTTGAATTCAGCCTCAAAAAAATCCCAATCTATTTAATGAGATAATAAATAAAGTTCATGCTTGGGGTTGAGTTGATCTTTTAGTGTTGGAGCTAAAAAATGTAATTGGTTTTTTGAATCTTTTTTAGCCCGCATTTGAGGGGTTTTATACTACAATGTAGTTTAATTCGTTTTTAAAACGTTATCGTCACAATCACATCCTCAATTTGAGGTACTTCAACCACTAAATTGTTCGAAATGTAGGAGAATTTTACCGGTTTTGAATTGGCAAATACTTCCCTTGGTTTCTTTTCTGACCAAGATAAAAAATTACCACCTTCCAACAACTTCAGCGAGATAATATCCTCGGATAATCGGTTAAATTCTGAAATCATTCCTCCAGGGTTGTATTTTGTAATGACTCCAATTGGTGCGAATCCATCCTGAATAGGTACATAAGTAAAAAGGTCAAAATCCAGTTCTTTCAGTTTTACGGGTATGGCGTACTTTTTTGATGTTACGATCAATTCATCATTTGAGAAACTGTAAACAGCAAATTTTTCTCCTTCTATATTTTCAATATCTGTGGCCTTTATTTCTTCTGAAACGCTTACTGAATTTTCAGGATTATAAGAACAATTGAATGCACCCACAATTCCGCCTACCAGATTTGTATTGTAAATTTTTACTGCCTTTTCATTTGCAAGCGGATTTGTAAACAATGAAGAGGTACAAACTCTTCCGACATCCTTACAACGCAACAATTTACCTTTTGATGTCATTAATTTATTTAACACATCTTTATTTTCAGCACCTATTTCTTCGGTAGTATAAACAGGTCCACCAGAAATAGCCCTAGCCGCAGCATGAAAAGCACCAGCCGTATGCCCAGATTGAAACATATCCCAATCGGGCAATATAAATTCCCCCAACCAAAAACTATTATGGGCGTTGGTATATATATGTGCTCCATGTGATTCTGGTTTTTCAGGAAAAAAATCACCAGAAGATCTTGTAAGATTTGAAGTTAATGTATTAAAAATATAGTCATTTGAAAGAGAAGAGCAATTAATCATTTCATTATTAAAATGCACATTTACTGCACTTTGTAATCCTTGCATCATATACTTCATGCTTGCTACACGGCCTCCTCTATTTTGTCCTACAGATTCTACCCAAGTCATGGCATCTATTTTAACACCATCAGCTCCTTGTTTTCTTAAGTAATCAAAATATTCGTTATAGTAAGGAATAAAATCTGGTATTATAATTTCTTTTGATTCCTTTCCTGGATAAAAAATTTCTCCCATGGTAGCTACTTTATTAATGTTTTCATACTCTTCTATTTTGGCATGTTTCATAACTAATCGTTCAACTGGAAACGTTTTAGTTTTTATCTCTAAACGCGGAAAGCTAGATTCATTTAAACCTGCAAATGTGCCCCATAAAGCCTGCCACATTATAATTTTTTCTAACCCATAATTATTTTTAAAGTTTGTTATCATAGGGGCGAGTCCATTTGGGAATTTTTTTAAATCAGCACCATAAGAATTAAGTTTCCCATCTTTGTTATCTTGCCAACCATTATCTACTATCATATACTTAACAGGTATGTTGTTTTCATAAAAATGTTTCATCGCATAAGTTAGCGTATCTTGGCTAACATCGGTGCCGAGGGCGTTCCAAGTGCACCAACCAAAATAATCTACCAGCCAAGGCGTTTTTTTTTGTTCGCGAAGCTTGAAGGTTTTTAGTTTTGATTGTATTTCAATGGCTGCTTTTTTAATCATTTTATAAGGGTTATTACCAGACAAAATATAAATTCCTAAAAATTTACTAACGTTTGTCAAAGTATCTCCCGTTTCAGCTATTAATTCTAATTCACCAGAATTAAGACCACCAATACTGCATCTTGATTTTTCGTCCACCAATGGTATCATCATTAAATAATTAGAATTTCCTCTATCCAATAATAAAAATTGAGTTTCAGCTGGTAAATCAGAAATTTTATATCCAATGGATGGAATCATCCAGCACGATTTATTTCGGTATGTCGCAGAGTATCTTTGGAATCCTTGAATCTTACCTAAATTAAAAAAATGCTCATTTGCTTTATTTTCTATTTCAAAACTTAAAAAAGTGCTTTCGTTATTTAAAATGGTTTTAGCAATAACTTCTTCAGCATCTTGTTTTGTTTTTACTGTTTTTTCATTTGCAAATGATTCCGAAATATTAAAAATCGCTAAAAAAAATAAAATAATTATGATTTTAAAATTTTTATTCAATTGTATATGGTCTAATTTATTTTTTATTAACATATTTCATTTGTGTGTCATTGATTTTTTTAAAATCAGATTAAATATTTAACTTTCATATAAGATTACCTTAACTTTCTATTTTTCTCAAGAACAACTAGAATTAAGGATTATTAATTTTTTTTTCATAATATTCGTTTTGGACATATATTTGGTTTAGTTAATATATACTCTACAAAAATCGCTGTAATCAGTTATTTGATACATAACAAATTGATTTAAAAAGCAGTTCATTTGGCTTTTATTAAAGTTTATTTGGATAAAAAAATTATTAAAAAATTTGATTATCAATATTTTAATTAATTTGTTTTTTTATTACAGAAAATCATTTAGAATATTTAATAAGATTTTGAAGCAGAATTATTTCACAAAGAATATTTCTCACAATAATCAAATAATATAACACTAGTAATAGGGTACATGTAATTTAATTTGTTAATAATAATTTTTTAGTAGCTACTCCTCCAGTCGTTTGTATTCTGACCAAGTAAATACCTGATCTCAGATTTGAAGGTAAAGTTATCTGACTATTATACTTAGAACTTTTATTTGAGTTTTCATAAACTCTTGATCCATTTAAAGAGAATATTTCAATTTCATTAATCTCATCTTGTTGCTTAACTTGTATAGTGAGATTATTACCTTTTTTGATTGGATTTGGGTATAACAAAAGTTTATCATTTTCTAAAAAAACAACATCTTTAATATTTGAAGATTTAGATGATGATGCACTTATTTTGGTAGCTGTATAAGCTTGGGCAGTTGTATTTAAACGTTTGTTGGCATACCCATTTGTTGAGTTTGAAGTAAGCACTTGTTCGCGTCTAAAGGAAGAACATATTACATAACTACTATCAGCAAGTATTTCAAATCTAAAAAGTTGCCTCTCACTTGCGTCAAATTCTTCAAGAGCTAGTGTACTATTATCAACCAATGTTAAATAATCTCCAGTATCCTTATTAGATATAAAAAATGTGTTATCCCCGTAATTAACTAAAGTCCATATTTGGTTATCATTAGAATTTCCTTGCTCCATAGTTATATTAGTGCCATTAGATGAAAAATTTAACTGGTTAGCTTTTGAGGTGAATTGATAGTCTCCAAACTCAAAATTTTGACACAATTCTGAGGGTTGAATTCCTGATGATGTAAAAAAGCAGTCCGCTTGTGGGTTAGATAAATCTGCATAATTAATTATATCAGAATCAAATGCTGATGAATCTGTTAAATCTACCAAATCATTAATATCTGTAATTAATACACCATTAATTTTATTTCCCTTAAGCCAAATAGGTCCCGCTTCTATTAATTTTATTTTGGCATCACTTAAAAAATTATTATTATAAAATTTTATGTCTTCTGAATACTCTAACTTAATTTTATCAACAAAAGTATTACCTTCAAATAGTATATTTCTGTGTCTTCTTTGTGTTGTTGTTTTCGGGCTTTGTAAATATGTTACTAATGAATAATTAAAACCATTTCCGATAGGTAAAAACAGGTTATTTTTTAAGGTAACGCCATTGGAAGGAATACCTTCGCGATTGCGTTCGCTTTCAAAGGGCATATATGCTTGAATTGTGCAATTTTCAATCAAAAAATCAGGTGATTTAAATGTAGTCTGTGTCAAAATATCGCTATTTTTTATGATACTCCCAGAATTTAATTGATTATTGGAGATCATAAGATAATCACTGTTTTGAAGATCTAATGTTATATCTCTATCTAATAAAATATTTGCATTTTTCCCTGAGATTGATGCTTGAGAAATATTTGCATCTGCCTCAATCGCATATGTGTCTTTATTCATAAAAGAAACTGAATCACCTAATAAAAAAGCAGATCTTGAAAATATCCCATTTCCAGTAAAAGAAACTATTAAACTTCTATTACTTTTCAGTTCTTTAACCTCAGACATAAAAGTAGATAGATTAAATGAATCATCATATGTATTTGAAACATAACAATTATCCCAAACTAGTGGGGATTTATTATTTTTACAATGAAATCCGTCCCGCCAAGCCACAAATGGCCTATTTGGATTCTCTGATTTTAACTCTACATTATTAAATGTTATAGGCCCTACATTTGATTCTATTAGAGTAACATACTGAGGCACTGCGTTTACATTTATATTATCAAAATTTATATTATCAGATTCAATTATTTTAATGGCATAGTTCCCTCGATGAGCATAATACCCATTTGGTAACAAGAATTTATTTACCTGACTATTGTTTTGCCATAAGGTTAATTTATTTGACTGGTTATCTGAACTATATACCCTTACTTTCCTTTGGCCAATATCAAGTGCTTCTACTTTTTTTATATATATCAAAGGAATATTGGTATTTCCTCCAACTGGTTTTCCAAAACTCCATTTATTTGATAAATCTTTTGCTGTTATGGGATCTAGCTCAGGAATTGAATATCCCTGGTCAATTGTTAAATCGAAAATGCTAGAGGAAGGATTTATATTACTAACAGTTCCATAGGCAACTGGAAGAGGTGTATAAAATATATCTAAGTTTGAGATATTGATATTTTCAGATTCAAAAATATTAATTGGTATTACTGGAAGCTTACAAATGAAATTACTACCATTCCCGTCTACGGTTAAATTGCTGTCGTTTTCGAAATCTAAAACATAATCCCAATCATTAGAGTATTTATTATCTCCATTGGACAAATAGTAAGAATGGTTAGCTTCAAACAATAAAGTTCCTCCTTCTAATTTTTTTAAAGCTTCAACAGCTGCTTTGACTGCCACAAGATCATTAGTAACCCCATCTCCAAGGGCTCCAAAATCTTCAACATGTATTATATTACCATTATAAATAGTTATAGGAGATTCTTTAATTAATAATTGAATTTTTAAATCATCACCAAAATCATCTTCTCTTGGTAAAATCATTATATCTATCTTATCACCTAAATTCGTATTCGGAAGAATAACACTAATATCACCAAATGAATCAGGACTTATAAAGTTATTATTTATTTCATCTCCATTTTTGAACATTTTCAACACCACGCCGTCATCGCTATTTATATCTAAAAAATAATTGCCAGATATTTCTAAATCTCCAGATATGTTTGATGTCCATCTACGAATTGAAGCTATCGGAGTACTATTTGAAAACCCAGGAATTTGTGTATAATCATCAATCATTGTGTTATTTGAAGACCACTCTCCATTAGCATAACTTGAATTAACAAATTCTGTATCTGCATCATAAATTTCATCTGAAACCCAAGAACCATAATTCCATTGATTGGTTCCTTGAATACTTGAAAAACCTAAAACTGAACTTGCTAAAAAACTATTGGCACCTGTTGAACTAGTTGCAATATTTACTTCAATTTCCGTCTCGTCTTTGAAATTATTGGTCGAGGGATCAAGTATTAAATCGATTGTAGAATTTAATTGTAGATCTCTCAAAATTATATTTGTATTTACTGAGTTACCTGGATTTAATTCATAATCATATAACTTAGCTCCATCTTGTAAGAGTATTAAATTAACCTTATCGCCATATTCACTGTAGCGATTCATATTAAGACTAACTTCTAATTCGCTATATGTGTTATCACTTGTCCAGCGTAAAACTGCATTCGAATCATTAGATGGGGTTAGACTCAAATTTGTTATTTTAGAATTAGTAGTTGAAATCCATTCTCCTTCCTCATAATTATTAGACATTTCAAATTCTGATGGGAGATAATAATTTTTCTTGTCATAGCTTCCATAGTACCATCCATTATTACCTTGTGCGCTTGAAAAATCATTTATAGAATTAGCAAGATAATCTGGTCCATTGGATGCTGAAATTCCACCGATAACACAATATATTCTTGTGCTATCAAATGATGAATTACCATTTGCGCCAATCATTAAATCAATTTCATCACCTAATGAAACTCCACTGATATTTATGTCAAATGTTTTTTGTTCTCCAGCTGAGAGTATTTCCGAGTGTATTAATTGACCAGATTTGTAAACAAGAAATTCTACTCCATCTCCGGATTCATTAAATCTATCCAAATATCCGAAAAGATTTATATCTCCGTTAATAGTACTTTTCCACCTATTAACAGTATATATGTGGTCATTAGAATTTTTGTAAGGATGCACTGTGGACTTACCAATTAAAGGTATGGTTCCAATTGTATTGTCACGCCACTCATTATTAACGAAGTTTGGAAAGTTCATAAAATCATTAAGAGGATCATATAGGTTATCTTTAGCATAATAGCCGTATTCCCAACCATTACTTTCTTGAATTTGACTAAAATCATCTGAGTAATTAGTTAAGATTTTATAGTTATTATCTGGTAATTTCATTATATCAATTGATAAATCAGTACCATCATAAGAGCTGCTTCCGTTTGAATCTACCATAAAATCTATTACATCTCCAGCTTTTAAATAATTTATTTTAAGTGTATCGGTTTCAAAACTACCAGATTCAACTAGATTTTTCTTCAATAAATGACCATTTAAGTAAATTAATAAATTGACGCCATTTCCTGCTACATTATACCTGTCTACTTGCGTTAATATTTCTGCATTGCCTGTATAATAACTTTCCCATCTTTTTACAGGAACGAATTCTGAATTGGGGTGTAATCGCTCTTTGCCAATATAAAATACACCATCTGTCAACTTTGATTCCCATTGTGACTTTACAAAATCCTTATTACTATTAAATAAGATAAAATCTTCATTTAAATCATAATTCCCATCATCAATATAACAGCCATATAGCCATCCATTGTACAATTGAGATTTGTTGAAATCGCGAATTGAGCTAGTGATTAAATTTTCTCCATAAATTTCGGAAATTGAAATATTAAAATCAGTTGCGTCATACGAAGAATTACCATTTGAGGCTACTACAAAATCATAAATATCATTTTTGTTATTATTTTGAATGAGTTCGTTAATTTGAGTACTTGTACCAGCATTTAACGCTCCAGAGATCACTTCAATCCCGTTTTTGTAAATAATATATTTTATTCCATTTCCTGCCGAATTAAATCGATCTAAACTCCAGTTAATTTGAATATTTCTCCTGGTATCACTTATCCATCGGTTTATAACTTTATATTCTTCATTATTTAAAATATAAGGATGTAAACGAGAAGCGCTTGTATAAAATGTATTACCTATAGAGTTATCGACCCAATTATCTGAAGAATTGAAATTTGTAAATTCGATAAAATCATTAGTTGAGTATGTCGTATTTCCTATGCTATAACCATAATACCAATTATTTTGGCCTTGAGTACTGCTATAATGATAAGATGAATTACCAATAATATCTTCTCCTGCACTTGTAGTATAGATATCATAGTCAAAATTTACACCATCGTAAGAACTATTATCATTCGAAGAAATCAAAACATCTATAAAATCTCCTTTTTCAGTATTTCTAACTACAAAATCAAAATTACCTGTTCCTCCTGAATTGATAGTTTTTTCAAATTCATGAATCCCATTTTTATAGATAAATAATTTTACACCATTTCCTGCGTTTTGAATCATGGAATAATCACCAACAAGTTTAAAATCGCCAATATTATCTGATTCCCATCTCATAACAGTTATATAGTTTGTATTATTTATATAACTAGGATGAGCTTTATTGCTATTAATATATGGAATAATACCAACCGAATTGTCACTCCAGGAATCATCACCAAAATCATTAAAAACGATAAAATCATTGTATGCATCATAACTTGCATCTTCTATGTAGTATCCATAACTCCAGCCAGCTTTTTTTTGAGTATCCGAAAAATTTTCAGATAATCCACCTTTAAAACCTGAGGGGAATATTTTATTAATTTCAATTTCAATTGATGTTGCATCATAAGATTGTGTTGTTTTTGGAAAAATTAAAAAATCTATGTTTTCTCCTATAGAAACTGAGTCCAGAATAATGGTTTTTTCAATAAATTCTGTGGGTTCAAGATTTATTTCCTCTACTAAAGAACCATCCTTGTAACAATAGAAAATTACTCCATCACCAGCATTTGTAAATCTATCTAGTTTAACTTTAATTGAAATATCTCTATCCGTATCACTAACCCACCTTCTTCCTGAAAGATATTTAGTACCATTATTTATAATTGGATGTTGTTTTTCGTTATCAACAAAAAAGCCATTTCCAAAACCAAGACTTGGAGAGAGCCATCTTTGTAGATTTACGTCAAAATTTGAAAATGTTTGAAAATCAGCAGTTTCATAATTTGCATCTTCTACATAATAACCATAATACCAATTATTTTTACCTTGCTCTCCACTGTATTCATAAAAACTTTGAGCATGCGATTGTGCTTCGGAAGACTGAGTAAACATTGCTGCAATGCAAACACAAATTATTAAAAAGAAATTTTTAGTGGTTGAAAAAGTATCCATAATAGTTTTTTTAGTTTAGATTGTATTATTTGAAAAATTATTTTTTATTTAGCACATCTTAAAGGGTTGTTATTTTTCATCACCAATTTTACGAAGAAGGTTTTCTATTAAAGATGAAAATTTGACTTATTTTACATGGTAAACAGATAATTACTTCTATGATGAAGTGATTTTTCACCTTAATTATTTTTTATTTATTGTAATAATGTAATTTTGGCTTAATGTAATATTTATCAAGACAGTTTAAATTTTAAGAATTGATTTTTCTGATTATTTACTTGCAGAAATTCTTAAAATAATTTAGTAAGAAAATCCTTTTTGCTCCAGTCAACTGGTGTTAGTTAGAAGCTTTTAAAAAAATGCATTTATTTAGTTTAATTAAATATCACCAATGTTAGGACTTCGTCACATAATACTTTTATGTTTTAGTATATTTTCAACATCGTTATATGCTCAATTCCATAGTAGTTTTCAAAGTATTACCATAAATGAAGGATTGTCTGATAATCAAGCAATAGACATAATTCAAGATAAAGAAGGTTTTATTTGGATTGGTACAATGAGTGGCTTAAATCGTTTTGATGGTAAAGAATTGATTAACGTAATTGCCAATGAAAAACATGTAAAAACATATAACAATAGAATAAATAAAATTTTAGAAGATAATTTTGGAAATTTATGGCTTGATATTTTTGATGGAAGCCATTTAGTTTATAACAAGAAAAAACACACATTAAAAAATCTTTCTTCCGAACTTGGAATTGATTATCCAAGTTTGAATAATCATTTGATTTTTGTAGATGAAAAAATAGCTGTTTTAATATATAAAAATTTTGGGGTTTTTCTATTAGATATGGAACATGGTCAAAATCTTTTAGGCAAATATTTGTTTGATAGTGAAATTTTAGATAAAGACTTTAGAATATCAAGTGTTTTTGCAAAAAATAGAAACAATATTTACTTGAACTCAAATTATGGGTTATTAAATTTAAAAATAAATCCCAAAAACAATGAAGGCAAGTTTGAATATCTTATAGCTAACAAATCAAAAAACAATATAGATGTAAAACATCTTATAAGAGGTGACTATTCATATCTGTCCTCTGAAGAGTACGGGTTAATTAAATATAACTTACAAACTAATGAGCATTCCACTTTTAATGAAATTGAAGGTATTAATCTTAGTGATATTACCTCAATAAAAAACTGCAATGACTTTATAATACTTACTACATTAAGTGAGGGAATAGTAGTTGTAAATGAGTTTGGACAATTGGTTACCCAAAAAAACACATTTCAGAATAAATCATTTGGAGAGGTCAGTAATATATATGTTGAAAAAAACAAATTTGCCTGGTTTGAATCTCAAAACCATGAAGGTCTATTTAAACTCGATTTATCCATTCAAGAACTCCAATTTTACCCACTTTCTTTTAAACACGATGGTTTAACTAAGCAGAATTTTATCAGTTCATTTGAATCAGACAGTTATGGCAATATTTGGATTGGTACAAAAAAGCAAGGTCTCGTTTATTTTGACTACAAAACCAATCAAATTTCTCAAATTAAGAATATTCATAATAATTCAAAAAGCCTTGTGGCTAATGGAATACTAAGTATTTTCGAGGACAAAAATGCCAATATTTGGATTGGGACTCAATATGGGATATCAAAAACAAATATACGCCCTAAACCTATACAAAATATTACACCAGTAGAAGAGATAGAACATCCATTGACTAATAAGTTTGACGCCATTTATAATGACTCTTATGGAAATAAGTGGTTTGGTTCTACTTTAGGACAAATTTATGTTTATGATAAGGATAAAAATTTCAAATTTAGTTTTAAAAACAAATTAAAAGCCGATTTCTCAGAGGTTCTAATAACTTCATTTTTAGAGGATTCAAAAGGCCGTATGTGGATAGGAACAAAGGGTAATGGATTGTATATGTTAAATCTAAAAAAATATAGAGACAACTTGTCTCAGGCTAACATGATTCATTTATTCAACAATAGCAGTAAGTATTTTTTTGATTGCAACGAAATATACGACATGGTAGAGGATAGAAATGGACGAATTTGGTTAGCTTCGTATGGTAATGGCCTATTTTTACTTGAAGAAAATAGCGATGAACTAAACTTTTTAGATTATAATAAGTATCTTAAAAATCATCTTCCGTTCTCTATTAATTTTGGAAGATGCTTACTTGTAGATAATGAAAACAATATATGGTTTGGTGGTTTAAATGGTCTTTGTAGTTTTAGAGTGAATAAAAATGATTTATTACCAAAAAATGTAGTGGCTTATTACAAGAATATTCACAATCCAAATTCTTTAAATTATAATGATATTGGGTGTTTGTTTCAAGATAAAAGTAATAGAGTTTGGATAGGTACTAATGGTGGAGGTCTATATTTATATCAACAAAAATCTAACAATTTCATAAACTACAGCATAAATGATGGATTGTCTAATAATATGGTTTGCTCAATTATTGAAGATGATAATGCTAGCCTTTGGATAAGTACCAAAAATGGTTTAACTAAATTTAATTACAATTCTGATAAATTTAATAATTTCACCTACGAAGATGGGTTACCTTCAAATGAATTTACTGAAAGCAAATCATTTAATGACAATGGAATTCTATATTTTGGAACCACAAAAGGCATTGTCTATTTAAACCCTAAAAATTTAAAAAAGGATTCAAATTCAGTCCCCAACATCCTATTGACAGCATTACACGTTTCTAATCAATTAAAAGAAGTAGATCAAAAAGGTATTTTAACTGAAGACATTAATTCCATTGAAAAAATAAATTTAAAGTACAATGAAAATAATTTTAGTATTACATTTTCCACAGACGATTATCAATTAAATACCTCAAAAAATATTGAATACAAGCTTGAAGGTTTTGATAAGAATTGGTTAAATAATACCAATAACCTTGTAACATATACCAATATACCTTCGGGAAATTATGACTTAAATATAAGATTAAAAGATATCGAAGGTAGTGTTAAGAAATTAAAAATTAACATTGCTCCTTCAATATGGAGAAGCAGTTTAGCCTATTTTTTCTACGTCGTATTTCTTATATCGATATCTTATTTAATTTTTACGATAATTAGAAAAATTGTTAGGCTTCAAAATTCCTTAAAATTAGAAAAAAGTATAACTGATTTTAAGTTGAAATTTTTTACTAACATATCTCACGAATTAAGAACGCCTTTGACATTAATTATTAATCCTATTAGAGAAATAATTAATGGTAAGATATTAGAAAATACTAGAGGTGAAAAGTTAATAAATATTGCACATCAAAATTCCTATAATCTTTTGAAATTGGTAAATGAAATCCTTGATTTTAGGAAATTACAGACTAAGAATATTCAATTAGAAGTAACAAAAACAGACATAATAAAATTTTTTAATAAAATAACGAATAATTTCAACTATGTCTCACAACAAAAAGATATAAAATTTAGTACAAATATAAAAAATGCCAAAGTAAATTATTGGTTTGACCAAGAGAAACTGGAAAAAGTGGTTACGAATTTGTTAACTAACGCTTTCAAATTTACTCCTCCTAACGGATATATAACAGTAGATTTGAACGCAGATTTTTCAAGTATTATGATAACTGTAAAAGATTCTGGAAAAGGATTTAATTTTGAGCAAAATGATAAAATTTTTAATAGGTTTTACAAAGAAGAAGACCTTACCAGAAGCTTTTTTGCCAAAGGTTATGGTATTGGATTATCGATAGTACAAGAATTTGTATCACTTCATAAAGGAGAAATTAAAGTCGATAGCAAATTAGGGCAGGGAACTACAATTACAGTTATAATCCCAGGTAAAAAGCAGGCCTATAGAGAATTTGAAACATCAAATAAAAGTTCATGGGAGGTAGGGGTATTATCTTCTCAATTACAAAATATTAATACAATTCTAATTCCAGACATTTTGGACAAAGAATTTGAGAACAATATTTTATTGGTTGAGGACAACCACGAACTTTTAGCACTTTTGAGTCAAAAACTGATGGACTACTACAATATAAAAACTGCAAGAAATGGAGTTGAGGCCCTTGAAAGTCTTAAAAATTTTACTCCAGATATAATTATCACAGATTTATTAATGCCAGAAATGAATGGCTCAGAGCTTACAAAAAAACTAAAAAACTCTTTTGAAACATCTCATATACCAATAATCATGCTTACTGCAAAGGCTGCATCTGAGGATAAAATCGAAGGATATGATGTTGGTGCTGATGCATATTTAACAAAACCATTTGAATATGAATTATTAATTTCAAGAATTAATAATTTATTAAAACAAAGAATTGTACTCAAACAAAAATTTAGTGAAGATTTAAATTTTGAATCGAGAACTTTTGCAAAAAACAAGGAAGATCAGGAACTTATTGAATCTATACATGATTTTATAATCCAAAAATTATCTGAGCCTAATTTTATTCTTCAAGATTTGTATGATTATTTAGGCATCAGTAAAACGGTTTGCTATAATAAAATTAAGGGTATAACAGACATGAGTCCTAATCAATTTGTAAGAACCATTAAGTTTAAACAAGCGGCAAAGTTATTTAAAACAACAAACTTAAATGTTGCTCAAGTCGCATATGAAATTGGCTTTTCAGATGTAAACTACTTTAGTAAAGAATTTAAAAAACAGTTCAATAAAACACCTAGTCAATTTATTAAAGAATTTGAATAATTATTTTCTTACAGTAAATTTTTAAATATTTTAAATAGAATATCTTACCGTTAATTAAATAATTTTTATTGATTAGTCGGAATTGCACCAGTAATTAATATTTATTATCTTTAAGTAAAAGATAAATGTATGAATATTTTAGAATTTATTAATCAATTTCCAGATGAAAACTCCTGTCGCGAAGATATGAGAAGTGCCCGTGAGCGAGAAGGTGTTATATGTAAAAAATGTAAAGGAAAAAAACATTATTGGCTCAAGGCAAAATGGGCTTGGCAGTGTGCCGACTGTAGTTTCAGAACCTCCCTGCGCAGTGGCACTGTTATGGAGAATTCAAACTTGCCCGTGCGAACCTGGTATCTTGCGATGGCTTTTATGACCTTCACCAAAAAAGGGATCTCTGAGGTCGAGTTACAGCGTCAGCTTGGGCATTCCCGCTATAATACGGTGTGGTCCTTGATGCACAAAATTCGCTCTGCAATGGGAAAGCGTGATGATACTTACGGTCTGGAGGGGATGATTGAATTCGACGAGGGATATTTCGAGAAGGCGACAAAAGAAAAGGATAGAAAAAAACTTAAACGTGGCAGGGGCAGTCAAAGACAGTCCAACGTTGCCGTTATGGCGGAGTCAACAAAACTTGAAGACCTGGAAACTGGAAAAAAAGATAGCCATTGCCGTTATTTTAAAATGAAAGTATTGCAGACACATAAAAAAGAAGAGTCAACGAGGTTGTATCGGGCAATCTTGATGATAAGTGCATAGTTTTCAGTGACAAGAGCACAAGCTATGTGAATATTTCGGATTATGTCGAAATGTACGTAAGCGTAAAATCGGATAAGGAAACAACCAAGACTACCTTAAAATGGGTTCATATTGCAATAAGCAATGCAAAAAGAACGCTCTTGGGGATTTACCACAAAATTGACGGCAAATATTTGCAAAATTATCTTGACGAGTTTTGCTATAAACTCAATCGCCGATATTTTGGTAACAGGCTATTTGATAGGTTGGTAATAGCAGTGACACATCAATACTGGTGTAAAAGCGTTTAATCAAATAATTTTTATCCGAAAATGTTGGATTTAAGTCATTTTGCCCCTGCTTTTTAGTCAATTCTTTAAAACTATAAACAACCATCTTTTATAGCTTTGTCATAAAAATTTAGCAAAAAAATAACAAGTCCAATATAAAACTATGGCATTAAGCATTGCATGAAATATAATTCAATATTTATAAACTAAAAAATGAAAAAATTAACCATCATCCTTTTAATCAGCTACCTGAGTATGACAGCTTTTGCCCAAAATGAAAACTGGCAAGCTGAGAGAATTACCTGTTGGGAAAATCAAAATGCTACTAATACATGGATAAACTTTAGGAAAGATATTGTACTAGAATCTGTACCAGATCAAGTTATTGCTAAAATAGCCTGCGATTCAAAATACTGGTTGTGGATAAATGGGGAGTTAGTTGTTTTTGAAGGTCAATTAAAACGGGGGCCAAATCCTAATGATACGTATTATGATAAAGTTGATATGGCACCTTATTTAAAAAAAGGAAAAAATACCATTGCGATTTTGTTATGGTATTTTGGAAAAGATGGTTTTTCGCATAATAGCAGTGGTTTGGCAGCATTGGCATTTGACTGTCCAGATATTAGTCTCTATAGTGATAATACATGGCAGGCTCTTTTAGATCCGGGTTTCTCCAATACAGGATTGCCTCTACCCAATTTTCGTCTACCTGAATCGAATATACTTTTTGATGCTAGGAAAGGAAATTTCAATTGGATAGAACCAAATACCAATTTGGTAGGATTTCGTGCTGCAAAACTAGAAGGAGCACCTGAGTCAAAACCATGGAACAGGCTGGTAAAGCGTCCAATTCCTCAATGGAAAGATTTTGGGATGAAGCGGTATGAAAATAATTTTGAATTCCCATTTATAAGTAAGGGAGATACTATTGTAGGTCGTCTTCCATACAATGCTCAAATCACTCCATTCTTTAAAATTGAAGCTAAGGAAGGAGAAGAGATAACCTTACTTACTGACCATTATGAAGGTGGAGGTCCACTTAATGTACGTGGAGAATATATCACAAAAAATGGGATACAAGAATATGAAAATCTAGGCTGGATGAATGGACAGAAGGTTTATTATGTTATACCAAAAGGTGTTAAGGTTTTAGATCTAAAATATAGGGAAACAGGTTACAATACTGAGTTTACGGGAAGTTTTAAAAGTAGTGATGATTTTTTTAACAGGCTATGGAAAAAGGCAGAGCGTACCCTTTATGTAACAATGCGTGATACCTATATGGATTGTCCAGACAGAGAACGTTCACAATGGTGGGGCGATATGGTAAACGAAAGTGGCGAAGCGTTTTATGCACTCGACCCCAAAAGTAGATTTTTAACGCAGAAAGGAATATTGGAGCTCATCAACTGGCAACGGGAAGACGGAACTATTTTTTCACCTATACCCGCCGGGAATTGGGAAAGAGAGCTACCCGGACAAATGCTGGCTAGCGTCGGTTACTATGGCTTCTGGAACTACTATTGGAATACGGGAGATAAAGAAACTATTGCCAAGGTATACGATGGAGTAAAACGTTATTTGGATGTATGGCAATTAGATGAAAACGGTGTGTTGGTAAAAAGATTGACGAGTAATAATAGCAAAGTCTGGTATTGGGGAGACTGGGGCACCAATGTTGATAAAGATTTATTGATGAATGAGTGGTTTTATCTGGCATTAAAAGGTTACAAAAACATGTCGGAGCTTTTGGGAGAAGATGAAGAAGCCAAATGGGCAGCAGATCTTATGGTCAATTTCAAAAAAGCTTTTAACGATACCTTTTGGAAAGGAGACCAATACCGTTCGTACCACTACCAAGATGATATAGACGATCGTGGTCAAGCATTGGCTGTGGTTGCGGGATTGGCAGATGCTGATAAGTTTAAAGCCATATATAAAGTGTTACAAACACAAGAGTATGCCAGCCCTTACATGGAAAAATATGTATGTGAGGCTTTGTTCCTCATGGGGGAATCAGAATACGGATTGGAGCGATTGAAAAAACGTTTTCAACCTATGGTGGACGACAATAACCATACGACTCTTTTTGAAGGCTGGGGTATTGGTAAAGATGGCTTTGGTGGTGGTTCCACCAACCACGCATGGAGTGGCGGTGGTTTAACAATTCTTTCTCAATATGTATGTGGTTTAGAACCCATTGAGCCAGCATGGACAAAATTTAGAATTAAACCTCAATTAGGTGGTCTTGAATATGCAGAAGCGTATAATGAAACTGTTGCGGGTAAAGTAGGAGTTAAAGTGGCTAAGATTAATGGTAGGATAGACATGGAAGTAATAGTCCCTTATGGTAGTGAAGCCGTAATTTATATACCTAATAAAAACAAAGAAGTACAAATTGGCAACAAAAAAGTTACATCAAATGAAAAAGATGGCAATTATACTTTATATCAGATTAAAGGAGGTGAGTATAAAATTACTGCTAGATGAATATGAGTATTTAACTTAATACTAATTAAAGTTGGAAAAAAAATTATCAGATTTAATACCCAATAATTATGAACATCACAGAAAACAGGAGTACATAAAAACGATTAGAATGAATAAGGGAATATTAATTTTTTTTGTATTAATAACTTTGAGTTTTTGCTCATTTGGTCAACTAAAAAAAGCAGACAAAAATGACCGATTAATACTAAATGTAAGTGATTATGGCGCTATTGGAGATGGTAAAACTGATGACGGTCCTGCGCTTAGAAAACTTTTTAAAATGGTATCTTCAATCAATGTTCCTGCTAAAATTATTTTTGAAAAAAATAAAATATACTATCTGGGTAAAGAAGAAAACCATCTTGCAGGAACTATGTTTCTTGATCGTGCCGATGATTTAATAATCGAGGGTAATAATGCTTTATTACTAATTAATCCTAATCGTAGGGCATTTGAACTATATAGGTCGAAAGACATCACGCTAAGAAACTTTCAAATCGATTACTCACCGTTGCCCTTTACACAAGGCAGAATAACAAAAATCAATAATTCAAAAGGTTATCTAGAATTTAAAGTAGATGATGGTTATCCTCAGCCATATGTTAGAAATGAAGAATACTATGTTGATGGTAGAGTTTCAGATTGCGCAACGTTAAATGGTGAAAGCCTAAAATTTTATCAAGGGCATTCCAGAATCTCTAGTATCAAAAATATTGAAGGTTGCAGGTATGCTGTTAATTACCGTATGCATCGCCAATATGAAGCTAAGGTTGGTGATTATTTTGCAATGAAAGTATGGCTACCAGAAATGGACCGGGTTTATAGTTCAAGCCAAAAGTCTTCTGAGTTTGGCGAAAATTATATTAGTAATTATGCCAACATACAAGTAAATCATTCTAATAATATTACTGTAGAAAATATTATTTCCTATGCCTCGCCTAAAATGACATTAAATGCAAGAAGTTGTACCAATTTGGTGGTTCGAAGACTTATTATAACTCGTAAACCTGGACGCACAATTGCAAGTTGTAGTGATGGGATTCACATTAAAGGGAATGAAATTCAACCCCTTATTGAAAATTGTTACATAGAAGGGACTTTAGATGATGGCATCCATATCAAGATATCTGGGGATGAAATAGAAAAAATAGTTTCATCCCAAAAAATTAAAATTCGGCATATGGACACTCGTGATAACACGAATCTAGGTATTGGAAAAAGAGTCATGGTTTATGACCCAATAAACAAGAAGGAACTAGCTACAGCCAAAATCCTAACTTTTGAATACATTGATCACAAAAGTGGATGGGTTACTTTAAATCAAGTCGTTCCTGATATCAAGGTAGGTCATATCCTATATCTTCAATCCGATACTGAAGCAGTTATCCAAAATTGTCAGTTTGGAACGCAATTGCAACGAGCTATATTAACACATCAACCCACAACAATTAAAAATTGTGCTATTCTCGATAATGGCCAAGGAATAAATATGGCATTATCAACAAGTGGAATTGAAGGACCTCCAACACAACGCCTAATAGTTGACAATGCCGCATTTGTTAATTTAACTAAAGCAGGTATATTTATAGAATGTCCTTCAAAAGAATATAACCAATTGGGCAGCCCTCAATTAATAATAAAAAATAGCATTTTCAACCTTCCAAATGGTGTCTCTGCATTAAATATAAAAAATTCAAATGGGGTGTTTTTAAGCCGTAACAAATTTAGTTATGTTGAAATTAAACCTGATAACAGTATTTTTCAATTTTCAAATACAGAAATAACAAATAATTCTCACAATATTTTTCAAAAGGGATGGTTTCTTTGGGATAGTGATTATGATGGTCTTGCGGACGTTTTAGAAATTCCTGGAGATGCAGATGGTGACAATATTGAGAATAAATTAGATAAAGATTCTAACAACAATGGAATTAATGATTTTGATGAGTTTAAAATGGCAAAAAACCCATTTAAACTAAATTAAACTATTCACAAATAAATATTAATAATTATTAAGATGGAAAAAATAAAATTATGTATAACTTTTATAATATTAAGTTTTACTTTAACCTCATGCATAAATAAAGAAGAAAAACTAATAGCTAAAAAGCCAAATATCATTTTTATCCTTGTTGACGATCAAAGAAATGATGCACTGGGATGTTATGGTCATGAAATTATTAAATCCCCTAATATAGATAAACTAGCAGAGGAAGGTGTCCGTTTCTCTAATGCTTTTGTTACAACTTCAATATGTATGGCTAGTAGAGCAACTATCCTGACAGGTATGACATCTAGGAGTAATGGTGTTAGTAATATGCAAATCCCCCTAGACACTTTACTTTCAAAGGAAGTTTACCCAAAACTATTAAAAAAAGAAGGGTACAAAACTGGGTTTATTGGAAAATTTGGTTTTAGTATTATGGGTAAGAAAGAGCCTCAAAATTGGTTTGATTACTTTAAACCAACAAAGCGATATTGGAATGAAATGCCTGACGGAAGTAATAAACATGAAACAGAATTAGATGGTGATTATGCTATTGAGTTTTTAAACCAACAAGACAAAACACAACCTTTTTGTTTATCTGTAAGTTTTAATGCTGCACACGCAGAAGATAGCGATTTAAGACCCGGTTTTGGTCATTATCCTTGGATTAAAGAAGTAGATGGTATGTATGAAGATATACGAATACCAGAACCAAGATTAAACGATAGTACTATTTACAATGCACATCCAAAATTTATGAAAGAATCATTAAATAGAATTCGTTATTTCTGGAGATGGGATACACCTGAAAAATATCAAACTAATATGAAAGCTTATTATAGATTAATAAGTGGTATAGATTATACTATTGGTCGGATAACCAAAGAATTAGAAAAATTAGGTTTAGCAGATAATACTATTATTGTTTATGCTGCTGATAATGGCTATTATATGGGTGATAGAGGTTTTGCTGGAAAATGGTCTCATTATGAACAATCATTAAGAATACCAATGATAATTTTTGATCCAAGGGTAACTAAAGAAAAACGAGGAAAAGTAGTGGATAATATGGTGTTGAATTTAGATTTACCATCTACTTTTTTAGAATATGCTGGAGTTACTGTTCCTAAATCTTACCAGGGTATAAGTTTAAAACAATTTTTAGAAAAGGATACCGTGACAAACTGGAGAACAAGTTTTTTTTGTGAACATTTATATCCTGATAAAATAATTCCGAAATGGGAAGGTGTAAGAAATGAACGCTATAAATATGCGGTTTATTTTGAGCAAAATCCTCCATATGAGTATTTGCATGATTTAATAACAGATCCTGATGAATTAATTAATTTGGCTAATAATCCAGAATACAAATCGATTCTTGATGAATTAAGAGTAGAATGTGAAAATTATGTAAAAAAATACACAAATATTAGTAAATAATTTAGTAAAAAAACCAGAACCTCTTTATAAAAAGACAACATTGTAGTCAGAAATAGCAGAAAAAAAAGATCAACTCCTCAAATACAATTTTATAATGTCCCCCTAGGAAGATTACAGTCAAAGTTGTGGCTAATGGAGAAGGAATGATTTAATAAGAAGCAAGAAAATGGAAGATGTAGAAATGCTAAAACAAAACATTGCGGTTATGAAGAAATGGGCTAAAGAAGGAAAATAAAAATTTATATTATTTAATTATAAAAATAAAACACGTATGATAGCGAAAACCAAACTTGTAATAATATTTGCACTTGTAGTTCTGATGAATACTTATATAACTTCTAAAAGTCACATATGTAAAATTAGAAGGATACCATTTATTTCATTAATAACAGTGTTTATAATACTTTTTGTACAAACAATCAATGCAGAGGTTAAACTTCCATCTATTGTTTCCTCCAATATGGTTTTACAGCGCAATACAACTATTATGCTTTGGGGTTGGGCTGATGTCGATGAGAAAATTGCTATTAATACTTCTTGGTTAAGTAAGCCCATTAGTATTCAAGCAGGCAAAGATGGTAACTGGCGTGTTGCTGTGAAAACAACCAACAGTAAAGAACCCCAAACCATTACAATAAATGATGAAACTTCAAATATTACATTAGAAAATATCTTATTTGGAGAGGTGTGGTTATGTTCTGGCCAATCTAATATGCATATGCCTATAAAAGGCAATAATGGGCAACCAATATTTGGTTCAGTCATGGCGACTGCATGTTCTAATAATTCAAATCTACGCTTTTTTACTGTTGATAATGTTGGTTCAAAAACGCCATTAAAAGATGTTGAAAAGTATACAGGCTGGCAGCAGGCCTCTCCAAAAATTGTTTCAAACTTTAGTGCAGTTGCTTATTTCTTTGGTCAGCAACTTCAGGAAATTTTAGATTGTCCTGTGGGGATGATACATTCATCTTGGGGCGCAAGTTCAGTCCAGGCATGGATAAGCAATGAGGTATTGAGTTCTCTTCAACCTGTTAACCTTGACAATGAAAATATTACAAAACAAACACAGAAAATTCCTACAGTATTGTTTAATGCCATGATATACCCTTTAATTCCCTATTCAATAAAAGGCGTATTATGGTATCAAGGTGAAGCTAACCGTAAAGAGCCTGAGAATTACAAAAAACTTTTCCCAGCGATGGTAAAAGATTGGCGATCGCGTTGGGGAATTGGAGATTTCCCGTTTTATTACGTACAAATTGCGCCCTTTCCATATGGGAATAATAATGCCTTTCAAACAGTTGACAATAGTGCTTTTATCCGCGAAACGCAATTGCAATGTTTAGATTTAATTCCAAACTCAGGGATTACCATAACCATGGATATTGGTGACAAATATTCCATTCATCCTCCCAAAAAGAAACAAGTAGCTGACAGGTTATTGTTTAATGCTCTTAATAAAACCTATGGTTATGAAACTATAGATTGTAATTCTCCCGTTTATAATTCACTGGAGGAAGAAAATGGGGGTATCCTTTTGAAGTTTAAAAATGCGGAAATGGGTTTGTACTCCTGTGAAAATTTAAGTGGTTTTGAAATAGCTGGAGAAGATAAAGTGTTTTATCAAGCTAAGGCAAAAATAAAAAATGGCAAGGACGTATTTGTTATTAGTGACAAGGTGCTTAATCCTGTAGCTGTAAGATATGCTTGGCGTAATTGGGTAATGGGAACCCTTTTTGGAACAAACCTTTTACCAGTGTCATCATTTAGAACTGACGAATGGGGTGATGCCACAAAAATTGAAAATTAAGAATACAACTTAGTTAATTATAAATATTCTTAAATGAAGAAACAAAATTAAAATTATTATAACTAACTATAAATCATGAAATTTATATTCATAAATAACATCATTACTAAAAACAAGTTTCAAATTTATCTTATTTGTATATTGTTTTCAAACGATATTATGTCTCAAAACTGTAATAATTACTTACCTTCTAATGTCTCACATGTAAGCATAGTTTTACTAATGGGCCAATCTAATATGAAAGGGCGAGGTAAGATACCTGAAAAGCAAATTGAAAATCCGCAAATAATTTCAATGAATATGACAAATGATAAATGGTATCCAGCTATACACCCATTGCACACAAATGGCATACCTGATTTAATTGATGGAAGTAGTAATGCAGGTGTTGGACCGGGATTAGATTTTGCAGAAGCATTACTAGAAAAAGATAGTACAGCCTTAATAGCACTAATTCCTTGTGCGAAAGGAGGGTCTTGGATAGACCTCTGGATGCCAGGAGCAGATTTATATAAGGAGGCCCTTAGACGCACTACAAAAGCTTTAGTAGATTTTCCAAAAAACATAAAAGTAAATGTAATTGCTGCGCTTTGGCTTCAGGGAGAATCTGATTCAAAAGGCAATCGCTACAAAATGTATGAAGCTAAACTCAAAAAAATTGTAGAAAATATTAGACTAGATTTAAGTCTACCTAATTTACCATTTATTTCAGCCACAATTGGTGCTTTCATGGAAAATATTTCACAAGATTATCCTCAATACAAAAGTATTAATAAAATCCTTCTAAATGCAAATAATGCTATTGACAACTACCGTTGTGTTCATACTAAAGATTTTGGTGTAGATATAGGTGATAATATGCATTACGATACAGCTTCACAACAAGAAATCGGGAATCGTTATGCCAAGATGTATTTTGATATAATTAACACCAAACCATGTTTAATCAAAAATAAATAAAAATATTTAATAAGCATATCTATTATTTAATATTCCATTAAGAATCAATTATCTGGACTTCTGTTTTAAGAATAGATTGTTGGTTTTCCAAAAAAAATTAGATTTCAAAATAACATAAATGTTATAAAATAATTACGGTAATGAACTTACATCTATTTTTTAAATAAGGTCTTAATAATTGCCGTATCCTTTAAATAGACATAAATCATTTTCTTAATAAATTTTAGCGAGTTTTGCTTTTTATTTAGGGCTATTTTTAATTTAAATTGCCCTTTCTGATGTTTTTAATCAGCTAACTTAATATATACTAGCTAGTTCCTCATATAAAAAACACTCTATTGCCTCATTGACATTTTTTTCTCTCCTTTTGTTCAATTGGAAAATTAATAATATTACTACTAAATTAATTTTTTCTAGCTAATTAATAAATAGCGACTGTGCCTCTCGATGAATCCGTTTAAAATTCCTTTTAAGGTCTTTCTTTGAATATTTTTTTGCTTTTGGTAGTTTCTTTTTAATGCCTTGTAGTTTGAATTGCACCCTTTTGTCATTGCCATCAGCAAAACTTATAAATTCTCCAGATTTTAGTTTAAAGAAAATATCAGCTCTTACTTTTGAGACTTCCTTTTCCCCTTTGGTGACTCTAGTATCAAAATTCAGATTATGTCCTTTATTGATGCTGGTCGTTTTCATTTTAATAAGTTCAAAAAAGCGCTCATAGTATTTTGCGGTGTCTGGATCATTCACTTTTCCAAAAAATTGATAAGATAGATTACTTAATATTGCTCTACTAACTTTATCTCCATACATGATATCATTTTGCACTTTATCCTGCATCACATAAATGGTCGCAATGTTATAGCTTCGCAAGGTAGCAGGAATACGTTGCATGTTCAAGAGCCGAATGGTCGATGCTTCTTCCATGAGTAGAAAAGAAGGTTTTCGGTGTCGCACGCTCATCTGTTTGGTAATGGTATGCACAATGGTCGCTATTAATGGTGCATAGGCGGTTTCAAATTTCGGATTGTTCACCACTGAAATCACGCCAAGAGTCTCTGAATGGTTAATTGCCAGTGGCACATCATCAGCAGATAATACCATAAAAATATGCTTGGTGCATATCTTTTTTAAGGCATTGGCCAGAGTGCTTTTAACCCCTGCGGTCTGCCGGTCTGAATCCTTGCCACTAATAAAAGCACTAGCCATAGCTCTGGACGTTTTATTGCTTTCTAAAAAAGCGATGAGACTATCGGTATCCAAATATTGATAGATGGCAATCAAATGTGGTAGGGTACAATATTCTGGATAGGCCGTTTTGAGTTTCCATATCAAACCTCCAATCAACCCCTCAGCAGCATCGGTAAAAAACTTACTGGAACTATTTGTTCCTGACTCTTTTTGTTCCAATAAGTTCTCCATAAGCACTCTGGAGACTTCATTGACACTTTCCTCATTCTCCATATACTTGGGTGCAATGGGATTTACCCGATCGTATATGGTATCAAAGGAAACAATATAAAAAGGAATGTTCCGTGCTTTAAAAAGTGGATATGCCATTTCTGTAATCTCAAAATCCTTATAGTCATGAATGACGCCAGAAAAGCCATACCTACTGAAATGTTGCATGAAATTATAAACCACACTTTCTGTTTTACCACTTCCTGCCGAACCAATAATGGATGCGCCACGTTTAATATTTTGAATAAAAAGCTTCCCATGCTTTAGTTTGAAATGTACTTTGTACATCTTTTTGGCATTAATAGAACCCTCTTTGTTATGAAGAAATACATACATCACAACATTAATAAAAAGTAAAGGGCATCCAATGGCTAATACTGCTTTGCTAATATCAAGGACACTTTTATCAATCAATAACAGTATTGCAAAAAAACTTAATAGGAGCAGTAGGTTAAAAATAAACGCATATCTGGAGAGCCTATATAGAATATAGAAGAGGATTGATGACCCGATTAGGATGCTTAGGATAGTTGTAAGATTTAATGGTAGCATAATTGATATGTTTTATATGATTTATTAATTTTTTTAGATTCCGATGGATCCTGATTTTATGGCGATATCAATGCCATGTTTTAATGTTTTGATGGTTTTTAAGGCGAGCTGCACTTGGTTTGTTGGAATACAGGCTAGCGGAACTCCAGCTTTACCAAGTATTTTAAAGGCAATGGCACGTTCATGGGTCGGTAATCCCAATAAGCTTGAAAAGTAGAGTTTAGGGTTTTTAATAAACCCCTTTCTGGCTTGATAGGATTCCGCATAATTACGTTTGTAGGCAAAGGTTCTATCAAAAGTTTGTTCTGCTTTGGCAAAAAAGCTGTCCCTATCAAAACCTCGTTTAACGAGCTTGCCGTTAATAGCCACATCAGAGGCTTTATATTTGCTTCCTGGAGATAAGCTTACAGAATTAGAAGCATCCTTGCGACTGACAATAATGTGGATATGGCTTTGATTACCATCTTTTTGCATGCCCTGGACAATGCGTTTTCCGTTTTGCTGATGGGGTGCTGTGCGCTCCAGTTTCTTTATTGTTTGCCTGTTCTTTTTGATATTACCTTCTAGTGTGCCACTCTCTATTTTTCTTATGTCTTGTTTTAGCTTTAAAATTTGGGTGGCATACGGTTGGTTTTCTTTGACCTGTGTATCAGTGCCTTTAAAGGATCTTGTATGTTCTATTTTGGCATAATATTTAATATCGCTAATGGTAATAGGTTTGCCATTGATTTCACGATTAAAAGCGGTGACATAGTCTTTCATCAATTCACGGGTGTAATGCTTTAAATCATTGCTACTGTTCTGTAATTGTTTTAATTCCCGTTGGCTCGGACTTACGGTAATGCTATAAAACTTAGGCTCATGCTTTTTGAGTTTTGCGGTGTTATTGTCAATATCCTTTATGACCTCTTTAGCGGAATACTCATCGCCATACTGATTAAAAAAATGTTCTTGTTCTTCGATTATTACACCCTCATTTTCCTTTTCCAAATACTGCACAAAGTCCCCAACACTTTGTGAAAAATTGTTGCCTAATGTTTGGGCTGAAATGCTGATGTACATAATCTTAAATTTTGACCATAGAATGGCTCTTGTTATTTCGCCTTAAAGCGTGGTTTCTTTTCTTTTTTG
The DNA here is from genome assembly GCF_029245835.1 of Algibacter sp. Lineage (GTDB taxonomy): Bacteria > Bacteroidota > Bacteroidia > Flavobacteriales > Flavobacteriaceae > Algibacter_B. The sequence goes on along the minus strand of NZ_JAQWOO010000039.1, from coordinate 506 downwards.
TGTTCTTTTTCCAAAAGCAGTAGTTTCTTTTTTGGTTCTGCTTCTTGAAATAAGGATTGCATCATGGCAACCGTAGGCTTAGTTTGGTTTTTCTCAATATCTTTCATGATGGCAATCACGCCATTGATCCTTTTTTTGATGAGGCTTTCTAGCGTTTGCATTTGTGGTCCGATGGATTCCTTTGGGGAGATGCCATTACTTTCAAAAAATTCTATCATCAATAACAAAGTCATCGAATTGGATGCTCCCATTTTTTTAGTGAAAGACCTAAATTTTTTTGCCGTCGAACATTTAAAACTGATGGTTGTAAATTGCTCTTTTTCATATCCTTTATCCATTTTTACTCTAAAAATCTATTGGTTTTATTGGGCTGAACGCATTTTTACTCTAAAAACCCCATCAAAATCCATATCCGTATTTTTTTAAAACTTTTTAATCAACTGATTTTAAGTTGATTACTGATTAAAGCAAATATGTAACCTCGCAACGCGGGTTACCCTCTTGCT
>NZ_JAQWOO010000015.1 GCF_029245835.1 Algibacter sp. | reverse complement strand
GGTATTAAACAATGTGAGATGTAAAATTATAGGTCGAATCTTTGCTGTTATTAATAGAGATTCCCCTTTTGTAGATACTTATAAATTTGTAGCCTGATTTTTTATGGAAATTACTTGTTTTCTATCATAGAATACGCAAATTATAACTATAAATCAAATTCACAGATAATTTTAAACAGCAGTATTTAAAGCTTTAAAACAATAGCCTTTTTCGCTAAAATGTTTCAAAACTTGGGGTAACGCATATTGCATATTTCGTGAAGCTTTAATGCTATCATGAAAAACAATAATACTACCCGCAATCGTTTTTGTGATTACATTGTTTAAACAATTTTCCTTTTCAATAGATTCTTCCCAGTCAAAAGACAAAACATCCCACATTACTATTTTATAGCCCAAAGCCATAAGTTCATTACCTTGTTTTGGTGTTATTTGACCATATGGCGGTCTGAAAAGATTTGTGATTAACGCATTTGAATTAACTATTGACGAATCTGTAATTTGAGATTTTAAAATAGTTTCACACAATTCAATATTTTTTAAATAATCTTTAGCCTTCGTTTTCCAACCCTTTATATGGTTTTGTGTGTGGTTACCAATAGCGTGTCCTGCGTTTAAAATATTCTGAAAAATCTCAGGATGTTTTTCAATATTATTCCCAATACAAAAAAAAGTGGCTTTGGCGTTGTAGGTTTTTAAAACATCTAAGGTCCAATGCGTTATTTCTGGAGTCGGGCCATCATCAAAAGTTAAATAAATCACTTTTTCAGAAGTCGAAACATCCCAAATGTAATTCGGGAATAGTTTCTTAGCCACCAAAGGTGTTTTTATAGGTGTAAAGGTCACGCCTTATAAATTGATTAATTTGAGCTATCGCTTTCTATCTGTACGTCGCTTTTAGCAGGTATATCTAAGTCTGTTCTAATGGTGTCTTCAGGTTCATCATCGCCATAAAAATGCTTGAAAGACCTTAAGTAATTATTAAACACATCACCTTCAACTTCTGCAAATTCTATATCATATTTTATTAAAACATCAACTAAACCTTTATAGCGCTGAATATCTGTGTAAATGTCTTCAAATAATTGTTCTTGCTTATCTACTTTTAAACTGCTGTAATAAAATAGGTTTTCTTGATATTTTTTAGCAACGTCTTTAAATAAACGTTGCGCTTTTTCTTTATTCCCAACTTCGTAATAAGCACCTATAAAAGGCTCTAAAAGCGTGTAATAGCCAAAGTACTCAACAGGCATGTTATCCATGGCTATATCTGCTACGTCTTCAGCTTTATCAAGTTTGTCCTCATTAATTAACTGCTCTGCTAAACGTGCTAAATTTCCTCTGTAAGTAATGGAGTTTTTACGGGTTTCAACATCATGATAAATCTCTGAGCTACCACTATTACCCCAATCCCATTTTTTAACTTTGTTATACATCAAGTCGCTATCAACACGTCCCATATCAAAAGGATTTGCCCTGTCAACTGGCGTTTTAATAGGGACTAATTTGTAGCACATGCCATCTAATTGTAAATAGTCTTTCATCCAGATGTAATCATCATCACCAAAACTACCACCAGTAAAGTAAATAGGGCGTTTCCAATCATTATTAGCAACAATATCTAACATCAATAATCGGTTTTTATACAATGCACCTCCAGAAATTTTAATATTTATTTCTGAGACTATCTTATCAGCATCCTCCGGCTTTACAATACCAGATTTTAAAGCATTTTCTTTATTTACGGGGATTCTTAAATAAGGTGTAGGTAAATAGGTGGCATTCGCATCCTGACTTCTTACTTTTGATAAATCAACTTTTTGCTGTTGCAATACGTATTTGTATTTTGTTTTCGGGTTGTTACTAGCAACAAAATCTAAAAATTGTTTAACATCTAAAGTATCATTAATTACAGGTTGAATAATAATGTAATCATTCGTGCCGTACTTATATAAGTCATGAGTTAATTGAGAGGGCACAGGGTCGCTCTCATAAGCTTTACGCTTCATTTGATCTATGTACCAGTCGGTTTGAAATAGACTTGTATTTACGACTCTTACATCGGTTCTATAACCTTCAATTTCTTGAGCATACCAGAGTGCAAAGGTGTCGTTATCACCAATGGTAAATAGAATTCCGTTTTCAGCACACGAATCTAAATACATTTTGGCCATAGCTCTGGCGGTGTATTTATCAGATCTATCATGGTCATCCCAATTGTTTGCTGCTAAAATCCCGGGAACTAGTATTAAACATGCAATAGTAACTATTGGAGCAGCAAGCTTTTTAGGTACATACTTTTTAAAGGAATCATAAATAGCAAAAACACCAAAACCAATCCATAAAGCAAACACATAAAAAGAGCCTACTACAGAATAATCACGTTCACGAGGTTCAAAAGGGCGCACATTGGTATACACTTGAATAGCGATACCTGTAAATAAGAAAAATACAAGCATGACCCAAAATAGTTTTTTGTCTTTGTTGAATAAAAAGAAAAACCCGATTAAGCCTAAAATGAGTGGTAATAAGTAATAAGTGTTTCTAGCTTTATTGTTTTTAACATCACTAGGGAGGTTGTCTTGAGACATGCCTAAATGCCATTCATCTATGGGTTTAATACCAGAAATCCAGTTTCCATGATTGTCATATCGTCCTTGAATATCATCTTGCCTTCCGGAAAAATTCCACATAAAGTAACGCCAATACATATACCCCAATTGGTATTCAAAAAGGTAAGCAATATTACTTGCTAATGATGGTTTTTCAATATCTATATAATCCTTAAATTGTTTTAAGAAATCGTTATAATCTTCATAATCTACATTACCTCTAGCTACATCATTTCTAAAATTTGTTACGGCTGTGCGTAACTCATTTTCCATTTGATAATCTGGTTTCAGCTTAAAATCTAAAAAACCAGAAAACATCATGTAGTTTTCGGCATGTTCTGTACTCCACATTCGGGGGAATATAGATGCGTGTTTCGAGTTATAATTCTGTTTAGCGTTTTTCCAATCATTAACAACAACATATTCGCCCTTTTCTTTGTCTTTTTCATACTTAGGCTTATCATCAACATAAGGGTTATTATCATCTAAATAAGCATATTGATCTGTAAACTGTGGACCATAAAATAAATGTGTTTCAGGATATTGTTCTAAATTATAATAAGCCAATAATTCTCTGGCACTAGACGGGTTGTTTTCGTTAATAACCACATTGGCATTAGCACGAATAGGCAACATTAACCAAGTAGAAAACCCAATAATAACAAAGGTTAAACAAAGAATACCCGTATTTAAATAGGTGTAATTTTTTTGACGTGTATATTTTAAAGCATAAAAGATGATAGCTACTAACGCCATACCAGCGATAATAGAACCAGAATTGAATGGTAACCCAATGGAGTTCACAAAAAACACTTCAAAAGCACTAAAAACTCTTAGAATATTAGGCGCTAATAATTTAAACACAAAAAGTAAAACCCCAACAGAAACTATATTAGCAATAATAAAGTTTTGAATAGTAACGGTTTTGTAATTTTTAAAATAATAAATAAGACCAATAGCAGGTATAGTTAGTAGTCCCATAAAGTGAACACCAAAAGATAATCCAATAACAAATGAGATTAAAATTAACCATCTATTTCCTCTAGGTTTATCCATATCTTTTTCCCAGCGTAACCCTAACCAGAATAGTATAGCCATAATTAAAGTCGCCATAGCATAAACCTCAGTTTCAGCAGCATTAAACCAAAACGAATCGGTAAAAGCAAACGCTAAACTCCCAACTAAACCGCTACCTAAAATAGCCATAGTTTTACCTTGAGACATAGCATCTTTATCGCCAACTAACTTTTTGAGCAATAAAGTAATGGTCCAAAACATAAACAAAATGGTAAATGCACTAGCTATGGCGCTCATCATATTCATCATAAAACCAACTTGCGAAGGCTCTAAAGCAAACATCGAGAAAAACGCACCCAGCATTTGGAATAAAGGTGCTCCTGGAGGGTGACCAACCTGTAACTTAGCCGAAGTTAAAATGTACTCGCCGGCATCCCAAAAACTTACCGTAGGTTCAACTGTTAAACTGTATGTAATAAGCGCTATTAAAAAAGAAAACCAACCTAAAATGGTATTCCATTTTTTATAGTTCAAATGTGCCATGTGTATATCTATATTATTTACTTTGGCGAATTTAACAATAAATATGAAATGATGCCTAACTATTTAGTTTGTCTTAACATATACGCTAAACATCAACGCCTTTAAAAAAACGTTAGATATTCAAGATTATTTTTCAAAAAAAAACTTGCGCAAAGAATTTTTTATATTAAATTTGCACTCTCTTTTGAGATTTTGGCCTATGGTGTAACTGGTAACACGTTTGTTTTTGGTGCAAAAGAGTATAGGTTCGAGACCTATTGGGCCAACTTAAATTGATAAAAGTCCTTGCTGAAAAGTAAGGACTTTTTCTTTTTTTAAATAATTTTTATTTGTTTTTAATCATAGCATACGCAAACCAGAACTGTCAATTATAGTTCAATTCAGGTTTACGTAAATCAAAATAATATCAAATTAAAACTTTGCGCCTCTGCGTCTTTGCGAGAAAAAAGTTAAATCTTAAAAGTAACCACAGGGCGTTTAGCATGATTTACCAAATCCTCGCTAATACTTCCATTAAAGAAATGAGAAATACCCTGTCTGCCATGCGTACTCATACCAATTAAATCCGCATGTATATATTGAGAAAAATTCATAATGCCTTTTTCAATAGTGACATCATTATAAATGTTAAGTGTGTAGTTTGAAAAACCTGACGAATTCGCAAAATCTTGCATCCGCTCGGTCGCATGTTCAGAAGTAATAAATTTGTTTGGTGTATTAACCACAAGTAAATGTAGTTTCGCACCTAAAATTTTAGCAAAATCAATCGCTTTCTTGTAGGTTTCTTTACTTTCCTCTTTAAAATCAGAAGCAAAAACAAAATTATCTATTTTAAAAGTATCATGTTCTTTTTTAATAACAAGTACAGGTGTTTCAGAAGTTCTTACCACCTTTTCAGTATTACTACCAATAAGCATTTCTTTTAAACCACTCACACCGTTCGATCCCATAATCACTAAATCAATTTCATGTTTTTTACATTTATGGAAAACACTTTTAAAAATGTCATGAAAATCAACCGTTTCATGGACTTTTATATCTTTCAAATAGTCTTTTTCCATAATATTTTCAAACTTTCTATGCGCCAATTTCATAAAAAAAACAGCCTCAGGTAAATCACTTCGCGAATTCATAGCATCTACTTCGTGCAGTGGTATTTCCAAAATATGTAACAGGTAAATTTCAGCATTATAAGTTCTAGCTAACTGAGCAGCAACTTTTAAAGCATTTTCAGCTTGATTTGAAAAATCGGTAGGAACAAGTATTTTTTTCATAAAATGTAAGTTGCGATGTATCTAAATTTATGAAAAATTACTTTAAAAATCAATAAAAAATTATATATTTGCACCGTTGAAAGGCGAAATTAAAGATATGAGGGGACAAAAAGTCCCCTCTTTTTATACTTAAAATGTTTAAAACTAAAGTTACAGAATTACTTGATACGGCGTTAATAGAACGCCCAGACTTGTTTTTAATTGATTTTTCTATCAATACAGAAAATCATATTAAAGTCATAGTAGATGGGGATCATGGTCTTTTAGTTGAAGACTGCATGTTTATTAGCAGAGCTATTGAACATAACTTAGATAGAGAAGAGTACGATTTTTCTTTAGAAGTGATGTCTGCTGGAGCAGCCTCTCCATTAACACATAAACGCCAGTATAAAAAAAACATAAAAAGAACACTAAAAGTAAGAACATCTTCTGAAGAAATAGAAGGGGCACTTACTAAAGCAACTGATGATAATATTACATTAGAGTGGAAAGTTAGAGAGCCAAAACCAATAGGCAAAGGCAAAGTAACTGTAAAAAAGGAAGCAAATATTCCTTATGAAGATATTGTAGAAGCAAAAGTTATGATTAAATTTTAATTTAAAGGTTATGGAAAATATCGCGTTAATTGAATCTTTTTCAGAATTCAAAGACGATAAGCTAATTGACAGAGTAACGTTAATGGCAATTTTAGAAGATGTATTTAGAAGCGCCCTAAAAAAGAAATTTGGCGATGATGATAATTTTGATATTATTGTTAATCCAGATAAAGGGGATTTAGAAATATGGCGAAATAGAGTTGTTGTTGCTGATGGTGAGGTTGAAGAACCTAACCAAGAAATTTCAATAACTGAAGCAAGAAAAATTGAGCCAGATTTTGAAGTTGGTGAAGATGTATCTGAGGAAGTGAAACTTTTTGATTTAGGAAGACGTGCTATTTTAGCATTACGCCAAAACCTAATCTCTAAAATTCATGAGCACGATAATACCATAATCTATAAGCAATTTAAAGATTTAGTAGGAGAAATATATACGGCTGAGGTACATCATATTCGTCACAGAGCAGTTATTTTGCTAGATGATGATGGCAATGAAATTGTCTTACCAAAAGACAGACAAATACCTTCAGATTTTTTTAGAAAAGGGGATAATGTAAGAGGTGTAATTGATAGTGTAGAGCTTAAAGGAGCAAAACCAACAATTATTATGTCTAGAAGTTCTCCTAAGTTTTTAGAAAAATTATTTGAACAAGAAATACCAGAAGTTTTTGATGGTTTAATTACCATAAAACACGTAGTGAGAATTCCTGGAGAAAAAGCAAAAGTAGCTGTAGATTCTTATGATGATAGAATTGATCCAGTTGGCGCTTGTGTAGGTATGAAAGGTTCAAGAATTCATGGAATTGTTCGTGAATTAGGAAACGAAAATATTGATGTAATAAACTATACAAATAACTTACAACTATTTATTACTAGAGCATTGAGTCCTGCACGTGTTACATCTATTAAATTAGATGAAGAAAATAAACGTGCTGAGGTTATACTTAAGCCAGAAGAGGTAAGTAAAGCTATTGGTAGAGGGGGACATAACATTCGGTTAGCAGGACAACTAACAGGTTATGAAATTGATGTATTTAGAGAAGGCGCTGAAGAAGATGTTGAATTACGTGAGTTCACTGACGAAATTGAAGGCTGGATTATTGAAGAGTTTAGTAAAGCAGGTTTAGATACTGCTAAGAGTATTTTAGAGCAAGATGTAAAAGACCTTGTAAAGCGAACAGACTTGGAAGAGGAAACGATTCAAGATGTGATTAGAATTCTGAAAGAAGAATTTGAAGAATAATAAATAAGTGCAAATTTGCATGATTTTATGCCTTAATTGGTATAATGTATATATTTTGAGTATTTTTAAAGGCGATTTATGGCTGAAACAATTAGATTAAATAAAGTATTACGTGAGCTTAATATCTCTCTAGATCGTGCCGTAGAATTTTTGGATTCTAAAGGTGTAGAAATAGAGAAGCGTCCCACTACAAAAATTTCTGAGGAAACTTACAACCTTCTTTCAGATGAATTTGAGACGGATGCTAATAAGAAAGTAAAGTCTCAAGAAGTAAGCGAAGCGAAGCTAAAAGAAAAGGAAGATTTACGAATTAAGCGTGAAAAAGAATTAGAAGCTAAGCAAAAAGCCCAAGAAGCCAGAGAAAAAGCTAAGCAGGAGGAAGTGGTTAAAGCTTCGGCAGAACTTTCAGGTCCTAAAACTGTTGGAAAAATAGATTTAGGTCCAAAAAAGAAAGTTGAAGAAAAACCTGTTGAGCTTAAAAAACCAGTTGTAGAGGAAGTAAAGGAAGTGGTTAAGGAAAATGTTGTAAAAACGGAAACACCTAAAACTGAAGAGAAAACTGAAGAGAAATCTATAGATAAGGAAGAAGCAACTCCAAAATCCAACCTAAAACAAGTTGTTATTGACGGTGAGTTAGTAACGCCAGATGAAAAAGTAACAACGCAATATAAAAAACTTACAGGCCCAAAAATAGCTGGAGATAAAATTGATTTATCAAAGTTTAATAAGCCTAAAAAGAAAAAAGAGGATAAAAAACCTGCTGCAAAGACTGGAGATGCAAATAAAAGAAAGCGCCGTAGAATCAGTAAAGCTGGTGCACCTCAATCTGGAAACAATAAACCTGGTGCTCCAAGAACTGGAGGAAATGATCGTTTTAAAGGGAAACCAGGACAAGGGCGTCGAAATATAGTTAAAGAAGAGCCTTCTGAAGAAGATGTGAAAAAACAAGTGCGCGAAACACTTGAAAAACTGCAAGGTAAATCGAGCAAAGGAAGAGGCGCTAAAAACAGAAGAGATAAAAGAGATAAGCATAGAGAGCAGACAGAAATCGATCAACAAATCGAAGCAGCTGAAAGCAAAATCATTAAAGTAACTGAGTTTGTTACAGCTAGTGAAATGGCCACTATGATGGATGTTGGTGTTACTGAAATTATTTCGGCATGTATGTCGCTTGGTATGATGGTAACTATGAATCAGCGTTTAGATGCGGAAACGTTAACTATAGTTGCTGATGAATTTGGATATCAGGTAGAATTTGTTACTGCTGATATTGAAGAATCTATTGAAGAATTTGTCGACAAACCAGAAGACTTAAAACCTCGTGCGCCAATTGTTACGGTAATGGGTCACGTAGATCATGGTAAAACATCACTTCTAGATTATATACGTGAAGAAAATGTAATCGCAGGAGAATCTGGTGGAATAACACAGCATATTGGTGCTTATGGTGTTCAATTAGAAAATGGTCAAAAAATAGCATTTTTAGATACTCCAGGTCACGAAGCCTTTACAGCCATGCGTGCACGTGGTGCTCAAGTTACAGATATCGCTATTATTGTAGCTGCTGCTGATGATGATATTATGCCGCAAACTAAAGAGGCTATTTCGCATGCGCAAGCCGCTGGAGTACCTATCGTTTTTGCAATTAATAAAATCGATTTACCTGCCGCTAATCCTGAGAAAATTAAAGATGGACTAGCACAAATGAATCTTTTAGTTGAAGATTGGGGAGGAAAAGTGCAATCTCATGACATATCAGCTAAAGTTGGTACAGGAGTAAAAGAATTATTAGAAAAAGTATTGCTTGAAGCAGAATTATTAGAGCTTAAAGCAAATCCAGATAAACCTGCAATAGGCACGGTTGTAGAAGCGTTTTTAGATAAAGGACGTGGTTATGTGTCAACTATATTAGTACAAGCAGGAACCTTAAAAGTAGGTGATTACGTGTTAGCAGGACAGCATAGCGGTAAAATAAAAGCGATGCATGATGAACGTGGTAATGATGTTATTTCTGCGGGTCCTTCAACACCGGTTTCTATTTTAGGTTTAGATGGAGCACCTCAAGCAGGTGATAAATTTAACGTATTTGCAGATGAACGTGAAGCGAAACAAATTGCTTCAAAACGTGCGCAATTGCAACGCGAACAATCTGTTAGAACACAACGTCATATTACTCTTGATGAAATCGGACGTCGTATTGCACTTGGTGATTTCCAAGAATTAAATATTATTCTTAAAGGTGATGTGGATGGTTCTGTGGAAGCATTAACAGATTCATTCCAGAAGCTCTCTACTGAAGAAATTCAAGTAAATATTTTACATAAAGGTGTTGGAGCCATTACAGAAAGTGATGTGTTATTAGCCTCGGCTTCTGATGCTATTATCGTTGGATTTAATGTGCGACCAGTTGGAAATGCAAGAAGTATCGCTGATAAAGAAGAAATTGATATCAGAACATACTCCATTATCTATGATGCCATTAATGATCTTAAAGATGCTATGGAAGGTATGTTATCTCCAGAGCTTAAAGAAGAAATTACGGGTACAGCTGAAATTAGAGAAATGTTTAAAGTCTCTAAAGTTGGAACTATTGCAGGGTGTATGGTGACTAATGGTAAGATAATGAGAAACTCTGGAATTCGATTAATAAGAGATGGAGTTGTTGTTTTTACAGGCGAATTAGCCTCTTTAAAACGATTTAAAGATGATGCCAAAGAAGTATCAAAAGGATACGATTGTGGTATGCAAATTAAAAACTATAACGATATTAAAGAAGGAGATATCATTGAAGCCTTCCATGAGGTAGAGGTTAAGAAGAAATTAAAATAATAAGATGAATTTTTTAAAAAAACGAACTCAATGGGTTCGTTTTTTTTGTTTTAAAAAGTTTCTTGAATTATTAAATTTTAGCTTTTTTTCGGTTTAAAAATAAAAGCATTTGGAAATTTTTTCTTAATCTTTTTTAAAGCTCTATCAGCCTCTAAGCGTGTTCTAAAATTTCCTGCCCAAATTTTAAAGTTTGGAGTTTCGTACTGCATAGAAGGATCCCAATTACCAAAAGAACTACTAAATTCTTCCTGAGCATCATAGGCTCCAGAACGATTTCCCGAATAAATTTGTACTTTGTAACGATCAGAATCGGTATCATTTTTATTCATTTGCTTTTTCAAGTCCAATAATAAATTGATATGTTTATCTTGATTTATAGTTACATTTCCTTGTTGGGAAAAGCTGGATGTTGAACTTAATATAAAACATATAAGGCATAAAAAAATAATTTTTAAATTCAATGGTTTCATGTGTGTGTATCTAAATTTTGTTTGTTCTTCATTTATAAAATCTTCATAATCATTTCTTAATCGACACTTGATTTTATGTTAGATGTTTCATTAACAAAATGATTTATACAAATGTATATGTTATAAACTAAATTGAGGGTCTTTTTATTATTTAGAATCTCTCTAAATTACCAATTAACACTTATCTAACATTTCTAAAATGGACTTTTAATATTACTTTTGCAAGAGATTTTTTTAACTGTATATTTTTCCATTTATCATAATGAAAAAACCATACCAAAGTTTAGAAGTTAATTTGACCAACAATATGAGAAAGGTGATTCACCGTAAATTAAGTAAAAACTTTCTTCGTTTAAGCTTAGTTTTTTTATTAGCATTTACAACGGCTCTTTCAGCTCAAGAAGGAGATCCAGCAAAAGGAAAATCATTATTTAATGCCAATTGTGCTGCTTGTCATAAATTAGATAAGAAAATGACTGGTCCTGCATTACGAAATGTGGAGACTCGTTTGTCTGAAGAAGAAGGGCTAGACAGAGAGTGGCTTTATGCTTGGATTCGTAACAGTGCGGGTATGATTAAATCTGGGGATGCTTACGCTAACAAAATTTACAATGAGTATGGTGGAGCAGCAATGACCGCTTTCCCTCAGTTATCAGACGATGATTTAAATAATATTTTAGCTTATACAGCTGAAGAAAAAAAAGCGCCTGCTGAAGCTGCTGCCCCAGTTGGAGGAGCCCAAACAGCAGATGCTTCAAATGGTATTTCAAACGAAATTATTTTAGGAGCTTTAGCTATTTTATTTATTCTGTTAGCAGCAGGATTATATTTAGTAAACAAAACATTGCGTCGTTTTGCAAATGCTCAAGGTATTGATTTGCCTGAGTCTTCTGCAAGAACGCCATTATGGAAAGCTTTTGTTCAGAATCAATTTTTAATGATTGTTGTAGCGATATTTTTCTTACTATCTAGTGCGTATTTTGTTTATGGCTATTTATCCCAAATAGGAGTAGATCAAGGGTATCAGCCAGTACAGCCAATTCATTATTCTCATAAAATTCATGCTGGTGATAATGGTATTGATTGTAAATACTGTCATTCCTCTGCACGAGTAAGTAAGCATTCAGGGATTCCATCATTAAATGTATGTATGAACTGTCATAAATCAATATATGAGTACAATGGTGAGACTTCAGCAGAATATTCTAAAGAATTCTATGATGGTGAAATCAAAAAACTATATGCAGCTGTAGGATGGGATGATGCTGAACAAAAATATACTGGTGAATCTCAGCCAGTTAAATGGGTGCGTATTCATAACTTACCTGATTTTGCGTATTTTAACCACTCACAACACGTTACAGTTGCCGGTGTAGAATGTCAAACATGTCATGGCCCTGTTGAAGAAATGGAAGTGTTGTATCAACATGCACCATTAACTATGGGTTGGTGTATTAATTGTCACAGAGAAACAAATATTGATGTTAAAGACAATGCTTACTATACAAAAATACATGAAGAGTTATCCAAGAAGTATGGTGTAGAAAATTTAACAGCTGCTCAAATGGGAGGTCTGGAATGTGGTAAGTGTCACTATTAAGAATAAAACTATTGTCTCACCGAGTTGAGTCGAAGTGTAAAAAAATTAATAAGAAGTAATTCAATTATATAATATGTCATCAAACAAGAAATACTGGAAAAGTGTTGAAGAGCTAAACGAAAATAGCTCTATTGTTGAGACGCTAAAACAAAACGAGTTTGTAGCAGAGATTCCTACTGATGAATTTTTAGGTGATAAAGATACATTAGAGGCAACATCTACAACACGTCGCGATTTCTTAAAATATGTAGGATTTAGTACTGCAGCAGCCTCATTAGCTGCTTGTGAAGGTCCTGTAAAAAAATCAATACCTTATATAGTGCAACCCACTGAGATTATTCCTGGTGTTGCTAACTATTATGCAACAACAATTGCAGATGGTTTTGATTTCGCTAGTGTTTTAGTTAGAACTCGTGAAGGTCGTCCAATTAAAATTGAAAATAATACAATGGCAGCTACCAATGGTAGTGCAAATGCTAGAGTAAATGCTTCTGTTTTAGGTTTATATGATAGCTTAAGAGTTCAAGGGCCTAAAAAAGGTAAAACTTCTATTTCTTGGAGTGACTTTGATGCTGAAACCACAAAAAAATTAACTGATATTGCTGCGGCTAATAAAAGCATTGTTTTACTTACACAAACATTTGCTAGTCCTTCTACAAGTAAGTTAATTACAGAGTTTAAGGAGAAATATGGTAATGTTAGTCATGTGGTTTACGATGCGGTTTCAGAATCGACTGCACTTGATGCATACCAAGCTAAATATGGAGAACGCGGATTAGCTAATTACGATTTTTCTAAAGCAATGACTATCGTTTCTATTGGTGCAGATTTCTTAGGAGATTGGCAAGGAGGCGGTTTTGATTCTGGGTATTCTAAAAATAGAATTCCAGATCATGGTAAAATGTCAAGGCATGTTCAGTTTGAGTCTAATATGTCTTTAACTGGTGCGAATGCTGATAAACGTGTGCCATTAACTCCAACACAACAAAAATTAGCTTTAGCTAAATTATATAGTTATGTTGTTGGTGGTTCTGTTTCAGGTACTTTGCCTGCAAATATCGAAGATGCTGTTAAAAAAGCAGCTTCTCAACTTAAAAAAGCAGGAAGTAAAGGTTTAGTAGTAACAGGCATTCAAGATATAAATGCACAAACCATTGCTCTAGAAATAAATGAAGTTTTAGGAAGCAAAGCTTTTGATAAAACATCTCCAATTAAAACAAGACAAGGTAGCGATGCTGCTGTAGCTAGGTTAGTTGATGATATGAAAGCGGGTCGTGTTGGAGCACTTATCATGAGTGGTGTAAATCCAGTTTACACTTTACCAAATGCTTCAGATTTTACTCAAGGATTGAAAAAAGTAGAATTATCTGTAACGTTTTCTATGAAAGTAGACGAAACGTCTTCAGAATCACAATATATTGCAGCAGCACCACATTACTTAGAATCTTGGGGCGATGTCGAAATTAAGAAAGGACATTATGCGTTAACGCAACCAACAATTCGTCCTTTATTTGATACCAGACAATTTCAAGAGGCTTTATTAAAATGGACAGGAAATGATGTTTCCTACCATGATTATATTAAAGAGGCCTGGGGAACTGGAATTTTAGGAGGAAGTTCTTTCAACACAGCATTACATGATGGTGTTTTTATTGGAACGATTGCTACTGAAACAGAAGACACTTCAGTTACTGAAGATTCAGCAGAAGCACCCTCAGGAAATGCGCCTAGAGCTCTAGCATCTTCTGCAAAATCAAATGGATTAGAATTAACTTTATATACTAAAGTAGGTATGGGTGATGGGCAGCAAGCCAATAACCCTTGGTTACAAGAATTTCCAGACCCTTTAACAAGAACATCTTGGGATAATTATTTAACCATTTCAAAAGCTGATGCTGATGAGAAAGGTTTAACGAATACTCACGTTGCAAACGGCGCATTAAACGGTAGTTATGCAAATGTTACAGTAAGTGGAACAACTTTAAAAGTTCCTGTAATGATTCAACCAGGGCAAGCAAAAGGTTCTGTTGGGTTAGCTTTGGGTTACGGAAAAACACTAGGGTTAAAAGAAGAAATGCAAACAGGCGTTAATGCTTATGCCTTTTATCAAAACTTTAATAACGTTCAGGATGTAACGATTGAAGTTGCTGGTGGTGAGCATGAATTCGCTTCAGTACAGTTACACAATACCTTAATGGGACGTGGAGATATTGTCCACGAAACAACCTTAGAGATATTCAACACAAAAGATAGAGATGTTTGGAATAAAGTACCTACAGTATCTTTAAATCACGTAGAGACTCCAGTAACATCTCCAGAGGTTGATTTATGGGATGAATTTGATCGTTCAATTGGGCATCACTTTAACTTATCAATCGATTTAAATGCGTGTACAGGATGTGGGGCTTGTGTTATTGCTTGTCATGCAGAAAATAATGTACCTGTAGTTGGTAAAACTGAAGTGCGTACTAGTCGTGATATGCACTGGTTACGTATTGATAGATATTATTCATCTGAAGAATCTTTTTCTGGTGATGATAATAAAAAAGATGATATTTCTGGATTAGGAAGTTCGTTAAGTGAATTTGGCGAATTGGAAAATGCTTCTGAGAATCCTCAAGTAGTATTTCAACCAGTAATGTGCCAGCATTGTAACCATGCACCTTGTGAAACTGTTTGTCCTGTGGCTGCAACGTCTCATGGTCGTCAAGGTCAAAACCATATGGCATATAACCGTTGTGTAGGTACTAGATACTGTGCAAACAACTGTCCTTATAAAGTTCGTCGTTTCAACTGGTTCTTATATAATGGAAATGATGAGTTCGATTATCATATGAATGATGATTTAGGTCGAATGGTATTAAATCCTGATGTAACAGTTCGTTCTCGTGGAGTAATGGAAAAATGTTCTATGTGTATTCAAAAAACACAAAAAACAATTCTTGACGCAAAACGTGATGGACGCGAAATTAAAGATGGAGAATTCCAAACCGCTTGTTCTGCAGCATGTAGCAATGGAGCTATGAGTTTTGGAGATATCAATGATAAAGATAGTAAAGTTGCAAAACTTTTAAAAGATGACCGTATGTATCACTTGTTAGAAAGTGTTGGTACAAAGCCTAACGTGCAGTACCATACTAAAGTGAGAAATACAACTGAAGCATAAATTTAATTAAAGAATCAATTATATAATTATGGCGTCTCATTACGAAGCACCTATTAGAAGACCTTTAGTTACAGGCGAAAAATCATACCACGACGTAACTGTGGATGTGGCTAAACCTGTAGAAGGAAAAGCAAATAAGCAATGGTGGATAGTATTTTCTATAGCACTTGTAGCTTTCCTTTGGGGGATTGGATGTATCTTATACACAATATCTACAGGTATTGGAACTTGGGGTTTAAACAAGACCGTAGGTTGGGCTTGGGATATTACTAACTTCGTTTGGTGGGTTGGTATTGGTCATGCAGGAACATTGATTTCCGCTGTACTTTTATTATTCCGTCAAAAATGGAGGATGGCCATAAACCGTTCTGCTGAAGCGATGACCATTTTTTCAGTAATTCAAGCGGGATTATTTCCAATCATTCACATGGGTCGGCCTTGGTTAGCATACTGGGTATTACCAATTCCAAATCAATTTGGTTCGTTATGGGTCAACTTTAACTCCCCTTTACTTTGGGATGTGTTCGCGATTTCTACCTATTTATCAGTGTCATTAGTATTTTGGTGGACAGGTTTACTACCAGATTTCGCCATGCTAAGAGATAGAGCAATTAAACCTTTTCAGAAGAAAATATATTCTTTATTGAGTTTCGGTTGGTCTGGTAGAGCAAAAGATTGGCAACGTTTTGAAGAAGTTTCTTTAGTTCTTGCTGGTTTAGCAACACCATTAGTACTTTCTGTACATACTATTGTATCGTTTGATTTCGCAACATCAGTTATTCCAGGTTGGCATACAACGATTTTTCCACCATACTTTGTTGCTGGTGCGGTATTCTCAGGATTTGCCATGGTAAATACGCTCCTTATTATTATGCGGAAAGTATGTAATCTTGAAGATTATATCACCGTACAACACATCGAATTAATGAACATCGTAATCATGATTACAGGTTCAATAGTAGGTGTTGCATATATTACAGAGTTATTTATTGCTTGGTATTCTGGTGTAGAATACGAACAATATGCGTTCTTAAACAGAGCAACCGGTCCTTACTGGTGGGCATATTGGGCGATGATGACTTGTAACGTGTTTTCTCCACAATTTATGTGGTTCAAAAAATTAAGAACAAGTATCATGTTCTCATTCTTTATATCAATTGTGGTAAATATTGGGATGTGGTTTGAGCGTTTTGTAATCATTGTAACCTCGTTACATAGAGATTACTTACCATCATCATGGACCATGTTCTCACCAACATTTGTAGATATTGGAATTTTCATTGGAACCATTGGATTTTTCTTTGTATTGTTCTTATTATACTCTAGAACATTCCCTGTTATCGCTCAAGCGGAAGTAAAAACGATTTTAAAATCATCTGGAGAACGTTATAAAAACATTAGAGAAGCTGGGAACAGTTTAGTAGGAACAGGTGCTGATGCTAGAACATCTGGCAATATTGTTGCAAAAACGGAAACTTCTACTGATAATAATTCAGATAAAGTGAGTAACTTACTTGGAAGTATAGGCGCTTTTGACCCGGCTACTCAAACTGCTGATGATTTAAAGAGAATAAGTGGTGTTGGACCTAAAATGGAGGGTGTATTAAATAGCATAGGTATTTATACGTTCCTTCAAGTTAGTAAGATGACAAAAAAAGAATATGATTTGTTAGACTCGATTACTGAATCTTTCCCTGGAAGAGCAGAACGTGATGATTGGGCAGGACAAGCTAAAAAATTAATAAACTAAATATAGTCAATGGAAGCTTCAAAAGTTATTCACGCTATTTATACCGATGATGATATTTTAATGTCAGCCGTTAAAAAGGTTAAGACAGAAAAATTTCACATTGAAGAAATATATACCCCTTTTCCGGTTCACGGACTAGATAAAGCTATGGGATTAGCACCAACTCGTATTGCAATTACTGCATTTATGTATGGATTAGTTGGTTTAACGGTATCCATTTTAATGATGAATTTCATTATGATTGAAGATTGGCCCCAAAATATTGGTGGAAAACCAAGTTTCAGTTATATTGAAAATATGCCTGCTTTTGTCCCAATTATGTTTGAGCTTACGGTGTTTTTTGCAGCACATTTAATGGTAATTACATTTTACCTTCGCAGTAGAATGTGGCCTTTTAAAAATGCTGAGAATCCAGACCCAAGAACTACTGACGATCATTTTCTAATGGAAATAGCAGTTCATGGAAATGAAAAAGAACTAGAAAGTTTATTATCAGAGACTGGAGCCGTAGAAATTAATTTAGTTGATAAAGCCCATTAATTAGAGATATGAAAAGCTTAATTAAAATATTAGTAATAGCAGTTGTTTTTGTATCTGTATCTTGTAAAAAAGATACCGCACCAAACTACCAATACATGCCAAATATGTATGAATCTGCTGGATATGAAACATATGGAGAGGCTGCATTTCCTAATGGAGTTGAAGCGCAGTTACCTGCTGAAGGGTCAATACCTAGAGGATACGTGCCTTTTGATATTGAAAACTCTACTGCAGGATACGATTTAGCAAAGGCAACTTTAGTTAGTCCTTTAGATTCTACTAAAGTAGATTTAAATAGAGGTAAAGAGTTATATGATATTTACTGTGGAATTTGCCATGGAAATAAAGGTAAAGGACAAGGAACTTTAGTGAAACGTGAAAAAATACTTGGTATTCCAAGTTATGATGATGCAGGAAGAGCTATAAACGCAGGAAGTATTTATCATACCATTTATTATGGTAAAAACGCTATGGGAAGTTATGCTAACCAATTGAATGAAGAAGAACGTTGGCAAGTAGTTTCTTATGTATTAAAGTTGAAAGCTGATTTAGAAAAGTAAGATTGATAAGATTATTATAGATATGTATACATTTTCAAATAAATTAAAGACATTTTCTTTCATACTAATGATTTTAGGAGCATTGGGTGTGGTATATGGTTTTATGACATCTCATAAATCTTTAGATGAAGTAAAAACAATGCTTGCAGAAGAAGCTTCTCATCATGGAAGTGGTCATGCTGAAGAAACAACACTTGTTGTTGCAGATACTCATGATGCACATGCAGGCGAAGCTCATGGTGAAGAAATTCATTCAGAAGATGTACATCATGGTGATGCTCATGCAGAACACGTTCAGCACCAAATAGCAAACAGACCTTGGTCTGCACTATATGTTGCTGCATTTTTCTTTATGATGATTGCATTAGGTGTATTAGCATTTTATGCGATTCAAATTGCATCACAAGCAGGTTGGTCTCCAGTATTATTTAGAGTTATGGAAGGGATGACAGCTTACTTGCTTCCAGGTGCTCTTATAGTTTTAGGAATAGCAGCAGCCTCTCATTTTATAGGTCACAATAACCTATTCATTTGGATGGACCCAGAAGTTGTAGCCCATGATAAACTTATTGAAGGAAAAACAGGATGGCTAAACATTTGGGGTTTCATTATACGAGGTCTGATATTTATTGGAGGATGGAGTTTATACCGTCATTTTTCTCGTAAATTTTCAATCGCACAAGATTCAGCAGAAGATAAAAGTAACTTTAAAAAATCTTTCCGTATTTCAGCAGCATTTTTAGTATTTTTTATATACACAGAATCAATGATGTCTTGGGATTGGATTATGAGTGTTGATCCTCACTGGTTTTCTACATTATTTGGATGGTACGTATTTGCTAGTATGTTTGTAAGTGGTATCACTGTTATAGCACTTATAACGATTTACCTGAAATCTAGAAATTACTTAGAATTTGTTAACGAAAACCATTTACATGATGTTGCCAAGTTTATGTTTGCGTTCAGTATTTTCTGGACCTATTTATGGTTCTCACAATTTATGCTGATTTGGTATTCAAACATACCAGAAGAGGTCACTTATTTTGTAACACGTTTCCAAGATTATAAATTACCATTCTTAGGTATGGTGGTTATGAACTTTGTATTTCCAATATTAATGTTAATGAATGCCGATTACAAACGTATTCCTTGGTTTGTTGTTATGGCCGGTTTAGTTATCTTATTCGGTCACTATATTGATATTTTCAATATGATTATGCCAGCTACTGTAGGCGATAGATGGTTTATAGGAATTCCAGAAATAAGTTCTGTTTTACTTTTCGCAGGTTTATTCATATTTGTTGTGTTTACGGCACTAACAAAAGCACCATTACTTGTTAAAGGATACCCTTTTAGAAAAGAAAGTGAAGAATTTCATTATTAATTAGATATAAATAAAGACGAAAGATACCAATGACTGCTTTATTAACAATTATAGTTTTAGTATTTATTTTAGTTGCCATATGGCAAATGGTAAAGATTTTTGATTTAGCTCAAGCTAAAAACGAAAACTCTCAGGTTGCTACTGATAAGGATAATGCAATGAATGGATATTTAATGATGGGTTTTTTAGCTTTCATTTATATCATTACCATTGTAAGTTTTGTGAAATGGGGAGACTTACCTCTAGTCTCAAATTCTGCCTCAGAACACGGACCAACGATTGATAATTTGATGATTATCTCCATGATAATCATCTTTTTTGTACAAACTGTAACACAGTTTTTATTGCACTATTTCGCTTATAAATATAAAGGAGAAAAGGGTAAAAAAGCGTTGTTCTTTGCTGATAATAATAAGCTAGAGGCTATTTGGACTATCATACCAGTAATTGTTTTAGCTGGTTTAATTATCTACGGGTTAAATACATGGATTAATATTATGGGCGTAGATGAGAGTGATGACCCTTTAATCGTAGAGTTATATGCACAGCAGTTTAACTGGAAAGCTAGATATGGTGGTACAGATAATACTTTAGGAAAAGCTAACGTGCGTTTAATTGATATTGATCGTGCTAATATATTAGGTTTAGATGAGTCTGACCCTAACGCTCAAGATGATATAATCACTACAGAATTGCATTTACCAGTAGGTAGGCCAGTATTATTTAAAATGCGCTCTCAAGACGTTTTACATTCAGCATATATGCCTCATTTTAGAGCGCAAATGAATTGTGTTCCAGGTATGATAACACAATTTGGTTTTACACCAACCGTTACTACTGCTGATATGCGTCAAACACCTCAAATGCAAGAAAAAATTCAAAATATTAATAATATTAGAGTAGAGAAAAGTAAAAAACTTATGGCTGAAGGTGAAGATGCTTTAGAACGTTATGAGTTCGATTACTTGTTACTTTGTAATAAAATTTGTGGTAAATCTCACTACAATATGCAAATGAAGATTGTTGTAGAAACCCAAGAAGAATATGATGCTTGGATTGCAGAACAGAAAGAATTCAAGAATTCTCTAGTTAATTAATTAAAAAGATAAATACGATATAAGATTATGTCAGCACACGCAGATACAAACGCTCACGACGATCACGGACATCATCATAAAGAAACTTTTGTAACTAAATATATATTTAGTCAAGACCATAAAATGATTGCTAAGCAGTATCTTATTACTGCTACAATTCTTGGGGTTGTTGCAGTTATTATTTCTATGATGATGCGTATGCAACTGGCATGGCCAGAGGAACCAAATGTAATATTTGAGGCCTTGCTTGGTAAATGGGCACCAGATGGTGTTATGGATGCCGATATATATTTAGCCTTAGTAACTATACATGGAACTCTTATGGTGTTCTTTGTTTTGACGGGTGGTTTAAGTGGAACTTTTAGTAATCTTTTAATTCCGTTACAGATTGGTGCTCGCGATATGGCGTCTGGTTTCCTTAATATGATTTCTTATTGGTTGTTTTTTACTTCAAGTGTTATAATGATAATATCTTTGTTTGTTGAGGCAGGACCAGCGGCTGCAGGGTGGACAATTTATCCCCCATTAAGTGCATTGCCAATGGCGCAAGGAGGTTCAGGTATGGGTATGACTCTCTGGTTGGTGTCTATGGCCATATTTATTGCTTCATCATTACTAGGATCATTAAACTATATAGTTACTGTAATCAACTTGCGTACAAAGGGTATGTCTATGACCAGATTACCATTAACAATTTGGGCGTTCTTTGTTACCGCTATTATCGGTGTTATATCATTTCCAGTATTGCTATCAGCGGCTTTGTTGTTGATTATGGATAGAAGTTTTGGAACATCATTCTTCTTATCAGATATATTTATCCAAGGAGAAGTGTTGCACTATCAAGGTGGTTCTCCTGTATTATTTGAGCATTTGTTTTGGTTTTTAGGTCACCCAGAAGTTTATATTGTGTTGTTGCCAGCATTAGGTATTACCTCAGAAGTAATCGCAACAAATTCACGTAAACCTATTTTTGGATATCGTGCCATGATAGCATCAATTTTAGCTATAGCATTTTTATCTACTATTGTATGGGGTCATCATATGTTTATTTCTGGAATGAATCCATTCTTAGGTTCTGTATTTACATTTACGACTTTGCTGATTGCTATTCCTTCAGCTGTAAAAGCATTTAACTATATCACAACCTTATGGAAAGGTAATTTGCAGATGAATCCAGCAATGTTGTTCTCAATAGGATTAGTTTCAACTTTTATAACAGGTGGTTTAACTGGAATTATTTTGGGAGATAGTGCGTTAGATATAAATGTACATGATACCTACTTTGTGGTTGCTCACTTCCACTTAGTAATGGGTATTTCTGCTCTGTATGGTATGTTTGCTGGTATTTACCATTGGTATCCAAAGATGTTTGGTAGAATGTTAAACAAAAATTTAGGGTATGTTCATTTTTGGGTTACTGCTATTACTGCTTATGGTGTGTTTTTTCCAATGCATTTTATAGGTATGGCAGGTCTACCTCGTCGTTACTATACAAATAGTAATTTTCCGTTATTTGATGATTTGGCAAATGTTAATGTAGTGATTACTATTTTTGCTATTATTGGAGGGGCATTCCAGTTGGTTTTTTTATGGAATTTCTTTAGAAGTATGTTTTATGGTAATAAGGCAGAACAGAACCCTTGGAAATCTAACACGTTAGAATGGACAACACCAGTTAAACATATACATGGTAACTGGCCTGGAGAAATACCTCATGTTTACCGTTGGCCATACGATTATAGTAAACCTGGACACGACGTAGATTTTGTTCCTCAAAACATTCCTTTAAAAGACGGAGAAGAAGAACTTCAACATTAATTAAATAAGTAGAATTAATTATTTTTATAAAAAAAGCTCACCTATAACAGGTGAGCTTTTTTCTGTTTAAAAACAAATTTTTACGACGAAATACATTTTTTATTAAAAAAAATCGACGAAATACAAAAAAAACAGTTAAATTGCGTACGGAAATAAATATTAAATTCATTAAAAAAAATATTAACGTAGGATTTTGTTTATTTTCTTAGCTATTAATTACAAGATTTTAAATTTTTCAATTATGAAAACCAAACCTACTCGAAAGAATGCTTTATTAGATGCATTTTTTTACTTGTTGCTATTTGGACTATCGTATTCAGGATTTTCTCAATGTCCAACAGTGACTAACCCAACTCCACCTCCTATTTGTATTGCTTCAGGCTTTACTTTTAGTGATATGAATACTTTTGCTACTTATGGTGCAAGTGGTATTGTCTGGTATGATGCATCATCAGGAGGGAGTTTCTTTAATCCTGATCAATTGGTTAGTGAGGGTGTTTATTATGCAGATAATAATACGGGAACTTGCGTAACTAGAGCATCAGTAACTATAGATTTTTTAGTAAATCCAACTGGTAGAACATTAGATGGTATTTACTGTAGTAATGAAAATGCAACAATACAAACATATATTGATGAAGTTCTTCAGCCAAATGCACCGGTTAGTGGTTCAGTTGAAGTTTATACAGATATTAACTTAACTACTTTAGCTAATTCAGCTAATCCTATTACTAATGTCCCAAATTTCTATATAGTATTTGTAGATTCAGGAGGATGTAAAAGTCAAGTAGAAATAGGGAGTACGGCTGTGTTTAATGCGCCAGCTGATCCTATACCTGCAACACCACAAGTTTTTTGTTTAGATAATAATCCAACAATAGGCGATTTAGACCCAGGAACTACTGCTACTAACTTTAGTTGGTATGCAAATGTTGATGGTTCTGGAGAACCAATTTTACCAGCATTATCTATGCTTACGCCACTGGTTGATGGAAATAGCTATTATATACGAATTAACGACGTTTTTTGCGAAAGTAATGCTATTGAAGTTTTAGTAAATATAGATGACCCCGTTGAAGCAGGAACACCAGCTCCAGAAGAATATTGTGAAGATGATTTAGCATCAAGTACACCTTTAGATTTATTTGGACAATTAACAGGTGAAGATGCAGGTGGAACATGGGCAGATGATAATGCAACCGGAGCTTTAACAGGTGGTAATATTGATTTAACATTATTACCAATTGGAATTTCTACGTTTACATATACCGTATTAAGTAATAATACTTGTCCTGATAGTTCTTCAACAGTTTCTATAACCGTTTATGAAACACTTACATCAGGAAACCAATCAGTAGCAAATCCAGCCTCATTTTGTGAAGCTAGTTTGCCGTCAGCATTCGATTTATTTTCTCTAATTGAAAATCAAGACCCCGGAGGACAATGGACTGGAGGGAACTCAACAATTGATTTAATAGGATTTTCAGCTGGAACATATAATTTTACTTATACGCAAAATGCCTTACCTAACCCATGTCCTGAGGAAACTACTACGGTAGAAATAATTATACTTCAAGACCCTCATGCAGGAAATGCTTTAAACGACGTGTTTTGTGAGAATGACTTGGTTTCAAATTCACCATATGATTTATTTGATGCTTTAGATAGTACTCAAGATAATAATAGTGGTACTTGGACAGATTCAAGTAATAACAAAATTTCAAACACTTTAGATATTACAACCCTTACAGTAGATGGAAGTCCTTATACATATAATTATACTATTGATAATGGCACCTGTTCAGATACTGAAGCTATTACAATAATACTTGAAGATGCTCCAGAATCAGGAACGCCAGTCGCAACTTTTCCTGATTTTTGTGAAGATTCGGCACCAGCTAGTTATAATTTATTCGATTTAATAGAAGGAGAAGATCAAACAGGAACATGGTATTCTGGAACTGATAATACAGGAGCAATAGCTTCAAACCCAACAGATTTATCAGGATTAACACCAGGCACATATGATTTTACATTTGATGTTGACGACATTGGAAGTTGTGATGATGAACTGGTAACGGTTCAAATTACAATTAATCCTTTACCTCTAACAGGAACTCCAACATCTGAAACCTACTGTGAAAATGATTTAGCGGCAAATTCGCCTTTAGATTTATTTGGTCAATTAACCGGTGAGGATTCAGGAGGGACATGGACAGATGATGACGCTACAGGTGCTTTGTCTGGAAGTGATTTGAATTTAACTGCTTTAACAATTGGCACTTTTAATTTTACTTATACCCTTACAGATTCAAATGATTGCACAAACAGTTCATCTGTAACTATTACAGTTCGAGAAGCACCAGAATCGGGTACGGCAAATACACCAATTGAATTTTGTTTAGCAGACATAACTGCTGGTCAAACTTATAATTTATTTGATTTATTAACAGATGAAGATCAAACTGGAACTTGGATAGATGATGATACTACAGGAGCTTTAACTGCAAACGTACTTACTTTAGATGGCTTATTGCCAGCAAGCTATAATTTTACATTTGATGTAGATGCTATTGGATCTTGTGATGATGTAAATGTAACAGTAAGCATAATTATTAATGATACTCCTGCGCCTAATGCGGTAACACCTCAAGAATTTTGCGATATAGCAACTGTGGCTAATTTAGTTGCAACAGGAACAACCATTCAATGGTATGATGCTATAACTGGAGGTAATCCTTTAACGGATACAACAGCTTTAACAGACGGTCAAATTTACTATGCCTCTCAAACCGATGCAACAACAGGTTGTGAGTCTTCGGTACGAACAGCGGTAACCCCAACAATTTACCAATCACCAATTGCAGGTGATCCAAATGCAACTCCTATTGTAGCTTGTAATGATAACAATAATATTGATTTATTTGCAGGATTAGATGGAACTGAAGATGCCGGAGGGACATGGCAAAATGATAATGCCGTTGGAACATTAGTAGGAAATATATTTGATGCTTCTGGGGTTTCTGCCGGAACTTATAATTTTACATATTTAGTTACTGCCTCAGCACCTTGCGTTGATGATAGCGAAACTATAACAATTACCATAGAAGCTCCTTTAAATGCGGGGTCAAATATTGATCCAACTTTAGATATATGTAGTAACGAAGGAACAATCGACCTATTCACATTATTAGGAGGCGCTGATACAGGCGGTGTATGGTCACCAGAAATGGCGAGTACAACGGGAGTTTTTGATCCGTTAGTAGATCTAGACGGGACTTATACTTACACCTTAACTAATAGTTGTGGAACATTCACAAATCAAGTTGTAGTCACTGTAACGTTAGCTCCAAATGCAGGTGTAGATAATATACTAGCTATATGTGTAGGCGACGACCCTATAGATTTATTTGCTTTATTAGGATCAGGCGCTCAAAGTGGTGGTTCTTGGGCACCAGAATTAATAAGTACAACAGGTGTTTTTAATCCCGAGGTTGATCCATCAGGAACGTATATTTATACCGTAACAGCTCTAGCACCTTGCCCTCCAGATTCAACTGCAGAAATTGTTGTAACAGTTAATGATAGCCCGCCAGTAATTGTTTTAGATTCAGATCCTGAATTTTGTTTAGCAAATAACCCAACTGTTGCAAATTTATCAATTAGTGTAAGGCCTTCAGGAGCTCTTAATTGGTATGAGGACTTGGCATTAACAATACCACTATTAACTACTGATGCTTTAGTAGATGGAGAGGATTATTATGCAACTCAAACTAATAGTACAGGCTGTGAATCATCAATACCAGTTCAAATTAATGTAACCATTAACGATTCATCAACACCAACACTGGAAGATCCAACAATAGAATATTGTGTTAATGATAATCCTACTATTCAAATGCTATCAGATAATATTATTGAATATGATGATAATCAAGATAATTTAAGATGGTATGATTCCTTAACTGGAGGTATAGCTTTTTCAGATGATACCTTGTTAACTAACATTACCTATTATGTAGCATTGGTAGATCCATTAACTGGATGCGAAAGTAGTGTTCGTCTTGAGGTCATACCGGATTTAACAGCTTGTGGAAAATTAACAATCCCAGACGGTTTCTCACCAAATGGAGATGGAAAAAACGACACATTTGATGTTGATAATTTATCCATTTTATTTCCAAATTTTGTTATGGAGATTTATAATAGAAATGGAAACATGGTTTATAAAGGCAATGCTAATTCACCAAGATTTGATGGAACTTCTAACCAAGGAAGAATCGTTTCAAAAGGCGATTTACCAGTTGGCGTGTACTTCTACATTTTCAACTTTAACGATGGTGAAAATACACCAGAACAAGGACGCTTATACTTGAGCAGATAATTTATAGATAAAGCAAATTTAGAAACTATGAAACATTTAAATATATATCATAAAATAGCTGCTTTGTTAAGTATAATCATACTGTCTTTTCAAAGTAACGCGCAACAAGATGCTCAATTTACACAATACATGTACAATATGAGTGTCATTAATCCAGCTTACGCTACCGCGGAAGAGGGCATATTAAACCTAGGAGGATTATACAGAACACAATGGGTAGGTCTAGAAGGCGCACCAAAAACAGGAAGCTTTTTTGCCCACACACCTATTAACGATAGAATAGAGGTGGGAATCTCTTTCACCAATGATAATATTGGAGACGTAGTAAACGAAAATAATATATTTGCAGATTTCGCTTATGTGTTGCCTGTAGGTATAGAAAGTAAAATATCATTTGGTGTAAAAGCTGGTGTAACTCTTTTTGATACTAATTTTAACGGATTTCAATTACAATCAGGAGGAGCAAGCTCAGATGAAGCTTTTGATGAAAACATTAGTAAAGCCTTTCCAAATTTAGGAATTGGTGCTTTCTTTTTTACAGATAATTACTATTTAGGATTATCAGCACCAAATATGCTTTCAACAAAACATCTTGAAAATGAAAACGGCATCAAGGCAACTGGTGTTCAGAACGTACACTACTTTTTAACAGGTGGATACGTTTTTGATATTGATAAAAATTTAAAACTGAAACCAGCCTTTATGGCTAGAGGTGTTAAAGGAGCGCCATTAGCTGTAGATATTACAGCAAATGTGTTAATTAACGAAAAACTAGAAGCCGGTTTAGGGTATCGCTTAGGAGATGCGATAAGTGCTTTAGTGAATTTCAGGATTACACCAGAGCTTAGAGTTGGTTATGCTTACGATTATACAACAACTAACTTAGGAGATTTCAATTCAGGGTCGCATGAAATATTCATTTTATTCGATGTTGATTTATTCGGCTTTAAAAGCGGATACGATCGTTCACCTAGATTCTTCTAACATATTAATAATTGGAAAACATGAAAAAATACACATACATACTTGCAGGCCTTTTATTAGTTAGTGGAATGGCATCTGCACAAAAGAAAAATTTAAAGCGTGTTAATAAGCTTTTTGAAATGAGAGCTTATAAAGATGCTGCTGAAATATACGAAACAAAAGAGCGCAACCAAGAAGTGCTTCAAAATTTAGCAGACAGTTACTATTATAATTCGAGTCTTCAAAAAGCCATTAAAACATACCGAGAGTTGTTTGTAGAGTATGGAGATTCTATTGATATTGATTATCATTTTAGATTTGCTCAAGCTTTAAAAGGAGTTAAAGACTATAAAGAAGCCGATAAACATTTAAAAAGATATTACAATAAACCGTTTAATACACCTGCTTTTATAGAGGAAACCGATAAAACAACCCCGCATACCTTCAAATTAAAACAAATTGAAAATAAAAATTCTAGTAGCGATTTTGGCTTGTCTTTTTATGGTGATGACAAAGTGGCTTTTGCTTCCGCAAGAAATTCTGAAAACCCAGCTTATACATGGAATAATTTACCGTATTTAGATTTGTATAGTGCCACAATAACGAGTCAAAATGTTTTAGAAAATATTCAACCGTTTTCCGAAGCTATTAATACCAGTTCGCATGAAAGCAGCGCTGTGTTTACTAAAGATGGCAAAACGATCTATTTCAATAGAACAAATACAACGCGTAAAAAAACAGATGTTGAAAGAATTGCTCACATTAAAATTTATAAAGCTGAATTAATAGATAACGTATGGACCAATGTTACCGCATTACCATTTACATCAAACACTTATAGTACAGAGCACCCAGCATTAAGTAAAGATGAAAAAACGCTTTACTTTGCTAGTGATATGCCAGGAAATTTCGGGAGTTTTGATATTTATAGAGTTTCAATTAATGATGATGGAACCTATGGCGAACCAGAAAATTTAGGCAACACCATAAACACGAAACACAGAGAACAGTTTCCTTTTATTAGTGAGTTTAATGTGTTGTATTTCTCTTCAATAGGTCATCAAGGTTACGGCGGATTAGATGTATTTAGAAGCAATATGGTGAATGATACATTTGATAAACCTGTAAACCTAGGTAGCTCTATAAATAGTAATTTAGACGATTTTGCTTATGTGATTAGAGAGAAGAATAATAAAGGGTATGTGTCTTCAAACCGAACGGGTTATGACAGATTATTTGGGTTTGCAAGAGAACAAAACCCGTTAACCATGTATCAAGTTGAAGGTATTGTACAAGACTTAAATAGTAAAGCATTACTTGGAGGGTCTTTAGTAACCTTGTTTGATGAGTCAGACACTGTAATTCAAGATGCTATTGTTGGCGATGATGCGTATTACATTTTCAAAATTGAACCAAATAAAAAGTATAAAGTACGAGGAACACGAAAAGCATATATTCCTCAAGATGTTGAATTCTCAACAGATAGCAAAGGGTTAGTTCAACATAATATTTACTTGAATTTGGAGTCGTTCGCGGATGCTGAAGAGCGTGTAAAAGAAAAACAGGTAGGCACTGAACAAGTTGTACAGGTTGAATTAGATAAGATTTTCTTTGATTTTGATGAAGCTGTTATTCGTGAAGATGCTGCTACAACATTAAATGTATTAGTAGATTTAATGAAGAAATATCCATCTATGGAAGTTGAAGTGTCTGCGCATACAGATGCTCGCGGACCAGATGAGTACAACTTAAACCTATCTAAAAAACGTGCTGCATCAACACTAGAATATTTAGTCAGTCAAGGCATTCAAAGAAACCGATTAAAAAGTATTGGATATGGCGAAATGCAACCCCTTAACGATTGTGTAAAAGAAGGCATTTGCGATGACAGAGCATATGATATTAACAGGCGTTGTGAGTTTACAATTTTAAAATAAAATTCCTGTGCAGGCAGGAATCTCATAAATAAAAACCTTTAACCAACCTAAAATCAACCAAATTATTTGATAAAGCCTTTCCAGTTTGGAAAGGCTTTTTCTTTATATTTGTTACATCAACCTGCAAGGTTTTAATAACCTTGTAGGTTTGAATCAATATTCAGACTAAGTAATAATCTAAAAAAAGATTCCTGTTTTCACAGGAGTGTGTATGAACGAAAACCTAGATCCAACAGACGATAATTTTTCACCTGAAGAATTAGATGTAGAAAGAAAATTAAGACCCTTGTCATTTGATGATTTTACGGGTCAGGATCAAGTGCTTGAAAATCTTCAAATATTTGTTCAAGCTGCAAATTTAAGAACCGAAGCTTTAGATCATACCTTATTCCATGGCCCTCCAGGATTGGGTAAAACAACCTTAGCCCATATTTTGGCTAACGAATTAACGGTTGGTATCAAAGTCACATCAGGCCCTGTTTTAGACAAACCAGGTGATTTGGCAGGGTTACTTACAAATTTAGAAGAACGTGATGTGCTATTTATTGATGAGATTCATCGATTAAGCCCTATAGTTGAGGAGTACTTATATTCGGCTATGGAAGATTATAAAATCGATATCATGATTGAATCTGGTCCAAATGCACGTTCGGTACAAATCAATTTAAATCCGTTTACTTTAGTTGGCGCAACAACGCGTTCAGGTTTATTAACGGCACCTATGCGAGCCCGTTTTGGTATTCAAAGTAGGTTGCAATATTACAAAACCGATTTACTAACCACAATTGTACAGAGAAGTGCCGAAATTTTAGATGTTCCCATTTCCATGGAAGCGGCTATAGAAATTGCAGGCCGAAGCAGAGGCACACCAAGAATCGCAAACGCTTTATTACGCCGTGTTCGAGATTTTGCTCAAATAAAAGGGAACGGAAATATCGATATTAAAATTGCGAAATATGCTTTAGAAGCCTTAAATGTTGACGCCCACGGATTGGATGAAATGGATAATAAAATTTTAACCACAATCATTGATAAGTTTAAAGGGGGTCCGGTTGGAATTTCTACCATTGCAACAGCAGTTAGTGAAAGCACCGAAACTATAGAAGAGGTTTACGAACCGTTTTTAATACAACAAGGTTTTATTATGCGAACTCCCCGTGGACGTGAAGTTACAGAGCAAGCATATAAGCATTTAGGGAAGGTTAAAGGACCAATACAAGGTGGGTTGTTTTAAAGTCCCACCCAACCTCCCCAAAAGGGAGGAGATATTATGAATACTAAAAAAAACTTGAGTTTGGGTTCTCTTTCCCTTTTGGAGAGAGCTAGAGAGAGGACTTCTCTCATTAAAACCGAAGCCAAACGCCTCGGATTTTTATCTTGTGGCATAAGTAAAGCAAATTTTTTAGAAGAAGAAGCCCCTCGTTTAGAGAAATGGTTAAATAAGAATATGCATGGGCAAATGCAATACATGGAAAACCATTTTGACAAGCGTTTAGATCCAACAAAATTGGTTGAAGGTTCAAAAAGTGTTATTTCACTATTGTTAAATTATTTTCCTTCGGAAACGCAAAATCAAGATAGTTTCAAGATTTCGAAGTACGCGTTTGGAACCGATTATCATTTAGTCATAAAAGATAAACTCAAAACATTACTCCATTTTATTCAGGATGAAATAGGGGATGTTCATGGTCGTGCTTTTGTTGATTCTGCTCCCGTTTTAGATAAAGCTTGGGCAGCAAAATCTGGTTTGGGTTGGATAGGGAAGCATAGTAACCTAATAACCCAGCAAGTAGGCTCTTTTTATTTTATTGCTGAACTAATTATTGATTTAGACTTAGAATACGATTCAGCAACAACAGATCATTGTGGTTCATGTACAGCTTGTATTGATGCTTGCCCTACTGAAGCGATAACAGAACCCTATGTGGTTGATGGTAGCAAATGTATTTCATATTTCACCATAGAATTAAAAGAAAATATTCCTTTCGAATTTAAAGGGCAACTGGACGATTGGATGTTTGGTTGTGATGTGTGTCAAGATGTGTGCCCATGGAATCGGTTTTCAAAAGCGCATAACGAACCTTTGTTTAATCCGCATCCAGAATTATTATCCATGACTAAAAAAGATTGGGAAGAGATTACTGAAGACACTTTTAAAAAAGTATTTAAAAATTCAGCCGTAAAACGCACTAAGTTTTCAGGATTAAAAAGAAACATCAATTTTTTAAAAGATTAGGTGTATCGTTTGATAGGATTATTATCTTTGTTCGTTAAGTTAATTAATTATCCATATGAGCGAAGAAAGCAAACGTAGAGAAGCCCTTATATACCACGCAAAACCAACTCCTGGTAAAATTAAAGTTGTTCCAACCAAAAAATATGCAAGCCAACGCGATTTGTCTTTGGCCTATTCGCCCGGTGTTGCTGCGCCTTGTTTGGAGATTGAGAAAAACAAAGAACATGTTTATAAATATACTGCAAAAGGAAACTTAGTTGCTGTAATATCTAACGGAACAGCAGTTTTAGGTTTAGGGAATATTGGTCCTGAAGCTTCAAAGCCTGTTATGGAAGGTAAAGGGCTGTTATTCAAAATTTTTGCAGATATAGATGTATTTGACATTGAGGTAGACACGGAGAATGTTGAAGAGTTTATTCAAACCGTAAAAATGATTGCACCTACTTTTGGAGGCATCAATCTTGAAGATATAAAAGCACCTGAAGCTTTTGAAATTGAAAGACGTCTAAAAGAAGAGCTGGATATTCCAGTAATGCATGATGATCAACATGGTACGGCTATTATTTCTGCGGCAGCATTATTAAATGCAGTAGAATTAGCAGAAAAGAAACTTAGTGACGTAAAAATTGTTATCAGTGGTGCTGGAGCAGCAGCCATTTCATGTTCTCGTTTATATCAAGCCTGTGGTGCAAAACGTGAAAATATGGTGATGTGTGATAGTAAAGGTGTTATTAGAGATGATAGAGACAATTTAACTCCTGAAAAAGCTGAGTTCGCTACACATAGAAAAATAGATACGCTGGATGAAGCTATGGAAGATGCTGATGTGTTTATTGGACTTTCTATGGCAGATATAGTTACTCCAGAGATGCTTTTGGCTATGGCTAAAAATCCTATAGTTTTTGCAATGGCTAATCCAAATCCTGAAATTAAGTATGATATTGCCGTAGCAACAAGAAAAGATATAATAATGGCAACTGGACGCAGCGACCATCCAAACCAAGTCAATAATGTTTTAGGATTTCCTTTTATCTTTAGAGGCGCTTTAGATGTTCGTGCAACCAAAATTAACGAGGCTATGAAAATGGCTGCAGTATACGCATTAGCTAAATTAGCTAAAGAGCCCGTGCCAGAACAAGTGAATGTTGCTTATGGTGAAACCAGATTAACATTTGGTAAAGACTATATAATCCCAAAACCATTCGATCCGCGTTTAATTGCTGAAGTACCTCCAGCAGTTGCAAAAGCTGCCATAGAAAGTGGTGTTGCTAAAAAACCAATTAAAGACTGGAATCGCTATACAGATTCATTATTAGAACGTTTAGGGTCTGATAACAAATTAGTAAGATTGTTGCTAAACAGAGCAAGAATAAATCCTAAACGTGTTGTTTTTGCTGAAGCGGACCAATTAGATGTTTTAAAAGCAGCACAAATAGTTTATGAAGAAGGTATTGCAGTACCAATTTTATTAGGCAGAAAAGACACTATTGAAACTTTAATGAAAGAGATTGAGTTTGAAGGTGATGTTTTGATAATAGACCCCAAAACTGACGAAGAAAATGACAGAAAAAACAAGTACGCCAAAGTATATTGGGAGCAACGTAAACGTAGGGGTGTAACCTTTTACTCAGCACAACGTTTAATGCGGGAACGTAATTATTTTGCAGCAATGATGGTTAATGAGGGTGATGCCGACGCTTTAATTTCAGGGTATTCTCGTAATTATCCTACTGTAGTTAAACCTATGTTAGAGCTCATAGGTATGGCAGATGGCGTAAGTAAAGTGGCTACCACAAACATTATGATGACTAAAAGAGGACCTATATTTTTAAGTGATACCTCTATAAACATTGATCCAGACGCTAAGACTCTAGCTAAAATTACCCAAATGACGTCTAGTGTTATTAAACTTTTTGGTTTAAACCCTGTTATGGCTATGGTTTCATATTCTAATTTTGGGTCATCAATAAACGAAAAAGCATCTAAAGTTAGAGAAGCGGTATCTTATCTTCATCGTCATTACCCAGACCTAGATGTAGATGGTGAATTACAAACCGATTTTGCCTTGAATGATGAGATGCTTCGTGAACGATTTCCGTTTTCAAAATTGGTTGGTAAGAAAGTAAATGCTTTAATTTTTCCTAATCTAGATGCCGCAAATATTACATATAAGTTGTTGAAAGAATTGAATGAAGCCGATTCTATTGGACCAATTATGATGGGTATGAAAAAGCCTGTACATATTTTACAATTAGGTGCAAGTGTTGATGAAATAGTAAATATGACTGCTATTGCTGTTATAGATGCTCAACAGAAAGAAAAAAGGCATTTAGAAAATGCGAAAAGTAAGTAAATCTAATGTAAATAATTTTATTACATTTGAAGGTTAAGGATAACAATTCATGATAACACATATTCAAGGGAAACTTACTGAAAAAAATCCAACACATGTTGTTATTGATTGTAACGGTGTAGGCTATATGTTGAACATCTCATTGCATACCTATTCGCAAATTCCAGATGGAGAAAACTTAAAATTATTTACACATCTTCAAGTTAAAGAAGACGCCCATACACTATACGGGTTTTCTTCTCTAGCAGAGCGCGAAATATTTAGATTACTTATTTCTGTAAGTGGCATTGGTTCTAGTATAGCCAGAACCATGTTATCATCATTAACTCCAAAACAAATCAGAGAAGGGATTGCTAGTGGTGATGTGGTTTTAATACAGTCCATAAAAGGGATTGGAGCTAAAACGGCACAACGTGTTATTTTAGACTTAAAAGATAAAATTTTAAAGATTTACGATATTGATGAAGTTTCTGTTTCTAAAGGCAATACCAATAGAGATGAAGCGTTATCTGCTCTGGAGGTGCTTGGTTTTGTGAAAAAACAGGCTGAACGTGTTGTGGATAAAATTATGGCTGGTCAACCTGATGCAGATGTTGAAACCATTATAAAACAAGCCTTAAAAAATTTATAATATATTTTGAACCAAACTAATCAAAGACTATACAGATTAACGAAACAATCTCTCTCAATAGTATTATTACTATGTTGCTCTTTAGTAGCTTGGTCACAACAACCAGCTCAAGACTCAGTAAAAACGGGATTTAGTTTAGGTAAAATTAGAATACCTAACCCAAATAGTGTTGAATCTAAATATACTTATGATTCATTAACAGATAGATATATCTACACAGAAAAAATAGGAGCGTTTAATATTAACTACCCATTAATCCTAACGCCTAAGGAATACTACGCATTAGTTGCAAAAGAAAATTTACGAAGTTATTACAAAGAAAAAATTGACGCTTTTGATGGAAAAAAAGATGGTACAGCAGACGAACAAAAAAATTTACTCCCAGAATTTTATGTAAACTCAGGTTTTTTTGAAAGTATTTTTGGAAGCGATACTATTGAAGTTATTCCTCAAGGATCTGTTGAAATGGATTTAGGTGTCCTTTTTTCAAGACAAGATAATCCATCCTTTTCACCAAGAAACAGAAGTAATTTTACGTTTGATTTTGATCAAAGAATCAGTTTGAGTTTGGTAGGTAAAGTAGGTACAAGACTTCAAATAAATGCTAATTACGATACCCAATCTACTTTTGATTTTCAACAACTTATTAAATTAGAATATACACCAACTGAGGACGATATTATTCAAAAAATTGAAGTTGGTAATGTGAATATGCCTTTAAATAGCTCTTTAATCACAGGAGCGCAAAGTTTATTTGGTGTAAAGGCACAACTTCAGTTCGGAAAAACCACTGTTACAGGTGTGTTTTCTGAGCAAAAATCTCAAGCTAATACTGTCATTGCTCAAGGTGGAGGGACCCTTGAAGAATTTGAATTTTTTATCAGAGAATATGATGAAAACAGACATTTTTACTTATCTCAATATTTTAAAGATGAATACGATAATGCTTTAGCAAATTATCCATTTATAAATAACAAAGGACTACAAATAACCCGATTAGAAGTTTGGGTTACCAATAGAAGTAATAGAACAGAGAATGTTAGAAATATAGTGGCGCTTCAAGATTTAGGAGAGTCATTTTACAGTTCTGCACAGCCTGAAAATGACAACTTATTATTAGATCCTATTCCTGTAGGTTTCATTAATACACCTATTCCTTTTCCAGATAATGGTAATAATGATTTTGACCCAACTACTATAGGTACAGGCTCCATTTTAACACAACAAATTAGAGATATCTCTACTGCAGACCAAGGTTTTGGTACTTTAAATGCTCAAGTTAATGAAGGTGGAGATTATGCAAAACTTGAAAATGCTAGAAAATTAATTAATGGTCAAGAGTATACATTAAATACTGAGTTAGGTTATATATCATTAAGTCAACGTTTAAATAATGATGAGGTATTAGCCGTAGCCTACCAATATACAGTAGGAGGAAAAGTGTATCAAGTTGGTGAATTTGCTAATGATGGTGTTGATGCTACGGATGTAGAGACTAATAACCAAGGGCAAGTAACTTCTGTAGTCAATACAGCTTTAGTCTTAAAAATGCTAAAAAGTAGTATTACTAATGTTAATCAACCTATTTGGGGTTTGATGATGAAAAACGTTTATGATACTGGGGCTTTCAATTTAAGTCAAGACGATTTTACATTAAATATTTTTTATAATGAAGCATCACCTTTAAATTACATAACACCAGCAGGAGGCCCAGGTACCAGTTTTGCTCTCGATATTAATGGAAACCCTGTTGCACCAAGTACTCCTAGTGACGATTTAATAGAAAACTCCCCATTGTTGCGTGTTTTTAATCTTGATAAATTAAATTTTAATAATGACCCACAATCTAGAGGAGATGGTTTTTTTGATTACGTTCCTGGAATAACGGTAATTCCACAAAACGGAAAAATTGTGTTTACTAGTGCAGAACCTTTTGGTGAATATCTATTTGATGTCCTTGGAGGTGGTGATTATGATAATGATGCTTCATATAACGAAAATCAAGAAAAGTATGTTTATGATATACTTTATAAAAGCACTAAAACTGCAGCTTTAGATGAGGTTGAAAAAAATAAATTCAAATTAAAAGGGCGTTATAAATCTACTGGTGGTGGCGATGGAATTCCTATTGGTGCATTTAATGTCCCTCGTGGATCAGTTCGGGTTACAGCTGGTGGGCGTGTTTTGGTAGAAGGTATTGATTATACTGTAAATTATCAACTAGGACGTGTTCAAATTCTAGATGAATCTTTAAAAGCATCCAATACACCCATTCAGGTTTCAACTGAAAATAATGCTGTTTTCGGTCAGCAAACAAGACGTTTTACAGGGTTAAATGTAGAACACAAATTCAATGAAAATTTTGTTTTAGGTGCCACCTTATTAAATTTAAATGAGCGCCCTGTAACGCAAAAAGCAAATTTTGGTTCAGAATCTATAAATAATACCATTTTCGGATTAAATGGAAATTACTCTACCAAAGTGCCTTTTTTAACACGATTAGCCAATAAATTGCCAAATATTGATACGGATGTAGAATCTAATTTATCACTTCGTGGTGAATTTGCTTATTTAGCACCCGGTGCTCCAAAAGGAACTGATTTTAATGGAGAAGCGACCTCTTATATTGACGATTTTGAAGGCTCGCAAAACGGTATTGATTTAAAATCGCAGCAATCTTGGTTTTTATCAAGTAGACCTTTAGATATTAATGGTAATGATATTGTAGATGAACAAGAAGATAGAGCTGGGATAGAAAACGGTTATGGCAGAGGGCTTTTAAACTGGTATACTATCGATCCTATTTTTTACAGTAATCAACGACCTGGCGAAATATCTGATGATGATGTTTCAAACCTATACACGAGTCGTGTGTTTATTAACGAATTGTTTCCTGATAGAGATTTAGTGCAAGGTCAAAACTCGGTATTATTTACTCTAGATTTAGCCTATTATCCTGAAGAGAGGGGGCCATATAATTTTGAGCCTGGTGCTGAAGATAATGTGTTAGACAATCCAATTGATAGTTGGGCAGGTATAACAAGACAAATTACTTCAACCGATTTTGAACAGCAAAATGTAGAGTATATTGATTTCTGGTTACAAGATCCATTTCAAGATAATCCAACAAACCCAGGAGGTAAGTTGGTGTTTAACTTAGGAAACATTTCAGAAGATATTATAAAGGATGGTAAAAAGCTATATGAAAACGGATTGCCAGAGGATGGAGATGTTACCATATTAAGACAACAACCAACAAGTTGGGGAACTATTGTGCCACAAAATCAATCATTAATTTACACGTTTGATACTACAGGTGAAGACCGCGTTAGGCAAGATGTTGGTTATGATGGTTATATAGATGCTATAGAAGCTTCACCTTTAGATAATCCAGATAATGACCCAAGAATAACTGAACTAAATTCAATTTATTCTAATTTTGAAAATCTAGAAGATCCTTCCAATGACAACTATTCATACTTTTTAAATGTAGATGGTGATATTTTTCAACGCTATAAAAAGTTTAATGGCGTAGAAGGGAATACCCCTGATACGTTTACAAATACTCAAAGAGCATCTAATACACAACCCGATGTAGAAGATATAAATCGTGATAATACCATGAATACGATTGATAGTTACTTTGAATATGAATTAGATTTAACAAGACAAAATTTACCACAAACACAGGCTGATTTTGATAACCTTCCAGATTCAAATCCATTAAAAGAATTTTTAAGAGACTTTAAAGATAGACCTCGTGCATTTCCTAACGGAGAGTCTGAAAATGTAAGATGGTACCAATTTAGGGTTCCTGTTCAAGGTAGTCATGTTAAAGCGGTTGGAGGTATAAATGATTTACGTTCTGTAAGGTTTACAAGAATCTATCTAAAAGATTTTCAAGAAACAACTATATTCCGTTTTGGAACTCTAGATTTAGTTAGAAGCGATTGGAGACGATATACGCAAGCTTTAGATAAAAATGATCCTACGCCCGAAGATGCACAAACCGATTTTTCAGTAGGAGTCATTGGTACGCTTGAAAATGAAGGGAGTTATAAAAGACCTCCAGGGATTGAACCAGAGCAGTTATTTAATAATAATACGGTTGTGCGTCAAAACGAACAATCTTTGGTTGTTAAAACATGTAATCTAGAAACTGAAGATTCAAGAGCTGTATTTAAAAATATAAATCTGGATATGCGTCAATATAAACGTATTAGAATGTTTATGCATGCTGAAGATGGGGAATCTGGAACTGGAAATTTAGCGAGTGACGAATTAGTTGGATTTATTAGAATGGGTAATGACCTTACCGAAAACTACTATCAAATAGAAATACCGTTACAAGTATCTACATCTGTAACACGAGAGGGTTTATGGCCAGAGGCTAACGAAATTAATTTACCTATTGAAATTTTAGGAAAAATTAAAGCTCAAGGCATATCAGATATGTCTTTAAGTAATGAAGACCCTACATTTTACGATGTTATAAATGGGGATATCCAATTGGTTACTAATCAATTTGCAGGATATCTTGCTGGTCAACATCGTGTTGGAATCAAAGGGAATCCTAATTTTGGTGATATAAGAACACTTATGGTTGGTGTTAAAAATGCAACACAAGATAATGCGCTTTGTGCTGAGGTATGGTTTAATGAACTGCGTTTATCAGATTTAGATAACGAAGGGGGTTGGGCAGCTGTTGTAAGTATGGATACTAATATTGCAGATTTTGCAAATATTAGTGCAACAGGAAGACAAAGCACTTCTGGATTTGGCTCTTTAGAGCAGGGTCCAAGCCAGCGTAGTTTGGAAGATGTTAAGCAATATGATGTGGTTACCAATATTAATGTTGGTCAGTTACTTCCAAAAAAATGGGGCATTCAAGTGCCATTTAATTATGCGCAAAGCGAAGAATTGATAACACCAAAGTACGATCAGTTTTACAAAGATTTAACCTTAGATTCCAGGTTGGACGCCGCAGATAGTAATGCTGAACGTGAGGCTATAAAACAACAATCTGAAGATTATACAAAACGACAAAGCATCAACTTTATAGGTGTTAGAAAAAATAGAACTACAGATGCGACACCACGTTTTTATGATGTTGAAAACGTTACTTTAAATTATTCTTACAACAAAGTAGAACATAGGGATTTTGAAATAGAAAACGCTGTTAATAAAACCCTGCGTATCGGCGCAAATTATGCGCACAACTTTAATCCAATAACTATTGAGCCGTTCAAGAAAAACGATTCTCTTTTTACTGGTAAGTATTGGAAAATTTTGAAAGATTTTAATTTTAATCTATTACCAACAAGTTTTACAGTTAATACGGATATAAATAGACAGTTTAATAAACAAAAATTCAGAGAAGTTGATTTAACGGGGTCTAATATAGGTATTGAAGAATTATTTAGAAGAAATTACACCTTCGATTTTCAATATGCAATTAATTATAATTTAACCAATGCGTTACAGCTTAATTTTCAAGCAGCAAATAATAATATTGTTCGGAACTATTTTGTAGATAATGATTTAATTGCTGGTGAGCAAGATGCAGATTTAGATGTTTGGGATGGTTTAATGGATGTTGGAGATCCAAATAGGCAAACTCAAAACCTTGGTATAACCTATCAATTGCCTCTTAATAAAATCCCAACCTTTAGTTTTATTGATGCAACATATCAGTATACAGGAAGTTTTCAATGGCAAAAAGGATCTGATTTATTTGGTAATTTAGAGGTTAATGGGGAAACTTATGATTTAGGAAACACCGTTCAGAATTCAAACGTTCATAATATCAACACCTCTTTGGATATGAATCGTTTTTATAAATATATTGGCTTGGTTAAAAAACCGATTAGAAGAGTTAGAAAAAGAACGAATCCAGGTGGTGCGCCTCCGGGAGCAAGACCAAATGAAGATGATAAAAAGAAGGTGTCTAGACCAAAAAGTCAAAGTGTTACTAAGCTTTTAAATGCCGGTGTTGATGTATTAACCAGTATTAAAAGAATTCAAGTAAATTATTCTGAAAATAACGGTATATTCTTGCCAGGGTACAGACAAACTCCCGGGTTTATAGGAACTTTAAAACCAAGTGTAGGTTTTACATTTGGTAGTCAAAGGGATATACGAGATTTAGCGGCAAGACGTGGATGGTTAACAACTTTTGATGAGTTTAATCAGCAGTATACATCAACAAGTACAAAACAGCTTGATATTTCTGCAAGCTTACAACCTTTTAAAGATTTAAAAATCGATATTGTTGGAAACAGAGCCTACTACGAAAATTTCACTGAAAACTATCAAGCACCAGATACTGATGGCGATGGATTTAGTGATGAGTATATTGCTTTAACGCCAAACACATTTGGAAACTTCAATATTTCAACGGTTTTAATTAAAACAGCATTTGGTAAAAGTGACGAGATAAATTCTCCAGCTTTTGATGAGTTTAGAACAAACCGATTAAAAATTGCAGACCGTCTAGCTGAGAAATTCTACGGAACTACCACCTATTCCAGAGATATAGAAGGATATCCTGAAGGCTTTGGTAAAAACAGTCAAAAAGTATTGTTACCTTCATTTTTGGCAGCTTATTCAGGTCAAGATGCGAATAAAATAACAACCAATGCTTTTAGAGATATTCCTATACCCAATTGGGATTTAAAATATACAGGTTTCATGAAGTTTGGATGGTTCAAAAAACGCTTTAAACGCTTTTCTGTAACACATGGCTATCGTTCAGCATACACCATCAACCAGTTTAATACTAATTTGAATTTGAATTTAGATCCTAATGATAACGAGGCCCCTATTTCTGGTGTGCCTTATTCAAGTCAGCCTCAAGCGGCATTAGATCAATCTGGAAATTTAAAAAACGAACGTTTATTTAGCAATATTAACTTAACTGAATTATTCAGTCCGTTAGTTAGAATTGATATGGAAATGAAGAACTCTGTTAGAATTCTAGCGGAAATCAAAAAAGATAGACTTTTGTCTTTAAGTTTTGATAATAACTTGGTTACCGAAGTTCAAGGGAATGAATATATTTTAGGATTAGGGTATAGAATTAAAGATTTACGTATTCGCTCTAAACTAGCAGGCCCTAAAAAACGTATTGTTAGCGATTTGAATATGAAAGCTGATATCTCTATTAGAGATAACAAAACGATTATTCGTTACTTAGATTTAGAAAATAATCAGATTACCTCCGGACAAACTATTTGGGGATTGAAATATTCAGCAGATTATGCGTTTAGTAAAAATTTAACTGGAATCTTTTATTTTGACTATACGTTCTCAGACTATGCTATTTCAACAGCTTTTCCGCAAACAACAATTCGTTCTGGATTTACCGTCAGATATAATTTTGGTAATTAATTAGTTATCTA
This sequence comes from Algibacter sp., assembly GCF_029245835.1. Taxonomy (GTDB): domain Bacteria; phylum Bacteroidota; class Bacteroidia; order Flavobacteriales; family Flavobacteriaceae; genus Algibacter_B. The sequence goes on along the minus strand of NZ_JAQWOO010000015.1, from coordinate 34,952 downwards.
TTTGAATTTAAGATTTGAATAAATACATTTGCTGAATTAATATAATTAAAATCATAAAATGAACATTCCATCAGAATTAAAATATACTAAAGACCACGAGTGGGTTAAATTAGATGACGATATAGCAACTATTGGAATTACTGATTTTGCACAAAGTGAATTAGGTGATATTGTTTATGTTGAAGTGGAAACTTTAGATGAAACTTTAGAAGCTGATGAAGTTTTTGGCTCTGTAGAAGCAGTTAAAACAGTATCTGATTTATTTTTACCATTATCTGGTGAAATTATTGAATTCAACGAGTCTCTTGAAGATGAACCAGAAGTTGTAAACTCAGACCCATATAATGCGGGTTGGATGATAAAAATAAAATGTTCTGACTTGTCTCAGGTTGATGGATTACTGTCTGCCGAAGATTATAAATCACTTATAGGTGCTTAAAAAAGTTGCTTTATTAGGAGCTTTAGGATATACGATTACATTAGCGACGGTTTCTTTAATATCCTTAAAAGGCCTTCCAGAGGTGCAAATTTCCTTTGCTGACAAAATATTTCATTTTTTAGCGTATTCCTTTTTTGTTTTTCTATGGTATTTTGCGTTGTTCTACTTTTTTAATTTCAAGAAAATAAAAGCGATAGGTTATGCTTTTATTTGGGCTATATTGTTTGGTTTAATTATTGAAATTTTACAAGATACTATTACAGCATCAAGAGCTCTAGATGTTTATGATGCTATAGCAAACACTTTAGGAGCGTTAATTGCTTCGGTAGTGTTATGGATTAAAAAAAGTTTGCACGTTAAAAAATCTTAAACGCTTGCTTTTTTGATAAATAAATAGTTATTTTAGCATTCTTGATAAACGATTTAAACTATGGAACCTAAAAAAAATCCTAAAGCAAATGTTGGACGCAACAGTTCACTTTACTTCGCCATTGGATTAGCAGTAATGTTATTCATAACAAATTACGCAATCAACTATAAGACATATGATAAAGCTGATATTGATATTGGTATGGTAGATATGGATGAAGAATTGGAAGAAGAAATCCCATTAACTGAACAAATTAAAACACCCCCACCACCTCCTCCACCTCCTGCAGCGCCAGAAGTTATAGAGATTGTTGAAGATGAAGTTGAAATTGAGGAAACAGTTATAGAATCTACTGAAGTAGATCAAGAAACAGAAATTGTAGAAGTAGAAGAAGTAGAAGTAGAAGAAGTAGAAGAAGATATTGATGTACCTTTTTCAGTTATTGAAAATGTTCCAGTTTTTCCAGGATGCGAAAAGGGAAACAATAATCAGAAAAGAGACTGTATGTCTAAAAAAATATCTCAATTTGTAAATAAAAAGTTTAATACAGAGTTAGCTAGCGATTTAGGTTTGTCTGGAAGACAACGTATTAACGTGATTTTTAAGATTGATAAAACGGGTAGTGTAGTTGGTATTCGTGCTAGAGCGCCTCATCCAGGATTAGAAAAAGAAGCAAAAAGAGTTATAGGCTTATTGCCAAAAATGAAACCAGGAAAACAACGTGGAAAGCCAGTAAACGTTCCCTATTCGTTACCAATTATTTTCCAAGTTCAAGATTAAGGATAAACAACTTTACTTATAAATATTGAAACCTCGAAGTTGATTTTCGAGGTTTTTTATTTTTCATTCTTTTTGAGAGGTGAAACTATAATTTTGTAGTTTTTATTAAGTTATATAAAATCCGGTTACAGTTTTGTAATGGGATTTCCTTTTGGTATGCTTATTGAGACTTTGTCATAATATTAACATTTAAACTATAATTATTATGAAATGAGCATAAACAAAATGGTGTTTATTTTGGTCAAACAATAATTTTGTTTTGCGAATTACATTTGACTTTAGTTTGAAATAAAACTTTAACAAATGAAAAATCAAAAGAATTCTCACGAACTCATTCGGCAAAATGAGCAAATCGTGAAAAAATCACAAAAGCATGAAGCAAATTTACAAAAAAACTCAAGCCTTTATTTTCAAATAGGGTTGATTGTATGTTTATTGGCAGCATTTGGACTGCTTGAAATGAATTTTGAAACAACAATTCCAAAAGTAGCAGAAGTTTTACCTCCAGACGAACCAATTGAAATCTCAATTGAAAACTTTAAAGTTTATGAAGAACCTAAAACAGAGGTTCAGCCTGAAGTTGAGGTTAAGAAAAAAGTAATATTAACAGATAAAGTAAAAGAAGTAGATAATGATTTCAAATTGGAAAAAGCTCTTGAAATCGTTACAAGTGAACAGAATACGTCTTCAGAACCTACAATAGACCCTGGAAAGGTGCTAGTCTTAGATAAACCTGATGAACCTATGTTTATCGGTTCTGTTCAAAAAGTTCCAATTTATCCTGGATGCGAAAGAGCAAAAAACAATCCAGAAAGAAAAAAATGTATGTCTGAGAAAATCGGAAAGCTTATTCAAAGGAAGTTTGACGGAAATGAGATTGCTTCATATTATGGTTTGACAGGTAAACAAAGAATTAACGTGCAGTTCACAATAGATAAAACTGGACATGTAACAGATATTAAAACCAAAGCGCCACACCCTAAGTTACAAGATGAAGCTGTTCGCGTTATCAATTTCATCCCAGAAATGACACCAGGAAAACAGAACAACAAAGATGTAGGTGTAATTTATACACTGCCAATAATCTTTGAAGTTCAGTAAATAAAAACGCATTTATAATTTCATGCTTTTAAAACCGTTATCATTTTATATTAGCGGTTTTTTTATGAACTTAATTTATATCGAGTTCTCAAATACCTAACCACTCAATTTTAGAAGTGTTTATCAAATTATAAATAGGACTAAAATCTAAAATTATAGTATCTTTCTAGCCTCAATCAACTCTTAACAAGAAAACATGAAGCAATTCATTGTACTACTCCTGGTTTTAGTTCAATATAATTCCTATTCGCAAAATACTTTTTTATCTGAAAAACCACCTGTTTTTCCAAATTGCGAAGCCGTAGCTATTGATTCTCTTCAAGCCTGCTTCGATAAAAATATATATAATACCCTATATGAAAAATTTAAAGTTCCAGAACAAGTTTCTAAAGAGAATTATAAAGGTGAAGTTGTTGTTATTTTTGAAGTAGATACAACAGGACAGTTTCAAGTTGTTTATACTGATGCATTTTATGATGAATTAAAAAAAGAGGTTAAACGTTTGTTTTTAGAATTTCCGAAGATTAAACCTGCAACGTATAATGGTAAAAAAACATATAAACAATATTCAATTTCTATTAGAATTCCTTTAACTGATCAATCAGTAACTGCAAATAAGGAAATTAAAGCAAACGAAATATCTAAGTTAGAGGTCGCCGCTAAAAAAGAATTTGATAAGATTGATAAAGCTTTAAAAGCCTCTGAAAACAAAGCTTTTAAAAGTCAATTAAATATTCAGTTTACACATAGTGATTATGCTAGGTTTGATAGACAGATGAATCTTATTGGAACAAATAGTCATACCGCATCTAAACCATTTGTTTATGAAGCCGTTTCAAACTATTATGATTTTGAAGCGGAACAAGAACGATTGAAAAAACAAACCGAAACTTGGGGAGGGAAAAAGTTGTGGAACGAGCATTTGGTGGAGTTACAAGGCGAAGATTATTGGTTTACTGTCGATCCTATTTTAGATTTACAAGTAGGTAAGGACACCGATGCGGAATTTAATTCAACATTTAATAACACCAGAGGGTTTGTCATACAGGGTGGATTAGGCAAAAAATTAAATTTCTATTCTTCTGTTTTTGAAAGTCAAGGGCGATTTGCAGATTATGTTAACAGGTATGCGGAAAGTTTAAAAGCCTTTGGTCCAGACCCAGCAATAATTCCTGGGCGTGGTATTGCAAAACGTTTTAAAACAAATTCTTATGATTATCCAGTTGCCGAAGCTTATTTGTCTTTTACCCCAGCTAAATTTATAAACATTCAATTTGGGCATGGTAAAAACTTTATTGGTGATGGTTACCGCTCGTTATTATTGAGTGATGTGGCGAGTCCACACCCATTTTTAAAATTGAATACTAAATTTTGGAAAATTAAATATACCAATACTTGGATGTGGTTAAAGGATGTGCGCCCTGAAGTGGAGCAGGATAAAGCCTTTTTGACCAAGTATATTGCGAATCATTATTTAAGTTGGAATGCTTCAAAACGTTTAAACATTGGTTTATTTGAATCTGTTTTATGGACAAATTCTAACGATAGAGGTTTTGATGTAAACTATTTAAATCCAATTATTTTTTACAGAGCCATTGAGTTTGAAACGGGTCAAGGTGCAGGTAATGCTTTATTAGGGGCTTCAGCTAAATATAAATGGAATGATAACATAAACATGTATAGTCAGTTTATTTTAGATGAATTTTCATTAGGTGATGTGAAAGCTGGAGAAAAAAGCTGGAAAAACAAATTTGGCTTTCAATTAGGAGTGAAATATTTTAATGCGTTTAAAGTTGATAATTTACTAGTGCAGTTTGAATATAACCGTGTGCGCCCTTACACCTATTCGCACAATACGATTGTGTTGAACTACGCGCATAACAATCAATCTATGGCGCATTTATGGGGAGCCAACTTTAGTGAAGCTATTATTATTGGTCGTTACAGATACAAACGCTGGTTTGGCGATGCTAAATTAATTTTTGGAACGCGCGGATTAGATTTTAATAATGGTACTAACGATTTTAATTATGGTGGAGATATTTATAGAAGTGAAGTCGACAGACCTTTTGATACTGGTGTTGAAGTTGGACAAGGCTTAAAAACAAAAACGTTTAATGGAAATTTACAGGCGGGCTTCTTAATAAATCCTGCTACTAATTTAAAAGTATTTACAGATATTACGGTTCGGAATTTTAATCCAGAGGCTACAACAGCGTCAACTTTTAAAAATAATACCGTTTGGTTTAATTTTGGACTGAGAACCGATTTGTTTAATAGGTATTTTGATAATTAAATGACTGTTTTGTCATTCCCTAGAAGGTGGGAATCTCTTCAACTGAAGTTTTAAATAATAACCCCTAGCCTCCAAAATACAATGACTTCTAATATCTAAGTATTTTTAGTCTAAACGATGTATTTATCGGAAATTAAATGGATAACAAACTGAAGACTGTTTTCTAAATACAGGCTGTCAAACATTAAAAAATTTACCAGTTAAAACCATTGCTCAAATTGCTTTTAAGGCGTATCTTTGCACTCGCAATGCAAAAGCCGTCAAGAACATACAACATTGAGTAATTCGAAATCTTTATCAACAACGCCCTCTTTAATCACAGATTTTAAGGAAATCACAAAAATGCGATTGGCATTAAGTGTCGTGTTTTCCTCGCTTGCCGGGTATTTGCTAGGTGTTGAAACTTTTGATTTTAAAACATTAATATTATTAGCTTTAGGCGGTTATTTTATGGTTGGCGCATCAAATGCGTTTAATCAAATTATTGAAAAAGATTTGGATGCCTTAATGGATCGGACTAAAAACAGACCTATTCCTGTAGGACGCATGTCTGTTAACACGGCATTTATTATAGCATCTGTTTTTACGCTTGCTGGTATAATTATATTATATACCATCAATAAGCAAACAGCTATGTTTGGTGCGATATCCATTTTTATTTACACTTGTGTGTATACCCCTTTAAAAACCAAAACACCTATTGCTGTATTTGTTGGAGCTATTCCCGGAGCTATCCCGTTTATGTTAGGCTGGGTTGCCGCTACAGACGATTTTGGTATTGAGCCAGGAACCTTATTTGCGCTTCAGTTCTTTTGGCAATTCCCACATTTCTGGGCTATTGGTTGGTTTTTATATGAAGATTATAAAAAAGGTGGGTTTTTTATGTTGCCTACAGGAAAGCAGGATAGAGGCACTGCAGTGCAAGTTATAATGTATACCATTTGGACGATTTTAGTATCCATTATTCCTGTTTTTGGTTTTACTGGAGAGTTGCATCTATCTATAGTGGCAGCAATACTAGTTTTTCTTGCAGGTTTATGGATGTTGTATTACGCCATAGGATTATTTAAAAAAATGACTGAAAAAGCAGCAAAACAATTAATGCTTGTAAGTGTTTTTTATATCACTTTAATACAAATTATTTATGTTGTTGATAAATTTATCAGATAAATTATGGATTTAACACAAGGTACTAAAGAAGAAAAAAATAGCAGAGCAAAAAAAATGATGCTTTGGTTCGGGATTATTTCCTTGATTATGTCTTTTGCTGGATGGACAAGTGCTTTTGTAGTAAGCAGTTCTAGACCGGATTGGTTAAAAGATTTTGTTTTACCAAATGCCTTTATAGTAAGCACTGTTGTAATAATTATAAGTAGCTTAACTTTTATTTTAGCCAAACGTGCTTTAAAAAGGGGTAATCAAAAAGCAACTTCGCTTTGGTTGTTCGCTACATTAATTTTGGGAATTATTTTTATTTTTTATCAGTTTTCAGGTTTTCAACAAATTATTGATTTAGGTTATAATTTTACAGGACCAACAAGTAATGTAACGATGTCTTATATTTATTTAATAGCTATTGTGCATATTTTACACGTTGTTGTTGGGTTAATTTGTCTATTGGTCGTAATTTATAATCATTTTAAACAAAAGTATAATGTCACTAGTATGTTAGGGTTTGAGCTCGCTGCTACGTTTTGGCATTTTATAGATATACTGTGGGTGTATCTCTTTTTATTTTTATATTTTGTGCGTTAAAACACAACAATTTTTAAAAACCCTTATTTAGTGTGGTATTGTCGTTTTTTTTATACTTTTTAAAATATAGTAATTCATGTTTTATTAGATAAATAAAATCATTATTTTTGTGCAACTTTTAAATAACAACCATTATATATGAGTACAGTAGTAGCAGAAGGCAAAACTTGGGGAGGTGGCAACCAACCGCTTAAAGTAAGTTATGGTAAAATGATGATGTGGTTTTTTATCGTATCAGATGCTTTAACGTTCTCAGGGTTTTTAGCAGCCTACGGATTTTCAAGATTTAAATTTATTGATGCGTGGCCAATTGCAGATGAGGTGTTTACTCACTTTCCGTTTTTACACGGTGTAGATGCGCCAATGTATTATGTGGCATTTATGACGTTTGTTTTAATCATGTCTTCAGTAACTATGGTATTAGCCGTTGATGCTGGTCACCATTTAAATAAAGCCAAAGTAACCATCTATATGTTTTTAACCATAATAGGTGGTTTAATATTTGTAGGGTCTCAAGCTTGGGAATGGAATACATTCATTAAAGGAGATTATGGCGCAGTACAAACTAAAGGTGGAAATATTTTACAGTTTGGGCATTATGTTCAAAAAGATGGGGAACAAGTATTTAAACGTGTAGCCGTAAGAGATTTTGCTATTGCTGCAGAACATCAGGATAGAGCGCAACACCAGAGTAAAAACGGAATTTGGTATGTTGATGAGGGAGCACTCCCAAATTACACTGTAGATGAAGTAATTCATGGTTTACAAGCTAATAAAGATGTTTTAGTACGTACTCAAATTATAAATGAGGAAGGCGAAAAAACAGTATTATCAAGAGAAGAGTCTATAAACCAATTAACTAAAAATGGTAAGTTGTATGTTGAAGGAGCTAACCTGCATGTAAACGAATATGGTTCACCACTTTTTGCTGATTTCTTTTTCTTTATAACAGGATTTCACGGATTTCACGTATTCTCTGGAGTTGTTATTAACATCATTATTTTCTTCAATGTTGTTTTAGGAACTTATGAAAGACGCGGAAGTTACGAGATGGTTGAAAAAGTAGGTCTCTATTGGCACTTTGTAGATTTAGTTTGGGTATTTGTATTTACATTCTTTTACCTTGTTTAATAAATAATATGCGCCAATAGCCAAAAGCTAAAGGCCAAAAGCAAATTTAAAATGGCACACGAACATAAATTAGAAATATTTAGAGGATTATTAAAATTCAAATCTAATACTCAAAAAATTTGGGGAGTTTTAATTTTCTTAACCATTGTAACTGTAGTTGAAGTTGCTTTAGGTATTTTTAAACCAGAAGCTTTAATGGGAAAAGTTTTAGGAATGAAAGCCTTAAACTGGATATTCATTATTTTAACAATAGTAAAAGCATATTACATTACTTGGGATTTTATGCACATGCGTGATGAAACAAAAGGGTTAAGGCGCACGGTAGTATGGGTAGCAATTTTTCTTATCCTTTACTTAATATTCATCTTATTACAAGAAGGCGGTTACGTTTTTGAGGTATATGACAATGGATACATAAAAGGAGATTTTTAAGTATTACCAAATAAATTTCAAAATATAAAATGAGTCCCGCTAGTTATTTGGTGGGATTTTTTTTGAAATAAAAAGTTGTTTTAGGACTTGTCATACCCTTCAACCACAATCAGAGATGGCGCTTACGCTTAGGCTTTACTCGCTGATTTCTATTTTAAATTAATAGAATGCATGAATATTAATATTTTAGCAGTCGATTTATATTGAAAACTGTTAGAGCAGTAACAAATGCTTCAATCCCTAACATACATCTGTCAAGGCAAATAAAAAGCCAATATGCAAGTCGTCAGAAAGAAACGCTAGTGTTATTATAACAAGACGTTAAATAACAGAATTAAAGCGGTTTTTAAATCCGCTTTTTTTATTTTTGCAAAACAATTTAATACAATAGAAATACCGGTATTTAATGGATTATAAAAAAGTAAAGCGATATGTAGTTTTAGGGATTTTATTCTTCCTTCCGGTTGTTTTTTTATTGTTTCTATACCCAGCAACACATAATTATACACCCTTAGATATTGTTAATGAATCGGTTTTAGATTTAGACAACTTCACATCAAACTCAAAAGAAAAAGTTATTTTGAAAAACCACATAACAGTTCTTGGTTTTTTTGGAAATGATGTTGAAAAAAGTAGTACAACAGCATTAAATTTAAAGGAGTTGATTTATGATAAATTTAAAGGATTTAAAAAATTTCAAGTCGTTATTTTAATGCCAAAAGGCACAGAAGAAGTTGTAAAAACTCTAAAGGCAGAAATTAGTTCTTATCAAGATTTAAGATTCTGGCAATTTGTTTTTGGAGAACCAAGTGATATAAAACGTGTGTTTTTTAGTTTAAAAACTAAAGGAAACTTATCAGCTAACTTAGCAACCAATCAAGTTTATGTTATAGATAAAGATTTAAACCAACGTGGTAGATTAGATGATAGAACTGATAATGAGCTAGAAAAAAATAAACCTGTTTATGGTTTATATGCATACGATTGTATTGAGGTAGCAGAAGTAAAAAATAAAATGAGTGATGATTTACGAATTCTCTTTACAGAATATAGGCAAAAGCGAAAAGGCGAATTTAACTCTGACACAAGGCGTGCAAGCGATTTAAAATCTGAAAATGATGAGTAAAAAATCAAATTATTCATATATAGGAATAGCTTTTATTATTCTAGTTTTTGGAATTATTTTTATACCAAAAATTGTAGATAGAATATCAAACAATGACATTTCAAGACAAGAGAGCAGAAGCAATCTAAAAAAATCAGAAGCTTCTAGAAAGTCTGATTTAGTTTTTATTTCTAATAATGGTGAAAACAGAAAAGTTCCAGATTTTTCTTTTATAAATCAAGATGGAAAGACCATCACAAATAAAGATTATGAGGGTAAGGTGTATGTTATAGAATTCTTTTTTACAACCTGCCCAACCATTTGCCCAAGAATGAATAGAAACCTAATTCAAATTCAAAATGAATTTAAAGATTTTGAAGATTTTGGTGTAGCATCTTTTACTATTAATCCGGATTATGATACGCCAGAAGTACTCAAAGCTTACGCTGAAAAATACAAGGTTACAAATCCAAATTGGCATTTAATGACGGGAGATAAAGAAGCTATATACAAACTATCTAACGAAGGATTTTATATTTATGCTGCTGCAAATGATAGTGTAGAAGGCGGTTTTGAACATTCAGGGAATTTTGCGCTTATTGATAAAAAGGGTTATATAAGATGTAGAGTAGTAAATGGAAATCCCATAATTTATTATAATGGCATAACTTCTGAGTCTGAGAAAACAGATGAAGACGGTAAAGTTGAAGAAATTAGTGCATTAAAAGAAGATATTAAAAAGTTACTTAACGAGTAAGAATATCATTCTTAGTAAAGCGAAGACTCTTATAAAAAGAATTATGACTGAAGAAAAAAAAATTTTAAACGATAAAAAATACAACAAACTAATAGTTGTACTATCGATAGTGATACCAATTGCAGTAGCCGCACTTTTTGGAATTAAAATTGATGTAGAACTGCCCGTATTCTTACCGCCTATTTACGCCGTAGTTAACGCAGTAACGGCATTTATTTTAGTATTAGCGTTCATGGCAATTAAAAAGAAAAAAATAAAGCTTCACGAAAGGCTAATGAAGTTTGCTATAGTGTTATCAGTGCTATTTTTACTCTTGTATATTGCGTATCACATGACTAGTGATTCTACTAGATTTGGTGGAGAGGGTTTTGAAAAGCATTTATACTATTTTATACTAATAACTCATATTTTATTGTCAATTATAGTGATTCCATTTGTTTTAATCACTTATGTAAGAGCTATAACCAACAATATTGAGAAGCATAAAAAAATTGCAAAAATCACATTTCCATTATGGCTTTATGTTGCTGTAACTGGGGTTATAGTTTTTTTAATGATATCGCCTTACTATAATTAATATGAAAAACAGGATAGCTTTTTTTCTATTTTCTTTTCTGTTTTTTTTAAAAAGTAATGCACAATGCGCCATGTGTCGCGCCGTTTTAGAAAGTGAAGAAGGACAAACAGCAGCGGAAGGTATTAATGACGGTATAGTTTACCTTATGGCTATACCATATATACTTGTTGCCGGTATTGGTTACTTTATTTATAGAAAATATAGTAAGTTAAAAAAGTAATAAAAAATTGTTAGTGTTGATTTTGTAACATTTCTTTACATTGTTAGTCTAAGTTTAAAAGCTATAATGCTTAAAATAATCCTGCCATGTTAAAGATTCATCAACTTCATAAATCCTATCCTATAGGAGATTCAAGCTTACATGTTTTAAAAGGCATAGATCTTTCTGTAAAAGAAGGAGAGATGGTCGCAATTATGGGCTCTTCGGGTTCTGGAAAATCTACATTACTGAATATTATTGGTATGTTAGATGAGGCTGATGAAGGCGAATATATTTTAGATGGGCTTCCTATAAAAGACCTAACCGAAAAAAAAGCAGCTGTTTATAGAAATAAGTTTTTAGGCTTTATTTTTCAGTCATTTAATCTTATCAATTACAAAACGGCACTAGAAAATGTGGCGCTTCCACTGTATTATCAGGGCATGAAGCGTGCAGAACGGCAAGAGTTAGCGATGTTTCATTTGGAAAAAGTAGGTTTAACAGATTGGGCAAAACATTTACCTAAAGAACTTTCTGGAGGGCAAAATCAACGTGTCGCCATAGCCAGAGCGCTTGCAGCCAATCCTAAATTATTATTGGCTGATGAACCAACGGGGGCCTTAGATACCAAAACATCTTACGAAATCATGGCCTTTATCCAACAATTAAACGACGAAGGTAAAACCATATTAATGGTAACTCATGAAGAAGATATTGCAAATATGTGCAAACGTATCGTCAGGTTGAGAGATGGCATTATTATGGAAGACACAAAAGTAACTCAAGTAAGAGCTGAACAATATGTTTGATTTAGACCTTTGGCGTGAAATATTTCAAAGTATAAACAAAAATAAAACAAGGGCATTACTCTCTGGTTTTACGGTGGCTTTTGCTATTATGTTATTTACTATCCTCTTTGGTATTGCTAACGGTTTAGAAAACACTTTTGAAAAATTCTTTATCAGAAGAGCTGAAAATGCCATTAATATTCGGTTTGGAACAACTTCAAAACCTTATAAAGGGCTTCAAATTGGAAGACAAATTCAGCCTACAAGTGCAGATTTAATCTATTTGAAAAAGGAATTTGGTGATAATATTGAATACATATCATCAAAAATATCTAGAGGTTATCAAGTTAAATACAAAAAGCAAAAAGGAGGTTATACCATATCTGGTGTATCTCCTGATTATCAATATATAGAAAAAGCCGAAATTGAAGACGGACGTTTTATTAGCTTAAAGGATATATATACTAAGGATAAAGTTTGTGTTATAGGGCGTCTTGTTGAGGAAGATTTGTTTTTAAAAGAATCTGCAATGGGTAAGTATATCGATTTAGAAGGGGTTCAGTATAAGGTGGTTGGAGTGTATTCAGATGGAGGAGGTGACAGTCAAGAACGCGTCATTTATGCGCCATACACAACAATTCAAAGACTGTATCTTGGTAATGATGATATTGGAAATATATCGCTAACATATAACCCGAATTTAAGTGTAGATCAAGCTTTAGCTTTAGTTAAAGACATGACTGTTAAATTAAAAAATAAATTCGATATAGCACCTAATGATCAACGCGGAATAAGAATTGGAGATGGTGTACTTAATGCAAAAAAACGACTTGATAATATTTCATCTGGTCTCGGAGCCCTTATTCCTATTATAGGATTTGGTACGTTAATCGCTGGTATTTTAGGAATCAGTAATATCATGATTTTTATTGTAAAAGAACGTACTAAAGAGATAGGTATTCGTAAGGCATTGGGAGCCTCGCCTAAATCTATTGTGTCTATTATATTATTGGAGTCCATATTAATAACAGCTATTACGGGATATATTGGTTTATTGATTGGTGTTGGTATTCTAAAAGCTGTTGGTTCTAGTTTAGAGCGGTATTTTATTACTAACCCAAGTGTGAATTCATCTATTTTATTGACTGCAACCATTGTTTTAATAATAGCTGGAGCTATCGCAGGATTTTTACCAGCAAAAAGGGCCTCAAAAATAAAACCTATTATAGCTTTAAGAGATGGTTAAATGATAAAATTTTTATTAGAAAAAGATACCTGGCAAGAAGTGTTTGACAGCCTTAGTAAAAATAAACTTAGGTCTATTTTAACTATGGTTGGCGTTTGGTGGGGTATACTTTTATTAATAGGCTTACTAGGTTCTGCTAAAGGTGTTGAGAATAATTTTAACACGAGGTTTCAAAATTATGCTACCAATAGTTTGTTTATTTTTAGTGGCACAACAACGATTCCTTTTAAAGGCTATCAAGAAGGGCGACGAATAAAGTTAAAACTTGATGATGTAGAAAAAATTAAGAAGAATGTAATAGGGGTTGAGTACGTTTTGCCCAGTTTAAGAGGACAAATTACAGCAAGTAGAAAGACTTTATCCGGAGGTTTTGGTCTTAATGGAGAATTTCCATTTCGGGATGCATTAGCAAAAAAGAATCTTTTATGGGGTAGATATATAAATCAAAATGACATAAATGATCGAAAAAAAGTGATTGTTATATCAGAAGATGTGTATAAACAATTATTTGAAAAAGGAGAATACCCAATAGGCAAATTAATAAAAGTAGATAATTTAAATTTTATAGTTATTGGTGTATTTGAGGTGGTAAATGTAGGAGGGCCACCAATTGAAGCTGATATGCCTTTTACAACGTTTCAACAAGTTTATAATCGTGGGAATGATATTGATGTACTAACGATTACTGGTGATGCAGATTTTGATATTAATCAACTAGATGCCGATGTTAAGTTATTACTTAAAAACATACACGATATTCACCCAGATGATAATAGAGCGCTTAATGGTTTTAATCTAGGAGACCGTTTTGAACAGTTAACAGGGTTTATAGTAGGTATGCAATTCCTAACTTGGTTTGTGGGTATCGCAACCTTAATAGCAGGCGTGTTTGCTATTGGAGGTATTTTGTTAATATCGGTGAAAGAACGAACTAAAGAAATTGGGATAAGACGCGCTTTGGGAGCAACACCATATTTAGTTAAGCGACAAATCATTGTAGAAGCTGTAGCCATCTCATTAATTTCTGGTCTTTTAGGGATTATAAGTGGCGGTTTAATATTAATATTGGTAAATAAATTTGTAGGACAAGGCGAAGATGCTTTTATGCGAAATCCATCGGTATCCATAGGTATGGTGTTTTTTGCATTACTAATAGTAATTTTACTAGGCACCTTAATTGGCCTAATTCCTGCTTTTAAAGCCACGAGTGTTAAACCAATTGACGCATTAAGAGAAGAATAAATTAATTAATATAAAATGAAAAAATTTTTAAAAATCGTTTTTATTGTAGTAGCAATATTGTTATTTGCTTGGGTATTAAAATATTTTTACGATGCTAACAATAAAGCTCCAGAAACATTCAGCACTGAAACCCCTTTTTACACCTCTATTAGTACTAAAATAGTAGCTACGGGTAGTCTTAACCCAGAGGAAGAAATTGAATTAAAACCTCAAATTACAGGGATTGTAGATGCTATTATGGTAGAAGAAGGCGATATGGTTAGTAAAGGGGGGCTAATTGCTAAAATTAGAGTCGTACCAAACGAGCAATCTTTAGTAAGTGCCAACAGCAGACTTAATAGTTCTAAATTTTCATATGATAATGCCAATATTTTGTATAGGAGAAATAAAGTATTATTTGATAAAGGAGTTATTTCAAAACAAGATTTCGAAAATAGCGAATTGTCTTTCAATCAAGCTAAAGAAACTTTGCAACAAGCTCAAAATGATTATCAAATCATTAAAAAGGGTTCTATTTCAGGTGGTAGTTCAGCAAACACCAATATTATTGCTCAAATAGCAGGAACAGTATTAGAAATCCCCGTTCGAGTTGGAGACCAAGTGATTCAAAGTAATAACTTTAATGCAGGAACAAGTATAGCTACCATTGCAAATATGAGTAATATGATTTTTGAGGGGACTGTTGATGAATCTGAAGTTGGGAAACTCAAAGAAGGAGAACCAATAGCTGTAGTTATTGGGGCGCTTGATGAGAAAAAGCTTCCTGCTAAATTAACTTTTATAGCTCCAAAGGGGGTTTCTGATAATGCTGGGGCGGTTCAGTTTACTATAAAGGCTGATGTTGAAGTAGAGGTGAAAGCTAATATTAGAGCAGGTTATAGTGCTAATGCGGAGATAGATATAGAAAGTAAAGACAGTATTTTTAGCATTAAAGAATCATTAGTTCGTTTTGATAGAATTACTGAGAAGCCTTTTGTTGAAATACAACAAGAAGATGATACGTTTAAAAAACAAGACATTAAGCTTGGTTTATCTGATGGCATTAATATTGAAATTGTTGATGGTATTCAAGAAGGTGATAAAATTAAAGTATGGAATAAAGTATCTAAAGAAAATTAATACTCTCGTATATGATTAGTTTAAATATTAAACAGATGAAATATAACCTATTACTAATAGGGCTGTTTTTATCAGTTTCATCGTTTGCACAACAAAAAAAGTGGACACTCATTGAATGTGTTAATTATGCTTTAGAAAATAACATGTCTATTCAGCAATCTGAATTAGATTTAAACTTGGCAGATATAGAAAAATATCAAGCTATTGCTAATTTTTTACCTAATTTAAATGCAAATTCTTCATATAATATAAACACTGGTGCGAATATTAACCCAGCTACCAACCAGTTTGAAAATGCAACGTTCCGTTCTGCCTCTGGAGGTGCAACTTCTGGAATTAATATATTTTCTGGCTTACAAAATTGGAAAAATCTACAACGTGCTAAAATAAATAAGTTGGCAACAACCTATCAATTAGAAAAAATGAAAGATGATATTTCGTTGTTTGTTGCAAATTCTTTTTTGCAAATTTTAGCGAATAAAGAAAGACTTAAAGTCTTACAGGACCAAAATAGAATAACAAAAGAGAATATAAAAAACACACAAGAGTTAGTTGATTCAGGAGTACTACCGCAAGGAGATTTATTAGAAAGTAAAGCAACAGATGCCACCCAAATACAGCAAATTATACAAGCAGAAAATACGCTATTCATATCAAAATTAAGTTTGGCTCAAACCTTACAACTAGAAGATTACGCTAATTTTGACATAGTTGAAACAGATTATGGATTAGTCTCTAGTGATATATTAGAAAAAAATCCAGAAGAAATAATAGTAAAAGCAAAAGAAGTTGTTAATGATTTAAAAATAGCAAGTTCTAATTTAGAACTAGCTAAGAAGGATTTAGAAATAGCCAGAACAGATTTTTTTCCAACACTCTCAGGATTTTTAAGTTATAATGCCCGATGGTCTAGCTCGCAATCTAATCCTTTTACAGGAGAAGAAATTAACTTTGCAGATCAATTATATTTATTTGATGGAACGGCTATAGGCCTTAGACTAAATATTCCAATATTTAATAATTTTAATGTTAGCAATAATATAAAAAGGAGGAAAATAAATATAAGCAGATTAGAATTTCAAGCAAAACAATCAGAACTAGATTTGGAGTCAACAGTTTATCAAGCCTATAATGATGCTAAAAATTCAAGAAAATCTTATGAAGCAGCTTTAAAAGTGGAAGAAGCTCGACAGTTGGCTTTTAATTATGCTCAAGAACGTTACGAGGTTGGTTTATCTAATGCATTTGATTTAAGTCAATCTAGAGTTCAACTTGATAATGCGCAATCAGATGTTATCAGAACTAAATATGATTATATTTTTCAATTAAAAGTTTTAGATTTTTATTTTGGAATTCCTATCACAAATCTAAATTAGAAAATTGGCTTTAATACTAAACATAGAAACGGCAACAACCAATTGTTCTGTTTCACTTTCAAAAGATGGTGAAACTATGGTTTTAAAAGAGGATAATGACAAAAGCTATTCGCATGCAGAACGACTTCATGTTTATATAGACGACGTTTTAAACGAAGCTAAAATGAGCTCTAGTGATATAGACGCCATTGCTGTTAGTAAAGGTCCTGGGTCTTATACTGGCTTACGTATTGGGGTTTCAGCAGCTAAAGGCTTGTGCTTTGCACTTGGTAAGCCATTAATTTCTGTCTCAACTTTAGAAGCTTTAGCGTATCAAATTAAAATGGATAGTGGTGTTATTGTTTCCATGTTAGATGCAAGGCGCATGGAAGTATATTCAGCCATTTATGATTCGAATTATACTCAAATAAGAGACACTGAAGCACAAATTTTAGATAATACGTCTTTTAGTAATTATCTAGAAAAAGGAAAAGTTTATTTTATTGGTAATGGTGTTGAGAAAACAAAAAGCTTAATAGACCATCCAAATGCTGTTTTTGTTGAAGATAAATTACCTTCAGCAAATGAAATGAGTAGGTTAGCTTTAAAAAAATATAAAATAAGCGACACCGAAGATGTCGCTTATTTTGAACCTTATTATTTGAAAGATTTTGTGGCTTTAAAACCTAAAACTAAATCTTAAGCATTTTTACGTATTTCAACTTGATGTGGGTAAGGAATTTCTATACCAGCTTTATCAAGTGCTTCTTTAACGTCTTCAGTAATTCCGAAGTAAACATCCCAATAATCGTCTGATGTACTCCAAGGTCTTACAGCAAAGTTAATTGAACTATCTGCCAACTCAGAAACATTAACAGTAGGTGCTGGTGATTTTAGAACCTTTGGATGCGATGTTAAAACATTCATTAGTACTTCTTTGGTTTTCTTAATGTCAGAATCATAACCAACCCCAAAAGTTAAATCTACACGACGTGTACCTTCAGTGGTATAATTGATAATATTTCCGTTTGATAAAGAGCCATTAGGAATGATAATTTCTCTATTTGATAAACCTGTTAATTTAGTTGTGAAAATTTCAATTTCTTTAACAACTCCTATTTCTCCTTGGGCTTCAATTAAATCTCCTATTTTAATAGGTTTAAATATCATTAATAAAACACCTCCGGCAAAATTACCTAAAGAGCCTTGTAGCGCTAAACCTATAGCTAAACCAGCTGCTGCTAAAATAGCTGCAAATGAGGTAGTTTCAACGCCAATAGTTCCTAATAAAACAACTATTAAAATAATTTTTAAGATCCAGCCTAATAAGTTTAATAAAAACTTTTGAAGACTTTCATCATAGTCTCTTTTAGACATTATTTTTTTTGTGGTCTTAAGGATTTTTTTAATGACCCATGAGCCAATAATCCAAATAAGAATAGCTCCAAGAATTTTTAATCCGTAATCTAAAGCTAACTGTAGCCACTTTTCTGTATTAATGTTTTCTAAATTCATAAATTTTTAAGTGTTTAAATGATAAAAAAAGGTTAATTAATTTGAAATAAAGCAAAAAATTAGAGCAATGATTGCTGGAATGGCTTGTACATAGAATAACTTTATTTGCTTTGTAGAATAAGACCCATAAATACCTGCTATAGTCACACAAACAAGAAAGAAAATAGAAATTTTTAAATCCTTTTGAATAATTGATAAAATAAGTCCAGCTGCTAAAAAGCCATTGTAAAGCCCTTGATTTGCGGCTAGTACTTTAGTTTCTTCAGCAAATTGTTTAGATTTTAAACCAAAAGCTTTAATACCTTTTGGCTTAGTCCACATAAACATTTCTAAAAACAAAAAATAGAAATGCTCTAAAGCTACAAAAGCTATTAATATAGTTGTTACAAGTGTCATTTTTTAATAAATTTTATCGCGTCTTTTACTTCAGAAACAGGAAGCTTACAAGCCTTATTTACACAAACATAAATAAGTGTGTTGTTTGGATTGTATCTATTTGCCAATAAAGGCATATTATTTTCTGAAGTGCTTCCAACTATTAGTTTGTTGGGTATATATTTTTTATTTAACGCATTTATTTTTTCTTTTGCTCGGTCTCCAACAATGGCTATTTCATAGTATGAGTTTGAATAATTCAACATCAAATCAAACCAATTGGAGTATCCCGATGGGTAGTCTTGCATTTCTGGCTTCACATTGTTTAGCATAGTCATAGCAGTTTTGCTAAAGTGATTATTGTCAAAATAATGCGATAATTTAAATAGGTTTTTTGCCATAATTGAATTACTTGCAGGAATCACATTATCTCTATATTCAATACTTCTAGAAACTAACGCAGCATCTTCATTTGAAGTAAAAAAGAACATATTACTTGTGTCATCAAAGAAATGGTCAAAAGTATAATTTGCTAAATCTCTCGCTGTAGTTAACCATTTTTCATTTAAAGTGTTTTCATAAAGCGTTATAAAAGCATCTATAGTAGTCGCATAATCTTCTAAATAACCATTAATACTACTTGTTCCGTTTTTATAATTATGGTTTAAACCGCCATCTTCTCTTAATTGATTGTTTATTATGAAGTTAGCGTTTTTTTCCGCGGAAGCGAGATAATCATCATACCCAAAAACACGATATGCATCAACATAGCCTTTTAGCATAATGGCATTCCAAGAGGTTAAGGTTTTATCATCTAATCTTGGTTTGGCTCTTTTATTTCGTTCTTTTAAAAGAAGTGCTTTCCAATTAGATTTCTTTTCACTTAAATTAGTAAGGGTTAATTTATGTTTTTTTATGATAGCGTCATCATCATCTTTTCTAATAAACACATAATTATCATGCTCCCAAAAGCCATAATTGTTTACATTATAATAGTCTGAAAATAATTCAAAATCTTCTTTAAGAAGGGGCTTAAGTTCATCTTTTGTCCAAACATAAAACGCACCTTCCTCTAATTCGCCTTTTGCGGTATTACTATCAGCATCAAGTGATGAATAGAATGCGCCGTTTTCAGTTGTCATGTCACGTTTTATGTATGCTAATGTTTCAGTAACAACATCTTTATATAACTCATTTTTAGTAATGAGGTAGGCATCTGTATACAAACCCACCAATTGCCCATTATCATAAAGCATTTTTTCGAAGTGAGGCACATGCCATTTCGCATCAACAGAATATCTAGAAAACCCACCACCAATTTGGTCAAAAACACCACCGTAGGCCATTTTTGTGAGTGTTAAATTAACAAAGTCTAACAATTCACTATCATTATTTTGATACGCATAGCGTAATAGAAAATGATAATTATTTGGCATCATAAATTTTGGTGCGCTATCCATACCACCTTGATTATTATCAAATTGTTTTGACCAATTTTTAACCGCGTTTTGAATGAAAGGTTTTTCAAAAACAGGGTCGTCAGTATTTAATTCAACAACATCTAATGTTTTAATTCCCGCTTCTAATTTATCAGCATAGTCATGAAGCTTTTTGGGGTTTTCAATATATAATTTTGAAATTTGATTTAAAGCATCCATCCACTGTGCTTTCTTAAAATATGTGCCTCCCCAAACTGGTCTTCCATCTGGTAAAGCAATTACATTTAAAGGCCATCCGCCACTACCCGTCATGAGTTGAACGGCATTCATATAAACTTGATCTACATCAGGACGCTCCTCTCTATCCACTTTTATATTGATGAAGTTTTTATTCATCACCTGAGCTACAAGGCTATCTTCAAAACTTTCATGTTCCATAACATGACACCAATGGCAAGCAGCATAACCAACACTAATAAGCATTAATTTGTTTTCGGTTTTAGCCTTTTCTAAAGTAGTTTCATTCCAAGGATTCCAATCCACAGGGTTATGAGCATGTTGTAATAGATATGGGCTAGTTTCATTTACGAGAGCGTTAGTGTATGTGTGTTCCATGGGCTCTGATTTTTGATCTTTACAGCCTATAATAAAAATAATAAATGCGAGTGGGAATAGGTGCTTCATGCATCAAAGTTAATAATTTTTAAGCACAAAAAAAGCGTCCATATAATGAACGCTTTACATGTTGTATTGAAGCGGAATTTATTCTATTTTAAAAGTGATTTTAAGTTCACTCTAAAGTCTGTTACTTCATCACTTTTTACGCTTTGATCTTGAACATAAACAGAGCGAATATTTTTTTAACTTTTTGATGCTTGTTTTACTGTTTTTCTGGTTGCATCTTCCCAACTTTTTTCTGAGTTTGCTAAAATTTCGATTAATTTTAAAACGGCCATAATTCTGGAATTATAATTAGATGACCTCTTTAAAGACAACTAATTTTAGACACAAAATGTAAAAAAAGTACAAGGATTTAACCGTTTATAGCTTCAACAGTTTCAACTTTCCCTGGCAGCATTTCTTTCAGCATATTTTCAATACCACTTTTTAAAGTGTACGTTGAGGATGGACAGCCACTACAAGCACCTTGAAGCATGACGCTTACATTTTTTTCTTGGGAATCATAAGAAATAAATTGAATGTTTCCACCATCACTAGCTACAGCGGGTTTAACATATTCTTCTAAGATATTTACAATTTCTTTTGAAATATCATCTAAAGCTTCAAAATTACTATCCACTTGTTTAGAAGATTTTTGTAATGTTTCTATAGCTTCTGGTAAAACAACTTCTTTCCCGTTTTCAATATAATTTTTAATGAATTCACGAAGCTCGATAGTAATATCTTGCCATTCTGTGATATCGTATTTTGTGATAGATACATAATTTTCATCAAGAAATACGCTTTTTATAAACGGGAAATGAAATAATTCAGTAGCTAAAGGCGATAATTTAGCTTCATCAATTGATGTAAATTCAAAAAGCGCAGCAACAATTTTCTTATTAGCTACAAACTTCATTACAGAAGGGTTAGGTGTGCTTTCAGCATAAACGGTTACTGGAACTTTTTTTGATACAGCAGTTTCTTCAACCACAATACCACCATCATTTAAATACGTTTCTATTTGTTCTGCAACTTCATCTTGTACATCATTCCATTCTACAATGTCATAACGTTCTACTGCAATAAAATTTCCGGAGATATATACTTTTTTTACAAATGGTAAATAGAATAACTGCTGCGCTAAGGGAGAAAATTTAGCGTCATCAATATTATTGAATTCAAAACTTTGATGATTAGTAATAAATTGGTTTACCTCAAATTTTACTATTGAATTATTGGATGTTTCTTGCACAGAAACCTTGAAAGTGTTCATTTTAACTAATTTTTGACAAAAATACTAAAAGAAAACTATAGATATCCATATATTTGAGTATTGTTGGCCTTTAAAAGGGCTTTAGAGATAAAGTTTAACTTTATCTTTTTTATGTGTAATTTTTTAAGAATCAAGACGTTTGTATTAAACTAAATCTACTTGGTTATAAAGTTTATGAAATTAAAAAATATTATTATAGTAGCAATTACTGTTATGTTTGCTAACATAGTTACTTCGCAAGAGGGTTTGCCTATATATACAGATTATCTAACAGATAATTATTATTTAATCCATCCATCTATGGCGGGTGTTGCTAATTGTGCGAAAATTAGAATCACTGGTCGACAACAATGGTTTGGGCAAGATGATGCACCAAAACTTTTAACAATGAGTTTAAATGGTAGGATTGGTGATTCTCAATCAGGTATTGGAGGAATACTTTATGCCGATAAAAATGGGTATCATTCACAAAAAGGGGCCTATTTTACGTATGCACATCATTTAATGTTTTCAA
The DNA here is from genome assembly GCF_029245835.1 of Algibacter sp. Lineage (GTDB taxonomy): Bacteria > Bacteroidota > Bacteroidia > Flavobacteriales > Flavobacteriaceae > Algibacter_B. The sequence goes on along the minus strand of NZ_JAQWOO010000015.1, from coordinate 12,481 downwards.
GAAGTGAGGCTGATTTAAATATGCTATCTTTTGGCTTAAGTGCTGGTTTTGTTCAGTACCAATTAGATGAAACCACTTTTTTAAATGGGGCACCTATCCCAGATCCAATTATTAATGGTATAGTTCAAAATGAAACCAATTTTAATGTGGACTTAGGGTTTTCATACCATTTTCTTGATTTTTATGCTCACGCAACAGTTAAAAATGTTTTAGAAAATGCTGGTGTTAATAGAGATACCCAGATAACAAGTAATTTAAGACGTTTTTTAGTTTCCGTTGGAAATGTGTTTAGTAAATTTGGTAGTGATTGGAGTTATGAGCCTTCTTTGATGTTTCAATATAGAGATTTAACAAAAGAATCTGCAATAGATATTAACGGGAAAGTTTATAAGCAAATGGATTTTGGTAAACTCTGGGGAGGCTTGTCTTATAGGCAGAGTTTAGATGGCGCTGAATTTTTAACAACTTCAAATGCTATTAGTAGCCAAAAACTACAACAAATTACACCTGTTTTAGGAGTTAATTATAACGACTTTATGTTTGCCTATACTTACACATATCAAATGAATGATGTTGTATTTACAAGTGGTGGTTTTCATCAAATAACATTAGGATATAACTTTAATTGTAGCCGAGAGAAATACGCTTGTAATTGTCCTGCTGTTAATTAATTTTAAGACTATTATTTTAAAATATTTAAATATAAACCCCACTTTATAGTGGGATTCTCATTGTTTAAATATTTGTCGCGCCCTGAAATGGCGATACACTAAATCTTTAGTGTAATGAAAACACAAAAAACAGTCATAATTATGCCAGTAATAAAACAAGTAAGAGGAAAATTACCGAATATACCAGATGATTGTTTCATTGCCGAAAACGCAACCATAGTTGGAGAAGTTACTATGGGAAATCAATGTAGTGTTTGGTTTAGCGCCGTAGTTCGTGGTGATGTAAACTTCATTAAAATAGGTAATAAGGTAAATATACAAGATGGTGCTGTTATTCATGGTACATATCAAAAGGCAGGTACAACGATTGGTAATAATGTTTCCATTGGGCATAATGCACTGGTCCATGGTTGTACTATTCACGATAATGTTTTGGTAGGCATGGGAAGTATAATTATGGATGGAGCTGTTGTGCAAAGCAATAGTATTATTGCTGCTGGGGCAGTGATAACTCAAAATACTAAAGTAGAGTCAGGAAGTATTTATGCTGGTGTACCAGCAAAAAAAGTTAAAAATATCAGCAAAGAGCTTCTCTCAGGAGAAATAAATAGAATTTCAGAAGCCTACATTAAATATTCCAGTTGGTTTAAAGAATAGTATTAGGGTGTCTGCTTGCCGGCAGAATAGCACTCCTGAAGGCTATCGGGACGTGAGGTTAAGCATATTTATTCATGTATTCTTATAAAAAATCACTAAAAACCTTAATCAAACTCTCAACATCCAAACCAACAGCTTCTAGAAGTTCATTTACACTACCATGCTCAATAAAAGCATCAGGAATCCCCAAATTTTTAATAGTGTTTTTATAACTATTTTCAGAAGCAAATTCTAAAATAGCACTTCCAAATCCACCTTTAATAGCATGGTCTTCAACAGTAACAATAGTGTGATGAGTTTTAAAAATAGCATGAAGTAAGTTTTCATCCAGGGGCTTTACAAAACGCATATCGTAATGCGAAACGTCTAAATTTTTAATAGCTTTAGTAATATTTTTAGAAATAGTTCCTATACTTAAAACAGCAAGTTTTTTTCCTTTTTTAAGCGCAACACCTTTACCAATCTCAATTTTAGAAAAGGGCTGTTTCCACTCTATAGTAATTCCTCGTCCTCTTGGGTAACGAATTGCGATAGGTTGCTTTAAACCTAATTGCGCTGTGTACATGATGTTGCGTAACTCCATCTCGTTTCTGGGTGCAAATATGATGAGGTTCGGAATACATCTTAAATAGCTTAAATCGAAAACACCATGGTGTGTCGCACCATCTTCCCCAACTAAACCAGAACGATCTAAACAAAAAATAACAGGTAGTTTTTGTAGCGCTACATCATGAATAATCTGGTCGTAAGCGCGTTGCAAAAACGTAGAATAAATATTACAAAACGGAATTAAGCCTTGAGTAGCCATACCTGCCGCCATAGTTACAGCGTGTTGTTCGGCAATCCCCACATCAAAAGCACGATTTGGAATTTCAGTCATCATATACTTTAATGAACTTCCTGTTGGCATTGCAGGTGTAATACCTACAATGTTTTTATTTTGTTTAGCTAATTCAACAATGGTGTATCCAAAAACATCTTGATATTTTGGTGGTTGGACTGTTTTTGATTTGACTGGTAAATTACCAGTTTTAGCATCAAATTTTCCTGGAGCATGATATTTTACTTGGTTTGTTTCAGCTTGTTTTAAGCCTTTACCCTTTGTGGTTATAACATGTAAAAGTTTTGGGCCTTTTACGGTTTTTAAACGTTCTAATTCTGAAATAACGGTATGTATATCATGGCCATCTATAGGTCCAGAGTAATCAAAATTTAAAGCTTCAAAAATATTGTCTTGCTTTTGAGTGCCCTTTTTTACATTGGTTAAATATTGCTTTAATGCACCAACACTTGGATCAATGCCTATAGCGTTGTCATTTAAAATAACCAATAAATTAGCATCAGTAACACCGGCATGATTTAAACCTTCAAAAGCCATCCCGCTAGCAATGGATGCATCACCAATTACAGCAATATGCTGTTTGTTTTCGCCTTTTAAATGTGAAGCAATGGCCATTCCTAATGCTGCTGAAATGGATGTGGAGGAATGCCCAACACCAAATGTGTCGTACTCACTTTCTTCACGATTAGGAAAACCACTTAAACCCCCATGTTGGCGATTGGTATGAAAGTTCTTTTGTCGCCCTGTTAAAATTTTATGTCCGTATGCTTGATGACCAACATCCCAAATTAATTGATCTGCAGGTGTGTTAAATACATAGTGTAATGCTATGGTTAATTCTACAACACCTAAACTGGCTCCTAAATGCCCTTCTTTGGTAGCAACAATATTAATGATGAATTCTCGGAGTTCTTGTGCGAGTTGCTCTAGGTCTTTTTGTTTTAAAAGACGGAGTTCTTCGGGTGAGTTTATATTTTGTAATAGACTTTTTTGCACGAAGCAAAAGTACAAGAATGAATTTGTATTTTTGCTATCATGATAGAACCTTTTGACGATACTTATTTTATGAAGAAAGCACTACAGGAAGCTGAAGCTGCTTTTGAAAAAGGTGAAATTCCTGTAGGTGCTGTTATTGCTGTTGATAATAGAATAATTGCACGTGGACACAACCTCACTGAAACTTTAACTGATGTTACGGCACATGCCGAAATGCAAGCTATTACGGCCGCAGCTAACTTTTTAGGCGGGAAGTATCTTCAAAAATGCACCTTGTATGTAACGCTTGAGCCTTGCCAAATGTGCGCTGGAGCTTTGTATTGGAGTCAGATTTCTAAAATTGTTTATGGTGCCAGAGATATGGAGCGTGGTTGTATTAATTTGAAAACAAAGTTGCATCCTAAGACAACGATTTCTGGGGGTATTTTGGCTGATGAGGCATCTGCCTTAATGAAACGTTTTTTTGTTGAGAAACGGAATTTGAATTGAATCTATTTTAAATATTACAAACTGCAGACTGAATACTGCCAAATGCGTACTGACCCCGGTTAGGTTAGTAGAGGGGAGCCCACACACAGCCCGACGCAGGAGTTGCGGAGACTTGTAACTCATAGCCCGACTCTTCGGGTAACGGAAAAATTATTAGTTCCCTTAATTTATGAAAATAAAAAAAAGCATCCCAATAAAGTTGGAATGCTTTGATACTATGTTTTAAGAATAATTTATTCTTTTTCTGCAGCGACGTCTTCAGTTTCTGTTGTTGGAACATCTCCTGCTTCAATTTCTTCGTCTTCATCTTCTTCGTCTTCAACAGCTGTTCTAGATGTTTTAACTTGACAAACAACTATATTATCTGTATGTAAAAATGTGTAATCTTCGCTTGGTAATTCTCCAACAGAAACTTTATCTCCAATTTTAAGAGGTGTAATATCTATCTCTATAAAATCTGGTAAATTTGCAGGAAGTGCTTTAATACGAAGTTTTCTGTTATTTCTTCTTAAAACACCACCGTTTTTAACACCTTTTGAGTTTCCTACAAGTCTTACTGGAATGTTTAAGGCAATTTCTTTATCTTCAAATAACTGATAGAAATCTACGTGTAAGATTCTGTCTGTTACTGGGTGAAATTGTATGTCTTGAAGTACTGCGTTTAAAGTTACTCCATTTTCAAGCTCAATAACAACTGTATGCGCATTTGGCGTGTATACTAGTTTAGAGAAAGCTAATTCTGGTGCAGAGAAATGCACTGGCTTGTCTCCTCCGTATAGTACGCAAGGAACCTGACCAGCATTACGTAAGGCTTTTGTTGACTTTTTGCCCACGCTTTCTCTTTGAGATCCGTTGATTGTAATTGATTTCATAATTATTATTTATTGTTATTTAATTGTATTATTATTTTATTTCGCTTTCGCGGAAAATTTTACATTACAAATTTTGAACTAATAGATTGATTGTTATGTACTTTACTCATTACTTCTGCGAATAAATCTGCACAACCTAAAACTCTAATTTTATCACTTTTCTTAGTTAGTGGAATAGAATCTGTAACAATTAGTTCTTCAAGTTTAGACTTTTCTAATTTTTCATAGGCATTTCCAGATAAAATAGGATGTGTACAAATAGCTCTAACGCTTAGTGCGCCTCTTTCCATCATTAAATCTGCAGCTTTAGTTAATGTTCCTGCTGTATCTACCATATCATCAACTAAAACAACATTTTTACCACTAACATCTCCAATTAATTCCATATGAGATATAACATTGGCTTTAGCACGTTGCTTATAGCAAATTACAACATCACTCTCTAAAGCTTTTGAATACGCATAAGCCCTTTTAGATCCACCCATATCTGGCGATGCAATTGTTAAATTAGGTAGGTTTAAGCTTTTTAAATAAGGTAAAAATATGATTGAAGCATATAAATGGTCTACAGGTTTCTCGAAAAATCCTTGAATTTGGTCTGCATGCAAATCCATTGTGATAATTCTTGTAGCACCAGCAGTCTCTAACATTTTTGCAACTAATTTTGCAGCAATTGGAACTCTTGGTTTATCTTTTCTATCCTGCCTTGCCCAACCAAAATATGGCATAACTGCTGTAATATGTCTTGCCGAAGCGCGTTTAGCAGCATCAATCATCAATAGCATTTCCATTAAATTCCTTGGCTCTGGATGGGTTGATCCAATTATAAATATTCTTCTTCCACGAATTGATTCTTCATATGAAGGCTGAAACTCACCATCACTATATGTAGAGGTAATAACATTTCCGAGTTCTAAATCAAAAGCTTTAGCAATTTTTTCACCCAGCACTTTACTTTGCGTACATGCAAAAATCTTCGCTTCTGTTATAACATTTGGCATAGTTAACTTCTTGTTTTAGAGTGTGCAAACACTACGTAGTTTTTAACGAGGTGCAAATTTAGACATTTATTTTAACCTGAAAAGTATATTGGATGGTATTTTTATGGGTAATATTAAAAAAAACTATATTTTTGCTATTCAATTAAGGCTCAAGTGGCGGAATTGGTAGACGCGCTGGATTCAAAATCCAGTTCTTTCGGGAGTGTGGGTTCGATTCCCACCTTGAGTACTAAATGGGAGACATCTGAAAAGTTGTCTCCTTTTTCTTTTTTTAGTACTTGTAACTAATTGATTTTCTGATATATAAATCCAAATCCTTATTTAAACTATGGGGTTCGATACTTTTGTCCATATTTAGTTTTTACTTAAACTATCTGAAGAAGATATGCCTAGGGTTTAGTTGCAATTTTCAGAAACCCATTTCAGTGAATTTTTACTTCCCAAGCTAATAGCTTTTTTTGCGTCTTCACAAGCACCATTTAAATCTTCTAACAACTCTTTACAAACACTTCTGTTGTAATATGCCAAAGCATCATTGGGGATAAGCTCTATCACTTTAGTATAGTCTGATATGGCTCCGTTAAAGTCTTTTAAATCACTTTTTGAAACACCTCTGTTGTAATAAGCATTGGCCGAATTAGGGTTTAACTCTATTACTTTAGTGTAGTCTGATATAGCACCGTTGTAGTCTTTTAAATCATATTTTGAATTACCTCTGCTATAATAAGCTTTGGCCGAATTAGGGTTAAGCTCTATTGCTTTATTATAATCACTAATAGCACCGTTGAAGTCTTTTAAATCATCTCTTGAATTACCTCTGCTGTAATAAGCATCGGCATCGTTGGCAAAAAGTTCCCCTAACTCTAAAAAGTCAGCTATTAGACGTGCCTTACTAAAATCAGGGTTTAGGTCAATAGCTTTAGAATAGTCTGATATATCTCCTTTAAAGTCTTTTAAATCATTTTGAAAATTTTTAATTTGACTAATCCAAAATAATAATAATTCACAATTTTCACATTCAAGAAATTTTCTGTCATTGTTATATATTTCTGATGCGTTATTCAAAAATTCTTTAGCGAGACTTAAGTGATACGCTTTTTCGGTATTATTTTGATTAACAAATTCGTCTTTCCACTTTTCAAAATGACAGATTGACTGCTTGTAATAACTATAAAACATAAATTCGTTTAGTTTTCGAATATTTTTTGCATTTTTAATTTGATATGATTTTTTATCAGCGCTTGAATAAGCAGTTTTAGTTTTATAATCCCATTGTTTTTGCCTTTCATTAAAAAATTCGATTGAAAAACACTCATTATTTTTTACTATTTTATCTACAAATAAGTAAGAATATACAAGTGCAGACTCATCTTCATCTGATAAACTGTTACACGAAATTAAAATGGGCAATATTATAATGAAAAGCTTTTTCATATTAATAAAATTTAAATGTACTTATTGATTTTCTGAATTTAATAAATGTTTTTTTAAGTTAAGTGGAGTGGGTGGAAGTATTTGAAAATTAATTATAGTTAAGATTAGCAGTTTTATAGGGCAAAATGCAATCAGTTTATATGTAATATTTCATCAAGATTTATAGTACTATCGACTGTTTTTAGTGTCATAAAAAATTTCCTGCCATTACATTTAATTAAAAATTGCTTTGAGTATGATAGTTGATTATTCCAAAGAGTTTTTGCTTTGGTTGTGATTTCCAAATACTGTAAGTTAGACCGCTTAACCAATTTGAAATTACAATTTAATACTAAAATATTACTATCCGTGATTTCGGAATTAATTTTGCAGGCAGCCTTTCCAACTTTATCATTTAAATCATCAAATATATCATCACCTGATGTTATTATTAAATTAGAGTTCCAGTTTAACAAGCCTTTTTTATCGATAGGTATATAAAATTTTGAATTGTTATTTGACAATTCTTTTAACCAATTAATTGTTTTGTTTTTATCCCATCCAGCATTAATTATTAGTCCTGAAGCTGCAACATCTAAAAAATTATTTTCGTTAATATGTTTAAATTTTTTATTGATATCTGTCTCTAAACAAACCTGCCCAAAACAAAGAATTGGAATAAAAAATAATATAAGTAACTTTATCATAATCCAAATATAATTTAATTAAGATAAATCTAAATTCTAATATTTGAAATAGCTCATATAAAGGGGTTCTACAAGCTCAATAAATTATGTTTTTTATAGGTTTCTGAAAACTCTCTAAGCTTTTCAAGGTCTTTCAAGAAAAAGTTCGATAATTGGAGTACGTTGTGTACAAAAGGCTTTAACGATTCTGTTAAAGCCTTTTTTGTTACTAATTTACTGGAACTATTTTACTAACATACCACGAGTAGCAACTGTTCTAAATCCAACATGCTCTGAAGATGAATCCATACTTGTTCCCATTCTAGATGACACTCTATAACTCGCACAATAGGAGTCGCTACATAAAAACGACCCGCCTTTAATTACTTTTTCTTGTGAATACGGTTGATTTGGATTGTATGGGCTTTCAGGTCCTTGAGGATTAATAACCTCTACTTTTTTTACTGCTAATTCCTCATAATACTTGATGCTATACCAGTCAGACACAAACTCCCAAACATTACCTGCCATATCATACAATCCAAAATCATTCGGTGAATAGGCTTTTACAGGAGCTGTTCTTTCAAAACCATCCTCTAAAGTATTATTTACAGGAAATTCACCTTCCCAACTATTTACCATTTTAGAAAGTTCAGATCTATCATCACCCCAAAAATAAATAGTACTCGTCTTCTTTCCTCTAGCAGCATATTCCCATTCTGCTTCTGTTGGCAAACGCCTACCTGCCCAATTGCAATAGGCTTCAGCATCCTCAAAACTAACATGAACAACAGGATGATTATCTTTTCCTTCAATATTACTATCAGGTCCGCTAGGATGCCTCCAATTTACACCAATTGCCCAACGCCACCACTGTGAAAAATCATATAAATTAGGAACAGAAGATTTTGTTTTTTTAAACATTAAAGATCCTGGTTGTAAAATACTATCATGTGGTTTCGGAGTGCCTTCTGGTAATTGGCTTTTCATGGTTTCCCAATCAATTTCTCGTTCAGCAATAGTTACATAATTTGTTTCTTCAACAAATTTTCTAAATTTAGCGTTAGTTACCTCTGTTATATCCATAAAAAAGCCATCAACAGAAACAGGATGCTGTGGCTTTTCATGACCCATTGCTGTTTTATCTTGTGGTACAGCCCCTTGTAAAAAGGAACCTCCAGGAATCCAAACCATGCCTTCTGGCGGTTTAGAAATAAGACTATCTGTTGCTTTCCTACTAATACGTTCATCATTATTTTGGCTTTCAATTACAACTTCAGCTTTCGTTTCCTTACATGACAAAATAATAACACAACATCCAATAACGATACTTATTTTCTTTAATTTATTCATTTTAATATTGAAAAATTTATGACTGTAAATGTATTTATTAATTGTTCTATAAACCAAATATTATATTTTAAAGTATTTTTTTTAACATAAGCTATCACTTTTCTATCTTTAGCTTTTAATTACCTTTGCAAAACTTAATACTCGCATTTATGATATATTCAATGACAGGTTACGGAAAATCTGTTTTGCAATTGCCAACAAAAAAAATAACTATAGAACTTAAATCTTTAAACAGTAAAAATTTAGATTTAAATGCTAGAATGCCTTCTATATACAGGGAAAAAGAATTAGCAATAAGAAAAATTTTAGCGGATAAATTAGTTCGTGGAAAAGTTGATTTTTCTATTTACGTTGAAGCTACTGCAGAAGACACATCAACACAAATAAATACACCTGTTGTTAAACAATACATTGAACAGTTAAAACAAGTGGTTGATGGTGATGACATGGATTTGCTTAAAATGGCTGTTCGTTTTCCAGATGCATTAAATACAGTTAGAGAAGAGATTGATGAAAATGAATGGAAGGCTATAGAAGCTGAAATACACCATGCTATTGAAGACTTGAATAGCTACAGATTAAACGAAGGTAAAGTTCTTGAAATAGATTTTAATAACCGCATTGTTTCTATTAATGAATTGCTTAATCAAGTTATTGCCATAGATCCTGAACGTGTTGAAGGGGTTCGCGAACGTTTACTAAAGGGGGTTCAAGAATTAAGAGAGAAATACGACGAAAACAGATTTGAGCAAGAACTGGTTTATTATATTGAAAAATTTGATATTACTGAAGAAAAGGTACGCTTAAAAAACCACTTAAATTATTTTTCAGAATCCATAAATTCAAAAGATTCTAATGGAAAAAAACTAGGGTTTATTAGTCAAGAAATGGGTAGAGAAATAAACACTATAGGTTCTAAAAGCAACTATGCGCCTATGCAACAACTAGTTGTTCAAATGAAAGACGAACTGGAAAAAATTAAGGAACAATTATTGAATGTACTTTAGTTCAGTTTGCAGTCGCAGTATTCAGTCAAAAAAAAGTTAGTATTTGTGTTAGAAGAAAAAAGCAAGAATAAACAAGGTAAACTTATTGTGTTTTCAGCACCTTCAGGTTCTGGAAAAACAACTATAGTGAGACATTTATTAGGCGTTGATAATTTAAACTTAGAATTTTCAATTTCTGCTACCTCAAGAGCTAAACGAGGTGAAGAAATACATGGAAAAGACTATTATTTTCTTTCTGCTGAAGCCTTTAAAAACAAAATTAAAAGTGATGAATTTTTAGAATGGGAAGAGGTTTACCGCGATAATTTTTATGGTACTTTAAAAACTGAAGTTGAACGTATTTGGGCAAAAGGAAAAAATGTTATTTTTGATATTGATGTTTCTGGTGGACTTAGAATAAAAAGAAAGTTTCCAGAAGAAACATTAGCCATTTTTGTAAAGCCACCAAGTATTGACGAATTAAAAATTCGTTTAAAAAAGCGTAAAACTGAGAGCGAAGACAAAATAAATATGCGCGTTGCAAAAGCTTCAGCAGAATTAGCAACAGCGCCTTTATTTGACACTATAATTGTTAATGATGATTTAGAAAATGCGCTTATTGAAGCAGAGCAAAAAATTAGAAACTTCATAAATACCTAGTGTTTCAAAATGAAAATTGGTTTGTACTTTGGTTCTTTTAATCCTATACATATAGGTCATCTTATTATTGCAAATCACATGGTAGAATACAGCGATTTAGACCAAATTTGGTTTGTTGTAACACCTCATAATCCTTTTAAAAAGAAAAGTAGTTTACTTGATAATTATCAGCGTTTAGAAATGGTATATCTCGCTACAAAAGAGTATGCCAAACTAAAGGCTAGCGATATCGAGTTTAACTTGCCACAACCTAATTACACGGTAAATACACTAGTGCATTTGCAAGAAAAACACCCAAACCATGAGTTTGCTTTAATTATGGGTGAGGATAATTTAAAGAGTTTCCATAAGTGGAAAAACTATAAGGTTATTCTTGAAAATCATCATATTTATGTATATCCTCGGATTTCAGATAGCAATGTTGAAACTCAATTTGATAGTCACAAAAAAATACATCTTGTAAATGCACCTATCATGCAACTCTCTTCTACCTTTATTCGTAATGCTATAAAAGAAAGTAAAAACGTTGAGCCTATGCTACCAAAAAATGTTTGGGAGTACTTGGATGAGATGAATTTTTATAGGTAATTGAAACTTGCATTTTTAAAAAAAAGCCAACTTTTTCAAGCTGGCTTCTAGCATAACATAAATCAGCTATTAATTAGGTCTCTAATGTTCTAATCTAAAGTTGGGATTCTTAATACTTGCCCAGGATATATTTTATCAGGGTGAGTAAGCATGGGTTTGTTCGCTTCAAAAATAACAGGGTATTTCATAGCGTTTCCATAATATGTTTTTGCAATTTTTCCTAAAGTATCACCGCTTACAACCGTATGAAATTGTGCTACTGGCTCTTCATGTTCAACAGTCATTTGATCATCAACAGTTGCTATACCATTTGAGTTTCCAACCACTAAAACTACTTTTTCTCTAGTCGCTTGGTTATAAGCTAAACCTGTAATAGTAGCGGTATCATCACTTATAAAAACGTTAAGACCTTCAACTTGAAGTTGTAAATCGGTAATTGTTTCTTCCAGTTTTCTTGAGGCAGTTTCTTCTTGTTTTAATTTTCTAGCAGCAGCCTCGGCAGCTTCTTCAGCATCTGTTTTTCCTATACCAAATACTTTGGCTCCTGCATTTTTAATAAATGAAAATAATCCCATTGTATAATTTATTTTAAGGGTTAATACTTTTTAGACACAATTAAAATAAATGAGTCACATAAAAAAAGAAACCGCCTACAGTTTGTTTCAATCATAACATAATTAGCTATCAATTGGTATCTCATACTTTAATATTAGGCGGGAATTCTTAGTACTTGTCCAGGATATATTTTATTTGGGTGATTAAGCATGGGCTTATTTGCATCAAATATAAAAGAGTAGTTCATAGCATTACCGTAATATACTTCTGCAATTTTCCCTAGAGTATCACCACTCCTTACTGTATAAAATTGCGCAACAGGTTCTTGATTTTCAACCGTTAAATAGTCATGAACAGTTGCAATACCATTTGAATTTCCAACTACTAAAACGACTTTTTCTCTTGTGGCTTGATCGTAAGCTAAACCAGAAATTATAGCAACATCAGTATCTATAAAAACATTTAAGTTTTCAACATGTAATTGTAAATTTATAATTTTTTCTTCTAATTTTTTTGCAGTAGAAGTTTCTATTTTAAATTTTCTGGTTACAGCTTCTGCAGACACATTCAAATAACCTGAGTTCGATTAATATTTAGATAAGTTTTAATAGTAAAAAAGATAGATTTTTAGTAAATTAAAGTACTGAAATTCAATTTATTAATCTAAAAACCTATCTATGTTTTGTTACTCTAAAATTACAGATTTATTTTGT
>NZ_JAQWOO010000009.1 GCF_029245835.1 Algibacter sp. | reverse complement strand
TCCAAAAGAAAAATCTGGAATTATACGTCTTTGATTTGCATCTAATCGTTGATTTAATAACTCGATTCCTTTATTTAAAACCGTGTATTTTACTTTTAAATCGTGGTCATCATAAATAGTACGATTCTCTGGAATTAACTTTGAGTAACTTACATAACTCTCGTAACCTGCTTCTTGAATATACTCTAAACTTTCTTTATAATTCAAGCCATAGTAGCGCACATGATGCGTATCTGTACCAACACAAACTGGTATTTGAAGTGCATTTGCGCGTCGTAAAATACTTTGCACTGGATATACGCCTACGCCCTTAAACTTACCCGCCATATTTACATCTAAGGATAAGTTTCTATCCGCAATAAGTTCTAAAAGTGTCCTAAATTTATTAGCTAAAGGATGCGCACTCGTTTCAAAATCCACCAAAGCTTCAGGCATATCAACATTTAGTTTTGGCAAATCGATATGTCCAATAATTTGAATCATATCGCCAAAACATTCAATCATCTGAATCATTTCATTAAAATACCCATCCCAATACGCTTCTAAACTCCCTCTCAACTTCAATAATTCAAGAGCTTCTTCTTTTGAGCCATCATAAGGCAATCCTTCAGGTGCAAAATGCACAGAACCAATTACATAATCAGCATCTTCAGCTTGAAATATCTTTGATCGACTCCATTGCAAACCCAGCTCAGGCCCCATCCATTCCAATTCAACACCATATTTAATATTGATTTGTCCCTCGTATTTTTTACGAAGGTCAGCAATACGTTTTGGATAATTTAAATATGATTTGTTTCCACGAATAAACTTCACGTTTGTATCTCTTTCAGCGGTGTACCGAAAACTTGTTAGTCGCGGAGAATGTATTATAAACGTTATACTTGGGTTACCAGCCTCAATAGCTTTATCAACAATATCTTCTAATTTATCGATACCATGTTTAACATGATCCTGTTCCGTACCAGCATGAATACCGTGTGTTTCCCAAATAAATTCGTTGAGTTTTCTCATCAATCAATATGCGTTTAATTATCTTTTAAGAATCCCAAATTTAACCATTGAATTATAATATATAACGCATAATTTATTTTTTTCAACAATTTTCAAAAAGAAAACAGTTCTGTGGATAAAAATATCTCAAATTCAACAGGATATTAAGAATTTAATAAGTTAATTTTTTTAATTGAAATCATTAATTTCGCTTCTATGTCTGTAAACCTGCAAACTCCCATAGATTATTTAAAAGGCGTTGGCCCTAATCGTGCTGATTTGTTGCGCAAGGAGTTAGGTATTCATACCTATCAAGATTTAATCAACTTATTTCCAAACAGATATATAGACAGAACTCAATATTACAAAATCAATCAATTACAGCGTAATAATGCTGATGTGCAAGTTATTGGAAAAATAACAGGTTTTAAAGAAGTGGCTCAAAAACGCGGAAAACGCTTGGTTGGGACCTTTCAAGACGACACCGGCACCATGGAATTAGTTTGGTTTCGAGGACAAAAATGGATTCGAGAAAATTTAAAGTTGAATAAAACCTATGTGGCCTTTGGAAAAACCAATTGGTTTAGTGGCAAATTCAATATGGCACATCCGGAATTAGAATTGCAAGAGGAACATGAGAAAAATCTACGTTCTGCCATGCAACCCGTTTATCCTTCTACTGAAAAACTATCGAATAAAGGCATTACCAATCGTGTGATTAGTAAAATCATGCAGCAATTGTTTATTGAAACTAACGGAAAATTTACGGAAACACTATCTGACAATTTACGTTCCGAATTAAAATTAATCAATAAAGATGCTGCCCTTTTCAATGTCCATTTTCCGAAGAGTCAAGAGCTACTTTCAAGGGCTCAATTCCGATTAAAATTTGAAGAATTATTTTATATTCAACTGCAATTAATCATCAAAAATTTAATTCATAAATCGAAAATTAAAGGCTTTCCTTTTAATCAAGTTGGCACCCATTTTAATTCCTTTTTTAAAGACCACTTACCCTTCGAATTAACCAATGCCCAAAAACGAGTTTTAAAGGAAATTCGTGCCGATTTAGGAAGTAATGCGCAAATGAATCGACTTTTACAAGGTGATGTGGGTTCGGGCAAGACCATAGTGGCGTTCATGTCAATACTCATGGCGCTTGACAACGGTTTTCAAGCCTGTTTAATGGCGCCGACTGAAATTTTGTCAGTACAGCACTATAACGGATTACTTGAATGGTGTAATAAACTGAATATCAATATAAAAATATTAACGGGTTCAACTAAAACTTCAGAAAGACGAATTATTCATGAAGCTTTAGAAAATGGGGAATTAAACATCTTAATTGGTACGCATGCCCTACTTGAAGATAAAGTGAAATTTAAGAATTTGGGACTCGCCATTATAGATGAGCAACACCGTTTTGGAGTAAAACAACGTTCAAAATTGTGGCAAAAAGGCCCTCCTCAATCCTCCCATGGGGAGGAAGCAAAAGCCATACTTAAAAAGTATATGACTGCTCGCCCATCGACATACAAATTATTAAAAGAACTTCAAGCTGAAAACAAAAAACACAGCACTCATACTGAATCTATTTTGTGGGAATGTTTGAGAAATAAAAATCTTGAATATAAATTTAGAAGACAACATATAATCGACGAGTTTATAGTCGACTTTGTTAATTTAGAAAAAAACTTAATTATTGAAGTTGATGGCGGTTATCACAATACCATTGAACAAAAAGAAGCAGACGATTTACGCACTACAATTTTAACTGAAATTGGATTTAAAGTTATACGGTTTACTAACGAACAAGTACTTGGAGACATTGATAACGTTTTGCGTTATATTACGAATACTTTGAAAAGCCTCCCCTCTGGGGAGGTTGGTGGGGCTTCAGCTCCTATTCCGCCACACGTTTTAGTCATGACTGCAACACCAATTCCAAGAACATTGGCGATGTCTGTTTATGGCGATTTAGATATCTCCATTATTGATGAATTACCACCAGGGAGAAAGTCGATAAAAACGGTACATCGCTATGATAAAAATCGTTTGAATGTCTTTCGGTTTATTCGTGATGAAATTGATAAAGGACGTCAAATTTATATTGTTTACCCTTTAATTCAAGAAAACGAAAAAATGGATTATAAGGATTTGATGGATGGTTACGAAAGTATTTCTAGAGATTTCCCTATGCCAAAGTATCAGACATCGATAGTTCACGGTAAAATGAAACCTGCCGATAAAGATTATGAAATGCAACGTTTTATTAAAGGAGAAACTCAGATTATGGTGGCAACAACCGTTATTGAGGTTGGTGTGAATGTGCCTAATGCTTCGGTAATGATTATTGAAAGCGCAGAACGCTTTGGCTTATCGCAATTACACCAATTACGTGGTCGCGTTGGACGTGGTGCAGAACAGAGTTACTGTATTTTAATGACCAGCCATAAATTAAGTGCAAACAGTAAAACCCGTTTAGAAACTATGGTTAGAACTAATGATGGTTTTGAAATTGCTGAAGTCGATTTGCTTTTACGTGGTCCTGGGGATATTATGGGCACCCAACAAAGTGGCGTATTGAACTTAAAAATTGCTGATATTGTTAGAGACACTGATATTTTACAACTCGCTAGACATCATGCCAAATCTATTTTGAAAATAGACCCTTCATTGGCGCTTTCTGAAAATCAA
The DNA here is from genome assembly GCF_029245835.1 of Algibacter sp. Taxonomy (GTDB): domain Bacteria; phylum Bacteroidota; class Bacteroidia; order Flavobacteriales; family Flavobacteriaceae; genus Algibacter_B. Next base: position 55,321 of record NZ_JAQWOO010000009.1, on the reverse strand, counting down.
GTCTTTTTACATACCTACAAACAACTTAGTAAGTATAAAAATATCTGGAATTATATCTCTTAGACCGAAGACAGAATAATGAATTGTTAATTTTAATTGGAACACCTAACCCGCATTAGGGATTGCAGTGGAAAGCCCACAGCCCGACGTAGGAGGTGCGAGGGCTTGTAACGAAATATTTATGTTCATGAATTCAGAAATTTAAAATAGAAATGCATGAATAAAAGCCCGACCCTTGTGGTAATGCCAAAAAAATTAAAATAACTACATTTACAAAAACGATTAAATATGCTTGGATTAAAATTAGCTACAGACCCTCGTTGGGTAAACATTGTAGAATCTAATATTGAAGAAATATTAACCGACCATGCGTGGTGCGAACAAAAAGCGGCTACCAATGCCATTACAATAATAACGCTTAATTCTGAACACACCGATTTAGTTACAGATTTACTCCTTTTAGCTCAAGAAGAATTAGAACACTTCCAAATGGTGCATGACATCATTAAAAAGCGGGGTTACAAACTAGGTAGAGAACGCAAAGACAGTTATGTGAACGAACTATACAAATTTATGAATAAAGGCGGAAACAGATTGCAATCTATGGTAGATAGGTTGTTGTTCTCTGCCATGATTGAAGCTAGAAGTTGCGAACGTTTTAAACTACTTTCAAAAGAAATAAAAGACCCAGAACTTTCAAAATTTTATCACGATTTAATGATTAGCGAAGCTGGACATTATTCGACTTTTATTGGTTTTGCTCGTAAATACGGGAAAGATATTGATGTTGACAAACGCTGGCAAGAACTTATAGATTTTGAAGCTGAAGTGATACAGAATTATGGAAAATCTGAAACTATACACGGCTAAGACGCAACTATTCTGGCGTTATTACATTAATTAATTTGTTTATGAAAATTTTTAATACGTTAATTTTAATTACTATTTCTCTATGTGCTGGTTTATGTTGCCCTCCTGAAGAAGAATATGACTACCAATCTATAGAAATAAAAAACAATAACTTGGTTCAAATTGAAAATGATAAAACGACGTTTCAATTAAACGACACGATTTATGTTAATACAATAATTGACAATAACCAAATTACGGTAGATAATAAAAACATCATATTATCAGACTTTTTAAACCTAGATACAGACCCATACTTGTATTTTAATTTGACTTTGTATAAAAAGACTAGATTTGGTACACTTTCAAAAATAGCCGTTACAAATAGCAATATTGTTGTTTTAAATGGTTTAGCAAAAAATAGTTACGACGAAATAATTGAAGTTAAAAACGAGTATGATAGCGTAAATTTCACAAGCAAGTTCGGTATTAAACTTTTGGAATCTGGAACTTACTATTTAGCACCTCCTAATTTTGACTACTCAGAGTACTTATATATAAACGGTATCTCTCGCGATTACGACCAAATAACCATATTCTCCAAAATAAAAAAATCGGAGGATACTGGTGCTTATAAGTTTTTCGTAGAATGAAATTAAAATCAAAAGCTCAACCAAAATTTCCGATTGAGCTTTCACAACTGATGATAGTTTGATTGATGTTTGTTGATACCCTACAAATTATAAAGAATAAAGACACACAGGTGTTAGTGTTTTGTTAATTAACATTTTAACACATCCACTTTACATATTAAAAATCAGCTTAAGATTGTTTAACTTTGCATTTCTTTATTTTTAGAGGCTATACTTAGGAATGATACACATCCACGAAAAAACATTACAAGATTTAGAATTTCAAACGGTTTTACAACAGATTAGCGAACTCTGTGTAACACCTCTTGGACATGAAAAGACTTTGCAAATTTCGCCATATAAAACGCGTGAAGCCTTAGAGGTTGCTTTAAATTTAACTAATGAATATGTATCGTCATTTTACAATGATAATCGCATACCAAATCATGGTTTCGATAGCATAACTAAAGAAATAAAACTTCTTAATATTGAAAATACGTTTTTAGAAGTACATGGCTTAAAAAAAATTGTAGCGATGTCGATTTCTGTGAATGCTATTGTAACTTTTTTAAACAAATTTGAAGAGTATTACCCAAATTTAAACCAGTTTGCATCACATATTGAGGTTACTAAAATTCTTATTGAAAAAGTGGATGGTATTGTGGACCGCTTTGGCGATATAAAAGACAACGCCTCTAATTTACTTTTCGATTTACGACAATCGATAAATAAGATAAAAGGAAAAATAAATTCTAGTTTTAGCAGTGCTTTAAACATGTATCATAATCTTGAATATCTAGATGATATTCGAGAATCTGTAGTAGACAACAAACGTGTATTGGCTGTAAAGGCCATGTACAGACGTAAAGTTAAAGGAGCTATTATGGGCGGTAGTAAAACTGGAAGCATTGTTTATATTGAGCCAGAAACCACATTACAATACAGCAGAGAACTCAATAATTTAGAATACGAGGAAGGCGAAGAAGTTATTAGGATTTTAAAAGACGTTACGGATTTTATGCGTCCGTTTTTACCATTATTAAAAGATTATCAAAGTTTTTTAATTGATATAGATGTGATTTCCGCGAAAGCGAAATATGCAAAATCTATGAATGGGATTCTTCCAGAATTCTCAGAAGACAGAAGCATGTCTTTGCGAGATGCCTATCATCCACTGCTCTATTTGAATAATTTAGAGAAGAAAGAAAAAACCTTTCCGCAAACTATAGAATTAAAACAGGATAGCCGAATTATTGTAATTTCTGGTCCTAATGCTGGTGGAAAAAGTATTACCCTAAAAACGGTTGGCTTACTTCAAGTTATGTTGCAAAGTGGGATGCTTATCCCTGTGCACGAACGCAGTAAAGTGTGTTTATTTGATAGAATTTTAAGTGATATTGGTGACAATCAATCTATTGAAAATCATTTAAGTACCTATAGCTACCGTTTAAAACAAATGAATTATTTCTTAAAAAAGTGTAATAAAAATACCCTCTTTTTAATTGATGAATTTGGAACAGGAAGTGACCCTGAATTGGGAGGTGCTTTAGCTGAAACCTTTTTGGAAGAGTTTTACCACCGTGAAGCTTACGGTATTATTACAACACATTACTCAAACTTAAAGATATTAGCAAACGAATTGCCCTTTATGCTAAATGCTAACATGCTATTTGATGAACGCAGTTTAGAACCTCTTTTTAAGTTGGTTATCGGTCAAGCCGGAAGTAGTTTTACGTTTGAAGTCGCACAAAAAAACGGTATTCCCTATAGCTTAATTAATCGTGCTAAAAAGAAGATAGAACGCAGCAAAGTGCGTTTTGATGCCACTATTGCAAAACTACAAAAGGAACGTTCTCGATTAGAAAAAACAGGACAATCATTAAAACAAAACGAAAAGAAAAAACTTGAGGAAGCAGATAAGCTAGAAGAAATAAATGCTAAAATTCAGAAGAAACTAGAAAGCTATCAAGAGTTGTATGATAGCAATCAGCGCTTGATTTATTTAGGGCAAAAAGTTAATGATATCGCCGAAAAATACTTTGATAATAAGCAGAAGAAAGCATTAATGGGAGAACTTTTTAAAGTGGTTCAGATTGAAAATTCTAAGCGTAAAAAAGTTTCCGCGAAAGCGAAAAAAGCAATAAAAGCTAAAGAAACCCAAGTAAAACAAGAAGCCGAAAAGAAAGTAGAAGTTATCCGAAAAAAGAAAAAAATAGCAAAACAAAAAGCTATTGAAGCGCCTAAACCAAAAGCAACTTTAAGATTAGGTGATCGTGTTAGAATGTTTGATGGCAGAGCTATAGGCACTATTGATAAAATTGAAAAAAACAAAGCGGTTGTTAATTACGGTATATTTACAACTAATGTGAGCTTGGAGCAGTTGGAATTGGTTGAAGCGGTAAAAAAGTAAGTATTTGTTTAAGTATTCTTTATTAAAAATGCTCTAATTATTGCTCGTTAATTAATTTTAAACACCCATTTAAACCACTTTTTAAGTGATTTACAAAGTACTATCTTTGAATATGAATTTTGGAGTTCCCGATAATAAAAAATTAATACTCTTTGATGGTGTTTGTAACCTTTGTAATGGTGCTGTAAATTATGTAATAAAACATGACAAAAGCAATCTATTTATGTTTACAGCATTGCAAAGTGATATTGGGAAAAAGATTATTGAGCACTACAACATAGATACTATAAAATTAGATTCTATTTTACTATACACCCCTAAAAAAGGAATTCATTATAAAAGTACTGCCGCTTTAAAAGTAGCTTCAAAATTGGGGTTTCCAATAAATATATTGGTTATATTTCTTATTGTTCCAAAGGTTATACGCAATTGGGTTTATGATTTTATTGCTAAAAACCGATACAAGTGGTATGGTAAAAAAGATGCTTGCATGATTCCTACTCCCGAATTGAAAAACAAGTTTTTAGAGTAATTCATGTCTTTAAAAAAATACTAGTTTTCTTTAGCACGTACGCAACCTTTTAAAGTTTCATGCATCTATTAAAAAACATTTACCCCATGATAAAAAAATCAACCTACCTTTTACTTGTTATACTGTTTATTGCTTGTAAATCAGATGACGGCGTTCCAGATTGTTCTACCGTTTTATGCGTAGCTCCATATCTTAACATAAACCTAGTTGATAACTCCACTGACGAAAACCTTATACTCCAAGATAACATAACTAAAGAAAACATTTTAATAAATAACACCTCTGAAAATCAAGTTGAATTTAGTATCATTAATTCCAACGGCTTTCTTTATGTTGAAAAACAAAATCCAACAGATACTTTAGAAATTCAAATAAATTCTGAAATAGTCGCTATGGTATCATACAAAACAACTGCACCACAAACTGATGAATGTTGTGATTTTGGGAATCTTATTGATGTAGAAGTAAACGATAAAACCTTTGAAGTGGATGATAATACAGTTACTATTTATTTATAATTCAATTGAAGTATTAATTTTAAATAGAAACTCATTTTAGATAAGTCTTAACCTTATTAATAAAAAAAGAGGATAATAACTTATACACGTCTTAGCTACTTTAAACTCTTCAAAATAAAATCCACCTTTTTATTTGTTTTTTTATTTTCAACAAAAGCGTCAGTAGTATGTTTTGCAAACACTGTAAGATGCTCTTCAATCAAGTTACTCTATTACATTAACCTTCCTTCAAAATCTTTTTCAAATGGCTATAAATCATTTGTTCCATAGGAGCATAATCACCATCAGCAAAAGCCATCAGTTTTATATCAGCAAATAAATCGGCTAAATCATTTCGATAATAATCATGAGCTCTTACAGCTTCAATGATATTTTGAATACTTTGATAATCGTTATCGGTTTCAAATTGTTCACTCACACGATTATAAACAGCTTTATCTACCCGACTTAAAATATATTTTTTTTCCTTTCTAGATTCCACTAAATCAGAATTTGAAACATACATTAAAATATAAGCTAACAGATTATCTTTTGTCCATGTACTTGGTTCTCCCATATCTCCTGTTGTTAAGCTTCCATATTCGGTCCAAGATCCATCATAAACCGATATATTTTTATATCCAGAAAGTTCTGCACCCAAAGCTAAAACACATGCCGTTAACCCAGAACCACATGAAAATATTATAGGATCATCTTGTTCTGCAACCATATAAAAAGCTTTGGCTAAATCCTTTTTAGATTTCAAAACCCCATCTTCTAACAACTCTGTATATGGTAAATTCACAGAGTTTGGTATGGTTCCCATGCGCAATCCTGCTCTGGGTTCTGGCTCGGTACAATTAAACCGTCCTGAAGAACGCGCATCAATAATTTTATGGGTTTGATTTTTTGATGCATTCTCAATATCATCAAAAAACTGCATATAATTGGGCTGAAGATTAGCAACAAAATTGCCTTTATTACCATTATAATTCTGCATTAATTCCGAACCATAATTAGCCTTCTTCCACTCAGGAAAACCTCCATTTAACACCGCCACATTCTTATAACCAAATGCTTTAAATAACCACCAAACACGAGCACTAGAATAAATACCTTTATCATCATAAACGACAATAGCGCTGTCATTATTTATTCCTAAATTTCTAGCTTCTTTCTGAAATTGTTTTGACGATGGAAACGCACTAGGAAATGGATTGGATACATCGCTAAACTTCATTTTTATATCAAAAAGTCTAGCATTTGGTATTTGTTCTGATGACTTATCAAAAACTTTATTAATCGTGCCGTCTAAAATAATAAGATTATCGGCGTTCATATGCTCATGAAGCCATTCCACTGAAACTATAGGTGATGTTAATAATATACTCGTACTCATTTTGAAATTGTTTTTATTGACATATACAGCCTTACTTCACTTCTTCATAATGATCATCCCATTCTTTAGGTTTTGGATCGTGTAATTTCCCTAAAGACTTCGCAACAATCATAGATACTGTTGCATCACCAGTTACGTTTACAACCGTTCTACACATATCCAAAGGTCTATCAACCGCAAAAATAAGCGCCAAACCAATAGGCAATAATTCTGCCGGAAACCCAATAGATTCTAATACAATAACCAGCATCACCATACCCGCACTAGGCACCGCTGCACTCCCAATGGAAGCTAATAATGCAGTAAGCACAATAACCAATTGATTAGTAAATGTTAAACCCTCAGGCCAAATAACTTGCATGATAAATACGGCTGCAATACCCTGATACAAACTGGTTCCATCCATATTTACGGTAGCCCCAACAGGAAGCACAAAACCAGATACTTCCTTATCAACTCCTAAATGTTCTTCCACACGTTCCATAGTTACAGGTAGCGTTGCTGCACTACTACTTGTAGAAAATGCTAAAAGTTGCGCAGGACTTATTTGTTGTAAAAACCACATTGGTGATTTTTTTGTGTATACACTCACTAAGATTAGATAGAAACCAATCATTAATATAAGACCACCAAGAACGCAAAATGCATAATAGAGCAATTTGATTAAAATTTCAACATCATCAAAAGCAATAATTACGTTAGCCAAAAGCGCAAAAACTGCATAAGGCGCAAATAGCATGATTAAATCTACCATTTTCATAACCACCTCATTAAGGGAATTAAAAAAATCAACCAATGGTTTTGCCTTTTTCTCTCCAATTAGCAGTAAAGAAATACCAACAAATAATGCGAAAAATATAACTTGAAGCATAGATGCTTCAGCAAACGATTGAAAAATATTACTTGGGAATATATCAACTAAAGACTGTAATGGACCTGCTTCCTTTTGGGCAGAAGCTTTCATCAACTTATCGGTTACACCGGCATCGTTTTCATATTTAAGTTTAATTTTTGCTATCGTTTCTTCGGGCATACCATCCCCAGGTTTAACAATGTTTACAATACTTAAACCAATAATTATAGCCACTAAAGTAGTTACGATATAAATGCCTATGGTTCGTAATCCCATATCTCTAATTTTAGAAATATCTTTTAAATCTGAGATGCCCTTAATCAAAGATGCTAAAATTAATGGCACTGCGATTAGCTTAAGAAGGTTTATAAATATGGTTCCAAAAGGTGCAATCCAATCGGTTACAAACCCTTTTCCACCATCAAGGGTATTCATAATAAAACCAAAAATGATTCCGAGAACCATTCCTATTATAATCTTCCAATGTAATGCTAGTTTTTTCATAAAGCCTCTCCTAGCCTCTCCAAAGGAGAGGAATTAGTTATGTTTAAAAGTTTTTAAATACCTGTTTTATTTTGTACAATATAGCTATTTTAAGCCTAAACTAACAAACGGTCTTTTTAGCGATAAACACGAAGAATATACTTGACTCTAAAAGCAAAGGTATTTGATGATGAGATTCCTGCCTTCGCAGGAATAAATTGCCATAGCGGATAAGTTAGCCCCGATTGAAGTGGCATCCTTTTTGCGAAAATAATAGTTCTGCTCTTTACTAATTTACAAAAGTTGTATTAGTGCAAGATCCCGAAACAAGTTCGGGACTGCTTCGCAGAAAGATATAACGGAAAGCGGGAAATAGCTTCTAAAAAATAGGTTTACTAAACTTCAAGAGATTGCTTCGTCATACTTCCTCGCCGTGACTTTTTTAACTATTAGCAATCTCACCAATTTCGGCAATAAATTTATCGCCTAAAGCATCGGCTTCTTCTTGCGATTTTGCTTCGGTATAAATTCTAATAATGGGTTCTGTATTACTTTTACGGAGGTGTACCCAACTTTCTGAAAAATCGATTTTAACCCCGTCAATAGTCGTTAATTCCTCGTTTTGGTAACGGTTTTCCATGGTTTTAAGAATACCATCAAAATCCAAACCTGGGGTTAATTCAATTTTCTTTTTTCCCATAAAATAACTTGGGTAGGTTTTTCTGAGCGCACTTACGCTAACTTTTCTATCTGCCAATAGACTTAAAAATAAGGCTACACCAACCAACGCATCCCGACCGTAATGCGCCTCTGGATAAATAATTCCGCCATTACCTTCACCACCTATTACGACCTTATTTTTTTTCATCAGATTTACAACATTTACCTCGCCTACCGCACTGGCTTCATACATACCGCCATGTTTTTCGGTAACATCTCGCAGTGCTCTGGTAGAACTCATATTGCTCACAGTGTTTCCTGGGGTTATTCCTAAAACGTAATCTGCACAAGCTACAAGCGTGTATTCTTCACCAAACATCTCTCCGTTTTCGTCCATAAAGGCTAAACGATCTACATCTGGGTCTACCACAATTCCAAAATCGGCATTATGCTTTTTAACTTCCGCAGATAAATCTGTTAAGTGCTCTTTTAAAGGTTCTGGATTGTGCGGGAAATGTCCGTTTGGTTCACAGTATAACTTAATTACATCTACCCCTAAACGCTCTAGAAGTAACGGAATAGCGATACCGCCTGTGGAGTTTACACCATCTACAACCACTTTAAAACGTGCTTCTTCTATGGCTTTTACATTTACCAAATCTAAATCTAGAACTTCTATAATATGTAAATCTATATAGGCTTTATTTTTTGTTATTTTTCCTAGGCTATCAACATCAGCAAAAGTCATGTTATCACTTTCTGCAATGTCTAGAATTTTTGCGCCTTCAACAGCATCTAAAAACTCACCTTTTTCGTTAAGTAATTTTAACGCATTCCATTGTTTTGGGTTATGGCTTGCTGTTAAAATTATTCCACCATCAGCATGTTCCATAGGTACCGCTATTTCAACTGTAGGTGTTGTAGAAAGACCAACATCAACCACGTCTATACCTAAACCAATTAAGGTATTCATGACTAAATTTTGAATCATTTTTCCAGAAATACGAGCGTCTCTACCAACCACAACTTTGTAGTTTTTTTTATGGCGTTGTTGCTTTAACCAAACGCCATAAGCTGATGCGAATTTTACAGCATCTATAGGTGTTAAGTTATCACCTACTTGCCCGCCAATAGTTCCTCTAATTCCTGAAATTGATTTTATAAGTGTCATGATCTGAATTTATTTTTTAATTTTAAAAATGGCAATTCATAATATTTGTACGAAAAATGAGCGAATATTATCGTAAGTGCAAATGTTAAAATATTTATTAATATAATTGTAATAGTATCATTAAATAATTCAAATTGTTCTAGTTTTAAAAATAAAAAAACAACTGCATTAAGAGCTATTACATGATACATATATATACCATATGATATCCTGCCAAAATAGTTTAATAATCTATTTTTAATTTTAAAATTAAAGTTATTACAACTCATAGTATGTACAAAAAAACCAAATAAAACGACTGTTAGTGTTTTTTTTAAGATGTAGTTTTCAAATTCAAAAATATTTGTAAAAAAATATAAAATAATTAAAAAACAAATCATTAATGAAAATAATAGTTTCGTTTTCAAAAATTCTAACTTTTTATTTTCTTCTAAAATAGAGACTATTCCGCCAAAAAATAAGAAAAAATAAACAAATTGAAACCTTCGTAAAAACTCAAAACCTTGTAAATGATAAATTAAAAAATACCCGAAAGTTATAGTGACAATAACTTTAAAAATCTTATTGGTTTTTACAAAATAAAACAAAGGGGCTACCATTAAATAAAATTGCTCTTCAATTCCGATAGACCACAAGACATCAAGTATACCACCGGGCATATAGAGAAATGTAGATATGTTAGGCAGAAAAAAAACAGTTAGCAAAACACTACTTACAAAATTGTAATTATTCTCATAAGGGATGTTAAAAAGAGGTAAAAGGTAATGATAAAATAAAAAACCAAAAATAACTATTAGGTAATACAATGGTAATATTCTTAATATTCTTCTGATATAAAAATTTTTAATAGAAAACTTATTATTTTTCTTTTCAATATAGATTAATCTCATAATTAAGAACCCACTGAGCACAAAAAACATATAAACCGCATCTACCCCTTTGTTTAATATAGGTGAAGCATCAAAATATGGTAACCCTTGATTTTTAGATAAACTAGGAATATGATAAATAATAACTAAAGATGCAAGAAAAAAACGTAATGCATCTAAGTTTGGAAGCTTTTTCAAAAATGTATTGTTTAGGTTTCAAAAATACATATATTTATTTTATGAACTACTTAGCCCATATTTATCTTTCTGGTGATAACGATTCAATTACCATTGGAAATTTTATTGCAGACGGCATTAAAGGAAAAAAATATAAAAAATACCCTAAAGACATACAGATTGGTATATTATTGCATCGTCATATTGACACTTTTACAGATGCTCACAAAACGGTAAGACTAAGCACCAAAAGGCTTCATGAAAAATACAGTCATTACTCTGGAGTTATTGTAGATATTCTTTACGATCATTTTCTAGCTAAAAATTGGTCAAATTATAGCGACACGCCTTTGGAGGAATATACAGAAAATTTTTATGCCTCATTGGAAGCCAATTATGACATGCTACCGCTACGCATTCAAAAAATGATGCCTTACATGTTAGCCGATAATTGGCTATTAAATTATGCTTCTATCGACGGTATCTCTAGAGTTTTAGCGGGCATGAACAGACGTACCAAAAACCGTTCTAGTATGAATGAAGCCGTGGTTGAACTTGAAGCTTTTTATTCAGAATTTGAAACTGAATTTTCCGATTTTTTTGATGAACTAATTGCTTCCTCCAAACAAAAATTAGAGGCTTTAAAACAAGAATTATATGAGTAAACACTTTTTATATAGTATTATATTACTTTGCTTTTTTCTTTCATGCAAAAAAACGGAGCAAACCCCAACACCTATTAAAGGGCTTATTACAAAAAACGCTATGGTTGTTTCAGCACGTGCTGAAGCGTCTGAAATAGGAAGCGATATTCTTAAAAAAGGCGGAAATGCCTTTGACGCGATGTGTGCTACTCAATTAGCTTTGGCTGTTACTTACCCTTTTGCAGGTAATATTGGCGGTGGCGGTTTTATGGTTTATAGAAAAGCAAATGGAGATATTGGCTCTATTGACTTTAGAGAAAAAGCGCCAATGGCTGCAACTAAAGACATGTATTTAGATGAAAACGGCGATGTGATTCCCGGAAAAAGCACCTTAGGCGCTATGGCCGTTGGAATTCCAGGTACGGTTGCAGGTCTTTTTGAAGTGCACGAAAAATTAGGATCACTCCCTCTTGAAGATATTCTAAAACCCGTTATTGCTTTAGCTTATAAAGGCACTAAGGTAACGAAAAAGCAAGCAAAAACAATAAAAAAATATCAGCCGCTTTTCCTTAAAGCTAATAAAGACTCTATTATTTTTGATAAGCATTGGAAAGAAAACGATGTCATTAAACAGCCAGCATTAGCAAAAACTTTCGAACGTATTTTAAAACATGGCAAAGATGAATTCTATAAAGGTGAAACTGCAAAAATTCTTGCAAAGTTTATTCAAGATAATGGAGGTATAATAACCGAAGAAGATTTAGCAAAATACGAAGCTAAATGGCGTGATCCGATAACTTTTAGTTATGATGATTTAGAAATAATTTCTATGGGACCTCCTGCTAGCGGTGGGATTTGCTTAGCACAAATATTGAAAATGCTTGAACCATTCCATTTAGATGAATACGGACATAACTCACTAAAAACCATACAAGCCATTACAGAAGCTGAAAGACGCGCTTATGCCGACAGAAGTTTTTATTTAGGAGATCCTGATTTTGTTAACATCCCTATTAAAACTTTAATTCAAGAAAATTATTTAAGTGGACGAATGAGTGACTTCTCATTTGAAAAAGCCACCTTATCCTCCGCTGTGTCTCATGGCAATATTCAGATTATTGAAAGTGACGAAACTACGCACTTCTCTATCGTAGATCAATTTGGTAATGCCATTGCTGTAACAACCACATTAAACGGTGCATATGGTTCTAAATTATATTGTTCAGAACTTGGTTTCTTTTTAAATAATGAAATGGACGATTTTAGCAGCAAACCCGGAGAACCAAATATGTTTGGACTTATTGGCGCAGAGGCTAACAAAATAGAACCAGAAAAACGTATGTTAAGTTCAATGACACCTACCATTGTTGAAAAAAACGAAAAATTATATATGACTCTTGGAACACCAGGTGGAGCAACAATTATAACATCGGTTTTACAAACCATTTTAAACGTTCATGAGTTCAAAATGACTATGCAAGAAGCGGTAAATGCACCACGATTTCATCATCAATGGCTGCCAGACGAAATTAGAATGGAACCCAATTCATTTGATAGAAAATTAATTAAACAACTCGAAGCATTAGGCTACTCTATTAACCAAAAAGACGCTCCGGTAATTGGCAAAGTCGATGGAATACTTGTATTAGATGACAACTCGTACGAAGGTGGTGCAGATTATCGAGGAGATGATACTGCTGTCGGTTTTTAATCTAATTTCTTCACTAAATCATTCTTCTTTAATAATTTAGCTATTACCAAACTGAAACTAAATAACATTTTATGGCAGCTAAGCCTAAAAAAATATTCAAAATAATTACTGGCATCATCATTTTTTTGACGCTACCAAGTCTGTTGTTTTTTGGCTTCTTATACTTTAAATATAATGAAGATTTACCAACTGGTATCCAAGGCGAGGAAGCTGATGCTTTAGCGTATAAAATGCTAAATGCTTTAGACTACGAAGCTTATAAAAACACCAATTATATTGAGTGGACGTTTAAAAAAAGACACCACTACGAGTGGGATAAGGCAAACAACATCTGTAATGTCTACTGGAAACAAAACAAAGTCATTCTAGATTTAAACGACAATTCAAAAAGTATAGTTTATGTCCACAGTTTTAAAAACGAAAGCGATATGGCTAAAGCGCTTATCGAGAAAGCCATAACATACTTTAATAACGATTCCTTTTGGCTTGTGGCGCCCTACAAAGTATTCGATGCTGGCGTGGAGCGTAGGCTCGTAAAAACTCAAAACAATAAAGATGCATTGCTTGTAACTTACACTACTGGTGGCTCAACTCCTGGCGATTCTTACCTTTGGTTACTAGATGATAATGGCAAGCCAACAGCCTTTAAAATGTGGACTTCTATTTTGCCAATACAAGGTTTAGAAGCCTCATGGAGTGACTGGACAATTACAGAAAGTGGCGCACAATTACCAAGCTTTCATAAACTTTTAATTTTAGGCTTAGAGATTGACGACGTTAAAGGAACAAAGTAAGTCATCATTTTTTATTTTGGCGCAACCTATATCCTGAATTTAGTTCAGGACCTAGGTCGGGCTATCCATTACAAGTCCTCGCTGCGCTGTGGGCTTTCCACTACTATCCCTTGCGCAGCCATCCGCCAAATTCAATTCTAATCATAATCATATCTTTTTTTGCCTTTTTATCTTGACGTCTTAGCGTCTTTGCGCGAAACAAAACTTAGCAAGAATTTAACAAACAACAAGTTAAACCCACTTCATTTTTAAACTCAAAACCCGTAACTTTGCAACTTTGCCTATTTATGAGCCAATTCACAGATTTTATCGAAGTAAAAGGAGCCCGAGTACACAATCTAAAAAATATTGATGTGTCCATTCCACGGGAAAAACTTGTAGTTATTACAGGTTTATCTGGCAGCGGGAAATCCTCATTGGCTTTCGACACTATTTATGCCGAAGGGCAACGTCGATACATCGAAACATTTTCAGCCTATGCCAGACAATTTCTAGGTGGTTTAGAGCGTCCTGATGTTGATAAAATTGATGGACTTTCTCCTGTTATTGCTATAGAGCAAAAAACTACCAGTAAATCACCACGCTCAACAGTGGGTACTATCACCGAAATTTACGATTTTTTACGTTTACTCTTTGCTCGTGCTAGTGATGCTTACAGTTATAATACGGGTAACAAAATGGTTAGCTATAGCGATGCCCAAATTAAAGCACTTATTATTAAAGATTTTAGTGGTAAACGCATTAATGTATTATCGCCTGTAATTCGTTCAAGAAAAGGACATTATCGCGAGTTATTCGAGCAAATAGCAAAACAAGGTTTTGTAAAAGTGAGAACCGATGGCGAGATTCGCGACATTGTAAAAGGGATGAAATTAGACCGTTACAAAACTCATGATATCGAAATTGTAATTGATAGACTCGTTATTGATGAAAACGTTGACATTGATAAACGCCTTACAGAAACCATTAACACCGCCATGTATCATGGTGAAGATGTACTTTTAATTATAGACCAAGATACTCATGAAGCACGCTATTTCAGCAGAAGCTTAATGTGCCCTAGTTCTGGGATTTCTTATCCAAATCCAGAACCCAATAATTTCTCATTCAATTCTCCTAAAGGCGCCTGTTCTAATTGTAACGGAATCGGAACCTTATATCAAATCAACGAAAATAAAATTATTCCAGACGATTCTTTATCCATTAAATCTGGAGCATTAGCGCCTCATGGTCCACAGAAAAACAGCTGGATTTTCAAGCAATTAGAAACCATAGCACAACGGTTCAATTTTAAATTGACTGATGCTTATAAAGACATTCCAGAAGAGGCAAAACAAATTATTCTGTATGGTGGAAATGATAAATTTTCAGTAGAAAGTAAAACTTTAGGCGTTACTCGTGACTATAAAATCGATTTTGAAGGTATTGCCAATTTTATCGAAAACCAATATAAAACCGCAGAATCAAGATCTTTAAAACGATGGGCAAAAGATTATATGGATAAAGTTGAATGTCCTGTTTGCAAAGGCTCTCGCTTAAAAAAAGAATCACTTTACTTCAAAATAAACGAAAAAAACATAGCAGAACTTGCTAATACAGATATTGTTGAACTTTCAGAATGGTTTAATAATTTAAACGAACACCTTTCAGAAAAACAATTAAAAATTGCTGAAGAAGTTGTTAAAGAAATTAAATCTAGACTTCAGTTTTTATTGGATGTTGGCTTAGATTATTTATCATTAAATAGAAGTTCTAAATCTTTGTCTGGCGGTGAAGCACAACGCATACGGTTAGCTACACAAATTGGTTCGCAACTCGTTGGTGTACTTTATATTCTAGACGAACCAAGTATAGGCTTGCATCAGCGCGATAACGAAAAACTAATCAATTCTCTAGTTTCACTAAGGGATATTGGCAATTCAGTTATTGTAGTTGAGCATGATAAAGACATGATTGAGCGTGCAGATTACGTTATTGATATTGGTCCAAAAGCTGGAAAATTTGGAGGAGAAATCATTAGTATTGGTAATCCAGACGAACTAAAAACACACGATACACTTACCGCAGATTACCTAAACGGAAAAAAAGAAATTGAAGTACCAAAAAAACGTAGAAAAGGAAATGGCAAAACTTTAGAACTTAAAGGCTGTACTGGAAACAATTTAAAAAATGTTTCGGTAAAATTTCCCTTAGGAAAAATGATTGGTGTAACTGGTGTTTCTGGAAGCGGAAAATCTACACTAATTAACGAAACACTCTACCCTATTTTAAATGCCTACTATTTTAATGGTGTTAAAAAACCAATGCCATACAAAAGCATAAAAGGCTTAGAGCATATTGATAAAGTTATAGATATTAATCAGTCTCCAATAGGTAGAACACCACGAAGTAATCCTGCAACCTACACAGGGACATTTAGCGAAATCAGGGCTTTGTTTGCTAAAATACCCGAAGCGATGATTCGGGGTTATAAAGCAGGTCGCTTTAGTTTTAATGTACAAGGCGGACGCTGCGAAACCTGTAAAGGTGGTGGTTTGCGCGTTATTGAAATGAATTTTCTTCCTGATGTTTACGTAGAATGTGAAACTTGCCAAGGGAAACGTTTTAACCGTGAAACTCTAGAAATTCGATATAAAAGTAAAAACATTAGTGATGTTTTGAATATGACCATGAATGAAGCTGTAGAATTCTTCGAACATATTCCAAAAATTTATAAAAAACTAAAAACCATAAAAGATGTTGGTTTGGGCTACATAACTCTAGGACAACAAAGCACAACGCTTTCTGGTGGAGAAGCACAACGAATCAAATTGGCTACAGAACTTTCAAAAAGAGATACAGGAAATACTTTTTATATTTTAGATGAACCTACAACAGGACTACACTTTGAGGACATAAGAGTATTAATGATTGTACTTAATAAATTAGCAGATAAAGGCAATACTGTGCTAATAATTGAACACAATCTTGATGTTATTAAAACGGTAGATCACATTATCGATATTGGCTATGAAGGGGGTAAAGGCGGTGGACAAATAATTGTAGAAGGCACGCCAGAAGTTATTATAAAACACAAGAAAAGCTACACAGCAAAGTTTCTTAAAAAAGAATTAAATTAGCTTTATACCTAAATTGATTAAAGCTTAAGCATAAATATTTTGAACTATGAGAAAAGAAAAGCACCATAAAGGCTGGAATGAAATAAAAACTAACGACTCTTGGGCCATTTTTAAAATCATGGGCGAATTTGTAAATGGTTTTGAGAAAATGAGTAAAATTGGACCTTGTGTGTCTATTTTTGGTTCAGCAAGAACAAAGCCAGATCATAAATATTACAAACTCGCAGAAAACGTAGCTAAAAAAATTGTTGAAGCTGGTTATGGCGTTATTACAGGTGGTGGACCTGGTATTATGGAAGCCGGTAACAAAGGTGCTCATTTAGGTGGAGGAACTTCTGTTGGTTTAAATATAGATTTACCATTTGAGCAGCATGATAATCCTTATATAGACCATGATAAAAGTTTAGATTTTGATTACTTTTTTGTTAGAAAAGTAATGTTTGTTAAATACTCTCAGGGCTTTGTAGTTATGCCTGGTGGTTTTGGTACACTAGACGAACTTTTTGAGGCTATGACACTCATACAAACTTATAAAATTGAAAAGTTCCCAATTATTTTAGTCGGCACTGATTTCTGGAAAGGTTTGATGGATTGGATTAAAAGTACACTACTTGAAACTTTTGGTAATATAAGCGAAAAAGATTTAGATCTTATTCATTTGGTAGATACCGAAGATGAAGTAATCACCATATTAGATAATTTTTATAAAAATTCAGGTCTAAGTCCTAATTTTTAAAACGCAAACTTCTATATCTATTAAACACCACAATTATCATATACCCATCATAACTGTAGTGCTAAGTTATAACCCATCATATTTTACTATATTGCAACGCCTTTCATGAATTTATTAACCGTTAATGCTATTGAAAATTGAAAATTTTTTTTAACTGTTTTCTGTTTTTTTTAATTTGTCTTACAAGTTTTGGTCAAAATAAAATTGATGTCAAAGCTATTTTTGATATTGATAATAGACAAATAAAAATCACTCAAAATATACAGTATCAAAATACGACAAATGATGTTTTAGACACCATCTATTTAAACGATTGGAACAATAGTTACGCTACAAAAAAAACACCTTTAGCCATTCGTATTGCTGATGAATATAATAACGATTTTCATCTTGCTAAAAACAAAGATAGAGGCTATTCTGTAGTTACTTCTATGCAGCAAAATGGTGAAAATTTAATATTTCAACAAGTAAAAAATCAAATTGATATTCTAAAAGTTATTTTAAACAAACCCGTAAAACCTAATGATTCTTACTCTATTAACCTTCAATATTTAGTAAAAATTCCAAGTGCGAAATTTACTAAATATGGTATTACAGATCAAGGCGATATAAACTTAAGATACTGGTATATAACTCCTGCTATTTATAATGGCAAATGGCATTATTTTAGTAATAAAAATTTAGACGATTTATTTATTCCTAAATCAGATGTCACATTAGAGATTGAACACCCAAACGGATATGATTTAATCTCAGAATTAGATGTAGAAAAAACAAAACAACTCCCTGACAAACAAATAGTTAATCTTAAAGGAAATAATAGACTTAATAACAAATTATTTTTGAGTAAAATTTCAGATTTTAAGAGTGTACAAGATGATAATTTCACTTTAATCTCAAATATAGGTGATGAAGGCTTAGAAGTTATTGACAAAATATTGATTACAGAAAAAGTCACCAAATTCATCACTAAAAAATTTGGAAAATACCCACATAATAAATTGCTCATAACTCAAATTGATTATGAAAAAGACCCTATTTACGGGCTTAATTTTTTACCAAGTTTTATAAAACCTTATCCCAACCATTTTCAATACGAATTGAAAATTTTAAAAATTGCTTTATATAATTACTTATCAAATACCCTTTTAATTAATCCAAGAAAAGAGCAATGGTTAATTGACGGCATACAGATTTATTATTTAATGAAATATGTTGATGAGCACTACCCTAACATGAAATTTTTAGGTGAAATCTCCGATTTTTGGGGTGTCCGTTCATTTCATGCTGCTGATATGAAATTTAATGATAAATATGTTTTAGCATATATGTTAATGGCAAGAACGAATAGAGACCAACCACTAACAATGGCTAAAGATTCGTTATTAAAATTCAATAAAAATATTGCTAATAAATACAAGGCCGGTGTTGGACTTAAATATTTAGATGATTTTGTAAATCAGAATATTGTTGAAAATAGTATTGAATCCTTTTTAAGAGAAAATAAACTAAAAGAAACTAACGTTAACGACTTCAAAAAACTTATCAAATCTAAAACAGAAAAAGATATTGATTGGTTTTTTGAAGATTATTTAACAACTAGGAAGACCATAGATTTTAAAATTAAAAAGGTTAAAAAAACTGAAGATTCTATTACACTTACCATTTTAAATAGAAATAACAATAAAGCTCCTGTTTCGCTATATAGCCTTAATAACGATAGTATTGTTTCAAAAATTTGGGTAGAGAACATTAATAAAAACAAGACCTTAACCATTCCGCGTTTAGATGCCAATAAACTTGTATTAAATTATAGTAATAGTATTCCAGAATTTAA
Organism: Algibacter sp.; assembly: GCF_029245835.1. GTDB lineage: Bacteria > Bacteroidota > Bacteroidia > Flavobacteriales > Flavobacteriaceae > Algibacter_B. The sequence goes on along the minus strand of NZ_JAQWOO010000009.1, from coordinate 35,948 downwards.
TTTACGAGATAATTGGAAATCGTTAAAAGGTTTTTTCTTCAACAATAAACCATTTCAATTTAGACTTTTTCAAGATATTGAAGACCCATATTTCAATCAGGTATTTTTTATGCCAATAGTTGAGTTTAATAATATTTATGATGGTTTTACTGCAGGCGCTAAAATTTATAACAAAACAGTTCTAAGAAAACTTTTTGACTACAAGATTGCTCCACGTTATTCATTTAAATCAAAATCACTAACGGGTTCTGCTTCAATTTTTAAAACACATTATGTAAAAAACAAAGATTTATATTCTATAACCTACGGTATAGCTGGTGGCTATAGTTCTTATGCCGAAGATTTATTTGTTCGACAAATCACACCTTCAATTCTATTTTCATTTAGAGAAAATAACGACTTTAGATCTAATAAAAGGCAATGGTTAAGCTTAAGACATGTAAATATTAATAGAGATAAAGACTTAACAAATGTTTTAACCTCAAATGAACCAAATTATAGTATTTTGAATCTTAGATATGTGAATTCTAATGACAATTTAATTAACTATAACAAATGGTATGGCGATTTTCAAATTGGTGATAAGTTCAGTAAAATATCTTTTAATTATGAATTCAGACGCCTTTTTGAAAGTAACAGACAAATAAATATCCGCGCATTTGCAGGTGCTTTTTTAAAGAACAACACAGATAGTAATTCGAATTATTTTAGTTTTGCTTTAGATAGACCAACAGATTATTTATTCGATTACAACTATTTAGGACGCTCTGAAGCAACAGGTATTTTTAGTCAACAATATATTGAAGCTGAAGGTGGTTTTAAATCTAAATTAGAAACACCATTTGCAAATCAATGGATAACTACTATAAATGCCAGTACAACTATCTGGCAGTACATTCTTGCTTATGGAGATTTAGGCTTAGTAAAAAACAAATTTATTTCTCCAAAATTTGTTTATGATTCAGGCATACGAATAAATTTAGTTACAGATTATTTTGAAGTTTATTTTCCGATATATTCTAACTTAGGTTGGGAAATTGGTCAACCTAATTACGATCAAAAAATTCGTTTTAAATTCACCGCAGACCCACAAGCACTTTTAGGTCTATTTAGAAGACGTTGGTATTAAAACAATGGTATTACATTATTATTAGTTTTTACCTACATAAATTTCATATAATTCATAATAACAACACTAAAATTTTAATTATTACGGATTTCATAGTTTTTTAGCTCAAAATTAAATTGCAAAAAAGGCAGATTTTAACTACTTTTGCAACGCTAAAAGCATGAACCTATGCAATCCTTAACCAACGTAAAAAACAACTTATCATTCGAAGACTTTAAAACTGAAGTTATTGCAGACTATCGCATAGCTCTGATCAGTCGAGAATGCAGTTTAATAGGGCGTCGGGAAGTACTAACCGGAAAAGCTAAGTTTGGTATTTTTGGTGATGGCAAAGAAATCCCGCAATTAGCCATGGCAAAAGCTTTTTTGAAAGGGGATTGGAGATCTGGATATTACAGAGATCAAACCTTTATGATGGCTATTGGAGAACTAACCCCAGAACAGTTTTTTGCTGGTCTATACGCAAATACAAATATAGATTTAGAACCCATGTCTGCTGGTCGACAAATGGGAGGCCATTTTGTTACACATAGTTTAAATGACAATGGAAGCTGGAAAGATTTAACCAAGCAATATAATTCTAGTGCAGACATCTCTCCTACTGCAGGACAAATGCCACGTTTATTAGGTTTAGCACAAGCCTCAAAAATATATAGAGAAATTAAAGGGATTAACACAACACATTTTTCTATTGAAGGAAATGAAGTGGCTTGGGGCACTATTGGAAATGCAAGTACAAGCGAAGGGCTATTTTTTGAAACTATCAATGCTGCAGGCGTATTACAAGTCCCAATGGTGATTAGTATTTGGGATGATGAATATGGTATTTCAGTGCATGCGAAACATCAAACCACTAAAGAGAATATTTCAGAAATCCTGAAAGGTTTTCAAAGGGATAAAGACCAAAAAGGATTTGAAATTTTACGAGTAAAAGGTTGGGATTATGCAAACCTTATTCAAACCTATCAAGAAGCTTCAGCTATTGCAAGAGAAGAGCATGTTCCTGTTTTAATTCATGTTCAAGAATTAACACAACCACAAGGACATTCTACCTCAGGATCTCATGAGCGTTATAAATCCGTTGAACGCTTAGATTGGGAGACAAAAAATGATTGCAACACTAAATTCCGTAATTGGATTATTGAGAGTGGTATTGCCACAAATGAAGCACTTATTGAAATTGAGAGGTCTGTTAAAAGAACCGTAAGAGAAGCTAGACAGAATGCATGGAGCACTTTTTTAAGGCCCGTAAAAAAAGAACAACAAGAACTCATTTCTGTTTTAAATCAAGTTGAATCACATAGTGTTAACCGTGTTTTTATTTCAAAATTAAAAGACAGTTTAGTAAAGATTGGTGAGCCAACAAGAAAAGATATTTTATCCCACGCTAGAAAAGTACTAAGGTATACTGTTGAAGAGTCTTTTACAGAAAAGAAAGTTTTAAGCAAATGGATTAATAATTATTTTGAAACTATTCAGCCTAAATTTAGTTCGCATTTATATTCTGAAACGCAACGCTCTAACACAAGAATAAAAGAAATTAAGCCTGCTTATAACGATGATGCTATACAAGTAGATGGAAGAATTATACTTCGTGATAATTTTGACGCTATTTTTAGCACCTACCCTGAAGCCCTAATATTTGGAGAAGATACAGGTAATATAGGAGATGTTAATCAAGGACTAGAAGGCCTTCAAGAGAAACATGGCGAATTACGTGTTGCTGATACAGGAATAAGAGAAGCTACAATAATTGGTCAAGGTATTGGTATGGCTTTACGTGGCTTAAGACCTATAGCTGAAATTCAATATTTAGACTATATTCTTTACTGTATTCAAATAATTAGCGACGATTTAGCCACATTACATTACAGAACAAAAGGCAAACAGAAAGCCCCTTTAATAATCAGGACTCGTGGACATAGATTAGAAGGCATATGGCATTCTGGATCTCAAATGGGAGGCATTTTAAATTTAGCAAAAGGTGTTAATTTATTAGTACCAAGAAACATGACTAAAGCTGCTGGTTTTTATAACACCCTTTTACTTGGTGACGACCCGGCAATAGTTGTTGAATGCTTGAATGGCTATAGACTAAAAGAGAAAATGCCAAATAATCTAGGTGTGCTTAAAACACCTATAGGCGTAGTAGAAATTATAAAAGAAGGCTCTGATATTACAGTAGTATCGTATGGCTCTACATTACGTATTGTGGAACAAACGGCAAAAGACCTTTTAGCAGTTGGAATAGATGCCGAAGTTATTGACATACAATCATTAATGCCTTTTGATTTAAATCATGATATAATAAAAAGTATTGCAAAAACAAATAGAGTCATTATTATTGATGAAGATGTACCTGGTGGAGCCTCAGCATATATTTTAGATAAAATTTTAAATGAGCAAAATGCTTTTCAATATTTAGATAGTGCTCCTAAAACGGTAACAGCTAAAACACACAGACCCGCATATGGTAATGATGGCGACTACTTCTCAAAACCTTCAGCAGAAGATATTTATGAGGCTATTTATGATGTGATGCATGAATTAAATCCTAGCGATTTTCCTAAATTGAGATAAAACTTAATTTTAAATCATTTGGGTGTTTGCATGAGACAGGCAGCACTAACGCAAATATCCGCCAATTTAAGTCTCCTATCAAAAAATAAGTTCATTTTTAATATCTGTAAATCCTTATCACTTGTTATGATTTTTTTATATTTATCACCTTTGTTTGATAAATATTAACTAATAAATAAATTAGTTATAAATTGAAAAGAAATAAAAATCAAAAAAAGCCCCTCTAAAGTCCCCTCAAGGGGACAATCTAGACGCTAAAAATTTTCGGAATAAAATAATCCAGATATTTAAGATACTATAATTTAAACAAAATATAAACACACAGATATGCCAGAATAATTGTCCCCTTGAGGGGACTTTAGGGGTATAAAAAAATTTATGAAAGCCATACCACTTCCCGAAATCAAAAAAGAGCTAAATACGCTTTCACATAAAGAAACCCAAGAACTATGTTTACGTTTAGCAAGGTTTAAAAAAGAAAACAAAGAGCTTCTTACCTACTTACTATTTGAATCACATAACGAAAGTGGTTATATAGAAACAGTAAAAAGTTATATGGACGATGAGTTTGAAATTATAAATCGTGATAGCTATTTTTATATTAGAAAAAGCGTTCGGAAAATACTCAGAAACGTTAAAAAGTTTATCCGTTACTCACAGAAAAAAGAAACTGAAGTAGAGCTCCTTCTCTATTTTTGCAAAAAACTAAAAGATTTTAAACCAACAATAAAAAGAAGTACACAACTTCAAAACATGTACAATCGTCAAATTTTATTAGCTAAAAAAACAATTGATAAACTGCATGAAGATTTACAATACGATTTTAATATGATGTTGGAAGACCTTTAAATTATAAAACCTTCAAAACCTTAAATTTGCATATAACTGCATCGTTTCCATATTCTATTATTTTAACTTTAGTATCTTCTTCAGCATTAAAATCTTGTAATTCGTTTTCAGAAATAATTTCAAAATTAAAATGGAAATTCAAACAATTATTAACCCTCAACTTTATTCTATACTAAAGCTTTTCAAGTATCTTAAATTTATTTTTTTCTTTATAGGAAAACATTAAAACCGCTAGTACCACTAAAATTATTTACTTCTTAAAATCAGTTTAAAATTTATTAATCAAAATCATAACAATATACCAACAAAACGCAAGGCTTTATTTGAATGCTTGCAGCAATATTTTATATTTGTCACTTCAAATAGGATATTGATTTATGCAAATTTCATATAACTGGTTAAAACAGTTTTTAAAAACAGATTGGACACCAGAACAAACCAGCGAATTACTTACAGATTTAGGACTTGAAGTTGAGGGTTTAAATACATACCAATCGATTAAAGGAGGACTAGAAGGTGTCGTAGTTGGCGAGGTTTTAACTTGCATTAAGCACCCCAATGCAGATAAATTAAAAATAACAACAGTTGATATTGGTGGAGATGCATCATTACAAATTGTTTGTGGTGCACCTAATGTTGCTGCTGGACAGAAAGTACCTGTAGCTACTATAGGAACAACTTTATATACTGATGAAGGTGAGTCTTGGACTATCAAGAAAGGTAAAATTAGAGGTGAGGAAAGTCATGGTATGATTTGTGCCGAAGATGAATTGGGTTTAGGAAAATCTCACGATGGTATTTTAGTTTTAGATGATAAAATTACAGTAGGTACATTGGCTGCTGATATTTTTGATATTGAAAACGATCAGGTTTTTGAAATTGGTTTAACACCAAACCGAGCAGATGCTATGAGCCACCTAGGAACTGCTCGCGATTTAAAATCAGGTTTAGTACAAAAAGATATTAATTTAGAATTAATTACACCATCTGTAAGTGCCTTTAATGTTGAAAACCGCACCTTAAAAATAGATGTTGATGTTATAAATAAAGATTTGGCACCGCGTTATTGTGGTGTTACCATTTCTGGTTTAAAAGTTGCTGAGTCACCCGCTTGGTTACAACACCGTTTAAAAGCCATTGGTTTAAGCCCAATAAACAATATTGTAGATGCAACTAATTATGTGTTACACGATTTAGGACAACCACTACATGCATTTGACGCTACAAAAATTTCAGGTAACAAAATTGAAGTTAAGACTTTAAAAGCTGGCTCAAAATTCATCACTTTAGATGGCATAGAACGGGAATTACACGAAGATGATTTAATGATTTGCGATAATGAAAAACCCATGTGTATTGCTGGTGTTTTTGGAGGTATTGATTCTGGAGTTACAGAAAGCACCACTAGTATTTTCTTAGAAAGCGCTTACTTCAATCCTGTAAGTGTTAGAAAATCTGCTAAACGTCACGGATTAAATACCGATGCTTCCTTTAGGTTTGAGCGTGGTGTCGATCCAAATATTTGTGAATACGCTTTAAAACGAGCTGCTTTATTAATTCAAGAGATTGCTGGTGGCGAAATAACGAGCGATATTATTGATGCATACCCAAAAAAAATTAAAGATTTTGAGGTACGTTTAAGTTTTCAAAATGCCGAAAAATTAATTGGTGAAGAAATTCCAAAAGAAACTATAAAACGTATTTTAACTTCGTTAGATATCAAAGTAAATAATGTTACTGAAACAGGTTTAGGATTAACGGTACCTGCTTACAGAAATGATGTTCAGCGAGAGGCTGATGTTATTGAAGAAATACTGCGTGTTTACGGATATAACAATATTAAAACTACGGAAAAACTTAACGCATCTATTTCTTCTACAACACGCTTTGAAGATTATAAAATTCAAAATATTATTGGAAATCAATTAGTTTCACAGGGTTTTTTTGAAATTCTATCGAACTCACTTACAACACCAAATTATGTAGCATTAAGTGAGCAGTTAAAAGAAGCGCATAATATAACAATGCTTAACCCTTTAAGTAGAGATCTATCCGTATTAAGGCAGTCCTTATTATTTTCTGGTTTAGAAGCTGCATCCTTTAATATCAACAGAAAACGCTCTGATTTAAAATTATTTGAATTTGGAAAAACCTATCATGGTTTTGACGATAAGCGCGAAGAATTTAAACATTTATCCCTATTTATAACCGGTAAAGAAACATCAGAAAATTGGTACGGTACCAATAAGCAAACAGGTTTTTTCTTGATGAAGGGTTTAATAATTTCTATACTTAACCGTTTAGGAATCTCTAGATTTAATGAATCACCAATTAAAAGTGATTTATTTGCAGAAGGTATAAGTTTTGGATTAGGAAAAAACAAACTGGTTGATTTTGGTTTAGTTAAGAAGCCTATCCTTAAGCATTTTGATATAGCACAAGAGATTATATATGCAGATTTTAAGTGGGACACCATTTTAGACCTTGTTAAACACAATAAAATTAAGTTTAAAGCCATTCCTAAATATCCTGAAGTTCGTCGTGATTTTGCTTTACTTTTAGATGACCATATAACATTTGAATCCATATATAAAATTGCTAAACAAAGCGAAAAGCAATTATTAAGAGGTGTTAATCTATTTGATGTTTACCAAGGAAAAAACTTACCAAAAGGCAAAAAAAGTTATGCCGTTAGTTTTACTTTACAAGATGAAAACAAAACGCTTACTGATAAGCAGATTGATAAAATTATGAATAAGCTTCAAAGTAATTTTGAAAAACAGCTTGGAGCTGAATTAAGGTAAATTTCTAATTATCATATTACATGCTAAACCTTTCAGATTTTAAAATTTGAAAGGTTTTTCTCTTTTGTAGCTTATTTTGTATTCAAAAATTTCGTATCTTTAATAAAGGAGCTTTAAAAATTTAAGATATGTCTAATTACATCAGAGTATTTTCAGGAAATTTTATCGAAGTTCAACGTATTTTTAACGAGCTTCAAAATTTAAACATATGTGCAATAATTAAAGACGAATCTGAATCAGCACGATTAGCTGGTTTTGGATCTCCTGTTCAGGGCTTACAAGAAATTCATGTTCATAAGGATGAACTCAAGAGCGCCTTTAAAACAGTTGAAAAATTAACATCTAAATTACAAACTTAATCCATACTTCCTTTAATAAAGGGATAGAAAACAAGGATTTTAATTTAAGGTGGGAGTTAATTTTTAAGGCTTAATAACTTGTGTTTAATGAAGTGATTTGTGATTTTAAAACTTGTTCTTTTTTAATATATATTATTCTATAACTAAATATAAAAGCTATGTCTGATTCTAACTATATAGAAATTTTTACAGGTGATTTATTGGTAGTACAAAAAATTATTTCTGAATTAGAAAAACATGATATCATTCCGGTTATAAAGGATGAAACAGATTCGGGACTATCCCCTATTTTTGGAGCTTCTAATGCACCACTCAAACAAGTCTCTGTCCATAAAGACGAACTTGATAAAGCACGCATTGCCATAGAAGCTATCACATCTAATTCACAAAATTAATTAAACATTTACTGCGTACATTTTATCGCGTAAATCCTTAATCTTTTTATCCTGCATATATTCATCGAACGTTGTGTAACGATCTATAACGCCGTTTGGAGTTAATTCTACAACTCTATTAGCTACAGTTTGTGCAAATTCATGATCATGTGTTGTAAATAAAATGGTACCCTTAAAGTTTTTTAGGGAGTTATTAAATGCTGTAATACTCTCCAAATCTAAATGATTGGTTGGTTCATCTAATTGAAGTACGTTGGCTCTCATCATCATCATTCTTGATAACATACACCTCACTTTTTCACCTCCTGATAATACTGAAGATTTTTTAAAAGCCTCTTCACCACTAAAAATCATTTTACCTAAAAAACCACGAATATTAACTTCCTCACGTTCTTCTTCTGTAGTTGCCCATTGGCGTAACCAATCAATCAGCGTTAACTCATTATCAAAAAACTCACTATTATCAAGAGGCAAATACGATTGTGTTGTTGTTACACCCCACATAAATTTACCAGAATCAGCTTTTTCTTTATTATTCAATATTTGATAGAATGCTGTTGTAGCTCTAGAATCTCTAGAAAACACAACAACTTTATCTCCTTTTGCTAGGTTTAAATCAATGTTTTTAAATAAGGTTTCTCCTTCTGTTGAAGCTGATAAGCCTTCAATATTTAAAATTTGATCTCCTGCTTCTCTTTCGCGTTCAAAAATAATAGCTGGATAACGACGACTTGTCCGCCTAATATCACCAATATTAAGTTTTTCAATCATTTTCTTTCTACTGGTTGCTTGCTTACTTTTTGCAACGTTAGCAGAAAAACGACGAATAAATTCTTCTAATTCCTTTTTCTTGTCTTCTGCCTTTTTGTTCTGTTGCGCATGTTGTCTTGCTGCCAATTGCGAGGACTCGTACCAAAACGTATAGTTACCAGAAAAGTGATTTATTTTTCCAAAATCAATATCAGAAATGTGTGTGCAAACGGCGTCTAAAAAGTGTCTATCGTGAGATACTACAATCACGCAGTTATCATAGTTTGCTAAAAAGTTTTCCAACCATGAGATAGTTTCATAATCTAAATCATTGGTAGGCTCATCCATAATCAATACATCTGGGCTACCAAATAAAGCCTGCGCCAATAACACACGCACTTTTTGTTTTCCATCCAAATCTGCCATCAATGTATAATGAAACTCTTCCTTAATACCTAAATTTGATAACATGGAAGCCGCATTACTATCTGCATTCCAACCATCCATCTCTTCAAATTTAACTTGAAGCTCCCCAATTTTCTCTGCATTTTCATCTGAATAATCGGCATATAGTGCATCAATTTCAGACTTAATCTTAAATAGTGGTTTATTACCCATCAAAATCGTTTCTAAAACGGTGTGTGCATCGTATAAATTATGATCTTGTTCTAGAACAGACATACGTTTACCAGACTCTAAAGACACATGACCAGACGTTGGTTCTTGTTTCCCTGAAATAATCTTTAAAAATGTAGATTTTCCAGATCCATTAGCTCCAATGATGCCATAACAATTACCATTATTAAAACTGGTATTTACTTCATCAAAAAGCACACGTTTACCAAACTGAACAGAAAGATTTGATACTGATAACATAAGGGTTTGTTTAATTTTTTGCAAAAGTAAAAAATTCCTTTGGTTAGACGAAAACTTAGTTGCTCTAATTTTAAAGTAACGTCATGCGTCAAGAAAAAGTAGACTATTATTTAAAAAAAAACAATATACATTTTATTCGTGCTGACTATATTTTTAGCTATTTGCAGTATTATTCGGGTATTAATGGCAAATAATATTTCTACGGTAAAAATATGAGTTTAAACTAAGGCTATATTTAAGTTTTTAAAGCTTTTAATGACCTATGTGTTTAGTAAAATATTTAACAACGCATTAACAGCACTTTATAGTTACAAGCTATATTTTTGTTAGTACAAATCACTCAGGAAGAATTTATGAAGTTATACTTTACAATTACATGTATTCTTTTAACTTTAATTAGTTGTAAAAAAGACGGTAACGAGACTGCTCTTGACTATGCCTATTTAGGTGGTGAGATAATAAACCCAAATACAAAGCACATTGTTTTATCAAAAAACAAGACCATTATTGACACGGTTAAGCTAGATGGTAGAAATAGGTTTTTATATAAAGTTGATAAATTAAACAAAGGTCTATACACCATAAGGCACGGTGGTGAATTTCAATTAATCCTATTAGAACCTGAAGATAGTTTACTATTTAGGCTAAACACTTTAGATTTTGATGAATCTTTAGTTTACAGTGGTAAAGGCAATAAAAAAAATAATTATTTTATCAATGAGTTTTTAAAAAACGAGCAAGAAGAAAAATATATTATTGAGCTCTGTCAACTTGATGGTATTACCTTTCAAAAACGAGTAGACTCATTAAAAGCTTATAAATTAAAAGCATTAGAGCATTTTACTAACAAATACAACCCGTCTCCATTATTCTTAAAAATAGCAAAAGCTAATATTGATTACTCATATTATTCAAGTAAAGAGGTCTACCCTTTTGTGCATTATGGAAAAAATAAAGCGGCCATTTTAAATGCATTACCTAATGACTTTTATGATTACAGAAAAGATATTAATTATGATGATGAGTTTTTGAATGGACATCACATATACAATAAGTTTTTGAGGTATAACCTAAGTAATTTATCACTTAAGAGACATGACATACACGAGAATAATGCGTGTTTTGATAGAAAATCATTGTGCTATAATTTAGACAGACTAAAAATTGTAGACAGCTTGATTGGAAATACATCAATAAAAGATGATTTATTATATCATTTTGCAATGGGTTATTTATCTAAAAGTAAAAATGAAGAACATAATAATACACTTTTAAAATCTTACCTAAGTAAAAGTAGTAACGAGAAAGGTAAGAAGATGATGTCGCATTACACAAATTCTATTAATCACTTAAAAGAAGGCTTGAAGTTTCCAGAGATTAAGGTTGTAAATTATAATGAAGACGTTATTAAAATTAATACGCTAATAGACTCTCCAACTGTTTTAAGCTTCTGGTCCCATAAATATTTTGAACATTTTAAGGAAAGTCATTATAAACTAAAAGAACTAAAAGTTAAATATCCTGAAGTAAAATTTATTGCTATTAATATAGATGAATATAGTTTAGAGCAATCTAAAAAACTTCTAGAAAGTCATGGTTTTATTAATACTAGCGAATTTAAACTTAACAACCCTAATGAAGCTTTAGAGATATTGGCCGTTTATCCCATGACAAAAACGCTACTAATTGATAAGAATAAAAAGATTACAAACAGTAATACTAATATTTTTTCAATTCATTTAGAAGAACAACTACTTGGATTAATAAATAGATAATTCTACCAATTACCATTTGATAATAATAATTGGCATTATAACTTATAATGCTTCATCAATATTTTCTCGTAAACTTTATCTGGCAAAATTCGTTTTAAAACAATAGAAAATTTCTGCATAAACTCCCCTACTTTATAGTGCGCTTTCGGATTTGGTGTATTTATAATTTTAAAAACCGCTGTAGCCATCATGTTAGGATTACTACCATTATCAACATGCGTATTCATTAAATCCAAAGTATCTCCATAAGGTTTTTTATATGGTGAGTTATCAAGTAATGGCGCATGATATCTACCCGCTGCAATATTGGTTGCAAAATCCCCAGGTGCAACGTTTGTCATTTTTATGTTAAAGTCTTTAATTTCCATTCTAAAAGCCTCTGTTAATAGCTCTAAAGCGCCTTTACTTGCACTATAAACCCCTCGATAAGGCAATCCCATATAACCAGCAATTGAAGTTACATTTATAATTAATCCAGAATGTTGTTTTCGCATTTGAGGCAATACCGCTTTAATAACATGTATTGGTCCGAAAAAATTAGTTTCAAAATTGTTTTTTATTTCTTCGTTTGGAATTTCCTCAATAGGCCCTGTAATTCCAGCTCCTGCATTATTTATAACAACATCTAACTTGCCCTCATTATCAATAATCGTTTTTACGGTTTCATAAATTGTAGCTTCATCTTTTACATCCAAAGATAAAATGGGAAACTTACTTGCTTTATACTTTTCAGGAGTTCTACTCGTACCATAAACTATGAGTCCTTTTTCTGATAAAAACTCACCAATAGACTTTCCAATTCCTGAGGAACCACCGGTTATTAAAACAACTTTAGACATAAAAATTAGAAATTTAATTCTTTAAAAATACAATAATAATCAAGAGATTCCCACCTAAGTGGGACTATACAATAAACTAAAAAATCTTGATGCGCCAAAGCTTTCAAGATTTAAGTTTCTAACAGAGACCCCAAGCTTCGTTGGGATGTCCAAAATCAAATATTTTGATGCACTCAGCTTTCAAAATCTAAATTTTGGGTACAAAAAAAGGCAAGCTACCTACATCACACCGCTACGACCATTTACCTTTGCTTCGTTCCCGACCTGGAGGATTCAACAGGAGCTGGTTGTGTAGGACTTGCCGATTGCAAAGATACAACCTTTTAAAATTTTCACAATGATTTTTTAAACTGATTTTAAATAAATATCTTGCTGTAAATTATAAATTTAAGATGAATATATTCAAATATCTCACAATCATATTTTTAGGTATAGTATTAGTTTCCTGTGGCTCAAATTCTGGTCAGAAAAAAAAGGATTTCGCCATTAAAACAAATGCCAATAAAGGTAATATCTCAAATAGCGAAACTTTACAACTATCTTTAGAAAACAAGAAAAATTATACTATTGATTCTGTTTCATATCGGTTAAGTGGCAATAAAATTAATAAAAATTCAATTTTAAAAAACTTCAAATTAGGAAAGCAAACTATTGAAGCAACCGTATATTTCAATGGTGAAAAACAAACCACAACATCTACCGTTACTATTTTAAACAGTGAATTACCTAAAGTATATACTTATAATATAATTAATGAGTATCCACACGATATTACATCTTACACGCAAGGATTAGAATTTCATAATGATACCCTTTACGAAAGTACCGGGCAGCTTAAAGAATCGAAGCTTAGAAAGTTAGATTATAAAACAGGTAAAGTGCTTAAAAACATAAATTTAGCTGATGAATATTTTGGTGAAGGTCTCACAATTTTAAATGATAAAGTATACCAACTAACCTGGCAAAAAGGAACTGGTTTTGTTTATGATGTGAATACGTTTGAAAAAATAAATAGCTTTAGATACGGCAATAGTAAAGAAGGTTGGGGTTTATGTAACTATAACAACACCATTTACAAGAGTGATGGAACTGAAAAAATATGGTTACTAAATTCTGAGTCCCTAGTGGAGGAAGAATTCATCCAAGTATATACTAACAAAGGGAAAATAGTTGGTATAAATGAAATGGAATGGATTGATGGGAAAATATATGCTAATCGCTACCAAAAAGATGGCGTTGCAATAATTAATCCCAAAAATGGCGCTGTAGTTGGTGTTGTAGATTTTAAACCTTTAAAGAAATTGGTGACTCAACATGAAGGTTTAGATGTTTTAAACGGTATTGCTTATAACCCAAACACGAAAACTATTTTTGTAACCGGAAAACGTTGGGATAAATTGTTTGAAGTAGAGATACTTGAAAAATAAGCATCTTTAAAAAATATTTTCAAACTGGTTTAATCTTTAAAGTTTAAACCAGTTTTTAGTTATGGCCTTTTCAATACCATGGTTTCCCTTGTAGATAAACTCATTCTTTATAGCATTATATTCATAATCTTTACCCCAAGTTTTAAAATGCTTTGAAACCTCATCAATAGCCATACAAATAAATTCAATTTCGGCATTAGTCATGGTTGGATGAATAGACATTCTAATCCATCCTGGTCGTTTCATCAAACAGCCTTCAAGTATTTTTTCTTCAATAGCTTTAGAGGTTAATTGGTCTAGATGCAATAAATAATGCCCGTAAGTTCCAGCACAAGAACAACCGCCACGAGATTGTACTCCAAATCTATCATTCAAAAGTTTTACAATTAAATTATAATGAACATCTTCTATATAAAAAGAAAAAACACCTAGCCTATCTTGATGTTCTGGTGCTAAAATTTTAAGGTTTTCAATAGTAGAAAGTCTATCAAAAACTAACATATTTAATTCATGTTCTCTATCTAAAATATTCTGGACTCCCATTTCTTCTTTAAGCTGAATTGAAAGCGCAATACGAATAGCTTGAAGAAATCCTGGTGTTCCGCCATCTTCTCTAGTTTCAATATCGTCAATATAATCATGGTTACCCCAAGGGTTTGTATAGCTTACGGTTCCTCCTCCTGGATTATCAGGAACTAAATTCTTATACAATTTTTTATTAAAAATCAGTACTCCTGAAGAACCTGGTCCTCCTAGAAATTTATGAGGTGAAAAGGTAATAGCATCCAAATATTCATGTTCATGTTCTGGATGCATATCGATATTAATATAAGGTGCAGAACATGCAAAATCAACAAAACAAAGTCCATTGTTTTGATGCATAATCTTAGCTACTTCATGGTAATTTGTTCTAATGCCTGTAACATTGGAGCAACCTGTAATGGCTGCTATTTTAATAGGACAATCTTTATATTTTTCTATGAGTGCTTCTAGCTTAATTACACATGGTAAACCGTTTTCATTTGAAGGAATAACTTCTACCCTAGCAATGGTTTCTAACCATGAGGTTTGATTAGAATGATGCTCCATATGCGATACAAAAATAATTGGTCTTTTTTCTTCAGGAACTTTTGTGTTATCTTTTAAATTCTCATTTAGTTTAAGCCCTAAAATACGTTGAAACTTATTTATTGCACCTGTCATTCCTGTACCAACCGTTATTAGCACGTCATCTTTTGAGGCATTTACATGGTTTTTAATAATAGCTCTAGCATCGTGATAAGCCAAAGTCATAACCGAACCCGTAATAGAAGTTTCGGTATGGGTATTTGCTACAAAAGGTCCTATCTCATTTAATATCTTTTCTTCAATTGGACGATATAGTCTTCCACTAGCTGTCCAATCTGCATAAATAATCTTTTTTCTTCCGTAAGGAGAATAAAAATGCGCATCAATACCAATTATATTCTTTCGAAACTGTTCGAAATAGTTTTCAAGGTTTTTTGGCTTTTTTAGTATTGAATCCATAATAACACTAATCGAGATTTATGAATATTTACAACATCATTATTTACTTTTATTAAACACTTCTAAACCGCTTTCTAAAAACTGAGCATATTCATTTTCATCAGGAGTATATCCTACAGGTTCAGTTAACACTCGATTCCCTTCAGAATTTAGTAACACATAATAAGGTTGCGAATTTGATTTGAAAAATTGCGTTTGAAAATTAGCCCATTTATGACCGTAATTTTTTAGTAATCGTTTACCTCCATTCACTCTATTTACCTCAACTTTTTCTGCTTCAGGTAAATCTTTTTTATCATCAACATACAGGGAAATTAACACATATTCATTTCGTAAATAATTATCAATTTTATCTAATGGCCAGATATGTTCTTCCATCTTTCTACAGTTTACACAAGCGTAACCTGTAAAATCAATCATAATTGGCTTATTTACTTCTTTTGCGAAAGCAATACCTTCTTTTAAATCTTTAAACGTTTTCAGGTTATTTGTTGTAGTACTTGGGTAAAACCAACTATATCCAACAGGAGGTGCTAAACCACTTAGTAAAGTTAAAGGCGTAAATGTGTTTGTTTCTTTATTTACTCTGAAACCTGATACTAAGTATATTGCAAACGCAGCTACTAGTATACCTCCAGCAATTCTTGAAAATGACAATTTTTTAATTGGAGAATCATGTGGGAATTTAATTTTTCCGAATAGGTATAATGCTAAACCTGCAAAAATAATAATCCAAAGTATTAAGAAAGGTTCAATCTTTAAGAGTCCCCAATGTTTTACTAAATCGGCATTAGATAGAAATTTAAAAGCCAAAGCTAATTCTAAAAATCCTAAAATAACTTTAGTTGTGTTTAGCCACCCTCCTGATTTAGGTAAGGCATTCATCATATTTGGGAACATGGCAAATAAGGCGAATGGTAAGCCTAAAGACACCCCAAAACCTGCCATACCAGCAGTAAGTTGCCACGCACCACCATCAGCGGTTAAAGAGCCTGCTAATAGCGAGCCTAAAATGGGTCCTGTACATGAAAACGAAACGATGGCTAAGGTTAAGGCCATAAAGAAAATTCCAATTAAACCTCCGGCATTTTCACCTTGAGTTGTTCTGTTTGTCCAACTTGCAGGTAATGTTAATTCATAATACCCAAAGAATGAGAAAGCAAAAAACACAAAAACAATAAAGAAAATGACATTCAACCAGACATTGGTTGATATCTCATTTAAAATATCTGGATTTACTGAATCCAGAAGATGAAAAGGGATGCTCAATATTAAATAAACTAATAGAATAAAAAAGCCATATAATAGTGCTTTTCCAATACCAGAGGTTTTAGTTTGACCGCTTTTTTTAGTAAAAAAGCTAACTGTTAAGGGAATCATTGGAAACACACAGGGTGTTAAAAGGGCTAACAAACCTCCTAAAAAACCTAATCCAAAAATAGTCCAAAGCGATTTTTTTTCTTGAATTTTACCGGATACCAATGTAATATCTTTAGGCGTCATTCCGTAAAGCATGTTGTTTACCGCCTCGTTATCTATGGATTGCTCTTCTGTTGAATTTGTGTTTTCTGAATCAATATTTCCATTGATATTAAAAACCAAAGCAACTTCAGTTGGAGGTAAACATCTAGTATCATCACACACCATAAACTCGACAGTACCTTCAACAGATTTAACATCTCCTAACAACTCCACTCTTTGAAGAAATACTGCAGATTTATCGAAGAATTTAATTTTCATTTGAAAAACTGGGTCATCTACAATATGCCCGTCTTCTTCACTTGTATTACCAATAAATTTAAAAGCGCCATTGGCATCATCAAAAGTAAATGTTGTAGGTATAGGACCATCTTCAGGAACATCTTGAGAATACAAATGCCATCCAGATTCAATAGTTGCTTGAGTAAGCAAATTATATTCAGTATCTGTAATTTTCTCAACAGATGTTTTCCATTTTACAGGTTCTAAAATTTGAGAATTACCAATACTAAAAACAATTAACGCTAATAAAAGGAAAATATTTTTTTTCATATTTAATTTACTAAAGCTTTCATAAAAATGTTTAAACAAATGTATAAAGAAAGATTCTGTGTTTTAGTTAAAGAGACAATAAAACAGAAGAGCCCTTACTAATAAAGTGTTAAAGTTGAATTGATTTAAGAAAAAAGTGCACCATAATAGTACACTTTCAAATTTAAACCTATTAAAATTTTAAAAACGATACAATGTATTTATGCTCTAAAATTTTCAAAAAAAGGAAAGAAATATGTTTAATAATAGTTGTAAAAACTACTATTTACGTACGGCACTCTGCGTACAAGGACAATTACTAATTCCTTGTAAAAAGTTTAAACCAATAGTTACAACATGTGTTCCAGAGTTATAGGCTGAAAGCTCGTTTGTTGTAATCTGATAAGCATATCCAAAGTAAAAAATAGACTTTTGAAAGCCTACCATTGGTCCTACATTTAAAGGTTTAAAAAATTGATCGTTTAAGAATCGGTAGGATATTCCTGCCCAAAAATAATCGTAATCTCTATTATATTTTCTGAATTTAAAATTCACATCTGTACTAGAACGTTTATCACTACTAAACATCTGATAGTAAATTGAAGGTTCAAATTCTAAACCACTCTTTTTTGGACCTTTAAAGGTATAGCCAGAATATATCTGGTAATTTAAAAGCAAATTAGGTTCTGAAACGCGTATGGTTTTATCTAATTTTTTATCTAAAATATTATTTGCATTAAAACTAAAGAATCCGCCTTTATACCTCAACAAAGCACCAACATCAAAATTATTATTAGTTGTTCTTCTATCATCGGTAACAAAGGGGTCTATAATTGGGTTTTGTTGTGTGGTATTAAAATTATTAATATCAATTCTAAAATTATTGATGTTGTATGATATACCAAAAGACAGATACAATTTTGAATAATAATCTAAAACTAAATGATGCGCAAAAGATATTTTTCCGCCCGATTGGATAGTATTACCGTTTCTATCATTATAAAAGGAAACTCCAATTCCAGAACGGTCAGCTATTCTAACATCGCCATAAATCGATTGATTATCAGGCGCATTTTTTATTCCTACCCACTGTGTAAGTCCGTTTGCTCTAATTTTTAAATTATCGCCTATACCTGCATACGTTGGTGATACTACAAAATTGTTATCAGCCAAATATTGTGTAAATACTGGTAAATTCAACTCTTGGCTGTAACCGTTAGTGATAACCATGAGCAGCAGACCTATATATAATTTTCTTAGTTGCATAATTCTTTTCATTCAGAGCTCTTATTACCTGTATAGTGTAAAATGTCCAACAAACTCTCGTTTGTCTTGCGGTTCATTCAGTTTTACCACATACCAATAATCTCCAGAAGGCAATTCTACGCCTTTATACTTACCATCCCACTTATCTCCTATTCTTAAGGTGGCTATTTTTCTTCCATATCTATCAAAAATATCGAAGGTTAAATTTTGATACTGATCGGCACAACCGGGTCCCCACTCATCTAAAACATTATCATCATTAGGTGTGAAATAGTTTGGTATACATACATCAACATATTCAAAGAATCGTGTTGCAGAAACTTCACAACCATTGGCATCAATTACAGTAACTCTATAATCACCTGATTCAAAAATCAGAAAAGTATTTTCGTCGCCATAAGACCCGTCATTAAGTCTAAACTCATAAGGTGCTGCTCCACCTGAGGATGTAGCTACTATCTCATTTAACCCGCCATCATCTAAAACTAAAGCTAAAGGTTGAAAGGTATCAATAACAAAAGGAATACCGTTATCTGTAATTTGAACACAACCATTTGGATGACGCACTGCAATACTGTGAGGTCCTGCAGTTAAATTTTCATAAATCCCAGTTCCTGTTGCAAAAGGAGCGCCATCTAACGAGTATTCTAGAACAGAAGTATCTGTTATGCTAGAATCTACTGTAA
This sequence comes from Algibacter sp., assembly GCF_029245835.1. Lineage (GTDB taxonomy): Bacteria > Bacteroidota > Bacteroidia > Flavobacteriales > Flavobacteriaceae > Algibacter_B. The sequence goes on along the minus strand of NZ_JAQWOO010000009.1, from coordinate 16,676 downwards.
CGGTAACTCGATTAGTAACTGTATTGGTGTTATTTGTGAAGTCGTTAATACATTCAAAATCAATATTGGCTAATGGGTCAAGAATTACTGGTTCTGCTAAAGGGATAGAAAATGGACTATCTCCACCACAGTTCCCACTATCTAAAACATAAACCATTTTTTCGCCACCCTCTAATCCAGAAAATGTATATGTTGTTGTACCTAACGGTAATTGTGTGTAAGTCACATCGTCTAAACTCACGCTATATGGAGGTTCGCCTCCTAGAATTTCTATAGTAAATTCCCCTGTTGAATCACCATCACAAGGAGCTTCACTAGTAATGGTATAAGTAAATCCTAAAGGTAATGGCTGATCGATATCAAAATTATAAGTTACATAACACCCTAATTCATCTTGAACAACAATATCATAATTTCCTAGAGCTAAATTTTCAACAGTTTCAACATCAAAGAATTGATCTAATTGTGGAGAAATGGCGTACTTTACAGTTCCTGAACCTCCAGAAGTTGTAATTTCTAACATCCCATCATTCTCTCCATTACAGGTTACATCAATTGGGTTGAACGTGACATCCAGAGGAACTGCTGCATTTGTAATTGGAGCTACCGCAGAAATTTCTAAACAATCGCCACTATCTACTTGTACCTGATAATTTCCTACTGGAAGATTTGTAAATACGCCCGGACTTGTTTGAGTTACTGGCGCAATAGGATTCCCTGAAGCATCTTGTAGTGTATAAACATAACTACCTAGGCCGCCTTCCGCGGAAGCGATAATAACGCCATTATCATCACCAGCACAATTTATCACAGCATTAGTAGTATCTAAACTTACCGTTAAAGTTGGTAATGGGTCAATCGTAATATCATTAGATACATTGGCTGAACAACTATTAGCATCTCGAACATAATACCTATATGTACCAGTAGTCACTGGAAAGGTTACTGAAGTAACGAAGGTTCCTAATACCGTTGTAAAAGAAGCTGTATCGCTATATTCATAAGGATCTGTTCCTCCAGAAGCGCTTAAAGTTAATGTGGTTTGCGTTGTACAGGTTTGTGATGTTGCTTTTACTAAATTTGCTTCAACTTCTGTAGGTTGTGTAATAACAACATTGGCTGTAGTAAATTCACAATTATAACCATCAGTAACAACTACATTATAAGTTCCTATTCCTAATCCGTTAAATATAGGAGACGTTTGTGGTCCTGAAGCACTCACCGTTGGAGCAACCCTATTAAGTGTATAGGTGTAATTTGTGCCTTGTCCTCCTGTTACTGCACTAACTGTAATATTTGCATTGGAATCTCCAAAACAAGACAATAAGCTTGGTGTAGCTGAAATTGTTGCGTCTATTGGTGTTGGTAAATTAAGTGGAACATTTTCTGAAACAATACATCCACCAGCATCTCTAACATTAATGGTATATGCACCCGCTGATAAATTGGTAAATGTGCCGTTAGAAGAATATGCTACTGTTGCTGTTCCTGTTAATTCATACTCATAACTTCCCCAACCTCCTGAAGCAGTAGCTATAATTGTTCCTTTATCATCATCACAGGTAACGTTAGATGTTTCTAAAGCAATCAAATTCAAAGGATCTGATGGTGAAGAAATAATAACACTTGATGTTGCTGAACAAAACGGACTTGCGGTTTCTGTAATCACTACTGAGTACGTTCCCGCTAAAAGCCCAGTAACTAATTCCGGATTTGTTGATGTGTTGGCTGGTACCATTCCAAAAACTGAAACAGACGAACTATCAAAAACCTCATAAGTATATGCTCCTGAGTAGCCATTAACATTTAGCTCGAAAGTACCATCGTTATCACTAAAACATGTTACTGGAGTTGATGTTGTTGTAAACGTTGGAGGTACTGCTCCTGGAAGCACTACGGTAACGTTTTCAGAACAACTTGTTACAGTATCCGTAATGGTAACTACAAAAGTTCCAAATGGCACACCAGAAAACACATTTCCAGCTAAAGTAATTGATGCTGGGTTAGGGCTTATAGAATATGCATAAGTACCTGACCCACCAGATCCGGTTATGGTTATTTGCCCATCATTATCATTACAAGTTGGTAATGCTGTTATTGCAGGAATTATTTCTAAAGGGGATTCTATATCTACTGAAACTAAATTGCCACAACCGTTAGCATCTTGTACCTCAACGGTATGTGTCCCAGATGATAAATTAGATATTGTAAAAGGTACTATTCTTGTTTGAAAAGCGCCACCATCAACACTATAACTATATGGTGCTATACTAGCCGATGTTAATACAACATCTATTGCAAAATTCCCTTCTGTAACTGTACATTGATTACTTAGTGTCGCTGTAATTATTGGTTCTGGATCTGATGGTAAAACAATTATTGGTGTAGATTGAATACATCCATAAGCATCTAAAATATGCACATAATAGCTATTAGCATCTGCATTAAACGTATTCGCTGAAGCCCATAATGGGTCTGTTGCTAATGGCGGTGTTGCTGATGTTGTTAATTGATATAAATATGGTGGCGTTCCATTTGTTGCAATAGCACTTATAATTCCTGAATTTGGATTACAATTAGCATCTTTATCAACAGTCGCTGTAACACTTAAAGCTACTGCTGATTCTCTAATTTCGAAAATAACTGAAGCAGATTCACAACCATTGAAAGATCCTGTTCCATTTTCAGTAAAACGAATATAATATTGTCCAGGAGATAATGTCCCTGGTGCTGGCGTTGTTACTGTTTCTGGTGTTCCGAAAGTTACTGCTACATTTGATGGTCCGTCTACTAAAACGTTAGTGAAAGCGGTAAATATTTCATAATCAACAGATGTTGTTGTACTATCAAAATTATCAATAGTGAAGGTTACACTGCCATTATTTTCACCTTGACAGATAACATTGTTAGGAATAACTGAAGATGTTAAGGTTGAAGCTGGTGCTATAGAAGCGTCTGCAGATTTTACAAAATAACAACCCGTTGTTAAATCATGAACCACAAACGTGTAAATCACTCCTGGTGTTAGATTGGTAAATGTTCTTTGGTTAGGAAATCCAACATCTGATGGTAAAAAGGTAGATGTATAAGGTGCGGAATTGAATTCTAAAATACCAAATTCATAATTTCCACTTCCTACAATTGAAATAGCTTCAACTACCGCAGTTCCTCCTGTTGTACAATTAGGTACTACCGTTGTTACATCAATTAATAAATCTGACGGTGGAGATGCAATAATTTCTTGTCTTGAAAAACTACATCCATTAGCATCAACAATATTAATCGTATACGTACCAAAATTGATAATATTAAATGTATGATCTTCATTAGATACTGCTGAATATGGATTTCCAGCAATGACATCACCAAAATTATTTGTTATGTAATAAGTAAACGGAGCCGTTCCGCCCGTTACATTTTGTATGGTAATTGCCCCTAAACTTGAACCTCCAGGAGTATTACAAGTAATATCTACTTTAGCTAAGGTAAAATCAATAGCATTTGGTTCTGTAATAGTAATAGTGTCTGTATCAACACATAAATTAGCATCAGTTAAGGTAATCGTATAATCTCCTGCTGGTAATCCTGATGTTTGCGTACCATAATCTGTAGCTGTTGTATCGTTATTTACATTAATTATAAAAGGTGGCGTCCCAACTGCATTATTAATGGTTATATCTATTGCAGCATTATTATCGCCATGACATAAAATAGGCTGTGTTTGTGTCACTGAAATGATTTCAGGCAACGAAATAGCATTAATCGTTTGTACTCCAGAATCTGCAATACAACTATTAGCATCAGTAATTTGAAATTGATATGTTCCATCTGAAGTTGCCGTATGCGCAAATGATGTTCCTGTTACTGAATTAGAACCACTATATGCGCCTCCATTAAAAGAAACGGCATATGTAAATGGAGCAGTTCCTCCAGAAATATTTCCTGTAATAATGCCATCAGGAGAGGCTGTACAATCTAAATCTTTAGTGATGACTGTACTAACAGTTATTGGCGGTAATGGTGCAATGGTAAATGTTTCACTATATGTACATCCATAAGCATCTCTAACTTGAAATGTATACGTATCTGGACTTAACCCAGGAAATATATTAGAGGTTTGATATGCTGTTGCTGAACCAACTGGTGTTATAATTTGATATTCTAAAGGAAGTGTTCCTCCTGTTGTTCCCGTAATAGTTACCTCTGAAGTAATAGCTGGACAACTTAATGCTGTATTACTAAAATCTAAATCTGTTGGTGGGTTAAGCGCAGTAATTGTAATTGGAGCTGCAATAAATGTACAGCCACCAGAATCTCTAATAGTAACTGTATATGTTCCATCAGTTAATCCTGTAAATGTTGTTCCTGGTAGGAAGTTCAAACCATCTAAACTGTAAGTATACGGAGCAGTACCTCCATTTGCTCCTGAAACGGTAATAATGCCGTTAGAATTACAACTATATGGTGTTGTTAAAGTAGCAGAACCAGTTACTATTGATTGCGTTGTGATGCTTACAGATTGAGGAAGTGTTAAACATGAATCTGGACCAGAACTATACTGAACAACTACATCATAGTTTCCATCTGCTAATGCTATAAAAATATTTGAATTTGAAAATGTGACGCCATTATCTATACTATACTCTAAAGTGTTACCATTTGGGTTAGTAACATTAATAGTTATAGTACCAACATCACCTGCATCAGAACAAGCAATGTCTGTCCAATTTACAGTAAAATCTGGAGCAGGAATAGCATCAACAGTTATGGATGTTTCTGCAGAACAGTTATTCGCATCAACAACTATAATATTATATATACCAGCGTTTGCCACAGGAATTACTGGAGTTGTTTGAAAAACTGTTGTACTATTTACAAAATAGAAATAAGGCGGTGTTCCTCCCGTTGGATACACTGTAATTTCACCATCTGTACACGTTAATGGTTTTGTTAATGCAGAGGTGGCTTCTAACAATAGAGGTTCAATAATATCAATATCACCAGAATACACACAACCATCTTCTGTAGAAACATCAATAGTGTATGTTCCAGGATTTAAGTTTGAAAATGTATAATTATTTGGAGTTATAGGTCCAATACTATTTACTAGGGTTCCTCCTTGAGAAATTGAAAAGAAATATTGCGGACGCACATCATTTGCTGCTATCGAAACACTACCAAGATCTCCATAACAAAGTGGTTGTGTAATAATCGTAGAAACTGTAAAATCTGTTTGTCTTATTTGAACATCGGGTACAGTAAATATACATGGGTTTGGATCTACTCCTATTTGTTTAATGTATATCGTGTAAATATTAGGTGTATTAACTGAAAACACGTTACTTGTTTGATAGTTAACGCCATCTATACTATACTCATATCCACTTGGTACACCCCCTACTACAATTTCACCTGGAGTTGTACAATAAATATCTCTTGAGGTCACAGTAGGAGCTAATAAATTGGTATAAACATTAAAATAAAATTGGTTGAAACATCCACCATCATAGTTTAAAGTTAACCTGAATTGTCCAGCAGTATCTGCCATAAAATTAGGACCTGTAGTTACTTGATTCCAAGTACAAGCAGCATCTTCGTTTGCGCAGTCTAGATTAGTAATAGCGGTACAACTTGTTTCATCAAGTTGTTCCCAAATAATGGAAGTTGTATCTGTAATATTGGTTTCAATGAGCCTAGGACCATTTCCACCACATAAAAATATATTTGGTAATTCTTTACCATCATTAGGACAAATAACAACCTGATCTGCAAATGGAATTACAGGGTTGGTAACACCAGCTCCAAAGGTAATTACATCAAATTCTTGCTCTATAGATTGACAAGGTGCTATAGCAGTATTACGCACATAATAAGTGCCTGTTGCTGTTACTGTAATGGATTGTGTTGTTCCTATTACAGGAGTTCCTGTTGGGCTAGTTGACCATGAATAAGAATCATATCCATTAGCAGCAGTTAAAACGGTACTGTCACCGCAAAGAATAACTTCTTCACTAAATATACAGTTTAGATCAGCTAAAAAATTAGTTGCCGCTGGAGTTATTAAACAGCCGGTATTAGAACTGAAACTGGGATCATCTGAAATTATAAATGTTGAATTTATTGTACCATTGTATGTAACATAAGCCTGATTACTTATTATGTTAGAACAAGCATCACTTAACAAACTACAAGATGAAACAACCGCTACTTTAAAACGAATTTCTTGTGCTGGATCATTTTCTTCAACCACAGAATTATCAACACTAAAAATAAGTTCTCTGATTGTAGGATTATAACTTTGTACTGTAACCCCAGGTGGTAGCAAGCCCATATCTGTGGGATAATTAAATACTATATTTGTTGGAAGAACATCACGTATTATAAGATTTGTAGCATCATCATTTCCAGTATTCTGAAAACCAATAACATAGTTTAACTCATCTCCGAGATTAACTAATTGATTACCAATATCATTACCTAATGCATCCTCAACTACTTTTGTTAGTGTTATCTTTGGCTCAATTATTTCAACAGCAAACGATGTTAAAAATACCCCATATCCGTCTCCATTTGTTGTCAACTTTAAATCCCCAGCAGTAGCATTATTTGGCAAAACTGAGTTAAGAGGATTTGGTAGCCTAAAATTATTAATGTCTAATCCTAGGGTATTTAAACTAGCTGGATTTCTATTAGTAGCGTGAATTCCATTTATGGTTATAGTAGAATTAAAAAAATTATTGGCCTGATTTATGGCATCACTTAAAACGGTATAAGCACCTGATGTGCTTGCTTTAAATTGAAAAGAATCGCCAGTGAGACCAATATCTCCCTCTAATGCAGCAACCGCAATATTAGAATTTACGGGTAAAGGGGATGGTAATGTTTGGAATCCAGAAACAGGAATATCTAACTCTGTCGTATTTTGAACACCTGCATATCCATCAAAAACTGAAATAAATTTACTAGGTAAAATAGGGCTTTCGTAAATAACCACGAGTGTCCAACCAGCAGAACACCCTCCTCTTCTTATTCCTCTTGTTGCTCTTAAATTAGCTACAGTATATTGTCCATCAGCATCTGGTAAGCCTTGTAATAAACTTGTAACATTCTTATAACAAATTATTGGTGAGTCTTTAAATGAATTAGTTACACCTAAACCATAATATTCATAGCCATCAAAAATAATATCATCTTCCTCTCCAACAGGATCAGAGTCATCATCCGCTACTAAATCAATAAATCCTCCAGTAGGTAATTTAAATTTTATTTGGTTCCAATCTTCAATTCTAGGGGTGCCTTCAAATTGGACACTTCTATTATTAGCAATTTCCAATGGATAAACAGAAGCCCAATATAAACCTGCATATAAAATACTTTTACAAGAATTATTTATTGCTAAGTCTGCACTACTTGAACTGAAAATTGAAGAGTCCCCTCCATCAGCAACATTTACGTAAACACCTTCATTATTATTATTTATTTCTGAACCATTATACGGAAGAGGTAAATCTTTAGCGGTAATGATATTATTACCTATTAATAAAATATCTCCTTTAACTTTTATGCTACCATTAGGTAATCTTGGTGTAAAAGGGACTGGAAGTTGCCCAAACATTTGTACACTCACTAAAAGGAATAAAATAACAAACCCAATTTTCAAATAAGTAGTTTTGTACATGGCTGATTTTATATATTCCTTCTTTATAACTGGGGATAGTTAAAAAGAAGCTTGCTTTGTTAAATATATTTAATTATAGTTTATTTCCTATAAATAAATTCATTTACCTATAATTTATGCTATTTAACGGTATAAATATCAGGAATATTTTTGTAAAAATAAAGAGAGTTTGAATATATTAAGCGGTTTATCGTTTTATTAGTTATTTTATCGATAAAAAATATGTTTTATGTAGAAATTTTCATTCAAAATATAATTTTATTTCAAAACAATAGAATATATTTCATTTTACGTATTATGTTATGAAGAGTAAGAATCTATAGATAATAATAACTATAAACACTTCTTCACCATCGATAAAACTAGTCTAATTTTCAATTTTCACCATGGACATTTTACTATTATATGGCTTACTTCCTTTGTTAGTATCTAATGATGATTTAGCTTGACCTATATTATCAAACTTCTCATAATAGATATAGTACTTGCTAGTATTTACATCAAAAAAGAAGTTGATATTATTTTCTCCAGCAGCAACAGCTTTCTTTAAAAACTCATCTCTTTTACTTACATCAATATGCACTGCTACAACTAAATAATACCCTTCCTCAACATTGTTTACATCTTTCACAATTTGGATATTACTAAGTTCCTCTCCATGATTAAAATCTTGTTTTGTTAATGGCTCAGTACTTAGGTCTGTAAATTTCTTAATACGCTCCAAAGTAGCTCTATCTTTGTTATATCTATCATTTTCATTATCATAAGCCGCACGTTTAATTCGCCTTCTTCTTTCAAAATCTGTAGCAACTTTAATATCTTCTAATGTTGACACTAAATTTTTCTTAATATTTTTAGCTTGCAACTGTTCTATTTTTAAAGCTTTAATAACATTTAAATATTCAATATTTACTAAGTCATCTTTACTTTTAACTTTTTTAAGTCGCTCTTTATAAAGCGATTCAATCTCTGTAATTTTAGTATTTCGTAATTCAATAGAATTATCAATTTCAAGTTTTAAAGCTTCTATAGCATTATTTTCTGCAGATACACTTTTGAAGGCTTTTGGAGCACTAAAAATTCCTTTTTCACTTAAATCATTTTCTTTTATTAAGTCATTTAAATCTTGTTGTTTAGCTGCAACTTTTTCACTTAATTTGTTTAATAATTTTTGTTGAGTATTTTTAGATGATTCAGTAGATTTTTTAAATTTAATCAAAACCTCATCTAAAAGGATCTCATTAATTTTCGCTTCTTCCTCAGCCTTAGCGTTCGCTGATTCTACTATTCTAGCCTGCTCCTCTTGTTCTGCTTTTACTCGTACAGCAGCTTCTAATTTTGCTTGAGCTTCGGCTTCAGCTTTAATACGTGCTACTTCTGCTATTCTAGCCTGCTCCTCTTGTTCTACTTTTACTCGTGCTGCTTCTGCTGATTTTGTTTGTGCTTCGGCTTCAGCTTTAATACGAGCTACTTCTGCTATTCTAGCCTGCTCCTCTTGTTCTGCTTTTAGTCGTGTAGCAGCTTCTAATTTTGTTTGTGCTTCGGCTTCAGCTTTAATACGTGCTGATTCTGCTATTCTAGCCTGCTCCTCTTGTTCTGCTTTTACTCGTGCTGCAACCTCTAATTTTACTTGAGCTTCTGCCTCAGCTTTAATACGTGCTGATTCAGCTATTCTAGCCTGCTCCTCTTGTTCTACTTTTACTCTTGCTGCTTCTGCTAATTTTGTTTGTGCTTCTGCCTCAGCTTTAATACGTGCTGATTCTGCTATTCTAGCCTGCTCTTCTTGTTCTACTTTTACTCGTGCTGCAGCTTCTAATTTTGCTTGAGCTTCTGCCTCAGCTTTAATACGTGCTGATTCTGCTATTCTAGCCTGCTCCTCTTGTTCTGCTTTTACTCGTGTTGCTTCTGCTAATTTTACTTGTTTTTCTTCAGCTACTTTATCCGAGTTAACATTATTATTTTTAGTAACTACTGGTTTTTTCTTTTTACTTGAAGTCGATTTAGAGGACCTTCTTCTATTTACATTAGATTTTCTTTTTTTGGTTGTAGACATTAATAATCCTTCTTCATCATCATCACCACTATAAGCATACCGGTTTCTATTCTCAAATTTATAAGCCAAAGTAATATCATGAGCGTTTCCAAAAGCAGAAAAGCCACCAACACCTTTCCCATAATTATATTCAATAGCTATTTGAGTTGTAATATTTAAACCAATACCGGCAGACAATGTATATAAACTATTATATCCAGCTTGAGCCCAAAACCCTTTAGGCACCATTAACATTACCATTCCTGATATAACCGTTTGATCTTTTTGAAACTCAGAACGTATTAAACTTGAAAATCTACTTTCATCAAAAAAACCACGACTATTTAAATAGCCAGTGTACATAATATATGCTTGAAAACCTTGCTCCGGATCATCTTCTATCATTTTTGAAGATGCTAAATTGTAGGATACCAAATTATTAATAGAAACACCAAAATCTAAAAACTCAGTACCGTAATTTATCCCTGGATTTATTGTAATTATTGAATTTGAAGGAAAATTTTCAAGAGACGGCTCTGGAGAATTTGTAATAACATTACCCTCGTTTATTCCACTTTTGTAAAAACCAAGATTCAGCCCAAAAGTTAAATTGCTTTCCCTGTCTAGGACAGCATTGTAAGCGAAATTTAAAACTCCTCCAAAAGTCGTTAAAACCCCATAATCTTGCTGAAATAATGTAACTCCAGCACCAATATTTTCTCTAAACCTTCCTGAATAACTAAACAAATAAGTTTGAGGAGCATTATCAAATTGAGCCCATTCACGCTTATTATTAAAGCTGATATATTTATTTTGTTCTCTAACAAAACTAAATGTCGGATTAATAAAATGTCTGTTAAATTTTAAAGAATTTCTAGAAGGTATATTAAACGCAACAACTCCATCGTCTTGAGAATAGAGTTGCTGAGTAATACAGAAAAATAAAACTATATGTAGTATATATATTTTCATGCTACTTGACGACTGTTATTGTACCCTTTTTTATTTTACCATCAGATGTGGTTATGATGTAATAATAAATGGGGTTAATCGCTTTAAAATCTAATTGATTTTCTGGCCAATTATTCTGATAGCTATTTGTTTTAAGTTCTATTCTACCTTGATAACTTATCAAAATCACTTCTGTATCTGTTCCACTAACATAAGTTTGTGGAATTACCCATGTATCATTTTCACCATCTCCATTAGGACTAATCAAATTCGGGATTTTTTCAACATTTGGAAATGCTTCTCTTACTATAAAAGGAAATTCTGTTGAAGCATTACAACTTGTAGTTTGAGTAATTACAACTTTATAAGAACCGGTTTGAGTTACTTCATAACTATTGGCAGATGCACCATTAATCATCACATCATTTAAATACCAATTATACTCAGGGTTATTAGCCGAAGTAGTAACAGTTACCATTAGCGTTTCGTCTTCATCTATATTATTTATGTCATTTACATTAATACTGCTTGTAAATCCTGTTGTTTCTATGTTTATGGATGCGTTTGTCATACAATTTCCTAAATCTATATTCACCGAATATTCACCAGAATCATTGGTTTCATACATCTGACTTGTAGCACCAGAAATTGCTTTACCATCTTTAAACCACTGGTAACTATTTCCATTAATTGCATTTAAGACCGTAGGTCCGTTTGAAGAACAATACGGATTACCTAAACTTGAGCTAATATTACTTGTAGAGCCTGAAGAGACTTCGCTTACTGTAACACGATTTGAAAATGAATTTGAAGTACAAGACCCATAGTTGGTTTCTACAAAATAGGTTCCCGGTTCGTTAACAGATAATGTTTCTCCATCGGCCACAAAAACCGAGGTTGTTGGACTAGTTTCTTTATACCATTTGAATGTTAGTGAAGGATATTTTAAAGGTGAGTCATTTGAAAAAACACCGGGGTTATCGATAGTTAATAAATAACTTCCTCCTGAGCAGTAAGCACCTGAAGCAATTAAATTATTTATAGAAAAAGGGGTGTCTTGTGCTTTATAGTACGCAGAAAAAGCATTAGAACTTGAGCTTATTGAGGCTGGTGCTGTACTTCTTAATCGTATCCTAAAGGCTTCACCAGCAGTTGATGTTGGTATTGAAAAGCTAAATGTAACTGGCGAGGTAGTTACCGTTCCTGCTGCAGAAGTATAAATTGCTGTTGGATTTGAGAAACTACCAGTTCCATCAGAGAGTTCAACAATAAATTGATTTGAAGTCTCTAAAGCAGATTCTGGAGAGAAAGAAAACGTTACATTATAAGTATTAAATGAAGGACTTGCGCAGGCCTGTGTAAAACCTAAATTAGGCTTACTTATAACTATTTGAGCATTAATAGTTCCAATTCCACTTAAAAAGAAAATGAAAATACCAATATAATTAAATAGAGTAAAGGTCCTCATATAATCTTATTTGCTTTAGTAAATAAAACATCTAAAAACTTATGCCATCCAATGTATTTATTTAGATTTTTAAGGAATTTAAAAAAATTATAAGAGTATAAACTGGGAAGTACAGAAGCCTAAGGTTTTATTACCATAAATTATTAATCCATTCGTAAATCTGGATCTACTTCGTTTGATGCAATTATTTTATTAATTCGCAATCTAAAATCTGGTCTTTTGATACTCTTCGTATCTATAAAAGTTTCATAATTATCGCTTTTTGAATACACATTGAAAAATGCACTATTGCCATACCAGTTCTCTAAATCCTCATTATTTGAGTTATATTCTAAAAAAATATTTCCATTGCAGTTGTTAAACAACATCGCATTAAAATTTATTTTCTCTAAATTTTCCTGATTTACTATAATCTTTTCATCTAAAATTACGGCGGGATTGAATCCTGATATGACACTTTTACTCATATCAATAGAAGTGTTTTGTCCTATAAAAACAGCTTCCTTTACTAGATTCATTTTTATATCTGTTTCTAAATCTTCACTAGAATTTAAAAACGTTAAATTTTTGGTTGTTAACAATGTTAGTTTTTTAGAAAAATCACATTCTTCTTTTTTATTGTAAGATCTAACTTCCAAACATCTCGACCGTCCACCATTTGAAGCATAAGGCGATCTTACTGCTAAAGAATTTTGCAATATTGATCTTGAACCATAATTAAATTTAAAATCGCTACCATGACAATTAAAGGATACCAATCTATACATTGCCAATTTACCGCCCCAAACTTCAAAACCATTACCAGCTGAATGACTTACCATAATACTGCCTATTTTTGTTTTCTTTCCTACACTTGCTAAAAACAAACCATTAAAGTAAACATCCTCAGAAATTCTTTTACCAGCAAACTCAATTCTGGTATGCCTTATTACTCCTGAGCTAGACATAGCATCATTACCTCCATAATTAGCGTTAACGTAATCATATGCTTTTAAATCTGGATAAAACATGGCTGCAGATCCAGAACCAAACCTATTTATTGGAGCATTTCCTAATATAACGATACCTCCCCAGTCACCTGGTCTTTTTACACTTCGGTTTGAAGTAAAAACTATTGGGTCGGTTTCTGTACCTTCAGCAAAAATAGTTGAACCTCTTGATATGGTTAGTGATCCATTAGTTTGAAAATCACCAAGTATCAATGTTCCCGGTTCAATAGTAAGTGTTGCATTATTGGTAACAAAAACACTTCCTAGCAATAAGTACACTTCCTTTTTATAAAGGGTTGTATTTTCAGTAATATTACCTGCTAATATTTTAGTTGGTTCGTCGTAATCTTTTAATTGAGGTTTAAAATCTGTCCAATTATCCAACCAATTGTTACTGCCTATTATTCCTTTTTCTTGTTGCGCAAAACTATTTGCAACTAAAAAAAGAAATATGAAAATGATTTGGGTATAGTTTTTCATAGTTAAATATTTTAGTTTAAAACTAAAAATAATTTTTTAATAATTAATATTCAAAAATAAAAAAAAATCCATGAAATACCAATTTTTTCGTCAAAATACATATTTTATGTAATTATTATCAGAAAAACAATCGATTAAATGCAATCGAATATAAAGAAAAGTGTTTGATTTTTAAAAAAATATGATGTCGAAGCGAAAGACTTTAAACCAAAAATTGACACTAACTTTTTAAATTTCTCTATATTATAAAAGAGGAAAATTCAAAAAACAAAAATCAATCTATACTTACTACAAAAAAGGTAAATACTATTAAAAAATATTGTTTAACGAAAATCATCGTACTGATGAAGCGATTTCATTATTTCCTCATAAAACAATATTCCAGCAATTAAATTTCCAGTATCAGAATATGGTAAGTACTCCCTATGGAATTCATTAGCCTTTTCCAAATAATCATCAGTAGATTCAAATTGATTATCTAGTGCTTTTTTATTATCATTATTAGTTGGAATCCCCAAAGTAGCCATTGTTATACCTGGTTTTGTTGCAAAAGCAACATAAGGCAACGTCCTAGCAAGTACTTGAATTCTTTCAGAATAAAGAGTTATTAATTGACCTTTTTGCATACGCTCCAACTCACCTTTATTATGGTATTTATTTATAGTAACTTTTTCGCTAATAAAACTTTTTGGTCCTTTGTTTTTTTGAGCAAAACCAATACTAGTAAAAAAGAAAAGGCCTAAACTAAATAAAATAATCTTAACTTTCATGTTGTAGATTTAAGGGTTTAAAAAACAAATCTATGTAATTAAACGTTAAAAACAATCGTTTTATCGATTTATTTTATGATTAAAGACGCTACAAACAGTTTTTACCTACACATAATTGTTTTAAGCAAAGCATTTATGGAATATGATATCATTGTTAACTAAAAAAATATCAACAAAAGCCTATCTTAACTTTTTAATATTTTAAAAGTTAAAACGGAACGAATATAAATATTGATCTCAAAAATACTGGTGTAAAATCCAGTAGTTTTAAATATTCGGGTTGCACTTATTACTTGAACTCACAATTTATTAACTACTTTTTAAATCATTAATTATACATGAATTTATAGCATGTCGTGATTCCGTTATTACTTACACCCTAAAAATTTGTTTTTGAACGAAAAGATGGACGTTTTTTAATTTTTTTAGACGCATACTATGTGAAAAATTGTAATTTTCCGCTGCTATTAATTGATATTTCTAATTATAATTTTTATTTGTTTTCTAGTATTTATAACTAGAATAAATATTTGTTAAAAAAAAGTATTAATTTAATCTAAATATACTCAGATATCTGTATTTGATGTTGTTATCTAAGTTTCAGATATAATTCTATTTTTTAGATTAAGGACTTCCGAGAACTTATAGCACACCCAAAATCTACAAACTTCCCTCAAGTATTGTGGTATAATGTTTTAAGTATTATTGCTATTAGTTAATCATTACCAACCATGAAACATATTATAACACTCTTATTATTATTATTGCTATTTAGTTTATCTTATGGCCAAGTTACATTTAATACTATTCCGCTTGACAAGCAACTTTTAGGTAGGGACTTAATTACAAACAAGGGTAGTATTATTATTGAAGGCGAGGTAAATAAATCAGCATCAAATTACAATTCCATTCAAGTAGAAGTTTATAGAGATAATATCTTATATAATACCTCTTCTCATACATTAAATTTTACTTCAAATATTGCCTCTTTCAATTTTGATATTAAAATTGATGCAGAACTTGTAAATTATTCTGTAAAAATATTTAGTGAAATCAACAGTTCTTTAATCCTTGAAAAAGAAATTGATGATATAGTGGCTGGTGACGTTTACATTATACAAGGCCAATCTAATGCAGAAGCAAGAAAATTATCTGGAGTAGCAAGTGCAAATGGTTTTATTGATCCTTTTATACGTGTATATGCAAATGGTACAAATACTACATCAAACTTATTAAGTAATGACGAATGGTATATTGGGCAAGGTGATGGATCGAGAGATTCGGATGGCAATACCGGACAATGGGGATTAAAACTTGCTAACTCCATAGTAAACACAACAAATATACCTGTTGCAATATTTAATGGAGCAGTTGGCGGAAAGGAAATTGACTTTTTTAAAGCCCCTAGTGACTACCAAACTTCACAAAGCTCTAATTATGGTAAAATGTACTACCGCCTTACTAAAACAGGTCTTAAAAATTATGTTAGATCTGTCCTTTGGTCCCAGGGTGAACATAACGCCAAAGTTGCTACTTCAACTGCTGAATACAAAAATGAATTTATTGATTTGAAAAATTCATGGCTAACAGATTATCCAAATATTGAGCATTTTTATATTTTTCAAACTAAGAATGGTTGCTACAGCCTTATAAATTTCTCTGGTTCTGACCCCTTTGTGAATTTAATGCAAGTAAAAGAAGCTCAAAGGCAATTGGCATATGAAAATTCAGATATTTCAATTATGTCTACTGCCTCATTATTATACAGGAGCGATTACTGTCATTTTCTATTCGCAGGTGGATATGAATCATTTGCTGATCGTATATTTGCTTTAATTAACAGAGACCTATATGGTACAACAACTTCAGACGAAGTAACCCCTCCAATGATTACTGATGCTTATCTTCAAAATAACACCACCTTAATTGTTGAGACAGACGCTATTAATCTTGAAATGGATACCGTTGCAGAAAATTTTGAATTGACCAATGCGGGAACTTCTACAATAACAAATATTAATCTAAATCAAAATAATATTGTATTTACCCTTTCTGAGCACCCAGGAAACAGCTCTGAAATTTCATACTTAGCTCAAGCTGAAAATGAAGTTGGGAACTTCATAACAAACACAAATGATTTAGAACTAGTTAGTTTTTATAAATATCCCCTAAGTACATGACAAAAAATGGAATATATTAGTATTCATTTGATTTTCAGTGTTTAACAATACACTAGCTAAGAAAGAGAGCCCATGTTTAAAAATACTTTTAGCTTTTCTGCCATGTTTTTTGATTGTAATAGGGTTAA